>CAZPKC010000010.1:0-88711 GCA_964587125.1 uncultured Rhodospirillaceae bacterium | reverse complement strand
AGCCATTCTATCAATAACTTAACAGGAGCTAGCCACGTTCGCGGCTAGACTATGGTCATGAGCATTTCGATCGGCGGCATTGAATTCGAAGGAAGCAACAACTCTCAAAACATAGGGGCGCTTACGGAACTTATGTTCCCCGAATTTCCTCAGGACGTTTGCGCGGATGTCGGTATCGTTTTGGGCGCAGGAATTACCAGTTTGTTTGCGCTTAACGAAGCGATCGGCTTTTTCGAGAGCGGCCAGATCAGCCATTTTATGCTTTGCGGCGGCGAGGTTGTTAACAACCTTCTTGTCACAAAAATTTACATGCAATACTTCTCGCCTTTATTAAAAAAGAACGAACTTCCGTTTCCCGGCGACGGGGAAACGGAGGGCGATTATATGGCCCGTTATTTGAAGAACTATTTAACGAAAACGCGCGGCATTTCAGGGGAAGAGGCGAAGAAATTTTTTACAGTCGAGAATGCCTCAAAAAATACGGGCGATCATTTTCATAATATTGCGGAGCTTGATGTCTACAAAAAAGCAAAAAGCGTTAATTTGATAGGCCTGTTGCCGTTGACACGAGCGCTAATGACAATGCGCGCGGAAGAAGCCAAGAACCTTTCGCCCCGCAAAATCGCCACAGTGACAAACGTCATTCCCCTTCCGGGCATTAACAGAAATAACTGGGACACGTTCGAAATTGGCGGGGTCGCTATCGCCAAAAATTTTATTCTCGAAGAGTTCGATAAGATAGACAAAGCAAAACGGTTAAACTACTTCAAATCCGGTTTCTGTTTGGATGTCGTTCTTAAAGATGAAATCGCTTTGGCCAAAACGCTGGAGCCTTCAAGATCCGCCGTGGGAAAACTTGAAGAGACGGTGGCCGACTATCGGTTTGGGACTAACCGTATTTAAAACGCCGTTTTAAATGCGATGGAGAACGTTGTAGCGCGGTCGGCGTTCGTTCCCCAGACGCCTTGTTGGAGCCCCGTGTCGATGCGCAGGCGTTCGTCGATCGGCATGACAAGCCCCATCGTCACGGCCAGAACTTCCTGATCGCCGCCGACCGAGAGGAAATTCCGGATGTAATTTATTTCGACCTCCGGCTGGAGCCATGCCAGTATTTGATAGCCTCCCGCGATGTCGGCGTTTGCGGTTCCGCGCGCCGTTCCGAGGTGATTGCCGAAAGGCAGCGCATACCCCGCATCGACATTGCCCGTCCATTGTCCCCAATCTTTTGCCGCAACGAGGGTTTGATCGAAGCTCCAGAAGCTTTGGTTGGTCGAAACGTCTTTTTCGTCGGACTGGCTGCCCGCGGGTGCTGTAAATCCGCCGATGTAGGCGGCTTCCAAGTTGAGGTCTTTATTTTCGATGAACCGGTATCGTCCGTTGACCGTCACGTTGCCGAGCTGATTGCCGGTTTCGGAATCCGGTGCGTCTTCTTTATCCTTGAGCCACCGGTAACTGTCGAAAATGCTGAAATCCAGATTTTCGACCGCGCCCGCCGTAAGTAAGAGCCCTGCTTGATTTGTTTGCTCCGCTCCGTGGCCGATGAGATTGCTCTGATCGTTCCATGTATGTTTGGCTAACGCGCCGGAATAAGAGGCTTCGATTTCGTAATGCCCCGGATCGACAGGGCCCGGATCGGGCGTGTTCACCTTGCCGTGCTCTGGCCCGTCGTCATCGGCTGCGGGCAAAGAAGCATCCTCGGCCTGCGCCGCAAAAGGATTGGCGAAAAACATAAAAGGAAGAAGCAATAGGACACAGGCTATACGCATGGGATTTTCTTTTGGGGAATTGGGCGTTTCGTGCGGTTTAAAGGAATTTATTCGCGATTTCACCAGTTATTTTAGCTTGGGTTGACATTATCGTTGTTCTTTGCTTTGTGAGCCTTATGTCCAAAACCTTTTCCCTTCAAGTTATTGCCGATGCCGTCGAGGGCCGATTGATCGGCGACGGCAAAATCCGCGTTTCGCGGCTCGCGCATCCCGCCGACGTTATCGACGCTGGCGATCTGGCGGTCGCGATGGACGCCAAGCTTTTGCCCTTGCTGGAAAACACCAAAGCCGTGGCCGCCGTGGTTTCGGGCGATGAAAAAGACAGCGCTTTTCTGAAAGCGAGAATTGTCGTGGCGCGGCCTCGCCTCGCAATGGCGAAACTGACGGCTTTGTTCGAAGAACCCGTTTTCGTCAAGCCGGGTATTCACAAGAGCGCTGTCATCGAAAAACGCGCGACGATCGGAAAAAACGCCGCCATCGGCGCGTTCGTTTATATCGGCGCGAATGCCGTCATCGGCGACAACGCCGTTTTGCATCCGCACGTTTATATCGGCGAGAACGCCATCATCGGGCGCAACGCGTTGATCTATTCAGGCGCTAAAATCGGCGCGGGAACGCGCATCGGCGACCGCGCCGTCATCCATTTCAACGCGAGCATCGGCGCGGACGGATTCAGCTTCGTCACGCCCCAGACGGGAAGCGTCGAAACGGCCAAGGCGGGCGGCGCGGTGACGGCATCCAACACCGAGTTGATCCGCATCGCGTCTCTGGCTCCTGTCGTTTTGGGCAACGACGTCGAAGTGGGCGCAAACAGCTGCATTGACCGCGGCACGATCTCCTCGACGCGCATTGGAAACGGCACCAAGATCGATAATCAGGTTCAAATTGGGCATAACGTCCAAGTGGGCGAGAATTGCATGATCTGCGGCCGCACAGGCATCGCGGGCAGCGCAAAAATCGGAAATCGCGTCGTTTTGGGCGGAGCCGTGGGCGTTGCCGATCATGTGACGATTGGCGACGATGCGATTGCGATGGCGATGAGCGGCATTGCCGGAAACGTGGCTCCCCGCGCGATTGTCGGCGGCGCGCCCGCAGCTCCTCGCGAAAAGTTCATGGAAAATCTGTTCAATCTCGGACGATTGACGCGATTCTTTAAGAAAATCGAGGGGTTAGCCGAAAGAGTCTCGGAGCTTGAGAAAAAGAAGGAAACCGATTAGGTCTTAGCAACCCAAATGATAAGGGAAAAAGATGTCTCTCTCCCAAATTGACGAGATTCTCGATATTGTCGCGCAAAAGGCGCTTGTCGACCGCAGCAAGCTGACGCCCGAAGTCCCTCTTTCCGACCTCAACATCACCTCTCTCGATATGGTCGAGGTCATTTTCGCGCTCGAGGACAAATTCAAGGTTCAGTTGCCGTTTAACGCCAATACCTCCGACGTGGAGGTCCGCACCATCGGCGACGTAGTCGCAATGGTCGAAAAGAAGCTGGCGCAAAAACAACTTGCGGATAAATCCTAATACATTGATAAATATCGAAAAATAAATGTTTTTACTTTCATTTCCGGGTGGTATGACTCGCATTGGTTCCGAATTGTTTGGATGCTTAATTTTAGAGGAGAATCAAAATGGCCGATCCATATGATCAACATATCACTTTGTTGAAAAAGATGAGGGACGTTGCAAAAGAAGAATTTTCTAATAGTAGCGCACATCCTTGTAAGCACACTCTTCTTGCTGCTAACGTGTACGTGAACGCCACACGGGAATTGCGTGAATTGTCCGGCGATGGCGATCCGTTTAATTTCGGGTAGTTGGGCGGCTGATATTGTCGTCAATTGCTTTTTCTCGCGAGAGAGCCTATAAACTGCGCTCTGCCGTGGAGGGAAAAATGACCGGATTGAACGAAGAAGACCTCAAGAAAAACGTCAAGGACAAGGATACGTGGCTGCGCTTTTTGTATCTTGTCGTGTTCGGCGTCGCCTTTTACCTGTCTATTTTGCTGACCTTCGCCGCTTCGGTGTTCCAGTTTCTGGCCAAGCTGTTCAACGGTTCGGCTTTTGGGGGATTGTCCGAATTCGGAAACAATCTCGCCGCGTATCAGGGGCAGGTCACGCGCTATCTGACTTTCGCGTCGGACGAAAAGCCGTTTCCGTTCGCGCCGTTCCCGACAAAGCAATAAATTCCGGCGTCCCCGTCTTTTTAAAAGGATGTTTACGTGAAAACCTATTATGTCACGACGCCGATTTATTACGTCAACGACGTCCCCCATGTCGGACATGCCTATACCTCCATCGCGTGCGACGTGCTGGCGCGGTTCAAGCGTTTGGACGGTTTTGACGTGATGTTTTTGTCCGGCACGGACGAACACGGGCAAAAGGTCGCCAAATCCGCCGCTGCGGCAGGTCTCGATCCTCAGGCTTTCACCGACAAGGTTTCGCGGAATTTTCGCGATCTTTTGAAGGCCCTGAACGCCTCAAACGACGATTTCATCCGCACGACTGAAGAACGCCACATTAAGGCCTGTCAGGCTTTATGGAACGAGCTTTTGAAGCGCGGCGAGCTTTATTTGGGAAAATATTCCGGCTGGTATGCCGTTCGGGACGAGGCCTATTACGGCGAAGACGAACTGACGGACGGTCCGAACGGGAAAAAGATCGCGCCTTCGGGCGCTGAATGCGAGTGGGTCGAGGAGCCGAGCTATTTCTTCAAGCTTTCGGCGTGGGGCGACCGTTTGCTGAAATTCTACGACGAGAATCCCGATTTCATTTTACCGCACACGCGCCGCAACGAGGTGATCAGCTTCGTCAAATCCGGCATGAGGGATTTGTCGGTATCGCGCACCGCGATCACGTGGGGCGTTCCCGTGCCGAACGAACCGAAGCACGTTATGTACGTGTGGCTCGACGCGCTGGCGAATTATCTCACGGCGGTGGGATATCCCGACGAAAAAGCCGAAAAATATAAAAAATTCTGGCCTGCCGATGTGCATATGGTCGGCAAGGATATTTTGCGTTTCCACGCGGTTTACTGGCCTGCGTTTCTTCTGGCCGCGGGAGTGAAGCCGCCAAAACGCGTTTTCGCCCACGGGTGGTGGACAAACGAAGGGCAGAAGATTTCGAAGTCTTTGGGCAACGTGATTGATCCCTATGAATTGATCAAAACATACGGGCTTGACCAGACGCGTTATTTCTTGTTGCGCGAGGTGCCGTTCGGCAATGACGGCGATTTCTCGCGCGAAGCCTTCGTCCGCCGCATCAATAGCGATCTGGCAAACGGCGTCGGCAATCTGGCGCAGCGCACGCTTTCCCAAATTGCGAAGAATTGCGGCGGGGTTGTGCCGAAATGCGGGAGTCTTTCGGATGCCGACAAGAAATTATTGGGCGCGGCGCGAGATGTTTTGGTTTTGATGCGGCAGGAATTTGAGGTTCAGGCTTTTCATAAGGCCCTCGATGTTATCTGGGCGGTTATCGGCGAGGCCGATCGGTATGTCGATGAGCAAGCGCCGTGGGCATTGAAGAAAACGGACTTTGCTCGTATGGAAACGGTTTTATACGTGCTCGCGGAAACGTTGCGGCACATCGGCATTCTCTTGCAACCATTCATGCCGATGTCGGCGAGCAAATTGCTCGATCAACTAGCCGTTCCTGTCGATAAGCGTAGTTTTGCGCATTCGGGGGAAGCTTTCGCGTTGAAATCCGGCACGCCGATCCCTGCCCCGCAGGGAATTTTTCCGAGATACGTCGATCCCGCCCCGCAAGCTTAAGCGCCACCATGAGGGTAACGGAAAAAGCCAGGTTATTGGAAGCGGGTCTTGGCAACAGATACACCGTTCTTGCGTCGACGGACTCGACAATGCGCGAAATGGACGCGTTGATCGCCAAAGGTTGCCCTGACGGCTCCATCGTTCTCGCTTTGGAACAAACGAAAGGGCGCGGCAGCGGCGACAGAGAATGGAAATCGGGCGCAGGCAACGTCTTATTTAGCCGCAGCATCGCCGTTCTCCAAAGCGAATACGGGCAGGAAATGGAAATAATCGCCGCGGGCGCGGTCATGGAAATCGTGCGCGATCTTTTGCCCGATCGCGACGTGACGCTTAAATATCCCAATGACGTTCTGGTTGACGGCGATAAAATATGCGGCTGCCTTGTCCCGCCCTCTTGGGACGCCAACCCGGGGTATGCGCGCATCGTCAATCTTGGCGTCGGCGTTAATTTAAAAACCGCGCCAGAACTGGCGGACGGCAACCGCGCGACAAGCTTGGCCAAACTCGGGGTCGCGCTTGATATCGACGATTTTATGCTGAAATTCGAGAGCGCGTTTGCCGATATTTTGTCGTATTACCGGCAACATTCAGACTTCAACGCCGTTTTGGGGCGTCTGGGCTTTCTCGATTCCGACGGAATGATGACCCTGCGGCCTAATGGGTCGGGCGACGCCGTGCGCGGCGCTTATGGCGGCTTTCACATCGACGACGATGACGGAAAAAAAGCCATTTTCCTCGTTCTTCGCGTTCAGGCCGCACAAATGGAATTTGACGTACATTCCGTTACGATGTCGGGCTCGTTGCGACGAAACTTCGCGCAAACGACGCAACAAGGTAAAATCGATCATGCAAAATGCGGTTAGGTTGCGCGGACACCATTTACTGTGCATCCTTTGCTATTGCGGCGAGGGATATACGCCCGCTTTCGTCGAAAATTTCAACGCCGTCGTCGATCAAATCGCTAACGGCGCGGTGATAGAGATTGTCTCTGGCCCCGACGATATTTGCGTAACCTTACGCGTTGACGGCAGAGACACGTGCGAACACGCTAAAGTTTGCCCCAAGAAGAGCGTCGGGAAAAACGACGCTCTCGCTCTCGATGCGGTTTCTCGCACCTTGCACATGCCGACGTTAAAGGCCGGAGATCGGCTGAAGCTTGGCCGTCGCAGCGTCACGGCGTTACGCCGGGCATTCGCCAACGGAGAAATCTCCCGCCCGTGCCAAAAATGCCCGTGGCAGGATTTTTGCTCACGGATTGCCGTCGAGAATTTCTCCGGCGTTAGATTGTTTCCGAAATAAATCAGCCTTTAACGTCGGCAGCGACCTGCATCTTCACGATTTTGGTTGGATCGGTAACCGCGCCGTTGTTCGAGGACGAGCCGGCCTTGATCTGATCGACGAATTCCATGCCGGATGTCACCTGTCCCCAGATCGTGTACTGTCCGTCGAGATATGGCGCGTCCGCAAAGCAGATGAAGAACTGGCTGTCGGCGCTGTCGGGACTCGCGGCGCGCGCCATTGATACCGTGCCGCGCACATGATGTTCCTTTGAAAATTCCGCCTTCAGCTTTTGGCCGGAACCGCCCATGCCGGTGCCGAGCGGATCGCCCGTTTGCGCCATAAAGCCCGGGATGACGCGATGAAAGGCAAGGCCGTCATAAAAGCCCTGGCGCGTTAATTCCTTGATCCGCGCGACGTGCGCGGGCGCGAGATCGGGGCGCAGTTGGATGACGACGCGTCCCGTCGGAAGGTCGAGATAAATCGTGTTTTCGGGGTCTGACGCGGGCGCGGCGGATGAGGTCATGGAAAAAACTCCGGGCAAGAGGGCACAAAGGACGGTAATTAATCGAACAAGTTTGGCCAGCATGGTTGTGTTCCTAAGGAAGGTTGAATCAAAATGGGAATTGGGAATATAAATGGGAATAAATGGAGAAACAATGAACAAAAATCGCGCGTTGCTCTTGGACAGGGATGGCGTCATCAACGCCGACGCCGGTTATATCGGTTCGATGGAGCGATTTTCGTTTCTGCCCGGCGTGTTTCCTTTCCTGCGCGCGGCGCGGGATTTGGGCTATCGCCTCGCCATCGCGACGAATCAGGCCGGGGTCGCGCGCGGGCTTTATTCGGCGGACGATTATCGCCACCTGACGCGGTATATGCTGCGCGAACTGAAAAGAGAATCCATCGACATCGATCTGGTGCTGGCCTGTTTCGAGCACGACAAGGGCGTCGATCCGGTTTTCACGCGCCAGAGCTTCTGGCGCAAGCCTCAGCCGGGAATGGTTTTGGAAGCGATCCGCCGCTTGGATTTGGACCCCCTGCGTTCGGCTTTTTTGGGGGACGCTTTGACCGACATGCGGGCGGCGCAAGACGGAGGCCTTCGTCTTTGTTTGTGGCTCACGGAAGAAAAAGTCGAGGCTCCGGCGGGGATCGATGTCGTCAGAAATTATGACGAGGCATTGGAATTTCTCAGGGTGCCGTTTGCCTGAACTCGGCAGGGAAAGTGATATGGCCAACGGAGTCGGTGTGAAGGCTTCCGAGATTCTTCAGATAGAAGTGGAACGCGACCGACGTGCCCGAACTGATATCGAGGCGATTGGTGTCGTCGTGCGACACGTTGACGCCGAAAGCAAAACATTCGTCGACATACGTGACGGCGACGTTCGTCGTGCGGGGCCCCGGCGACGGATCGAAAGCTTGAAGATGCGAGCCGGCGACCGTCCAGTATTTGGCGAACGTTGACGAAAAGCCGAGCGTTATTTGCCTGACCTGATCGATCAAATCCGTCGTCGTATCGTACTCGTAGGCCTGAACGTAGCGCACGGACGGGCGGAAGACGGGCGCGCCCGCCGAAATATAGGCATCCTGCCTCTGCGGCGAAAAATTGTTTTCGGACAGGCGGAATCCGTAGTTAGAATCAAACCATTTGGCCGGGGAAAAATCGATGCGCCCGACGTAATCCGACGCGCGCGCGTTGAGCCCGGACAAATCGGGAAAATCGTTGTTGGAGCCGAAGTTATAGCTTTCTCCGCCAAAAACGTCGATGCGCGCGCCGGTATCCGTCGTGATCGCGTTGCGAAGCCCGTAGGTGACGTGGCTTCCCCCTTCGATCAAATCGCTGCCCGTGAAGCGGTTAGGCGAAAACAGGTTCGTTTCGTCGAATTCGACGTCGAGGCTGTCTTCGTCGGGTAATTTGGCGATCGTGCGCACGTCGGGCGCGGCCGTTATGCCCACGATCGGTTCCAGAATCTGCTGATAGCCGTTGCCGGAACGTCCCATCGGATAGCGCAGCACGGCGTTGGCCTGCTCGAATTCGCGCGTGAACAGCGCTTGATTATAGACGGAAGCGTTGTTGGCATCGACCACGTTATTCGCCCAATAACTGTCGGTTCTCATCAGGCCGGAGATCGTCGTTTCAAGGCCCGTGTCCGAAACCAGTTGCCGTTGCCATCCCCCGTTCAACGACAGCCTTCGCGTATCGGGCCCCTGCTCCGCGACGGGCTGCCCCGAATTATCGCGTTCCGTGAGAAGCGTGTTGCCGTCGAACGACCAGCGCCCCCCCCACGCCTGCCCGGGATCGCCCAGAGCGTTGATGGACGCCGAGGGTAAAACGACGGGCTCGGTGATGTTGCTGTCGGCGCGCAAATTCTGGAAATAATAGGAATTGGCGACGGCGTAATTCCTTCCCTGAAAACCTTCGACGAACGCGCGGCTTTCCGTCTGATCGAGCGACGAAATTTCGTAGCGTTGCAGATAGCTTCGATCGGACGCGTATTCCACGTCGGTTCCCGCGCGCCACGTGTTGTCGAGATCGGCGAGGAATTTGCCAAATAAAGCGCCGCGCACCTGCTGTCCCTTATCGACGCCGGAGTTCGTGTCGATCAGGTCGGCCTGAACGATCGATCCCTCAACCCCCAAATTTCCTCTTGCAAAACGCTCGCGGTACTGCGCATCGAGCTGAAGCGTGTCATTCGTGCTGAACGTCGGGGTCACCGTCGCGTCCTTGTCCGGCGCGATGTCGAAATAATACGGCGTTTTAAGATAGTCGCCGATATTCGGGGAATACCCCGGCATCGGCGGCAGAAATCCCTGTTGGCGCTTGACGGTCGGATCCGGCGCCGACATATAGGGCGTGTAAGCGACGGGGACGCCGTCAAAATCGATCGTCGCGTCGTGGTAATAGACTTTGTGATCGACATTGTCGTGCGTGATCGTTTCGGCGTTCATTTGCCAGAGAGGCTGCTGATCCGGATTCTCGCGGCACACGTTGCAGGCGGTGTAAAGCGCGTTATTCGCCACGGTGTAGCGCTCGTCGTAATGCTGCGACACTTTGGCCGCCAAACGCGAATTGTCGGGGAACAGGATGCCGACGTTCTCGCCGAACGCCTGTTTCATGTCGCCGGTGATTTCCTCGTGATCGGCAAATTCGACGTCGCCCGCCGGAGTCAGGATCGCGACGTGGCCATCGGCCGTCATGATGCCGGTTTTCGGGTTATAGACAACTTTGTCGGCATGCAGCATGTAGTCATTGCGTACCAGTTCGACCTGACCTTCCGCCGTCACGATTCCGGTCTCGCTGTCGGAATGCATTTTTCTGGCCGTTATCAGCGTTTCGCCGGAATGGCTGATTTTAGAGGCGTCCTTAGGATTGGACGCGGCGGCAAGGGGGGAATTTGGCTTTTGCGGGAGCGCACCTTCCGCCGGACGCGGCACAGGGCCTGTATAGCCTAGGGGAGGCATCGAAACAGGCTCCTCGCGCGGCACCGGCCCGACATAACCCAGAGGCGGCGTGTCGGCCAAAGACGGCGATATCTGCAGCGATGCCAAAAGACACGCCGAAACGCTCGCGAATCGTTTAAGGGAACGCCTGAAACCCATGTGCTAAGAATTGCCAGAGGCTAAGGGCGTCCGCAAGAATTATTCTTTGGATTTAAACGTTAACCCTTTGATTTTAGGGGAACTGGCGGACGGCGGAGAAAAGCGGGCAGTTCGTCCTCGGTGCCGCTTGAAGGCAATGGTTTCACCTTTGCTGCGGGTATGGAGGGCTCGGATGTTTTTTCCCGCGTGCGGCGGGAATCCGTATCGTGCCCGCGGCTGGTGCGGCGATCACGATCTTCGCCTTTGCGATGCCGGTGGCGGCCCGTCCCGTCATGCGGCGCGTCGAGGCCTTCGATAACTTCGCGTTCAATCGTTTTCTTGATCAGATGCTCGATTGCGGCGATTTGCTTCGCGTCGTCCGGCGTCACAAGCGTGTAGGCCGTGCCCGTCAATCCCGCGCGCGCCGTGCGCCCGATGCGATGCACATAATCCTCGGCGTTAAAGGGAACGTCGAAGTTGAACACATGACTGACGGCGTCGATATCGAGGCCGCGCGCAGCGACGTCCGAGCAGACGAGAAGCGCGATTTCGCCGCGCCGGAATTTATCCAACGTCGACGTGCGTTCGGATTGCTCCATGTCGCCGTGCAAAGCGCCCGCGTTGAATCCGTGGCTGACGAGGGATTTGTGCAGCGTGGCAACATCGCGTTTGCGGTTGCAGAAGATGAACGCGTTCTTAACGTCGTCTTTTTTCAGAAGATACCGGAGAGCCTCGCGCTTAAGCCAATCGCTGTTCTGCGCCAGCATCGCGAGTTTCTGCGTCACGTTCTCGCCCGTGCTTGCGGGCGGAGAAACCGTAACGGTCTTCGGATTGCTGAGGAAACGGTCGGCGAGCTTGCGGATTTCTGGCGGCATCGTCGCCGAGAAGAACAAGGTTTGCTTTAAGGGCGGCAGCAATCCCGCTATGCGCTCGACATCGGGAATAAAGCCCATATCGAGCATTCGGTCGGCTTCGTCGATCACGAAAATCTTGATGTCGGCGAGCATGATTTTGCCGCGCTCGTACAAATCGAGCATGCGCCCGGGCGTGGCGATGAGAACATCGACGCTGGCGTCGAGCGCGCGGACTTGCTCGACCATTGTTTCGCCGCCGATGAGAAGCGCCATCGAAAGCTTGTGGTATTTGCCGTATTTCTCGAAATTTTCCGCGACTTGCGCGGCGAGTTCGCGCGTCGGTTCGAGAATGAGCGACCGCGGCATCCGCGCCCGCGCGCGGCCCTTGCCCAGCATTTCAAGCATCGGCAGCACGAAACCCGCCGTCTTTCCCGTTCCCGTTTGCGCGCAGCCCAAAAGGTCGCGCCCTTGCAAAACGTAAGGGATGGCTTGTTCTTGAATGGGGGTTGGGGTCGTATATCCGACATCCTCTATGGCCTTAAGGATGTCCGCGCTCAGCCCTAAATCGGCAAATGTCGTCACTGTGTCTCTAATCTTGTTCGTTCATTTTCACGCGGGTTGTAGCAGAAAGACGGTTGGAATTGCAATAAAAGGCTGCTGCCTTATCAAATGAGGCGCGTTTTATAAGTTTGAAAGGCAGAAAAAATTCTGTCGGGGGAGATTTCGGCTGCTTTTTCTCATTCCCCGTAAATTTGGATTCATAGCCGCAAATAAATGAGTTTTCCGGATTCTCGGTTAAAATTTGCCTCCTAAGGGTAAAGATCAAACACGCTCGTTAAGGGTTTGATAACCACAACGTACTGAAAGTATTGATTTATTTTACAAGCTCCTCTTTTTGTGATACACGGAAAATATAAGGGGACGCGTTTGTAGTGAAACTTTTTGAACGGAGAAAAATATGGAATATACTGCGCCAGAAAGATTAGGGATTTTCCCTATTCCAGAAACGGTGACGGGTATGTCCAAAAAACTAACACCAGATATGCGGGTTATTGACGCCGTTGCTGCTTATATAAACGCAAAAGACTCTGTGCCTCCTGAAAATGCGACGGAATTGGGAATGATTCTTTGGGAGGTCGATCAGCACATGAAATCTCCGGAAGTCCGTGCGAAGCTTCACGAACAAATAAGCGCCGATTTAGAGGCTATTATGGCTGGCAAGAATCCTCTTGCTGATCTGGTTCAGCCTACTATCCCAGTTTCGGAAAATGGGATAGTAAATCGTTTAAAAAAAATTATATCGTGCGACGCTTGATTTAAGTTTGTTTTTTGCTTTTTGAATGTTGTTCAAAAGAATTTTTAAAAGGAATTTTCAAGGGGATATTTATGTCCGAAAATTCAGCCAATCAGGAAGATAATGTCAAATCTTTAGACGCGATAGAATCTGAGAATATCAGCAAAGAAGAGATTCTGGGGTTGGCATACGCGACTTTTGAGAAAACTTTTAAGAAGACGAAAAATCCCTTCGTTTGGGGCGCCTACGACGATTACATCGAAGGAATCGAAAAAGACCCATCAATAGTGAAGCTTGATAAAGCCGAAGTTTTTCTCAATGATGAGAAAAAACTCAAACTTTATATAGATTCGGTGCAAAAGCGCATCGTTACGGAAAGGGAAGCCGAAATAAGCGCGCGGGTAGCCGCGCTCGAAAATAGTCGGATTAAGAATATTGAAAAGGGCATTAACGGCATCGACAAAAAAGCCGACAACATTCATGGAAAAACCAAGGAAATTAAGGAAGACACCGTCGTTATCAAGACCGACACCAGCGAAATTAAGTGGGGGACAAGCGCCAAGATGGGATTCGCCATCGGTGTGGGTGCGGCCATATTCGTTACCGCAGTCGTCGCCCCCATCATTGCGGTTGTGGAGCAGCCATATACCGACGCTCTTTCAAACGCCCTTTTTCACAAAAACGCCAACGAACTTACAAATGCGCAAGTGCAGTTTCTACTGAGCAATCTAACCGCTCATAACTTCAGCATGATAACCAATAATAACATAACGACCTATAACATTACGATACGCGACGACCGCTATTGCAAAAATCGGATGCCCGTCCTTCCTAAAAAACTGTTTGCGGCAAATCGTACAAAGAAGTTCCATCGGCAGCATCTTCGCTACGGAGCGTGATGAAGAGCTTCCAAAAGACATCCCAAGCTTAAATCTCGACCTTTTCGTAAAATAGGGTAATCTGTCGGGCGGTTCATCATCCCTCCTTACTTTAAGGATGTCCTCATGCCCACGACTAACCCTTTCGCCTTGCGTTTTTGGCTTTTGATCCTTGCGGCGCTGGTCGCCGTTTTGTGGCTCTTTAAGCCTGTTCTGCTGCCGTTTCTTGCGGGTTTAGCGATCGCCTATTTCCTCGAGCCCGCCGTCACGGCCTTGGAAAAGCGCAAGGTTCGGCGCTGGATCGGAGCTTTAACCGTTTTGTCCGCGTTCCTTTTCATCGTGGCGTCGATTGTTCTTTTGGTCTGGCCGATGCTGAACCACCAGATCGGCGCCCTCATCAACTCCCTTCCCGACTATATCGCCAAAATCCGCGAGCAATATCTACCGTGGGCGCAGGATTGGCTTGCGCGGTTTTCTCCCGAGGACGTCGAGAAAATCCGCGGCGCGGCCGAACAATCGACCGGCGAGGCCGTCGATTGGGTTGGCCATGCGGTTCAGCATATCGTCAGTGGAAGCTTTGCCCTGATCGACGCCGTCGCGTTGTCGATTTTAACTCCCGTCACGGCGTTCCACGTTCTGCGCGATTGGCATAAATTGACCAAGGCCGTCGATCAGCTGATTCCGCGCGCCCATTATGCCGTCATCCGCCAACAGATGGCCGAGATCGACCAGACTTTATCCGGCTTCGTGCGCGGACAGGCGATTGTGTGCGTCATTCTCGGCGTCGTTTACAGCACGGGATTGGCCGCGAACGGGCTTAAATACGGCGCGACCGTCGGCATCATCGCGGGCATTTTGACGATTATCCCTTATGTCGGCACGGTTTTCGGCTGGGTCACGAGCGTCATTCTGGCCTGCGTGCAGTTCGACGGCGATTGGCTGCGCATCGGTCTGGTTATCGCCGTGTTCGCCGTGGGGCATTTCTTCGAGGCCTATGTGCTGACGCCGAAGCTTGTCGGCCACCGCGTTGGGCTGCATCCCGTCTGGATATTGTTCGCGTTGATTTCGGGCATCAAGCTTATGGGCTTTTTGGGCGTCCTGATCGCCGTGCCGACCGCCGCCGTGATCGGCGTTCTGGTGCGTTTCGGCGTGCGCCAGTATAGATCAAGCGAGTTCTACAAATAGATGCGCCAGTTACCTTTGCCTTTGCCTCATAACGCCGCGATGAGCGCGGACGATTTTCTCGTCACGCCCTGCAACCGCGACGCCGCCGCGTGGATCGAGAAATGGCCGGGGTGGTCCGCGCACGGATTGGTCCTCGTAGGGCTTGCGGGCAGCGGAAAAACCCATTTGCTGAATTTGTGGCTCGATAAAAGCAAGGGATTGCTTGTGGCCGAGAAGGATTTGCTCGCGGAAGACGCCTTTTCTCTGACGGCGAAAACGGTTTCCTTTGCGATCGATAACGCCGACGCCTTGGCCGGAAAACCCGAAGCCGAAGAAAAGCTGTTTCATCTTTATAATCATATCAAGGACATCAACGGCTCGCTGCTTTTGACGATGACGCGCGGCGCGGGACAGGCAGGATTTATTTTGCCCGATCTGCGGTCGCGCTTGCTGGCGCTTCCGGCCATTGCGCTGCTTCCGCCAGACGACGCGCTTCTCGATGCCCTGATCGTCAAGCAATTCCGCGACAGGCAGGTCGCGCTCGACGCGGGCGTCGTCGCCTATCTCGCGCCGCGTATGCCCCGCGACGCCGCGAGCATCAGGGATTTGGTCGAAAGGCTCGATCTTGCGGCTTTGTCGGAAGGGCGTAAGATCACGATCGCTTTGGTGCGAAAAGTTCTGGAGAACTCCGTTGGTTGAAACTCCTTCCATCCCCGTTGCGCTTGCGCTTGGCTCCAATCTCGGAGACAGGCTCGGCTCCCTGCAGAGGGCCGTCAAGGCTCTGGCGGCTTGCGTCGATGTCAAGGCGATGTCGAAGGTTTACGAAACGCCCGCCGCCTATATTCTCGATCAGCCGGTTTTTCTGAACGCCGTCGTCGCCGGAACGACAAAATTGGAGCCGCTGCCCTTGCTTTGGGCGGTTAAAAACATCGAAAGGGAGATCGGGCGAACGCCGACGTTCAGATTCGGCCCGCGCGTGATCGATATCGATATTATTTATTACGGCGACGTCATTCTCGAAACGCCGGAATTGACCCTCCCTCACGCGCGGATGCACGAGCGGCCTTTCGTGCTGAAGCCTCTTTCCGACGTCGCGCCGGAATGGACGCATCCCAAAATCGGGAAAACCGTGGCGGAGATGCTGACGCTTTTGCCAAACTGCGAGATGACCGATCTCGGGCGGCTTCTTTCATGAGCCTTCCCCTCGTCATGGGCATTATCAACGTCACGCCGGATTCTTTTTCCGGCGATGGCGTTTTGCGCGGCGACGACACTGTTTCGCGTGCCATGGCGCAAGCGGAACAAATGGTCGCGGATGGCGCGGATATGCTCGATGTCGGCGGCGAAAGCTCGCGCCCTGGTTCGGTTTCCGTTTCCATTGAAGAAGAAATCCGCCGTGTGGTTCCCGTTATTACGGCTATAAAAAAAATGTTAGGTTCGACGCCCGTTAGCGTCGATACTGTCAAGGCCGACGTGGCGGAAAAAGCCTTACAGGCCGGAGCCACGATTATCAACGATATTACGGCTCTGGCGGGCGACGCGCGTATGGGCGAGGTCGCGGCGAGATCCGGCGCGCGCGTGGTGTTGATGCATAACCGCGCGGCTCCCGACGCCGTCAACCGAAGCGCAAAAACCCCCGGCTCTTGTCCTGCGGCGGCGGGCATCAGGGATTGCCCTTGCCGCGATCTTCCTTATTGCCAGCGGAGCTTTGCATCGTTCGACGCCCCGCCCTATGAAAACGTCGTTGCCGACGTTGCGCATGTCTTGGAAATGAGGGTCGATGCCGCCCTCAAGGTGGGCGTGGCGCGGGATAAAATCATCCTCGATCCCGGCATCGGATTCGGAAAAACGCCGCAACAAAACCTCGCGCTTATCGCAAATTTGGGACGCATCAAGGCGTTGGGATTCCCCGTTCTTATGGGATTGTCGCGCAAATCTTTCATCGGCCATACGCTGGGTTTGCCAGTCGACGAAAGGCTGGAAGGCACCGCTGCGGGCGTCGCGATTTCCGTCATGCAGGGCGCGGATATCGTACGGGTGCATGACGTGAAATTTATGGCGCGGGTTGTTAAAATGGCGGCGGCCCTTCGAGATGCGGCGGAATAAAAAGGCAGGTTTCTTTCGTTCCGTATTGCTTAAACTTCCGCGCTTTGTCATAACGGATTGCTTTCATCTTCTCTGAGTCGCGCTGGGTTCACGGAGAGCACATTTGCTGGAAGAATTCGACGTTTTGTACCGAGGTCTGGTTCTTGGGGTGGTTATCGCCGCTCCCGTAGGCCCCGTGGGGTTGCTGTGCATCAGGCGCACCTTGCAAAAAGGGGTGATTGTCGGACTGGCGACGGGGTGGGGCGCGGCATGCGCGGATGCGCTTTTCGGCGCAATCGCCGTTTTAGGCGTCAGCGCCGTTTTGGGCTTTATCCATCAATACGAGTATTCGATTCGGCTTCTCGGCGGATGCATCGTTCTGGCCGCCGCGTGGCATACGTGGTTCGACCATCCGAGGCCTCCTCATGAAACCCATTTCGTGACAAGGGTTATCGATCTGGCGAAGGAAAACACGCTGATGGGAACCGTGCGCGCGGCGTTGAGCGGATTGATTATCACGTTGACGAATCCTTTGACTATTTTCGGCACGTTGGCCGTCGTGGCGACCTTCGGCGCGGTGACGAGAAAATTGGACGCCGACGTTCTGATCGGCGGGATTTTCGCCGGATCGGCTCTGTGGTGGTTGGTGCTGTCGGGCGGCGTCGGGCTTCTGCGGCGCCATTTCACCGAAAGCCGCATCATCACCGTCAACCGCGTCACGGCGTTGGGATTGGCTGCCCTTGCCGTGTGGGCCTTTTTCAGCGGTTTTCATGGGTATATGCGGTAGAGGCTGTCCCGTTTTCTCATCGATGCAAGGTATTGTCGGCGCTTATTTTCAAGCCGCCGGAAGGTGGATGGTTTCTGTGATCGGATAATTCCATGCTCGTCCAGATTTGATCGATCGCGTTAACCAGTCCGGCTTTCTCAAGTCCCGCCATGGCTCCTTGCGCTTTGGATATTTTCCTGTGCACGTTCGGTTGTAAGACCAGAATCAATTTGGAAAGACGCTCTCTTTCCGCAACGTTTCCGTTGACCGCGAGAAAATAGACGACGCCGTCCGCGCAAAGGGTTCTATCCCGATTTTCTTCCGGCATTCCGTTAAGGGCGTCGAGCGCCAAGGTGACGTTTTTTTTCTTTATCGCATTCGAAAAATTTTTCGTCGCCTGCCGTAAAATGTCGTCGAGCGATTTTCCCATTTAAATGCTCCTTCCTGAAATGATCTCCTTAGAAAGTAGATGATAACCGGTATGTTAGGAACTGGAATCTATGGTTAACGGCGCTATTCTAGGCGGGCGCAGTCCGGGTCTTGCCATCAGTTCGGCGACGCGTTCATCGAAAACTTTTTCGTATTGTTTCCATGCGTCGGGATAATTTTCGGCAAGAATTTTGCGCCATTGTTTGTTTTTCAACCATTGTTGCGAAGGCTTTTTTCTCCCGCGAAGAATGTCGCTGAGAATACAGTCTTTGACTTCCAGACGTTGGGCGGCCTTCGAGACGTTGGCTTTTTTGCCGCCGAGAACGAGCCAAAGAAGATGGCCGAAGCTTTCCTTGTTTCGGGGTTCGCGGGAAGTTCGGCCGGGTCTTTCGGGCAGATCGGCGAGGCGTTCTTCAAAAACGGAGCCATAGCGCCGCCACGCTTCGGGATAATGCTCCGCAAGAAGTTCGGGCCACCTGTTTAAAACGACTTTCTGGCGCGAAATTCCGCAGGCGCCGGAAATGAGGGAATTAAGGTCGCAGGGCCGGGCATTCAAACGGCTTGCCGCTTCCTTGACGTCGGCGTTTTCGCCGCCGATGACAAGCCAGAGCGCGTAACCGAAGCTGTTTTTGTTTCCGGGTTCGGCGTTCTTATATTCGCACGTTCTTCCGGGATGTTGCGTCAATGCGGCGGCATATTGATTGAAAGCGTCGCCGTGTTTTTGCCATGTCTTTGGATAATGCGTTGCAAGAATTTGGCGCCATTCTTTGTCATTTACTTCCTGCTGAGAAATCCCGCACATGCAAACAATAATGTTGTGAAGATTTCTGGAGGAAACTTGCAGGAGAGCGGCGGCCTTATTCATGTCAGCGTCTTTGCCGCCGAGAATCAGCCAAAGCGTATAGCCGAATTCAAAGCTCTTGCCGCAGACGGGCAAGCTGGCTGCGTTATGAAAAGCATTTTGAACCGGTTTATTTGTAGACATATCGTTCATAAATAGTTTTCCGTAAAAATCAGAATATTTAATTTACTTCAGAACAAATACTTTCAGAACAAGAATATCTTCCTGGATATTCCTTTGGAAACAAAGGGATGTTAGGAGTCGGGATTATTAAAACTCGCAACGATCGGCGCGTCGTTCTTTCGCAAGGGCCTTCGCGTTGCGCGTTGGTTTTTCGCTTGCGTAGGGACATTTGGCCAATGTCGCCGCGCGTTCTTCGAAGAGCGTTTCATATTGTTCCCAGGCATCGGGGTAATGTTCAGCCAAAATCTTGCGCCATTGTCTCTCCTTCACCAATTCCTGCGAAGGATTTCCGCGTCCGTAAATAATGGCTCTGAGAGAACCGGAATCTATTTTCAGTTGTTCGGCCGCTTTATTTTTTTGAGCGTTTTTGCCGCCGATAATGAGCCACAAAATATAGCCGAAGCTTTCCTTGTCCTCGGGTTCGTGGGGCTTGAGTTGGCGGTCGGTTAGCGTCGCGAAGCTTTTTTCGAAAAGGTTTTCATATTGACGCCACGCGTCCGGGTAATGTTCGGCAAACGTTTGGCGCCATTGTTTTTCATCCACCGTATTTTGCGAGGGCTGTTTTCGACCGCAGACGATTTTACTAAGTTCCGAACGATCGACTTTTAAGCGTTTGGCGGCCTCCTGTATATTGGCGCGATTTCCGCCGATGATGAGCCACACCGCATAACCGAAGCTTTTCTTGTCCTCGGATACGCAGGGGGTTCTGACCGACGGGGCAGAACGTTCTTCAAAGAGGCTTTCGTATTGCCGCCATGTTTCGGGATAATATTCGGCAAAAGTTTCGCGCCACCGTTTATCCTTCATTATTTGTTGCGAGGGCTTCCATAAACCGTAAATGGCTTTGGTAATGGCGCTATAATGCACCTTCAGGCGTTTGGCGGCCTCCGGTATATCCGCGTTTTCTCCTCCGAGAATAAGCCAGAGTACAAATCCGAAGCTTCCGTCGTCTTCGAGGTTTTGAGATTTAATTTTTCCGTACGTCGGCAATGCAGCGACGTGTTTTTCAAAATCGACCGCATAGCGTCGCCACGCGTCCGGATAATGCCCCGCGAGAATCGTGCGCCATTGCCTGCTGGCGATCCCTTGCTGTGAAATTCCTTTTTTGCCGTGAAGAAGCGCGTCAAGGGTGCCAGGAAAAATTCTCAAACATTGGGCGGCGTCATTGATGTCGGCGTCTTCGCCGCCGATGATGAGCCAAAGCAGATATCCGAAACTTTTCTCGTCTTCCGGTTTTAGGTTCTTGTATTCGCGGACCTTCGCCGGATGCTTCTTCAAGAAAGCGGCATATTGATTAAAGGAAAGCTCATGAAACGACCACGTTTCGGGATAGTATCGAACAAATATCTCACGCCAGTTTTTATCTTTTATCTCTTGCTGTGAGACGCCTTGTTTTCCTTGGATGATGATGCGAAGAGTGTCGGGAGAAACTTGCAAGCGCGCGGCGGCTTCATCGAGGTCGATATCCCTGCCGCCCAGAATTTCCCACAGCACATAGCCAAAGCTGAAAAGCAGCCGGTGCAAATCTTCCCTCTTTTGCTTTTCCGTTGTTTGATCCAACGCGTCTATGAAAATAAGATCGTTCATTAAAAATTCTTCCTTAAAAATCGGATGGCTTAACTTACTTCACAATAAATACTTTCAGAACAAGAATATAATCCGGATTCTCCCTTTAAAAACAAAGGGCCGCAAGTAATTGCGGCCCTTCATTTTAAGCATAAAGGCGTCGGTTAAAAGTCCATATCGCCCATTCCGCCCATTCCGCCGCCAGCGCCACCGCCGGGGGCTGCCTTCTTCTCGGGCTTGTCGGCGATCATCGCTTCGGTCGTGATCAAAAGACCCGCGACAGACGCGGCGCTTTCAAGCGCGATGCGGACGACCTTGGTCGGATCGACGATGCCGGATTTCAGCAAATCGCCGTATTCGTTCTTCTGAGCGTCGTAGCCGAAGTTGATGTCCTTTTGTTCCATCAGCTTGCCCACGACGATCGAGCCGTCGACGCCGGCGTTTTCGACGATCTGGCGGATCGGGGCTTCGAGCGCGCGGCGAACGATGTCCACGCCGCGGCGTTGGTCGTCGTTCGTCTGGCGAACTTTCTCGATCGCACGGATGGCATAGAGCAAAGCGGCCCCGCCTCCCGCGACGATGCCTTCCTCGACCGCGGCCTTGGTCGCATGAATGGCGTCGTCAACGCGATCCTTGCGTTCCTTGACTTCAACTTCGGAAGCACCCCCGACGCGGAGTATCGCCACGCCGCCCGCCAGTTTGGCGAGGCGTTCCTGCAGCTTTTCCTTGTCGTAATCGGACGTGGTTTCCTCGATCTGCTGTCTGATCTGGCTGCAACGGGCTTCGATGTCCTTTTTCTTGCCCGCGCCGTCGATGATCGTCGTGTTGTCCTTGTCGATGCGAACCTTCTTGGCGTTGCCGAGCATGTCGAGCGTGACGTTCTCGAGCTTGATGCCGAGATCGGCGGAAATAACCTGTCCGCCCGTCAAAATCGCCATGTCTTCGAGCGTCGCCTTGCGGCGGTCGCCGAAGCCCGGGGCTTTCACCGCCGCGACCTTAAGGCCGCCGCGCAGCTTATTAACGACGAGCGTCGCCAGAGCTTCGCCTTCGACTTCCTCGGCGACGATCAAAAGCGGCTTGCCCGACTGCACGACCGCTTCGAGAACGGGAAGCAGGGGTTGCAGGCTTGACAGCTTGCTTTCGTGGAAAAGGACGTAAGGGCTGTCCAGTTCGACGAGCATCTTTTCGGCGTTCGTCACGAAGTACGGCGACAAATAGCCGCGATCGAACTGCATGCCTTCGACGATTTCGAGCTCGGTCTCGAGGCCTTTGCTTTCCTCGACGGTGATCGGGGATTCGTTGCCGACCTTGCCCATCGCCTCGGCGATCTTGTCGCCGATTTCCTTATCGCCGTTGGCGGAAATGGTGCCGACTTGGGCAATTTCCGCGTTGCTGGAGACCTTCTTCGAACGGGATTTAAGGTCTTCGATCACGACTTCGACGGCCTTGTCGATGCCGCGCTTCAGATCGAGCGGATTCATGCCCGCCGCGACCGCCTTAAGGCCTTCGCGAGAGAGCGCTTGCGCTAAAACCGTCGCGGTCGTCGTGCCGTCGCCCGCCTTATCGGAGGCCTTGGAGGCGACTTCGCGTAGCATTTGCGCGCCCATGTTTTCCATCTTGTCGGAAAGTTCGATTTCCTTCGCGACCGTGACGCCGTCCTTGGTCATGCGCGGCGCGCCGAAACTTTTCTCGATCACGACATTGCGGCCTTTGGGCCCCAGCGTGACCTTGACGGAATTGGCGAGGATATCGAGACCGCGCAGCAGCTTATCGCGAGCGTCGGTTCCGAAGAGAACTTGTTTTGCAGCCATTTTTGTTTCCTTTGTTATTCGTTAGAGAGTGTGCGTCGCTTATTTCTTGGACTTGCAGGTTCCGCAGCAAATCACGCCCATGACGTCGGATTCCTTCATGATGAGCAGTTCTTCGCCGTCGATCTTCACTTCGGTTCCCGACCACTTGCCGAACAGGATGCGGTCGCCCGCCTTCACGTCGAGCGCGACGATCTTGCCGGATTCATCGCGGGCTCCAGGGCCAACGGCGATGACTTCGCCCTCTTGGGGCTTTTCCTTGGCCGTATCGGGGATAATGATGCCGCCCGCAGTCTTTTGATCGCCTTCGATGCGGCGAACGACAACGCGGTCATGCAGAGGACGGAACTTCATAGGACATCTCCTTAATGTTAAACGATTATTAGCCAGACAGTACTGTGTAGTGGTGTGGAGATAGGCCATCTTACCCATTGTTTCAAGAGGCGTTGTTAACGAAATTTTAATTTTATGATTAAGACCGGATGTCGATATTTTGAAAGGGCGCAAACTTTCTTTACTTTTTCCTTATAGTATCACAACCAAAGCGCGAGCGATCATTCTGTCATACAGATACAAGGGGGGGGGGGGGTCGATGATCGAGAATACCGAACAGAAAAAGGCGCGCAGTCCTTTGCATATTCTTGTGGTCGAAGACAGCGTGCTTTTGCGGGAAATATTCAGCGGCGCATTTGGAAAAGAGCACATCGTCGAAACGGCTCCCAGCGTCAAGGAGGGGTGGAACGCCTATCTCAAGAAAACCCCCGACATCGTATTTCTGGACATTCTCCTGCCCGACGGAAACGGCCACGATCTCGCTTATAAGATCAAGGAACGCAATCCCAAGACCTATGTCGTCATGGCGACGGCCAGCGACTATACGGACGACAAGGAAGAAGCGTCTTTCAATCGCGTCGACGGGTTTTTAACAAAACCTTTCGACAAACGAAAGATCGACGATATCATCGACCGCTATTGGACGACCCGTTCCGCGCGTTAAGAAACAAGGCAAACGATATGGAAATTCTATACCCCAAAGACCGCAAAGAACTCCTCAATTATCTGCCCTACATCAAGATGTCGCTGAAAGACTGGCTGTTCGTTGACATCCGGCTGACGGAAGATTCCGACAAGGAACTGACAATCAAAAAAGTGGCCGAAATGGTTCACGCCTTGTTCAAGGGCCGCGAAGGCAAACTTTACATCTGCAATCCCCGCGAGATTCTGATGATCGTGCGGTGGGGAGAAAACAATCCCTCGTCCGCCGTCGCCGACAACGTCGGCAAAGCCCTGCCCGAAAACGGATGTCAGATTTCCGTAAACGAGGCGACGAAGGACGGTATCGCCAAGCTTGAGATATTTATCACTTACAAAAGCCCCATTAATCCGACTTTTGCCGACACCCGCGCCACGCGGCGCGAAAATATCGTCCTTGTCGCCGACGACGACATGTTTTTACGAACTCTTGTCAAAAAGGGCGTGGGAGCGAATTACACGGTCGTCGAAGTGGCGGATGGCGCCGAAGTTTTAGAAGCCTATAAGAGACATTCTCCGGATATCGTCTTCCTCGACATTCATCTGCCGAATGCCGATGGGACTCATTTGCTTTCGAAAATTCTGGCCTTCGATCCCAAGGCTTACGTCGTCATGCTCAGCGCCGACAGCTCTTTCGACAACGTCGAGAATGCCACGCGCTTGGGCGCCAAAGGCTTTCTGACAAAGCCCTTCTCGGGGGGAAAACTGCAGGAACATCTGTCCAAATGCCCGACGATTACGTAAGAACTGTCTTAGGCGATTCCGTCTATTGGGCTTCCGCCTTCGCCAAGGCTTCGGCGGACAAAGCAAATCGCAATCAGGGTTAAGACCTAGTTAAATTGTTTCTGCGCCAAGCGGATTTGCCGCGCGCGGGTCAAAATGGCGTTTTCTATCGAAACCGCCGTGGTTGCCGAAACCGGCTCGTCCTCCCAAATGCCTTTGGCGTTCTTCGTCTGGCGGAAAACCGTCACCTTAATGCCGTTAGCCGTCAATTCGCGGTCGCGGATGAAGACGTTCAGTTTTGTGCGTTCGGCAGGCGTGTCGGGCGCGCTGTACCAATCGGTTAAAACAACGCCGCCAAACGGATCCGCAGAGGCAATAGGCATAAAGGATATTGTATCGAGCGAGGCACGCCATAAGAAGCCATTGACGCCTATCCCATTATTTTCATTAGGTTTCTTTTCGTCTTCCCCGAAGAGATTCCATCCCCCTTTATCGCTGAGAAGGCTGCCGTTTTTATATAGATCGTCGTGAGCCTTGTCGCTGTAAGTCGGATCGGTCTTGATGTCGCCGCAGGCGGACAAAGCCAGAAGCCCGAACAAAACGGGTATAAGCAAAAATGATTTCATGATGTTCCGGTTAAGGAGAAAACGATTCTGGAGCCGTCTATTTAAGGCTGAGGCCGCGTTGAATGCAAGGGATTAAGAGCGAAGTCGAAATGCTGAGCATATCGCTCTCCGCCCACCCTTGTGGGCAAAGAGGGGTCTGAACGTCGATACCTTTTCCGCATATGTCGTTTTCTTTGTATATCTCAAAGAATCGTCGTTTCGGAGGTGGAATCATAAAAACGGGAAAAATTGCTTTTTCTCTTCTTATTTTGTGTGCTTTTCGCTTTAAGTTTTTATTTACCTGCCGTTTGCATAAGAATTGCGATTTTCTTATATATCAATATGTTATGGCATGCCGTTGGGGGCTGCCTTGTTGCCGGAATGCAACATTTAGCCGGAGTCTTGGCCAAAAAGGCATTTCTAGCTTGTCTGTGCAGGCCTCAGGCCTCAAATTCCTCGCCGTGAGGCATATCGCCTCTTCTCTAAACTTCTATTGATACCCAATCTTAACAAAACAAGGGGGAAACATGCGTAAGATTCTATTAGCAACGACGGCTCTCGTCGGTTTTGCAGTGGCAGGCGCCGCTCAAGCCGCGACCTCGCCGCTCACCGTGACTGTCGGCGGCGACGTTGACGTGATGGCCGGTGCGTTCCACGAAGGCAAGGTGGCAACTCAAGGCGTCAGCGAAAATAACGACGACTTCAACACCCTGTATGACCTGAACTTTGCCGTTAACGGCAAGACGGGCAACGGGATCGAATACGGCGGCAATCTGAGCCTCGATAACAACCCCGATATCTCGAACCTGTTCATGGGCGAAAGCAATCAGATCTCCGTAACCGAAGCGAACGTCTTCCTGTCGGGCGCGTTTGGCAAGCTGGTGCTGGGCGACTCGCACGGCGCGACGGATCTGGCCATTGCGGCTCCGACCGTCGGCGAAGGCCAGGTCACGGGCAGCTACATCGACTTCCTCGACACGTTCACGTTTGCCAAGAACCTCGTTGTTGGCATCGACGGAACCGATCACAGCACGAACATCACCTACTTCACCCCGAAGGTCGGCAACGACACGCAAAAGGTGCAAGCTGGCGTGACGTTCGCTCCGAACTTCTACAACTACGGCAGCAGCAGCGTGGAAGTTGCGAACAACCAGACGCAGCTTACGGCTGTGTCGGATGTTCTGTCTCCGTATCGTAACGTCGTGAAGGGCGCGATTGACTACACGGGCTCGTTTAAGCCTGTCACGGTCGGCGTCAGCGCGGACGTTATCACGGGCAGCACAAAGGATATCACGCAAGCGACTGCTACGGGCACGTCTGCGAGCGGTTACCTTCCTATCGTTTATAACCCGCTGTGGCTCGCTTATGCTCCCGCCGGAGAAGTCCAAGACTTCACCGCTTGGGGCGTCGGCGCGCAGGTTGCGGCTGAGGGCTTTACCTTCGGCGCTACCTACAACGACCTCGGCAGCTATGATACGGTTGTCGGACAAGGCCGCGATCAGCGCACAGTCACTGCCGGTTTGAAATATGAGTTCGGCAAGGCTGCGGTCGCTGCGAGCTACGAGTTCGGCGAAGGCTATGACAATGATTTGGCCTTTGCTTCTTCTTCGATTAAGGACAACTCCAACTACGTCGCAGCTCTTAATTCCTATAGTTTGGGCGGCGCGTACACTTGGGCTCCTGGTCTGACCACGAACGTCGATGGCGTTCTGTTCGACCAGAGACTGGCGACGAGCGGCACGACTCCCGCGAGCGTCAGAAACGACGGGTACGTCCTGTTGGTTTCTCAAAAGTTGGCGTTCTAATCTAACGATTAGCGTCTAGTATAAGAGGAAAGGCGGGGAGCGATTCCCGCCTTTTCTTTTTGTGGTAGAAGAAACCTTGTCTTTGTTGTTCGTGTGTGTTGAGAAAGAGACCCTTGCATAACCCGCTCTGGCGAGGGGGCGCGGCAAGAACGGGCGAAGCAGTTTTAGGGCGGACGCTTTTGCCCGCACGAGAAGCGAGGAGCGCAGGACCGCAAGCGTACTCTAAGGTACGTGCGGATCCGAGCACCGCAGCGACAAAGCAGTCACCCGCCAGAGTTAGGGCTAGGCAAGGAGTCGTTATGTATCGTTGGGCTGCGTTTTTAGGGCTTCTGGGCTTGGCTGCCGCCACCGCCGTTATCGTGTGGAGCGGATGGGGGCTTGTGCTTCAAGCTTTGGCACAGGCTGGCTGGGGCATCGTTTGGGTCGCGGCATTTCATATCGTGCCGCTTGTCGCTTCCACCTATGGCTGGCTTATCCTCATTCCGGGGAAAAAACGCCCGACTTTGTCGATGTTCACTTATTATATGTGGGTGCGCACCGCGATTAATCTCTTGATGCCCGTGGCGCGGGTTGGCGGCGAAATCGCCTGCGTGAGGATGATGATCGCCCACGGCATGCGCAAAAACGTGGCGATTGCGATTACGGTCGTCGAGGTGACGCTGTCGATCGCGGCGATTTTCCTGTTCGTCGCCATTGGCATTCTTTTATTCGCGCTGCGCGTCAGCGACAAAGATATCGTCACGCAGCTGGCGTGGGGTTTCGTTTTATCGACGCCCCTGCTCGGCGCGATGGTTCTTGTGCAAAGGATCGGGTTTTTCGGATTGTTGTTGCGCCTTTTCCGCGCGGTGTTCCGCGATAAATGGGGGCATCTGGCGGGAGACGCGGCGCGGCTGGACCGCGCCGTGACCGTCATTTACCGCCGCACGGGGCGCGCAGTCGTATGCACGATCTGGCAATTCGCCGCGTGGGCTCTCGGGTCTGTCGAAATCTGGATGGCGCTGGTTTTTCTGGGACATCCCTTATCATGGACCGAAGCGATTATGATCGAGTCCCTGATCCAAGGATCGGCCAGCATCGCTTTCGCCGTTCCGGGCGCGCTGGGCGTACAGGAAGCGGGGTTTCTTGTGTTCGGCGGAATGCTGGGCCTGCCGCATGAAACCGCAGCTGCCTTGGCTCTTATCCGGCGCGGACGCGATCTGCTTTTCTTCGCTCCCGCGCTCGTTTTCTGGCAACTTCACGAGGGAAAAAGGCTGTTGAAGAAATGACCGACTCCGAAGAAGCCCGGAAGCTTTTTGCGCAACAATGCGATTTCGTTCTTGCGGCTGCCGCGCCGTCGCAATTCCCCGAAGGCGCGTTACCCGAAGTCGCTTTCATCGGGCGGTCGAATGCGGGAAAATCGTCGCTTATCAACGCTCTGACGGGGCGAAAGGTTTTGGCGCGCGCATCGAAAACGCCCGGGCGCACGCAGCAAATCGTGTTTTTCAATCTGGGGCAGCGGCTTATGCTCGCCGATTTGCCCGGCTACGGCCACGCCAAAGCGCCGGAGGCCGAGAAAAAAAGATGGAACGGTTTAATCAGCGCTTACTTGCGCAAACGCGAGGCGTTGAAATGCGTGTGTTTGCTGCTTGACGGCACGCACGAAGCGAAGGCCAACGATATCGAAATGATGGATTTTCTCGACCGTGCCGCCGTCGTTTATCAAATTGTGCTGACGAAAATGGATCGGGCGCGGAAGATTGAGCGCGAAAATCTTCTGAAAGAAGCCGAAGCGCTTGCGAAAAAGCATCCCGCGGCCCTCGGCGGCATTATCGCGACAAGCGCCGAGGATAAATTGGGCATTGCGGAATTGCGGGAGTTTCTCGCGAAAACGGCGGGGTTTTAATCGCCCTATGCGCCCGAAACGCGCTGGACGCTTTCGGTCAATGTTGTGCCTGAGCGAATCGTCGCGATGTTCAGCGTTTCGTCCCCGCGCATCCGGTTGATAATGTCCTGCTCGCACGTGATCAAGACCTGCCCCAGCGCCGTTACGGCGATCGACGCGACTTTGTCTTTCAGTTCCTGCTCTTGCAGCCACAGGGAAATTTCGCCGACGAATCGCTCGGCTTGCGCGCGGCGCACCTCCGCTTCGCGGCGGCGGGATACGTTTTCTCCGCCGTTTATTTGTAATTCGATAAAATATCGGCGCTTGTCTTCGCGCATTAATGTGCCTTGTCTTATATAAAGTCCCGCCCTTATTATACGCGACGGCTTAAAAAACATTTAACGTTGCGTTATAATACTTATCCTGTAACAAAATCAGACGCATGAAACCGAAAACGCGCAAAATTCCGACCGCTCAAAGCCTTGCAAATGTTGCTTTGCAATATCTCGGACGCTATGCCGCCTCCGAAGCTTCGTTGCGGCGCGTTCTGGAGAATCGCCTGCGCCGTGCGGCAATGCAAAATCCGGGTTTTTCAGCCGATGCGGAACTTTTGCGCGAACTGCGTGGGGTTATCGGACAACTTATTGAAAAATATAGAAAAAACGGTGTCCTTAACGACGCGGCCTTTGCCGAAACGCAAGTCAATAGCCTGCGCAGGCAGGGACGGTCGCGTCGGCTTATCGCACAAAAACTTGGCTTAAGGGGTATCAGCCGTGCGATTGTGGCGTCGGCGCTCGAGAAAAACGCGGAAGAATTCGGGCCGGAAGAAGCGGAAGTAGCCGCCGTTTGGGCTCTTATGCGGCGGCGCAAAATGGGTCCGTTCCGCAAAATTCCCGCCGACAAAGATATCCGCCGCAAAGACCTTGCCGCGCTGGCGAGAGCCGGGTTTTCCCTCGACATCGCGCGGCGGGTGCTGGATGCAAAAACGCAAAAGGAGGAGGCGTGAAAAACTTATTCCGCATTTTAGGCCTCGACCGCCGGCGTCCTTCTCGGGTTTACGCGGCATTGCCGTTTGCTGTCTTCGGGTTTTTCGTTCTGTGCTTTGCTTTGCACCCCATGAGCCCGATTTTCACGCACCGCCTCGCGGACCCCGACGATTTCATGCGCATGAACGAGGTCATTAGCTGGCTGCAAGGTCAAAGCTGGTACGATTTGTCCGTTCCGCGCATGAGCCCGGGCGCGCACACCGTCATTCATTGGTCGCGCCTGATCGACATTCCAATCGCGCTTGTGGCGTTACCTTTTATCCCGCATTTTGGCGCCTCCAGCGCCGTTTTTATCGCCGCGTTTATCGTGCCCCTGCTGTGGCTTATGGTTTTGCTCGCGCTTCTGCCCGCAATCGCCAAGGTCTTCGTCGGGGAAGACCGCGCCAACCTTTCCTGCGTCATGCTTTTGTTCGCACCGATGCTTTTGTTCAACTATACGCCCGGGCGCGCGGGACATCACGGCGTTCAGGCCCTTATCGCGGGTTTCGGCTTATTAAGCTTGATCCGGATCATCCGCGACGATAAAGGCGCTTTGTTCGCCGCGCTGGTCGCTCTGGCTTTCTCTTGCAGCTTCTGGATCGGGGCCGAAGGCTTGCCTTGCGCGATTGTCTTTATCGCCTGCCTTGGCGTCGCCGCCGCTTGGCTTTCGGGAAACGTCGCGCGGAACGCGGCGGTTTTCGGAATTTGCCTGCCTTTGTTTTCCGCAGCGCTTATTCCGATCGCCTTGACCCGCGCCGAATTTTCTTCTCTCGCCGTATCGTGGTTTTCGCCCGTTTACGTAATTTTTGCCATTTTGTCCGGCGCGATTTTTGTCGCGGGGTGGGGGATCGGAAAAACGGTTTATCACAAGGCGGCAAGGCTTTCCGTTTACGCGCTTCTTGGCTTTGCGGCGGCTTGGGCTTTTTTCGCTCTTGTTCCGAGCGCCTTGCGCGGCCCCTTTGCCGACTACGACGCGTTCGATGCGACATCCGCGCTCAATAACATTGTCGAAGCGCAGCCTTTAATTCACGGTTTGCATTTCAACCGCTTTATGCCCGTGACGCTGATTCCAGCCGCAATAACTTTCTCGCGTTTTTTGTTTCTGCCCCTCGTCGCTTTCGTCGTGTGCCTTGTTGCGGCCAAGCGCGCGGAAAAAGAAATGCGCCTGATCTGGCTCGCGCAAGGCGTTTTTCTGCTTTCGACTCTCGCGCTGACGCTTTTCTGGCAATCGCGCGTTGGAATATTCGCGGAGTTTTTCTCTCTCGTTCCTTTGACTTATCTGCTTGTCGCGGGATGGGATAAATTAGGGCAACGATTGTGGGACCGCCCGTTGTTCTGGGCGGAAATCGGGGCGTTCGTTTTGCTTGGCCCTTTGTTCGTCGTGCTGTTGCCCGCTTTTGTCGATCACATGCCGATCTATCCCGATGTCGCCTTGTTTCCCGCCGACGCCAAAGCACCGCCCTGCCCGATGGAAAACGTCCTTCCCTTCTTGAACGATTCCGAAGGCTTGGGAGCCAAGCCTTTGACGATCATGAACATCGGCGACACGGGCCCTCAACTTTTGTTCGCAACAAAGCATCGCATCATCGCCGGAAATTTCAACGTGCCCGGAAATGCGGACGCTTACGCTTTCTTCAGCTCCGCCGAGGACGCTCCCGCCCTCGCCGCCGCGCGGAAATGGAACGCGGATTTGGTCATGGTCTGCCGTCACGCGTCGACGCTTTATGTGGGCAGCGATTATTTTTCGCTGGGCCATATGCGCCTGCTTCCGGGCAAGGACGGGTTGCTGCATTTCACCAATATCGACGCCTCCCAACCCCTGATCGAACGGCTGATACGGGGCCAAAATCCGGCATGGCTCAAGCCGATTGAGATTCCCGTAGCATCGGACTATCTTCTGTTCCGCGTTGTTAAATAGATATAAACAGGCTTAAAAATGACACGGAAGTACTTCGGCACAGATGGGATTCGCGGCACGGCCAATGCGGAGCCGATGACCGCCGAAACGGCGTTGCGCGTCGCTATGGCCGCTGCGGGCCTGTTCAAGCGCGGCACATACCGGCATCGCGTCGTCATCGGCAAGGATACGCGCCTTTCGGGCTATATGATCGAGCCCGCTTTGACGGCGGGCTTCATTGCCAAAGGGATGGACGTGATTTTGCTTGGCCCTTTGCCCACCCCTGCCGTGTCGATGCTGACCAAAAGCCTGCGCGCCGACATGGGCGTGATGATTTCGGCTTCGCATAATCCCTATCAGGACAACGGCATCAAATTGTTCGGCCCGGACGGCGGCAAATTGTCCGACGAACTGGAATTGCAGATCGAAGCGCGGATGGACGGAGATTTAGCATCCGATCACGCCGCGCCCGAAGCTTTGGGCCGCGCGAGCCGCCTCGATGACGCGATAGGCCGCTATGTCGAATACGCCAAGGCGACGTATTCAAATGGCAAGCTTGGCGGGCTTAAAGTCGTCGTCGATTGCGCCAACGGAGCCGCTTATAAGGTCGCGCCGACCGTTTTATGGGAACTGGGCGCGGAAGTGATTCCCGTCGCCGTAAGCCCCGACGGGCGCAATATCAACGATCGTTGCGGCGCGACGCATCCGCAGCTGATGCAGGAAGCCGTTCTTTTGCATCAGGCCGATTTGGGAATCGCCCTCGACGGCGACGCCGACCGCCTGATTATGGCCGACGAGAACGGCAAGCGCATCGACGGCGACCAGCTTATGGGATTGATCGCCCGCACGTGGGCCAAGCAGGGACTCCTCAACAACAACACGTTGGTGGCAACCGTCATGTCGAATTTGGGATTGGAGCGGTTTTTGGCGAAGCACCACATCGCTTTGCACCGCGCGCCCGTCGGCGACCGCTATGTCGTCGAGGCGATGCGCGAAAAAGGCTGCAACGTCGGCGGCGAGCAATCCGGCCATATCATTTTCAGCGACTATTGCGCAACGGGAGACGGATTGATCGCGGCGTTGCAGGTTTTGTCCGTCATCCGCGAAAGCGGCCGCAAGGCAAGCGAAGTTTGCTCGGTTTTCAAACCCGTTCCGCAGGTTTTGAACAACGTTCGCGCCGAAGGCGACGTTCTCGAGCATCCGGCGGTGCGCAAGGCCATTAAATCCGCCGAGGCGAAATTGGGAAGCGCGGGACGGTTCGTCATCCGCAAATCGGGCACGGAGCCGCTCGTTCGCGTGATGGCCGAGGGCGACGACGGCGAATTGGTGCAGGAGCTCGTCACCGAAATCTGTGAAGTCGTGAAAAAATACGCGTAAATTTATATGGAAAAGCCCCTTCTTATCGTTATCGCCATCGACGGACCTTCGGCTTCCGGCAAAGGCACGATCGGACGCAAGTTGGCGCAGCATTTCGGCTTTGCGCATTTGGATACGGGGCTTCTTTACCGCGCCGTGGGATTGGCCGTATTGCGGAAGGGAGGCGATCCTTCCGATGCCGCGCAGGCCGAAAAAGCGGCTTTGGCGCTCGATGCGGCGCAGATTATTGGCGCCGCAAATGACGACGAGCTGCGTTCGGATAAAGCTTCTTTGGCTGCGTCCAAAGTCGCCGTTCTTCCCGCCGTTCGCGCTGCCCTATTGAAATTCCAGAAAGATTTCTGCGAAAAGCCGCCCCAAGGCAAAAAAGGCGCGGTTCTGGACGGACGCGATATCGGGACGGTTATTGCGCCCGACGCTCCCGTTAAGATATTCGTGACGGCAAGTGCCGAGGCGCGTGCGATGCGGCGTTTTAAAGAGTTGCGGGCGCGCGGCCAAGATGCTACTTACGCCTCCGTTCTTGCGGACATGAAGGAACGCGACGCGCGCGACGCGACGCGATCCCTCGCTCCCGTTAAGCCTGCTCCCGATGCCGTCGTGCTCGACACGACAAAACTCGACGCCGAGCAGGCTTTTGCCAAAGCCCTCGAAATCGCGACCGGAATTATTGGGCGCGGGTGCTAAATCTGGTCGTTTCTTGCGACCTTTCTAGTTTTTGGAGGAGCTTTTTCAGACCTAACGTCCGGCGGAGAAATGTTTTCGTTTGCATTCCTATATGCAATTATTTGCTTTTCGCTGAATCCTAGGGTACGGGAAAGCAATTCGTCGGCAGCCGCTTTCATATCCGTTGAAAGAGAAAGGGTCGCAAGCTCTTCCCTCGTGGGAAGCGTTTTTTGGATGCGGTCATAATCTTCGCCTAGTTTTGTTAGTTCAGGAAGATTGAAATTCTCGCCCCTGCGCTCCTTAACTACTTTGACCACCTCTGGAATTGTCCGCGGCTGGTGATCTCTGAAATCCGTTTTAAGAACTTCATCTACCTCACATTCAGAAATGAATCCGAAATATTGAAGCACGTCGAGACTTAAAACTGTGCCCTTAAATGGTCTCCATTCCAGATAACGATCGCGGTGGATGGGGCCAGCTGAGAGGTAACAAAAGTTCTTTTTTGATGCGGCTTCAAGTGCAGCGTAATTTATCAAGGACTGTTTTTCCGTTTTTCCACCTCGTTCCATCGAGAATTTGACAAAGAGTTCTTTCAGAAAATTTTTTGCAAATTTATCTGCGTGCAAATGTTCGAACAGGAAAAAATCGAAGAGGGTAATCACGCCGTTTAATTTATTCGATTTTAAAAAATCCCATGTAACCATTCTTTCCAAACCAGCATAATCCGCCAAGGCTTGCCGCTCTGATAGTCCGTCCTCCATGGCGCGTTCTACGTATTTTCCCCGTCTAGTCGCACGGTCCACAAGTTTACATGTCCTGCGGTCGTACATACCTTTTAAATAATCAAACCGCTCATAATCCACGTAGGAAACTATTGGTACAAGTTCAATTGTTTCAGCTTCAGTCATTTTAAATCTCCCTTGTTGATAATCTCGAAATATCATCTCGCCTTAATCTCATCTCGCCTTACGATGAAAATATAACCGAAATACATGAAAGTAATTATTTTCTTTCGCGTAAATACTTTTTAAACCTAAATATATTATATATTTTAGGCATGAAGCCTATTTTACTCACTCCCGCGCTTGGGCGTGCCGCGCGCGCCTTTCTTAAGTGGCAACAAACCGATTTAGCCGAGGCCGCACATCTGTCGCTAGCGACCGTCAACAATTTCGAACGCGAAAGCGGAGAAATCCGCGACAGTACGCTTACGGCGATTCAAAGGGCCTTCGAAGAACACGGTATCGAATTTTTATCCGGCGGCGGCTTGCGGCGCGTCGATGAGATTGCCGAGGTCACGCGTTTCAGCGGAAAAAATTTCATAAACGATTGGACGTATCAGATCATACGGGGAGGCTCAGAGTCGGGCGGAGAGATTCTGAAGTCTTCCTACGACGAAGCCTTGTGGTATGACCCGCGGTATCTTCAGTCATCAAAGGATTTCCTTGCTTGGGTCGAACGGTCGAACATTAAACTCAGGACGCTGATCTCAAATGAAAAGAACGTACTGACTCCCGGGCATGCCTACCGCGCCGTGCCGCAAGAGGTGATCGGCAAAATCACGTACTGCCTTTATGGTCATAAACTCGCGCTCGTTTTGTGGAAAAAGAAGCAGGTTATCGTTTTGCATAACGCTGCCGTGGCCGAAACTTTCCGCAACCAGTTCAATTATCTGTGGAGAATCGGGAAGCCGGTTTAGTGCCATACGGCTTAATTCACGCTATTCAAGCGCCTTTCCCAGTCGCTCTCCCCCCTCCCTGACCCTCCCCGCAAGGGGGAGGAAAAGCTTCTTGCCGCACAAATGCCCTGTTCACAGGTTTTTTTCGCGCTTGAATCTCCGGATCCGTTGCTCTATATGTGCCGCTCCTCTCGAAAGAGGATAGCTGGCGTTGTGTCGGCACCGGAGAAAAGAGCGGATAAAACGGCCTTGCTTTCAGCCCTTTCCGATAACCTTTTCCTTCGGAACGAAACGGCCCCGCCAAAGAAGGCGGGCAAAAGAGAAAGCGCGCAGGAATTTTTACTTTGGTTGCGACTGCTCTGTGACCGCCGCGTAAGGCGCGTCGCTCACAACCGCGACTGCAACAGTTCCTGACATCCCTAAGAAAGTGAAATAAATAAAATGGCACGCAGTGCATCGAAGAAAAACGTCGAAAACGTCAAGGCCGCCGCTTTGGCCGCCAAGGATACCCCCACCCCCTCCGCCGACAGCTTTGCCGCAATGCTCGATCAGGCTTTCGGCAAGACCGGAAGTCTCGAAGGCAACGTCGTCAAGGGCAAGATTACCGCGATTGACGGCGAAAACGCCGTTATCGACGTCGGCTTGAAATCGGAAGGCCGCGTTCCTTTGCGCGAATTCGCGCTCGGCGGAACGCCGGCGGAACTTAAAGTCGGCGACACTGTCGAAGTGTTTCTGGAGCGCATGGAAGGCCGCGACGGCGAGGCTTCTCTGTCGCGCGAAAAGGCCAAGCGCGAGGAAAGCTGGGTCGTTTTGCAGCAATCGTTCGACAAACAAACGCATGTCACCGGCATCATCTTCGGGCGCGTCAAGGGCGGCTTCACGGTCGATCTCAACGGCGCGACGGCGTTTTTGCCCGGCTCGCAGGTCGACATCCGTCCCGTGCGCGACGTCACGCCTTTGATGGGCACGCCGCAACCTTTCCAGATTTTGAAAATGGACCGCGCGAGAGGCAACATTGTCGTTTCGCGCCGCGCCGTTCTGGAAGAAAGCCGCGCCGAAGCCCGCACCGAGCTTGTCGCCAACCTCAAAGAGGGACAAGTTCTTTCGGGCGTCGTCAAGAACATCACCGATTACGGCGCGTTTGTCGATCTGGGCGGCGTGGACGGGCTTCTCCACGTCACCGATATCGCGTGGAAGCGCATCAATCATCCGTCGGAAGTTTTGCAGATCGGCCAGCAGGTCAACGTGCAGATCATCCGCTTCAACGCCGAAACCCAGCGCATCAGCTTGGGCATGAAGCAGCTTGAGGCCGATCCTTGGGAAGGCGTCACGGCCAAGTATCCCGCAGGGCTGAAATTAAAGGGACGCGTCACGAACATCACCGATTACGGCGCGTTCGTCGAACTGGAGCCCGGCATCGAAGGCTTGGTGCATGTGTCCGAAATGTCGTGGACGAAGAAAAACGTTCCTCCCGGCAAGATCGTGTCGCAAAGCCAGGAGGTCGAAGTCGTCGTTCTGGACATTGATTTGCAGAAACGGCGCATCAGCCTCGGCATCAAGCAATGCCTTGAGAATCCGTGGGTGCAGTTCAAGGAAAAAACGGCCATCGGCAGCACGCTTTCGGGCGAAATCCGCAACATCACCGAATTTGGCCTGTTTATCGGCTTGCCCGGCGATATTGACGGGATGCTGCATATGTCCGATTTGTCGTGGGATATCCCCGGCGAAGAGGCGATCAAGAAGTACCAGAAGGGCCAGACCGTCGAGGTCAAGGTTCTGGACATCGACGCCGAAAAGGAACGCATCAGTTTGGGCATCAAGCAGCTTACGCAGGATCCCTTCGAGAGCATGCAGTTGAGCTTCAAGAAGGGCGATATCGTGACCGGAACCGTCAGCGCGGTTCAGGAAAACGGCATCGAAGTGACGCTCGGCGACGCGGCAGGCGGGTTCACCGGCTTCATCAAGCGCGGCGACTTGGCCCGCGACCGCTCCGAACAACGCGCGGACCGCTTCGCCGTCGGCGAAAAGGTCGACGCCAAGATCACGAGCATCGAAAAGGGCAGCCACAGAGTCGGCCTTTCGATCAAGGCGCGCGAAGTCGAAGAGGAAAAACAGGCGATGGCCGAATACGGATCGTCGGATTCGGGCGCGAGCTTAGGCGACATCCTCGGCGCGGCTATCAAGAAGGCCCAGAAGAAGGACGATAAGGCGTAAGCTTTTTTCTTTGGTTCAAAAATAAACCGCCGGAGGGAAACTTTCGGCGGTTTATTTCTCAGAGAACTCCAGAACGGCTATCCGTTCTGGATTTTAAAAAAATCTTTCACCTTCTTGAAAATCGATGTTTTAGTTTCAGGTTTGGGCGCGGGTTTAGGTTCAGGATTTACGGGAAGCGTTTTTCCCATAAGATCGTTCGTCTTCTTTGCCCATTCTTGAACCACGCGCTCGTCCCCTGCCCAAAACCCGATTTTGATCGAAAAGTCTTGTCCATCTTCAACACAGGACAAAACAAGCATGAGCCGCCGTTTTTCGTCCGTTTCAAGAAAAAATCCGTTTATCTTGTCGAACGAAATTTTTGCCGCCGGGCGAAGCGGTTGAGGCCAGATATAGGGTTCGCGGATTCCTCTCTCGTCGGACGTGCTTCCTTCGACGGGCGGCCCGAACAGGGTGACGTGCGGAGAATCCATTTCTGGCCAAATAGTTACGGCCTGAAGCGGAGCAACCCTGTTCTCTATATCGGCGGTAGGCTGCCCATAATTGAATTCAAGTTTCCGGATTCTCCCCGAATAGCCGGGGATATCGCGCAATGCCCCCTCATAACTCTTATAAAACGGCCCCATACAACCGAACGCCATAATATCCTCCTTTAAAAAAGTAAGCCCTCCAATGTGTGTATGCTAATTTTTTATTCCGGTAATTGCAATTAAAATCATATTATAGTATGATAAAAACACTTTTCCAAAGGAGGAAGAATGATTTCTTCACGGCAGATAAAGGCAGCGCGGGCGTTGCTCGATTGGACGCAGAGCAAGCTGGCAAAGAATTGCGGCCTGCACGTGAACGCGATCAACAAAATCGAAACTGATCAGAACGAGCCGCGCGTTTCTACATTGGAACGGATTAAGGCAACCTTTGAGGAAGCCGGAGTGCGTTTTCGCGGAACGCGCGGCGTTGAAATCAAAGATGAAACCTTCGAGGTCGTGCGCTTCGAGGGGCCTGACCTCATGCGCCGCCTGATGGACGACCAGTTGCCGTTTCTACGCGGCCCTCAGGATGAATTGCTTTTTTGCTCGCCGGACGACGATTGTTGGACCGAGGCGGATGCTAGCGAGATGAAACGCTATTTTCGCCACATGAAAAAAGTCGGGTCCTGCGAACGGGGCCTTGTGCTCAAAAGCACGACGACTTTTTTAGGCGATAAAAAGACTTATCGTTGGTTGCCGGAAGGGGTTATCGGAATCATCGCCTACGTAGTGTACGGAAACCGCGTCGCGTTTTTCAGATTGCCCGTGCGCGAAGTTCTTATCGTCAAAAGCCAACCGCTTGCCGATACCTATCGCGCGCAGTTCGAGTTCATGTGGTCCAAAGCCTCGCCGTTCGACTGAGGAAATGGAGATTGACGGACTCGTTTCTTAAGACTCCGGCGGCTTTTGTTTTAAAGTAGCTTTTTCCGGCTGAACCAATAGGATGGCCGCATACGGACGGGAAATTCATGGAAAAACCCAAAAATTTTATCGAAAGCCATCCCAGCTTTTTCATGATTTCGGCCGTCGTTGCAGGCCTTGCCTTTCCTTACGGAAACCTTATCCCCGACGCCGTCATTATCCTCGCGTTGTCGCTTATGATGTTCTTGGCGTGTTTCAAAATCAACACGCCGCTTCACGCGGTTCTTTCTTATCGGCTAGCCGCCTTTTGCGTTTTACGCTATCTCTTAATCCCCGTTGCGCTATGGGCTGCTCTTCGTCCTTTAGCGCCTGAGCTTGCAACGGCCATTCTTCTTATCGCCCTATGTCCGGCTGGCGCGGCATCCCCTGCTTTCACGAATTTTTACAACGGAAACGTCGCGTTGGCTTTTGTCATCACCATCGTCAGCAGCATTGCAAGCGTGTTCGCCATTCCCGCCGCTTTCGGTTTGCTGGGGCACCAGACGATCGCTTTACCTATCGGCGCTATGTTGCAAACTTTAGTGCTTTGCATCCTTTTGCCCGGCGTTTTTTATCTGCCTTTGCGTAAACGTCCTCGCTTCAAGGAATTTTGCGAAAACCACGGCCGTTCGTCCACGGTTCTTCTTGTCTGCCTTATCTACTTCACCGTTTTTGCAAAAAAACAAGAGTACATTCTCGCGCATCCGCGAGAGATCCTTCTCCTTGTTCTCGAGGTCGCCGCGTTTTTCGCTTTGGCCACGATTTTAGGTTTTGCCGTCAAAAGCCCGCGCGCCGACCGCATTGCCTATGGCGCCTGTTCCGCGTTCAACAACATTGCGCTTGGAATCGGTCTTGCCCTTCTTTATTTCGACGAAAGAACCGTATTAACGACTTTGGCAGGGGAATTCGTTTGGGCTTTTCTGCCTCTCTTTTTTCAGCCCGCTATCGATCGTTTTTCAAAAAAATTTCCCGCCTAAATCTCCGGTTTTTGCGTCGCCTCATACCAAAACATCCAATAATATTTGAATGCTCGATAATGGGCGTTTTTTCCTATTCCTTCGATCATTGCCGTTAATTCGCTTTCCGAGGGAAAGTTTTTCAGAACGCGATGCGTTGTGCCGTCGCGAAGCGTTCGAAATTGATAAGTGTTTCCCTCATCATCCGTTTCCGCAATCGGCGTGCTGTGGCCTTCGCTGTAAACATTGTCCAGAAAACACACGGGGTTGTACGCAAACAGAACCGGCGATCCGGATTCCAGCTTCGCGTGAAGGCCGGTCAAAAATGGACGCAGCCTTTTGCGCGGCACATGCGACAGCCAATGCCCCGCAAAGGCCGCGTCGAAAAACCTCAGGTCGTCGGGCAACGCGTAAGCGTCCGCGATCCGGAAATTGACGCTTTCCAACCCCTTCCGGCTTTTGGCGATATCCAGGGTTTCTTGCGCCATATCGATCGCGACGACGTTGGAAGCCTGGGGCGCAATAAACTGCGTCCAGTAACCCGTCCCGCAAGCAATCTCCAAAACGCGTTTGCCCGAAAAAAGCTCGGAAACGCAGCTTTCCATAAGCCTGAAATCGGCTTGATATTCCGGTATGGCGTAGAGATTATCGTATTCCTTGGCCCGCGAAGCGTAATATTTCCGCAAAGATTCTTCGTCTTTCATACCTTTGCCCTATCTTTATCTGCTTTCAGAAAAGGTTTCGCAGCAAAGCATATTTAGGCCAAGCGTTAAAGCTTTGGAAAAGCGTATAAGGGCCAAAGGGTTATCAAAAGTCACCCTTGACTTGGCGAGGCGAGTTTGGCACCTTTTACATGCGACTCGCGTTTCCCCTTTTTTGTCCGAGGGTTAGCCCATGACAAAGTCCGACCTGATTTTGCAACTCGCCGAAAAATATCCGCACCTTCTCCAGCGCGATATCGAACGCATCGTCAATACCGTTTTCGACGAAATATCCAACGCCTTGGCGCGTAACAGTCGCGTCGAGTTGCGCGGATTCGGCGCGTTCTCGGTCAAACAGCGCGAAGCGCGCCAAGGGCGCAACCCGCGCACCGGTGCTACCGTTTCCGTATCCGAGAAATTCGTGCCGTTCTTCAAAACCGGCAAGCAGCTCCGCGACCGGCTGAACGGCATCGAAGGCACGAGCGACTAATCCCTATGATAGGGATGTCCCGCAATAATCTGTCGCGCGCGGTAGATTTGCTCGAGAAGCATCACGCGTGCAAGGCGATGCGGCCATGTTAACCGCCCGAAAGATAAAGTAAAATTTGCCCTTTTGCATACGTCTTCGGTCGCGCCGTCTGCGCCGCCGATGATGAAAACCAGATCGTTTACTCCCTGATCCTGCCACGTGGAGAGTTTCGCGGCGAACTCGCGGCTCGAGAAGTTCGCTCCGCGTTCGTCCAGCAAAACGACGAAGCTTTTGGAGGGAATCGCTTTAAGCAAAAGCTGCGCTTCGGCTTTTTGCGTCTCCGCCGGAGGCAAGGATTTCGACGCGGCGAAGTCGCGCACGATAACCGAGGCGCCGAGGCGTTTTTGATATTCCGCCGCTCCCTCGGCCTCGAAGCCTTTCGATTTGCCGATGGCAAGGACGGTAATCTTCATTTTTTCGCCGGCTTTCTGCGCCATAGCGAATCGAGATCGTAGTATTTACGGACTTCGGGAAGGAACAAATGAACGATGACGTCGCCCGCATCGACCAGCACCCAGTTTGCGTCCTCTTGCCCTTCGACGTTCACGGAACGCGCGCCAAGCTTGAAAAACGCCTCGCGCAGATGGTCGGCCAGCGCGACGATTTGCCGCCCCGCGCGGCCCGACGCAAGGATCATGTAATCCGCCAGCGCGCTGCGCCCCGCCAAGGAGACGGAAACGATTTCATCGGCCTGCCGTTCGTCCAGAACCCTCAACGCCGCCGCAAGCATTTTTTCGGGGATGCCTGACGGTCTCGGCAAATTTTTCTTAACGCGCGGTTGCGCTTTTTTAGCCGCAGCTTTCTTGACGCGCGATTTTTTCGCTACAAGCTTTTTTATTTTCGTTTTCGATTTTTTCTTCAACTTTGCCACGAGGGGTTTTCCTTCCTGATTTTCGTTGCCGACGTATAGTTCAGCTTATTGTCCAAAATAATCCATGCTGGCAAGCGATTCCGCGCGCATCGGGCCATTTTTTTTCCTTCCGCGGGCGGACGCCACGCGGATGCGAACCTTATTGCGGCCTTCCCGAGCCCGCGCCCTGCGGGATACCCGGGGCGGCGAAAAACGGCAACGGGAACAAGGCGAAAGATGTCCTGCCAGCTTTGCCAGCGCGGAATTTGCCTGAGATTATCAGCTCCCATCAGCCAGACAAAACGCGCGCGGGGAAACCGGAGCTTCAAAAGGCGCAGGGTGTCCGCCGTATATTTTGTTCCCAAAACCGTTTCCAAATCCGTCACGACAAACCTTGGATGAACGGCGAGGCCTTGGGCTTTTTGCATGCGTTTTGGGAGTTCCGCCATATCCTTGCTTGGCTTGAGGGGGCTTTGCGGGCTGACAAGCCACCAGATTTGATCCAGCTTCATATGCTTTAACGCGTAAAGGCTCATGGCCATATGCCCGTCGTGCGCGGGATTAAATGATCCGCCTAGAATCCCTATTGTCATTCCCGAAAAAGCCGCGCCGTCGCGCAGATGCGGTTTGATCATCGGGCGTTCCCTTTTGAGAGAGGATGATGTTCGGCGACCGTTCGCGCCAAACGGTCGCCCGCCATGTGCGTGTAAATTTGCGTCGTGGCGATATCGGCGTGGCCCAGCATGCTTTGAACGCTCCGCAAATCGGCTCCGTGTTCGATCAGATGCGTCGCGAAAGCGTGGCGAACGACGTGCGGGCTCAAGCGCTTAGGGTCGAGATTGGAAGCCAAGGCCAGTTCCTTCAAAAGTTGAAAAAGCCTTTGCCGCGTCATCGGCGCGTTCGGGCGCAAAGGGGACGGAAAAAGATAAGGCGACGCGCGCTTGTCTCCCAGCATTTTTTTACGCGCAGGCAGCCACTCCAGAACGGCTTTCAATGCCGGCTCGCCCAAAGGCACGACGCGCTCCTTGCCGCCTTTGCCCTTGACCAAAACCACGCACCGGTCGAACTGGATGGCCAAAACGGGCAAGCCGACCAGCTCTGTCACGCGCAATCCCGCCGCGTAAAGAAGCTCGAGCATCGCACGCAGGCGCAAGCCTTCGTTTCCCGGATAATTTGCGACCTTTTTCAACAGGTTGCCGACTTCCTTTTCGCTCAAGTATTTCGGTAAAGACCTTCCCAGTTTCGGCGCGTCGATCGAACGGGTCGGGTCTTCCTTGCGCTTGTATTCCGAACAAAGGAAACGGAAAAACTGGCGCAAAGCCGATAGGCGGCGGGCTTGTGTTTTGGCCGCGACTTTTTGCTTGCGGAAATAATCGCGCAAATCTTCTTCATTGGCGTCAGCCAAATCGATCTTCTTGCGCGCCAGAAATTTCGCGGCGTCGGAAAGATCGCGCGCGTACGCGGCGCGCGTATTGGGCGATGCGTTTCGCTCGGCCAGCATCATGTCGAGAAACGCACCCACCATGCCATTAGAATATATGATGAGAGGGGCTGGCTTTCTGGGCATCAATTATCCTTGGAAAGGAGGGCTATAGCCTGCCGCGCGAAAAGGGACGCTTCGTTTTCGAATCCGGCCTGGCGCAAGCTATGGACGATGCCGAGCGCGGCCGGCAAGGAAAGAGCGCCATCGCTCGCCAGCGCCTCAGCCAGCAAAACGGTTTCGGCGCGTCTGTGGGCGGATGCCGCCGCGCGCATTTTTTCAAAAAGAAGCGTCGGAAAAGCGATTTTCTTCTCGTTGGAAAATGCCGATAAAACCTGCGCCCACGCGTTTTCGGGAACGGGCTTACCCGCCGCGTCGAGAAAAAGAAGGATGGGTTCGACGAGATGGCGCATCGTTGGCTCGTCGGACGTTTTCGAAGCCCCGTCGAGCCATTTGCGGAAATCGGCGTCATAGGCGTTCTCGGCTTCGATCCCTCCGAGCGCGAACTGCGGCCAAAAGGCTTGTATATCGTCGTCGCAAAGCCCGCTGTCTTCCGCAAACTTAAGCCATTCCTGCGCCGCCTCGATTTTGCCGCCCAGCATATAAAGGCGCGCCACGGCGGCCGCTTCCTTGACAAACGCGGGGTCGGGCTTGATGTCGCCCAACATGGCGGCAAGGACGCCTCCCGCGCCGTTCAAGAATTCGGGCGGAGCCGTCTGCGCGAAGCGGCCTGCAAGAACGATTTTCGCGGCGGCGTCTTTTGCTGCTTCCGAAGCGTTGAATAAAAGGGCGCGCAGGCGCGCGCCACTTTCGGCCGACGTCAAAGGCGATGCCAGCGCTTCGGGAGAAAAATCAACCGCGCGGTAGACGGCTTCAAGCTGGGAGATTTTAACAAGGCCTCTTTGCGCCGCGTTTTCGGCCAAGGCCAGTTTCGCGCCGTCCTGCTGCGCCGGAAGACGCAGCAACGCGGAGGCCATCGAATACTCCGCGTGCGCGAAAAGAGAGCTGGGCAAGGGCAGATTGGCCGTCTGCAGCAAAGCCAGCGTCAGGGGTGTCAAAGGCGTCAACGAAGAGGGTAAGGTTTTGCTGCCGCCCAAAATGTTTTTGTCGGCAACGTTCAAAAACACGCTGTCACGGCCGTCTTCGGCGCGGAAAACGTCCAAGGCCACTTGCGCCGATTGGTTGTCCTTGGCGCGCAGGCGGCACAGGATCAGAAATTCCTGCCAATCGGCGCCGACATGCGCTTTGGCGAAATCGGGGGCCTGGGCGCAGACGCTTTCGTCGCCGCCGAGAAGCGCGTTTTCCGCGACAAGATGAAATGTTTGGGCGTCGATCAATTTGGGATCGGCTTGCTTGGCCAAATCCCACGCCTCGGCCGCGTCGCCGAAAAGAACAAGTTTCTCGGCACGCAGGGACGTCAGGCTCGGCGTCGAATCGGCCTCGCCCTCGGGCGGTATCGCGGCCGTCGTCAATAAACGCGCGGCCAGATCGTTAAGGACGGGCGAGGTGACGGGCGAAAGAAACGAAAGCAGGCGCATCGCCACACCGCGATCCGAGCCTTTCCACATATCCGAGCCGAGATTTCCCGAATTTTGCTCGCCGATGGATTCGGGACTGACGTTCGGCAAGGGCGCTGCCGTAACGGGCTCTATGGCAAGGATGTCCGTTTTGACCGCCTCCGAAGCGGCGGACGGGGGTTGAAGAGAGGGCGATGCCGATCCCGATTGTTCGACGGCTAATCCCGAAAAAGCCGGTTTGGAGGAAACGATTCCGGCGGCGGGCGCGTAAGCACTGTCCGTGCCTTGGGCAAGGACCGGAAACGCCACTCCGGCGAGAATCAGCGACAGGCCCAAAGACCTAGTGAGGAAGCCTTTCATCAGGCACAACCAGTTCCATCTTCTGCGCAGGCGGCATTATCCGAGCGTTCGACAGCCATAAAGCCCCGCAAACTATCGTTAATAGCAAAAAAACCGCAATCGCGGCAATAAGGGATTGTGAATTCACTATTCGACTCCTGCCTTTTCAAGATATATTCGGGAGAACCGTTGGGATTATGGTTCCAGCGGCAGATTATGGCATGAAAAGATCGATCTTGAACACTTTTTCTTTAACGAAGCCTGTCGTCCTGATCGGCATGATGGGCGCCGGAAAAACAAGCGTGGGCCGCGCGTTAGCCGATCTTTTGTCCGTTCCCTTTTTCGATTCCGACGCGGAAATCGAGGCGGCGGCCGGATGCTCCGTCGCGCAAATCTTCGCCGATTACGGCGAGGACGAATTCCGCCGTCTGGAACGGCAAGTCACCATCCGCCTTTTGGGCGGCGACGTTTGCGTTCTTTCGCTCGGCGGGGGCGCGTTCGTGGACGACGAAACGCGGGAGCGCGTCAAAAAAACGGCGTTTTCCGTGTGGATCAAGGTCGACCGCGACATTCTTTTGAAGCGCGTCGCGCATCACGGGCATCGCCCGCTTCTTAAAGGAGGGTCTCCGAAAGAAAGGCTCGAGAAAATCCTCGCCGAACGCGAGTCCGTCTATGCCGAAGCCGATTTGACCGTTTTCTGCGACGACCGGCCTGTTTTGCAAAATGCCTATACGATCATGACGGCGATACAAGACGCGCGAGCGTTTCGAACTGAGTAAGCGTCAGGTTTTCGGCGCGAAGCGTGGGATCGATTCCCGCGCGATTCAGTAAATTTTCTCCTCCCAAAGGCTTCAGGCTCGAACGCAGCATTTTGCGGCGCTGGCCGAAGGCGTAAGCCGTTATTCTTTCCATGTCGGCGAAATCGATGTCCCTTGAGCGGTTTTGGCGTGGAATGAGATGCACGACGGCGGAATCGACTTTCGGCGGAGGCGTGAAGGCCACGGCCGGAACGTCGAGAACCCGGCTCACGTTGCAGCAAAATTGCGCAATGACGGACAAACGCCCATAGGCTTTGCTTCCCGGCTTGGCGCACAGACGGTCGACGACTTCCGATTGGAACATAAGGGTAAGGCTTCTGTATTTGTCTATTTCTTTAAGCCAGCCCAAGAGAAGTTCCGTGCCGATATTATAAGGTAAATTCGAGACAATCGCGCGGGGCGCGGGAGCCAACGACGGAAGATTGATTTTAAGGGCATCGCCTGCGACAAGCTTAACGTGGCCTTTCGACGCCGCGACGATTTCTTCCAAAGCCCCCATAAAACGCGGGTCTTTTTCTATGGCGAAGACGCACGACGCCTGCGATTCCGCGAGCGAGCGCGTCAAGCCCCCGGGTCCCGGGCCGATTTCGAAGACGGCGCAGCCGGATAAATCGCCCGCCGTCCCGACGATGCGGCGCAGTAGGTTCAAATCGCATAGAAAATGCTGCCCCAGCGATTTGCGCGCGCGCAAATCGTAACGGGCGAGCACATCGCGCAAAGAGGGCAGTTGGGACAAATCGGTCATAAATAACTCTTGAGTTGCGAAGGTTCTGTAACTACCTTTTCGTTCCATGCCCTCGCGGAAAAACCGTTCGCAGATTTACGCCTTCGTTCTCGTCCCCATCGTTCTTATCCTTCTGGGGGCTTTTGCTTTGTCCGCAGCGTCCGTATTCGAAAATATGCGCTTTGCCAAAGCGACCACGCAAATCCTGTCGTTCGTCAGGATGATACGCTCGTTCGCGGGCGAGCAAAAGACGTTTTCCCTCAATTCCGGCGAGGATGCCTGGGCCGTCATGGTCCGGCTTGGGCAAATCTCCGCAACGACAAAACCCGTCAATCCTTGGGGAGGCGATATCCGCGCGACGGCCGCACAGGGCGGGGCCGTGCGCGTCGAAACCGACCTTCCTTCGCAGGATTGCCGCCGCATCGCTTTGTATTTTTTGGGATTGCATCCCTCGGAACTCGGCCTTCTTTCGGTCGAGGCCCAATCGGATCAGGATGCAACGTGGAGCGTCGTTTATCCTTCTCCCGCCGCCGAACAAGTTGTCCGGACCGAATCTTCTTGCGGAACGACGACGCATTCCCGCTTGGCGCTCGTTTTCAAAATATTATAAGCCTACGAACCTGAAGCGTCATTCAAAGCTTTGAGGACGCGCGCCGAGGTCAGAAGTTCCGGCAAGACGATTCCTTCGGGCGCTTTTGGCCCAAAGACGATGTTAAAGGGAATGCCGTACCGTCCGTATTTATGCAAAAGCTCGCTCACGGACGCATCTGGATTGGTCCAATTAGCCTGCATCGCCACGACATCGCTATGAAACAAGCGCTGGACAATTTCTTCGGAAGACAAGGCAAAGCTTTTGTTCGCCTTGCACGTCAGGCACCAATCGGCGGTCACATCGAGAAAGACGGTTTTGCCTTCCGCAATATCCGCGCGGAGCGACGCCGGATTATATTCCATCCACATCCGATCGATGAATGCGCCCGTTTTCGGGCGCCCCTCCCCGGCAAGCCCCATCGTTAAGGCCGAAAGGCAAACGATCAGGATACCCGCCGTCGTCAGTTTGGGAGATATTCCCCTCTTTTTTAAAGCCAGAATAAGCGTCAGTGCGATCATCATCTGGGCAAAGGCTTCCGCGATGGGAACCGTTATCTGCGCCGCTATCACCCAAACGAGCCAGAAAGCGGTAACCGCAAGAACCACGCCCAATATCCGGCGCAAAACGATCATCCACGCTCCTGGCTTGGGCAAACACGTAGCGGCGCGCGGATACAAAGCGACCATAAAATAGGGCAGCGCCATGCCAAACCCCAACGCGGCGAAAACGGCGATTATTTCCTTGGTTCCGGCCGCAAGGGCAAACCCGACCGCCGTTCCGAGAAACGGCGCGGAACAGGGCGTCGCCAACAAGGTGGCGAAAGCGCCGGTTGCAAAATCCCCCGCCAGCTTGGGATGGTAGGCGTTGTCAATTCTGTCGGCCAAAAAGCGCGGCAGGGAAATTTCGAACAAACCCCACAAATTGGCGGCGAAGAACGTCAGCAACAGGATAAGAAACATCAGGAATGTCGGCTGCTGGAACTGCACGCCCCACCCTAGCGTCATTTCCAGACGCTTCAGCGCGGCCATGACGCAAGCCAGAACGAGAAAGGAAAAAACGATCCCCGCGGCGGTGACAAGAAAGCTTTGCCGCACCTTGCCTTCCTCGCCCCCTCCGTGGCCGATGACGCTGACGATTTTCAGCGACAAAACGGGAAGCACGCAGGGCATTAGATTAAGAATGAATCCTCCGATCAGGGCGAAAAGCAAAATAAGCCTGAAACAGGGGCCTTGCGGAACGACCGCGGGAGGAGGAGATAAAGTTTCGGGCGTCACGGTTTTAATTTCCGTCGCATGATCGTCGTTGACGATCGTCAGCGTCAAAGGAAGCTTGGCCAGCGTTTGGCCTTCGGGAAGCGTGTCGACTGGCCTGACTTTGAGCGTTGCCGCAAAGCCCGTTGGATCGATGTTAACTTCCGGCGCGCTAAACCCTATGTTTTGGTCGTCTTCGATGAAGATATCCGGCGCTGCAATTGGATCGCGCGATGAGACGGCAAAAATCAGGCTTTCACCGTCGCCGGTAACGCCTTTCAAAAGAAGGCCCGATTCTTCGGAATCGGTCGGCAGTTGATCGCGCGCCTGACGAAGCAAGGCGGCTTCGGCGGAAGCAACGGATGCGCCTGCAGGGACGGCAAGCGCCAAATCGAAATGCTTGGGAACGCACGTCGAAGAGCAAACCAGAAAATCGATCGAAACGTCCGCGTCAAGAGCTTTTCCCGCCTGACGCAGCGTCGCGTCGATAGGGAAGACCACGTGATTGCGGTAGCCGATCGTTTCCAGCCCATAAAGGGTGTAACGGCGCGGCGCGGGATAAAGTAAAGCCGCAGATTGGAGATTTCCCGCGTCCGTCTGACTCTGGCTCCAATCGAGCTGCGGAGGCAATCCCGCCTGTCCGGGCGAGCGCCAGTACGTATGCCAGCCCTCCTTCAGCTTCATTTCCAGTCCCAGCGGAATGACGGCGTCGTTTCCTACGGCTGTAACGCCGGAAATCAGGCGAACGGCGACGGCATCGTCTTCTTTCCAGTCCACGGCCAAGGCAAAGGCTTGGGCGGGAAGAAAAAAGAGGATCAGAGCAAGAAAAATTCGGAACATGATATTCACCGATGGGAGCGCTTAAGACTATAGATTAGGCTACCAAAGAGTCGCAAGTTGAGAGAGAATAGGCAAGAGGGAATGCACAAAGAAAGATCATGAAGGAAATACTTTCGCATATAAAAAAGCTTGGAGGAAGGGCCGACAAAACAGACCCTCCGGCAACGCCCCATTGGTTAACCGGGCAAATGCTGGTCGCCATGCCCGGAATGGGCGATCCGCGCTTTGTCCGCTCGGTCGTCTATATTTGCTCGCACGGGCCAAGCGGCGCGATGGGGCTTGTCATTAACCGCCTGTTCGGCGACGCTGATTTTCCGATGCTTCTCGAACAATTGAATGTTGAGGTTCCGCCGAATCTTCCCGATATTCCCGTGCAATTCGGGGGGCCCGTCGAAATGGGGCGGGGGTTTGTCCTGCATTCGAGCGACTACCTGCGCGAGGGAACGACGCGGATCGACGACGCCGTCGCCGTGACTGCAACCGTCGAGATCATAGAGGATATCGCGCGCGGCAAAGGTCCCGTCCGCGTGTTGATGCTCTTGGGTTACGCCGGATGGGGCGAAGGGCAGCTTGAGGAAGAATTGAAGAATAACGGCTGGCTGACGGTCGGAATGGACGAAGAGCTTCTATTCGACAGAAATCTCGATTCCAAATGGGAGCGCGCCATGGCCAAAATCGGCATCAGCCCCGCGATGCTGTCGAATACGGGAGGAAACGCGTAAGTGTGTATGTAATACCAACCGGCGCTTGCAGTGACTCGCTTGGGTCACGAGCGTTCGCGAGCGAAGGCGAGCCCTTTTTGTTGCGGGGAGCGCAGAGCAAAATAAAGGCGTTTTAAACGGATATAAGCGCACCGCAGAGCGAGTGACGTCGCTCTGCATATCGGATTTCATGGGTCATCTGGTATAAAATGGGGGGCTTTTTAACCATATTTTTTGTGCTAGGGTAGGACTTCTCTCCTTTTTCCGACCCCTGTTATGTCTCAATCCTCGTTAGCAGAAAACCAAGCTCCGGCGCTTTCCGTTCCGAAAGCGCGGCGGGCGTGGGCTGTTTTCCGGCGCGAACTTATCGGCGTCGCAGAGGATTTTTGGAAAGACGGTAATTGGGAAAAGCCCGCGCCGCGGGAAAAGACCGTAAAAGCACCCATGCCGTCTCGGGCAAAAAACGAGGCGTCTTCCGCCAAAGCCGCGAGCGCATCAAGCAATCTTTGGCACGCCGCCCCCGGCGAAATTTCGGAAAAAATGTGGGGCGACGGCCATGTGACCCCTGCCGACGACTATTTGACCGATCTTCTCATCAAGCCTTTGAGCCTTAATAAGGACATGAGCATGCTCGATCTCGCCGCCGGTCTGGGCGCGCGGATGAGCAAAACGACTCATGAGTTTAAGCTATATATCAGCGGGCGCGAACCCGATCCCGAAATCGCCGCGCGCGGCATGGCTCTTTCGGTCAAAGCGGGAACCGCCAAGCATGTCGCGATCACGGCTTACGATCCCATGAATCTGGTCGAACCGCATAAGTACGATTGCGTCGTCGCGCGCGAAACGATTTACCGCGTTCCGGATAAGAAAAAGTTTATCACGTCGATCGTCGCCTGCTGCAAGCCTCAAGCGCAGGTTTCTTTCACCGATTTTATCGTCAATCCGGAATCGCAAAATATGCCCGCGATCCTCGCCTGGCGCGCGTTCGAAAAAGACGCCGCGCCTCTGAGCCTTGTCGAAATGGCCGAGCTTTGGGCCAAAGCGGGGATTCCGCTGCGCGTTCACGACGACCAGACGAAAATTTACAAAAAAGAAGTGAAAGAAGGGATGATCCGCTTCGCCAGATTTATGGCGTCGGGCGTCAAACCGGATCCGGCCACATGCAAATCCATCGAAAAACGCATTACGACATGGGCGCGCCGCATGGCCGCCATGGAACAGGGATTGCAGTTCTACCGGTTTTACGGATTAAGATAATCCGCGCTTATTTTCTCGCGGCGATCAGGATTTTCGTCATTTTGCCGATCGTGTCCGCGCGCGCGTCCGTTTTGCGCCACACAAGGCCGATGCGGCGTGACGGGCCTTGCCCCTTGAAAGGAATGCAGCGCAATTTGTCTCGCGCGGACAAGGCGACGGCGGGCATCAGCGTCATGAATCCGCTGTGCGGCGCCTGCACCATCAAGCGAAGCGTTTCGAGGCTTGTGGCGCGGAAGCTTTTTTCCTCCCTTGCGCCGTGGGCATGGCATACCGCCAAGGCTTGATCGCGCAGACAATGGCCTTCGTTCAGAAGAAGAAGCTTATGGCCCCCCAGATCGGCGACGGTCGCGCTTTTTTTGCGCGCAAACGGATGGTCGCGGCCCACGGCAAGAAAAAATGGATCGTCGAACAGATGCTTTGTCTCCAAATGAGCATCTTCGATCGGAAGCGCCAGCAAAGCGGCGTCGATTTTCCCGGAAATCAGTTTTTCCAGAAGCGCCTCCGTTTTTTCCTCGATCAGCAGAAGATTCATCTTGGGAAAAGCTTTAAGAAGCGCGGGGACATAGGACGGAAAAACGTAGGAAGCCAGCGTCGGAAAAGCGCCGAGCCTGAATTCGCCCGCCCCCGGATCGCGCAAGGCCAAGGCGATTTTCCGGATATTTTTTTCGTCCTGCACGATGCGCCGCACCATGTCGACGATGCGAAGGCCCGGCGCTGTCAAGATGACGCTTTTGTTCGAGCGCTCGAACAGCCGGACGCCCAACGTATCCTCCATCTTCTTGATTTGCATGGAGAGCGTCGGCTGGCTGACGTGGCAACTGTCGGCGGCGGCTTTAAAGTTAAGGGTTTCGGCCAAGGCCTGAACGTAATGAAGGTCGCGCAGATTCATATCATAGATATAATCTATCGTTATAATAAAAACAATAGATTATACTTATAATTGATGCTGGCTTAGAATTCAAAGATGAAGGAAAGGGGGTGGCGATGATGAACGAGATCAGAAATCATTGGGTTATCGTCGCGACGCTTTCTTGCATGAAGAAGCCCCCTCTCGCCGCAAGGCAAACAAAGAAAAGGGGGGTGTATCATGATTAGCGTTGGCCAAACTTTTCCGCCGTTCGAGCTGAAGGCGGTTGTGTCGTCCGATATCGACAAGGCTTTCACCGAGATTTCGCGCGACACTTATGAGGACAAGTGGCTGGTTGTTTTTTCGTGGCCGAAGGATTTTACTTTCGTCTGCCCCACGGAAATCGCGGAATTCGGAAGGCAGAACGGCGAATTTCAGACGCGCGGCGCGGAAGTGCTTGGATTCAGCGTCGATAGCGAGTTTGTGCATCTGGCGTGGAAGCAACAGAACAAACTTCTGAAGAACCTGCCCTTTCCCATCATGTCCGACATCCGGCGCGAGTTGAGCCAGGCGCTCGGCATCGTCGATCCGAATGACGGCGTCGCCCAGCGCGCGACGTTTATCGTCGATCCGACAAATGTCGTTCGTTTTGCGATGATGACCGATATGAGCGTGGGAAGAAACGTTAAGGAGGTCTTGCGCGTCCTCGACGCCCTTCAAACGGACGAGCTTTGCCCTTGCGAATGGCAAGCGGGCGAGAAAACGATCGATATTCATAAATCCGCGGATAAAAATTAGACCTTTGGCCCGAAAAAGTTTATAGCTACCGTCCTTCGAACAAGGAACAGGCTTTAATATATGAATAATTCGCATAAACACCCGCATCGTCCGCCCGACGACGCGTTGTGGTTTTTGCCTTTGGGCGGTTCGGGCGAAATCGGAATGAATCTTTCTCTCTACGGAACGGCGGGGAAATGGCTGATCGTCGATTGCGGCGTGACTTTCGGAGACGAGACGACGCCCGGCATCGACGTCATCACGCCCGATATTTCCTTTATCGCCGAACGCTGCGACGATTTGCTCGGCATTGTCGTCACGCACGGGCATGAGGATCATATCGGCGCCATCGGCCTTTTGTGGCCGCAACTGAAGTGCCCCGTTTACACCACCAAATTCACCGGCTCGCTGATCCGCAACAAGTTGGGTTACGCGGATTTGGCATCCACGGGGATTGTCCGCGAAGTTCCTTCGGGCGGCGCGTTCGAGATCGGCCCGTTCAAGGTTGAGTTCATTCCCGTCACCCATTCCATCCCCGAATCGCAGATGCTTGCGTTGACCACGAAGCACGGAACGGTTTTGCATACCGGCGACTGGAAATTCGACCCCGATCCCGTCATAGGCCCGACGACCGACGAGGCGAAGCTAAAGGAACTGGGTGCGAAGGGGCTTTTAGCTGTCGTCGGCGATTCGACGAACGCTTTGGTCGCAGGGCATTCGGGATCGGAACGCGATGTGCAAAACGAACTTATCCGGCTGTTTCCGAAAATCAAAAAGCGCATTGTCGTGACTTGTTTCGCCAGCAACATCGCACGCTTGAAGTCGATCGCGGAAGCCGCCAAGCGCGCGGGCCGTTATGTGACGCTTGTCGGGCGTTCTTTGTGGCGCAACGCGGAAATCGCGGACGAATGCGGCCTGTTGCCGGAATTCGACAATTTTTTAAGCGAAAACGAAGCAATGCTGTCGCCGCGCGATAAAATCGTGATTATCGCGACGGGATGCCAAGGGGAACCCCGCGCGGCTTTATGCCGCATCGCCGTCGAAGACCACCCTGAAGTCGATTTGGACGAAGGCGACACGATAATTTTCTCCTCGCGCGAAATTCCGGGAAACGAAAAAGACATCGCGCGGTTGCAAAACAACCTGATCGCCAAAGGCCTTAAACTCATTACGCCGAACGAAGAGCCCGTTCACGTTTCGGGGCATCCGGCGCAGGAAGAATTGACGCGGTTGTACGAATGGACGAAGCCGCCTTTGGTTTTGCCGGTTCACGGCGAAGCGCGGCACCAAAATGAACACGTACGTATCGCGGAAGCCTGCGGCGTCGCGCACACGATAATTCCCCAAAACGGCCAGATCATCCGCCTTGGCCCGGGCGTGCATGAAGTCGTAGCCGAAGTGCCCGTCGGGCGCTGGGGCTTGGACGGCAAGACTCTGCGCCGCCTCGACACGTCCGTTTCCAAGGACAGAAAGAAAATGGGCATCAATGGCGCGGTCGTCGTCACGCTTGTCATGGACGCCGGGGGAAAAGTCGCGCACGAACCGCAAGTGACGCTGATGGGAATCGCGGAAGGCGGCAACGGGGACGCACTACAAGGCAATCTGGCGGCTTTGGCTCACGATACCGTCGAAGCGATGCCCAAATCGGCGCGCATCGACGATGCCGCCGTGCGCCACGCGGTTACGCTGGCCGTCCGGCGCGCCGTCAACGAAATCCACGGGAAAAAGCCCGTGACGGACGTGCATGTGGTGAGGGTTTAACAACAAAAAGAGGCGCTGAAAGTATTTTAACCTTATATTCAGGTTTTTTGCGCCGCGCCCAAATGTTATTATATCTTCGCGTTTTATATTGAGTTAATCACCAATATTTTGAAGGATAAAATTATGACGAACGGGAAAAAAGTTTGGGTTAAGTACGATCCGGCTTATGTAAGCAAGTATGCTCCTTTGGATTCCGGCCTTGTCCCCGGACAGAAACAAAAATACTTCCTTGTTTGTAACGCAGAAGACGGCTCGGTTTTCCGCGGCACAGCTATAACGGAAAAAAAAGATGAAAAGGACGGTTTTGTTTCCTGGCATGGCTCGTGCGACAAAGACAAACTCATTTATCTCGAGACTTTCCTTGGCCCCCTCACTAAGGAACAGATTGAAAATCAAATTAAGTCCAAGGAAAAAGCCGGAGTGTTGTCGCAAGAAGAAGTTCGGCGCGCGAATGATGCTCTTGCGATGTACCAATGCTTACGACCGGGGGAAGATGCTCCCGCGCACGATGGAATGAAAAATAGCATGGGGAGCTGATAAAAGGGAGCGGGAATGGCGATTTCCCCGCTCCCCCGATCCTCTGACTCGGGTTTTTGGTATTACTCCGCGACGGCTTCAGCCGAACGGCGCTCTTCCGCAGGACGATATTCCTGCATGCGCGTGGCCCTCAGGCCCCGCACGCCGTGATGATCGAGCAAATTGATCCACGATTGGAACTCTTCCTCCGACAGCCGATAGCGTTGGCACGCTTCGGTGAAGGACAGAAGGCCGTTGCGCACGGCCGAGACGACTTGCGCCTTGCGGCGCACAACCCAGCGCAACGTGTTGGGCGGCGGGAGATGATTGAGGCTCTTGTCGCGCGAGATGCGGACGATCTTGACTTGATCCCCGGACGTCGAGAAGGACTTTTTCTGACTCATAATTTGGACTCCCTAAAAAAAATAAAAATGGAATTCTCGATACAAAGGCGAGCATACACCGAAACCTTTAAAATATGCCTAACCGGTAAGGTTAATTTGCGGAAACTTCCGTAAAAAAACGTGAAGAAATTGAACGCGTTGGTTTGCGTTTACGATGAATAAAGCGCCGTTTTTCCCTTGTTTTCAACGGTTAGGGTAAACGCTCGCATAAGGGCGGAGCAGAACCTAATTCTAAAACTTTACGGATTTTTTTCGCGGCTCCCCGCCGCGCGCGCCACAAAACGAAGCTTATCCAAAATGGCGTCTTTGCCATGCGAAGAAATTTTTCGCCGTTGTCGAAATCGTAAGGATGCGCATATGTCCATAAGACTTCTTCTGCGCGCGCCTTGGCCAGAAACGCGCGGACGGCGAAAAAAGGCATCGTGTAAAGATATATGCCTCCCAAATAGGGCAGGCGATATTTGCCGATCGGGGCCACGGGCAAAGGAAATTCGATCATGCCGTTCGGCCACATGAAGGGGGTATTTATTTTTTCGTCGCGACTGCTCTGCGGTACGCCCTCTTCGAGGGCTCCCCGCAACCGCGACTGCGACGGGGCTCCGGGAAAACCGAATAATGAAACTTCCGTCGGCATGACGCTGGACGAATAACGGAACCCCAATTCCTTTAAAACATCGAGCGCCCAGAGAGTTTGCGGGGTCAAGGAAAAACGCGGCGCACGAAACCCGATCACGCTTTTTCCCGCCAGTTGTTCGAGGCGGTCTTTGTCCTCGGCGCACTCGCGGCGAAAACGCTGTGGCTCTTCCTGCGTCAGGGAAACATGATCGTGCGAATGATAGGCGATTTCGTGGCCGCGTTCGGCGATGTCGCGGATAAGTTGGGGCGCGACTTGCGCCACGCGGCCGACGGTAAAAAACGTGGCCTTGCGGTTTCCCGTTTCGTCGCATAAATCCAGAATGTGTTTTGTCATCGGGATATACCGTCCGTCCGGCGCATAGCGCAGCGTGGGGTCTTCCAAATCTATCGTGAGCGTGATTTTCACACCAAGCCCTTTATTTTATAGAGGACATCGAGCGCCTGTTTGGGGTTCAGGGCGTCGGGGTCGAGAGAGGAGAGAACGGCGTCGAGTTCAGGCTTTAGAAGTTTTTGTTTCGGCGCGGCGTCGGCTTTGGCGTCGAAAGCGGGAAGATTTTTAGCGAGAGCGTTTTCCGTTTTTCCTGCGGCGGTTTTCTCGCGCTCCAACTCCGTCAGCACTTGGGTCGCGCGCGCAATCGCCGACGGAGGCAACCCTGCCATTTGGGCGACATGAATGCCGTACGAACGGTCCGCCATGCCCGCAACCACTTCGTGCAGAAAAACGATTTTGTTTTCCCATTCCTTGATGCGCATCGTGGCGCAATAAAGGGAGGGCAGTTTGCCGTTCAGCGCGGTCAGCTCGTGATAATGCGTGGCGAACAAAGCGCGGCATTTGTTGATCTCGTGCAAATGTTCCAAAACCGCCCACGCGATCGAAAGCCCGTCATAGGTCGCCGTTCCGCGCCCGATCTCGTCGAGAATGACCAAAGAACGCTCGCCCGCCTGATTCAAAATGGCGGCCGTTTCGACCATTTCGACCATAAACGTCGAACGCCCCGCCGCGAGATCGTCTGCCGCGCCCACGCGACTGAATAAACGGTCGATCACGCCGATATGCGCCGAAGTTGCGGGAACGAACGACCCCATTTGCGCTAAAAGCGCGATAAGCGCGTTCTGGCGCAGGAAGGTCGATTTGCCCGCCATATTAGGTCCCGTCAGAAGCCATAAACGCTTGTCCGGCGCGAGGTCGCATTCGTTGGAGATAAACGCCGCGTTGGTGCCGCTTTGGCGCAAGGCCTGCTCGACGACCGGGTGCCGCCCGTCTTTGATTTCGAACGCCAAAGAGTTATCAACCACAGGCCGCGCATAGTTTTGATGAACGGCCAGTTCGGCCAGAGAGGACGCGACATCCAAAGACGCCAGTACCTGCGCCGTTTGGCGCAAATCGGGAAGATGCGAAACGACTTCCTGCGTCAGGTCGGCGAAAAGCTGTATTTCAACCGCAAGCGCTTTGTCGGCCGCTTCGGTGATTTTGCGTTCCAGTTCCGACAATTCGACCGTCGTGAATCGCGCGGATGTCGCTAACGTCTGGCGATGAATGAACGTGTCTTTGTCGGCAAGAAGCCTGTCCGCTTGCGAAGGCGTGACTTCGATGTGGTAGCCGATGACTTGATTGTGCTTGATCTTGAGCGTCGCGATGCTCGATTTTGTTTTATATTTTTGCTGCAAGCTCGCGATCAAACGCCGCCCGTCGTCGCGCAGCGTAATAAGCTCGTCGAGCTGCGCCGCGAAGCCGCGCGCGATGAAATTCCCGTCTCTCGCCAGCATCGGCAAATCAGGGGCCAAAGCGCGTTCCAGTTTGTCGATAAGCGCGTTATGTTCGCCCAAGTTTTTGGTTTCCTCGCGCAGAAGCGTTGGCATTTTTGGAATTTCCAAAAGCGCGCTTCGAATTTCTTCGGCCCTTTGCAGGGCATTGCGAACGGAAGCGAGGTCGCGGGGTCCTCCGCGTCCCAACGCAAGGCGCGCCAAGGCGCGTTCCAGATCGGGCGTGCAGCGCAAAGCGGCGCGGATTTTCTCGCGCAGAGGTGTCGCGCCAATAAAGAATTCCACTTCGTCAAGGCGCAAAACGATGGCGGCGGAATCGGTCAAGGGCGACGTCAGCCGCGACGCCAATGCCCTCGCTCCTGCCCCCGTTTCCGTGCAGTCGATCGCGTCGAGAAGGCTGCCCTTCCTGTCGCCCGAAAGCGCGCGGGTCAGCTCCAGATTGCGGCGCGTCGAGGCGTCGATCGTCACTTGCGAGGCTCCCGCTTTTCGCGGCCTCGAAAAATGCTTCAAATCCGTTTTTTGCGTCAGTTCGATATAATCTAGCAAGGCTCCGAGCGCCGCGATCTCGCCGCGCGAAAAATCGCCGAAAGCTTTAAGATCTCCGACTTGATAGATTTCCATCACGCGCCGTTTGGCGTTGTCGCTGTCAAAGCGGCTGTTGGGCTGCGGCGCGAGCTGCGCGCGCCACGGCGCCAGAATCTCGAACAGGTCCGGATTTTCGACGAGGCGCTGGGAGATCAGTATTTCGCTCGCGTCCAAACGCGCCAAAATGCCTTGCAGATCGGCAATCGCCGCGTTTTGAGAAAAAATTTGTCCCGCGACGATATCGCACCATGCGAGCGAGATGTCGTCGCCGACGCTTGTCAGACAAGCCAGAATGTTAGCGGCGCGCGCGTCGAGCAAGCTGTCTTCCGTCAATGTTCCTGGCGTGATGATGCGAATGACTTCGCGCGTGACGATCGATTTGTTTCCGCGTTTTTTTGCTTCCTCGGGGGATTCTTGCTGTTCGCAGATGGCGACACGAAAGCCCGCGCGGATCAATTTCGCCACGTAGCTTTCGTAAGAATGCGCCGGAACGCCGCACATCGGCACGTCTTGCCCTTGATATTGCCCGCGCCGCGTCAGCGCGATGTCGAGCGCCTTTGAGGCCGTTTGCGCATCGTCGAAGAACATTTCATAAAAATCGCCGAGGCGGAAAAAGAGCAGACAATCTTCATGCTGCTTCTTGACCGCGAAATACTGCGCCAGCAAAGGCGTCGCCGTTTCCACATCCGGAAGGCCGGGAAGAAAAGAGGGTTGAACGGCGGGCATCTAAAAAACCGGGTAAAAAGAAAGAGCCTCACCATGCCAAAACCGGACGGCGTCTTCAACTCCGACGAAATCCTTTAGAAAAATTAACCAACAAAAAGCTTCACAAGTATTGTATTCGCGGGACTTTTGGCGGTTTTTGTGATAGACTTCTTCCGTGCTGGAGCTTGTTATTATGATGCTCTCTTTTGCGCGAGAACGAAATGTTCCGGGCCGTTACGATCCTTTAAGATCGTTGGGGGGCGTGTCTGTATCGATGCCAGACCGCAAAGCTGCGGCCATAGGAAGTTACTCGACCCTTGATCCCGATTATAAGCGCGAAGACCCGCATCCCACGTTTACGATGACCCCTTTTCGGGAAGGGCACAAAAAAGCCGATCTGATCGCGGCCATAGTTGACGTTGCCCCCTCCCCAAAAAGCTCGACGGCAAAAAAATCAAGCGCGGCGGGAAAGTCCTTGCTTGGCCGTTTCGGAGCTGCAGTTAAAAACCTTCTTCCTTTTCTGAGCGATGAGGAAGAGGGGTTCGGAAGCGATGATTTCGACTGGGTTCCTCCCCCGACCGTTTCTTTCGGCGCTTGCGCCGCCGGCCAGGACTTCCGAAAACTTACCTGCGGCTAGACCGCGATCATCTGACATTGAAGCGCTTCCGCTTCAATGTCAGACGTGAATCGCTGGTCTAAAATGTAAAACTTGCGCGCGATATTTCAAATTTTGATTCGATGTTAAAATATCGCGCTCAAAAACCTTGCGCTTTCTCCCCGCGCTTCCTGTGCTATAATACTTCCATGATTATCGGCATCGGTAGCGATTTGGCGAACGTCGAGCGTATCGGCAAGACGCTCGAAAGATATGGCGAACGTTTCGTCAAGCGCGTCTTTACGCCCGCCGAACGCGCCAAAGCTGGAAAGCGCACTAATAAAATCGCGACTTTTGCCAAGCGCTTTGCGGCCAAAGAAGCTTGCGCCAAGGCTTTGGGAACCGGCATTCATCGCGGCGTCTATTTCCGCGACATGGGCGTCGTCAATTTGCCTTCGGGCCAGCCGACGATGGAATTAAAGGGCGGCGCGTTGAATCGGCTCAAGAAACTGACGCCCAAGGGCATGAAAGCCGTCATTCATTTAAGCCTTACCGACGATATGCCTTGGGCGCAGGCGTTCGTGGTGATCGAGGCGATAAGCGGAAAGGGATGAACTTCCTAGCCGTTGTTAAATTTTCGACGATGATTAAGGTAGTTCTTCGCAACCAACGACGCCATAAGAGAAATCGCCGCAACGGGGGCGTAGTGTTGCGCTGTGGTTAGCGTCGCGTTAACGGCGGCGTTTAATGCCGGATGCGTTATCACCGTGCGCACAACCGCTTCGCCGCTTAGGCCACCTGCAACTCCGCTCGGGGCGCTTAAAGCCGCATAGGCTAAATAATAACGAAGCGCGTGAGAAAGTTTTTCTGGCTCTCGTTTGTCCCCTCTTTTCGTAATCGCGTCCGAGATTATTTCAAACTGTTTATCAATCAGCCTTGCAACCCCGGCAAAAGGAAGACCAAAGATCAGACCGAAATAAGCGAAAACTGCGGCCTTATCCAAGATGCTCGCAGCTGCTATCGAAGGCATACCGGCAAAAATGCCTCCAAAAATTGCGGAGAAAACGACGGCGGGCGCCAGGATCACCGGAATCGCAGACGGATCGCCAAGAATTTCTTTCGCGCTGTTTTTGAAACGTATCACATACGCGTTTTCATTTACGGTTTTCTGCAAACGGGAAGAAAGGTCGTCTGCGCCGTCTTTGAAACGAACCATCAGCGGACTTTCCACGATGCGCCTGCGCAAATTTAAAGATTGGGCTTTACCGGTCATCAAACAATTCCTTAAAATAAAAGCGGCTAAATTCAAGCTGCGAATACATGCCGTAATGTACACTTTTCATGATTTACTTTCAACGAAACAAAATGCTTTCACAACATTTTCAAAGCGTTACGTGGTTTGCTCTTGTCCGACTAATTCCGGAAAATCTTCGCCGCGCGCGAGCGCTTCGCCGATGGGCGAGAAGGCTTCCACGACGCGGTCATACGCAGGTTTTTTGAAAGACACGATCATCGCGGGTGTTTCTTTTAAAGGAACCCATTTCCATGCCACAAATTCCGGCAATTCGGGCTCGTCTTTTCCTGACAAATCGATTTCGCTGTCCTGCCCCAAAAAGCGCAAGGCAAACCAATCCTGTTGTTGCCCCCTGTATTTGCCGCGAAAGACGGCGTGGTTGGCTTCGTCCCTGCCGATGCGGCGGTTTTGCAGCCAATCGGGAAATTCGTAATGAAGGATTTCCGGAACCCGGGCGATGATGCGGGCGTTCGAGGTGCCTATTTCCTCTTTCATCTCCCGCAGGACAGCTTTGGCAAGCTCTTCGTCTTTTTGCACTCCTCCTTGGGGCATTTGCCACGCGCCGCGACGGTCGCGGCGTTCCGCCATGAGCACCAATCCGTTCGCGTTAAAAAGGCATATGCCGACGCCGTGGCGATACGGCAGTTTTTTCAAATCAATTTCCATCGACATTATACGACCTCTTGCATCGTCCGCAGCGGCAAGAAAAAGGAGGAACGTAGTTTCCCATTAGAGTCGCGGTTATGCAAGGGGTCTACTGAACCATCGCGCTAAGGGGAGCCAAAGCGATGCCGTGTTCCGGCAATGTCTTCGCCCATGCCTGTAATTGGCTGATCATCACGGGTGTCGCGGTCGTTATGCCTATCGCACGACCGGTTTGCCGCGCGGTTTTTTCCAAGTCCTCGAGCGTCGCCGCGATGGCGTCCGGATCCAAATCCGAATCAAGTCGCTGTGTGACCGTTGCCACGGGAACGCCCGCGTTGCGCGCCATATCCGTCACGACGCCGCGCGGAACGACGCGGGAATCGAGCACCATCAGCCCCCGGTCGCGCAGTTGCTGCAGAATCGGGTCGAATTTCGTCGGATCAGACGTAAAGCGCGAGCCGAAAGTCGTCGTAATGCCGATATATCCCGTCGCGCGGTGCAGCGTTTTTAAAAACCGCATCAGATTTTCGCTGTTGGGCAAGTTGCCGAGAAGCGTGTCAGGCCCAGGATCGCTGCGCGGATAATCGAACGGCTCGACTGGAATCTGCAGAAGGATTTCATGCCCGTCCTGCCGCGCGCGAATGCCCCATGCCGCGATCACGGGGCCTTCTGAATCGAACGAAAGCGTCACCGTGGGCGGCGTTTGCGCGATGGCCTGATCGGTGATCGCGCGCGACATGCCCAAATCCGTAATCACGACCGCGATGCGCGGGCGCTTGTCGGCTTCGTTGAAGGGGCGCGAGTAAACCTGCCACGGACGCGCGCCGTCTTCGCTGATGCGCGGCAGGCTGCCTTCCGCCGTGTCCTGCGTCACTCTGCTGTCGGGGGCCGGAATGAGTTTAACGCTGCGGTCGTCCTGATCGTTAAGCGCGGGCGCGTTGACGTCCGATTCGATCTTTTTGTTTCCCGAAATCCATTTCTCGACCTTTTTTTCTTTAACAAAAGCCGGCATGGGCGCGGTGTTTTCTATTTGGCGGCGAAGCTGTCCGTGAATCACCGCCGGAGGCAGAACCAAAAGGGCGAAAAGAACCGCCGTAACCGCAAGCTTCAGATTGCGCGGATAGCGCGCGAGAAAAGTCTCGCGGCGCGGCGGCAACACAAAAGCAAGGTCTGCGTTTTCGGACATGGGTTTTGGGAGAATCTCAAAAACCGGAAGACTCGGACTTTAAAACATTTTTCGCGCGGGCGGAACTTATTTTAGTTTGTCAAACTCCTTAAGGGAGCGGGGATTCGCCCTCCCCTGGCAATAAAATCGTCGGATTTGAAGCTATTCACCGCCATAATCGGGCAATGGCCCAAAAGTCCGCCGAATCGAACATTATCGCCTACCTTTTTATCCGGAACCGGTATGAGCCTCACCGCCGTGGTTTTGTTGTTGATCATGCCGATGGCAGCTTCGTCGGCGATGATCGCCGAAAGAGTCGAGGCAGACGTATCGCCCGGAACTGCGATCATATCGAGGCCGACCGAGCAAACGCACGTCATGGCTTCGAGCTTTTCGAGCGTCAGGCTTCCGCGCTCGACGGCCGCGATCATGCCCGCGTCTTCACTAATGGGAATAAACGCGCCGCTGAGCCCCCCGACGTGCTCGGCCGCCATAAGGCCGCCTTTCTTCACGGCGTCGTTAAGGAGGGCCAAAGCGGCCGTCGTTCCTGGCGCGCCGCAGCTTTCGATGCCCATTTCCTCGAGAATATGCGCGACGCTGTCGCCGATTGCAGGCGTAGGAGCAAGCGACAGATCGATGATGCCCATTTTGACGCCGAGACGCTTCGAGGCTTCCTGCGCCACAAGCTGCCCCACGCGCGTAATTTTAAAGGCCGTTCGCTTGATCGTTTCCGCGACGATATCGAAGGATTGGCCGCGCACGCTTTCCAAAGCGTGCTTGACGACGCCAGGGCCGCTGACTCCCACGTTGATCGCGCTCGCCCCCTCGCCGACGCCGTGAAAAGCTCCCGCCATAAAGGGGTTGTCCTGCACGGCGTTGCAGAAAATCACGAGTTTCGCGCAACCGATGGCGTCCTGCGCGGCAGTTAGTTCCGCCGTGCGCTTGACGACGACGCCCATCCGGCGCACGGCATCCATATTAATGCCGGATTTCGTCGTGCCGATGTTGACGGAGGAACAGACGCGCACTGTGCGCGCCAAGGCTTCGGGTATGGAGTTGATGAGGATGATGTCGCCTTCGGTTTCATGCTTATCGACCAACGCCGTAAAGCCGCCGATGAAATTGACGCCGAGTTCTTGGGCCGCTTTGTCCATCGCTTCCGCGACCGGAACGTAAGAGTCCGCGCGGCAGCTTTCGGCGACGACGGCGATGGGCGTCACGGAAACGCGCTTGTTGATGATGGGAATGCCGAATTCGGCTTCGATATCCTCGCCGACGCGCACCAAATTTTTCGCCGTTTGGGTGATTTTGTCGTAAATATTCTTGCAGAAAACCTTGATGTCGGGATCGCCGCATCCGCGCAAGGAAATGCCCATCGTTATCGTGCGAACGTCGAGCTTGTTTTCCTCGATCATCCGGTTTGTTTCGAAAATCTCGTTGATGCGCAACATGGTTGTTCCGGCTAAATGCGATGCATAATATTGAAAATATCTTCGCTCTGGATTTTGATGTCGACGCCGATCGATTTGCCGACGTCGCTCAATTTCTGCTGCAAATCCTTAAGCGATAGCGTCGCGGCGCCCATATCCGCGATCATCACCATATTGAAAAACCCGTGCATGATGTTCTGGTTGATGTCGAGGACGTTGACATTCACGTCGGCCAATGCCGTCGAAACTTTGGCGACGATGCCGACGCGATCTTGGCCAACGATAGTAACGACGATTTTCATGGGAAATCCTCTAAGCGCAAAAATGAAGCGCCGTTATTAACACAGGTTTTGGAAACTGCATAGAATCCTCAGCCTTCCTTCGCGTCAGGCTGACGTATCGACGTGCGGCGCATCGGCAGGCGCGCCTTTGGCTACTGCGACCAGAGCTTCGCGCAGCAGGCGGTCGTGGATCATGTATCCTGCTTGTAAAACCTGCACGATCGTTCCGGCGGCTTTATCCTTTGCATCGACTTCCATCATCACGCGGTGAAAATGGGGATCGAAGGGTTCGCCGAGCGGATTAATTTGCTTGATGCCGAAGCGTTCGAGCACAGCCAGAAGCTGGCGTTCGGTCGCATCAATGCCGACGATCAGGTTTTTCACGGCAGGATCGAGATTTTCGGTCGGCGCGGCTTCGAGCGCGCGGCGGAAATTGTCGGAAATCGCCAGCATTTCCTTGGCAAAACCGGAGATGGCGTATTTCGATGTGTCTTCGCGGTCTTTTTGCGCGCGGCGGCGCGTGTTTTCGGACTCGGCCATTTCGCGCAAGACACGGTCTTTCGCTTCCGCCAGCTGTTTTTCCAAATCGGCGATGCGCTTTTCGGATGCAGCAACGGGGTTTTCGGATTCAGGCGCCTGAGGAGCCGACTTTTCCGAACTTTCCGTATTTTCATCGCGTTGGAGTTGGGGGTCTGTCATTTTTTGGTCTTTCATATCCCTTTGTAACCATGAAAGGCTCTTCGGCGCAAGATTGGGGTTTTTTATGATTATTCAAGAGGGATTGGCGTGGAAACGCGTCTCTTTTTCATTTAGGATTGCCTCATGCTTCTTCCACATAAACTCGTCTCCTCGCGTTGTTCCGGCTTGGCGGGCGCACTCGCTCCGCCCGGCGATAAAAGCATCTCCCACCGCAGCGTCATGTTGGGCGGCATCGCGGAAGGCACGACGGCCGTGCGCGGGCTTTTGGAAGGCGAAGACGTTTTAAGAACGATTTCCGCTTTGCGCGCGATGGGCGCGGAAATTCATAAGGACGCGCAGGGCATTTGGCATATCAAGGGCGTCGGAGAGTCAGGGTTGCGGGCGCCGGAAGAAATTCTGGATGTCGGCAACAGCGGCACGTCGGCGCGGTTGTTGATCGGCCTTGTTGCGGGCTGTCCTTTTTCGGCGCGGTTTACCGGCGACGCCTCTTTGCGTAAAAGGCCTATGGGGCGCGTCATCGAGCCATTGACGCTTATGGGCGCGCGGTTTGAAAGCGAAGGAGGAAAACTGCCTTTGACCGTTACGGGCTCTTTGCATCCAACGGCGATTGCCTACACGCTTCCGGTCGCCTCGGCGCAAGTGAAGTCCGCCATTCTTTTGGCCGGATTGGGCGCGGAAGGCACGACGGTCGTTACCGAATCCATCCCGACTCGCGACCATTCGGAAAATATGCTGCGTGGATTCGGCGCGAAAATCGCCGTCGAAAAACGCAGCGATGGCGCGGACGTTATCTCGATCGCGGGCAAGCCGAAATTGAAGGCGCAGAATATCAGCGTGCCTGCCGATCCAAGTTCCGCCGCGTTTCCTCTCGTAGCCGCCCTGCTCAATCCGGGTTCGCGCGTGACGTTGCGGCACGTGGGTATCAATCCGAGACGCGCCGGATTGATCGAGGTTTTGCAATGGATGGGTGGAAAAATTGATATTGAAAATCAACGGGTTGAAAGCGGAGAGCCGGTTGCCGATCTTGTCGTTTCCGGCAGCGATTTATCGGGCGTCGAGGTTCCGGCCGCGCACGTGCCGAGCATGATCGACGAATATCCCATTTTGTCCATTGCGGCATCCTGCGCCAAGGGCGTCACGCGGATGCGAGGGCTTGGCGAATTGCGGGTCAAGGAAAGCGACCGCCTGAGCCTTATGGCGAAAGGCCTCGCGCAATGCGGCGTCAAGGTCGAAATCGAGGGCGACGACCTGATCGTTTCCGGCGACGGCAAGCCTCCGCGCGGAGAGGCGACAATCGAAACGGAAATGGATCACAGGATTGCGATGAGTTTTCTCGTGCTTGGAACCTGCGCGGCAAATCCCGTCTGCATCGACGACGGCAGTTTCATCGCGACAAGCTTTCCGGGCTTTGTTCCGATGATAAACGGTCTGGGGGCGAAGATAACATGACCCTGCCCTCGCCAGAAACGCCGGAATCTCCCGAACGCAGCGGATTGCGTTTGTTGCGCCTTTTGGCATTCGGTTTTTCGGTTTTGATTTTGGCTGCGGTTGCGATGCCGGCGTTGGGCGGCGCGGTTTTGTTCGGGCCCGGGCCGTTGGCGGAAGGCAAGACTATTATCGTCGCGCACGGATCGACGGCCGGCGATATCGGCGCGCAGTTGGCGAAGGAAGATGTCGTTTACCTGCCGATCGCTTTCCGGATTGCGGCGCGGATCGTAGGCTCGCTTAAGGCCGGGGAATACGCTTTTCCTGCGCGCATCAGCGCATTCGATGCCGCCCTGACGATGCACGAGGGGCGTTCCGTCGTAAGGCTGTTCACGGCGGCGGAGGGCTTGACCTCGGCGGAAATCGCGGATTCTTTGAACGGCGATCCCGTCCTGACAGGAACGATCGAAAAAATTCCGCCGGAGGGGTCTTTGCTGCCGGAAACCTACCGTTATAGCTACGGGGACAGCCGCGACGGAATGATCGCGCGGATGCAAAAGGCGATGCAGGAAAAAGTCAACGAAATTTGGGCGGGGCGCGAGAACGATTTGCCGCTGAAATCCGCGGGCGAGGCCGTCGTTCTCGCCTCGATCGTCGAGAAAGAAACGGGCAAGCCCGAAGAGCGCCCGCGCATCGCCGGCGTTTTTTATAACCGCCTGCGCCAGAATATGCGCCTGCAATCCGATCCCACCGTCATTTACGCGATCACCAAAGGGCAAAAGGCGCTCGACCGCGCCCTGACCCACGACGACCTTTCGTATCCATCCCCCCTCAACACATACATGAGCGACGGTATTCCGCCCGAGGCCATCTGCAATCCGGGCCGCGCGGCTTTGGAAGCGGTTTTGCATCCCGAACATAACGCGTTTCTCTATTTCGTCGCCGACGGCAGCGGCGGGCATGTTTTCGCCGCCGATCTGGCGACGCACGACAAAAACATAAACAAATGGCATCGGGCGATCGAAAACGCGGCGGCGCCGCGATGACCTCCGTCGCAGCCAATCTTGCGGCCGTGCGCGCCCGTCTTGGAAAAGCCAAGCTTGTCGCCGTCAGCAAAAATCAAAGCGTCGGCCGCATTCGCGAAGCCTTGGCCGCCGGACAACGCGCGTTCGGCGAAAACCGCGTACAGGAAGCGCAAAAGAAATTCGCGGCCTTGCGCGCGGAATATCCCGACATCGATCTGCACCTGATCGGCGCGTTGCAAACCAACAAGGCTCAGGCCGCCGTCGAGCTGTTCGATGTCATCGAAACGCTCGACCGGCCCGAGCTTGCCGAAGCTTTAGCGAAGGCGGTACGCAAAACGGGGCGTCAGCCGCGCTTCTTTATCGAAGTCAATAGTGGCCTCGAGCCCCAGAAATCGGGCATCGCGCCCGATAAAACCGAAGCTTTTCTTGCCGCTTGCCGCGACATTCATAAGCTTTCCGTTTCGGGACTGATGTGCATTCCGCCCGCAGGCCTCGACCCGCGTCCGTATTTCGGCGCGGTGCGCGATCTGGCTTTGCGTTTATCCTTGCCGGATTTGAGCATGGGGATGAGCGCCGATTTCGAGATTGCCGAGGCAACAGGCGCTACTGAAGTTCGCGTCGGCACGGCGATTTTCGGGGAACGAATAAGCGCGGACAAATATTAGCGGCCAGAGCCGCCCTTCGACATTTCGCCGACGACGCTGAAAATCGACATCATCGTCCACGCGATAATGCCTCCCACGAGGGCCATGCCGATATTCCGGATCATGACCGCCTGCATTTTCATGGCGTCGACCTGATCCCTCATCCATTCCTCGGCCACCTGTTCGATGATAACTCCGACGTCGGCGCTTTCCGCCAAGACCTCAAGATCGATGGCGACCTCCGGCGAGGGAAAATTCATCCGGGTGCGGCGCAGGGCTTCGCCCAGATTATGCCCGCGCAAGACGTTCTGCCTCGTGGCGCTCAGGCGCTCCCGCATCCACGGGTTTCCCTGTTCCTCGAGAATTTCCAGGGCGTGCTTCAGGGGAACTTGCGCCCCCAAAAGCGCCGAAAGTCCCATGAGAAAACCGCTGCCTTGAAGGACGCGATACCACGACCACGGCGGATACATATCGAATTTGACGCGTAAAGGTCCTCGCCAGTAAGGAAGCGTCGCGGCGATAAGAAGGCTTAAGACGACGATAAACAGGATGACGTACACGCCCCATGCCGAGACGAAATCCGAGAACGGCACAACCCCCCCCATCGCCTCGACGACGTTTTTCGGCGCGTTGGCGCGCATATTCGCGATAAGGTTGGCGCTGAACGTCCAAAGGACAAATCCGACCAGAACCAGCATGAACGCCGGATACCCGACCGCAAAGCTTACGGCCTCGCGCATCTCGCGACCCCTCTCGTTCATCGTCTGAATATAGGAAAGGGTCTTGGCCAAAGCGCCCGATTCCTCGCCTGCGCGGATCAGATAAAGCTCTCCCGTGGGAACCCATCCTTCCATCGCTTTCGACAGGGAAATGCCCGCGCGATCCTTGAGAAACCATTCGCGCAAGGCGATCGCCGCCGGTTTCCGGGGGCGTTTGCCCATTTCCGTCACGTTCTGGTAAAGGCGGTCCAGCGAGCGCGACAAGGCCTCGTTGGTTTTCAGCATGCTTTCGAGCTTGCGGTAGATGCGGTATCGGTTCCGGCGGTTAAGGCGAAATTGAAGCCTTGTCAGTCTGGCTTCGAGAAGAGCCAGCTTTTCATCAAGTTCGCTCATCGCATGGGCCCGAGTTTTTCTTCGGCTTCGAGGGTTTCGCGCGGCCGCGCGAAAATGCCGACTTCGAATTCGGCGTCGTCGGGAGAGACTTCGCCAACCCGCACCTTTTCGAGTCCGCGCTGCAGCATGGTAACGCCGTTAAGCCCCGCAGGCGATAACCAGTATTTCTCGGCTTCTTCTTCGCGGTTGTCCTCCAGAAGCGACATAAGCTTGGCGTCGGTTTCGATAATCTCGGCCGCGACGGTGCGGCCCGAACGGCCCTTGTAGCATTTGGGGCACCCTTCGGGATTGGCGAGATAGACTTGGCTCATATCCGGTTCGGCCAGACACTCCATGACGGGCCTTCCGACATGGGCTTTGTTCCGGCTGGCGTCCATAATGGCAAGGCCGACGCGCACGCGACGGGCTAATTCTTTTACGGTAGGGCCGAATTCCTCGCAGGCTTTCTGGATGGGGATGCGGCAATGAGGGCACAGGCTGCGTAAAAGACGCTGGCATGCCATGCCGCGCACGAGATGGTGATCGTAGACGATATAAGGCTCAATGCCGATATCGCGCAGGCGTTTTGGCGTCGCAAGCGCCGAATAGACGTGGCTGGTCGTGTAAACCTGTCGTCCCGTCAGGGCCAGACGAAAGGCGAATTGGGCCGTTTGCAAATCGCGCACTTCTCCCAACATGACAATATCGGGATCGAGGCGCAGCGCGCAGCGCATGATTTCCACGAACGTTTTTTCGCGCTGGTCATCCTTGACCGAGGCCGAGCAGCCTATCTGGCGCGCTCCGATGACGCCGCCCTCCGGCGGGTCTTCGATGATCAGGCAGTTCAGGCGCATTTCCGTCTCCGCCATGCGGCGGTTTAAAACCACGCGCAAAGTCGTGGTTTTGCCTTGATTGACGGGACCCGAGAAAATCCGCAATCCGCCCGGCGCATTGCGCAGGCTTTGAACGACTCTGAGCTGTTCCTGCGAGAAGCCGAGCGAATCGACGTCCGCCATAATAAAGTTTTCGCCCCACAAATGGGCCGAATCGTAGTTTAGGCGCATATCGAGGTAAGCGCCCCCGTTCGACAACGGTACCCATTGGCAACGCACGCTGATGACGCCTTTGGGCAGGTTGATGATTTCCTTGCCCCGCGCGTCCGAGGTCAGCATCGCCGCTTGCGGCTCTTGAAAATTGGCCGTCGCGCCCGACTGGCCTATCGAGTGGGAATAGACGGCGGCGAGAAACTGGTCGCCTTCGGTCTGCGTCCACACGTCCTGGCGCCTGAGCGAACCGTCGATGCGGAACTGCACGACGGCGCGACCGTTGACGGACTCGATGTGAATGTCGTTGGCGCCGACATGCACGGCCTGTTCGAGGGTCGCCACGATGCGGCGGCGCGCGACGTTTACGTCGTAATGCGCTCCGCTTTCGCTGCGATCGGCATAAACATAAGCCTGAATGATGATGTTCGGCGTCACGTAACGGGGTTCGTCGACTTTAAACCCGTGGCGCTTGGCGGCCTGCGCCACGGAAGTCACCAACGGCGACCGGCGATGCGACGCGCTGACCAGCCAAAGCCCCGTTTCGAAAAGGGCGCAAAGATTGCGCGCTTCGTCGGGAATCGGGAGGGCCCCGTTCGCCGCCGTCAAAACCGCGCCGTTAAAGAGAAGCGGCAACGTGCGCTCGTCTTCCATTTTGACTTTTTCGGCGATCGGGATGGCGGCGGGGGCCGGAGCCGGATTTTGCGCCGCCGTTTCAGACGGCGCGAGAGGCGAGGCGTGAGGAGCGATTTGGGTCGGCTTTTCTTTCGCTTTAGATGCGGCAGAAGAAGGCTTGCCTAAAGCCTTGAGCTTTTTCTCGACAAGATGGGTCAACTTGAACAACCGGAATCCTCCTGGACATCGAAAAACGGGAAGCGGGATTCGGGCATCAAACAAGACTCTCTCGGATTCCCGCCTTCAGCCTTCTGTCTTCCGATTAACGCTCCGCACTATAAACGACATCGACGTTTTTAACACGCAGGGTGTAAGAAGTCTCTTTTCCCCCGATCTCGACGAACGATGAGGTTATCGCCCGCACCGTCTCGCCATCGGCCAATTTGTCGCCGACATGGACGGATTTTACGTCGCCTCCGGAGAAACTCAAGACGGCCGTGTATTTTCCTCCCGCCCCGTAAATACGCGATATTTCCGGGCGCGACGTTTCCACATGCCTGACCGGTTCTTCCTCGTGCGACGCTAAAACAACCGGCTTGGAAGGTGAGACGCTCATTGGCGGCATCACAAGCGCGCTGGCGGGAATGGCTCCTTCCAAAGCCTGATGGGATCCGTGGCGTTCGCTGCGTATTTTTTCGAGTTCGTTCAACCGTTTCTCGACATCGATCATGGCGTCGATGCGCGAAACCGTTTGCCGCGCGCGGTTCAAATCCGCCAGCGTCATCGTGTCGGAAGCAACATCCAGATGCTTGACGACGCTCTTTGCGTTCTCGACGACTTTGTCTTCCATTGCCGTTATATCTTTTTCAACGCTTGCCCCTTGGGCGCTGGAACCGTCTGACGGCAGGACTATAGAGGGGGCGGGCATTTCCGTCGCGGATGTCGCTGGCGGGTCGCCTACCGGCAGATTAGCTGCCTGTGGTGCCGTTACAGGTTGAGCGGCGGCCAGTTGAATGGTTCCTTCCGCATAAGCGCCTGACGAAACGGATAAAACGCCAAGCGCGATAAAAAACGCCGCCCGAGCGCCCCTAAAGGCTGCCCTCGGCAAGGGATGGTTATTTGCGATTCTCATAGATAACCCCTTCGACGACCCACGAAGCAGATGCGCTGCCGGGCGAGTACCTCATGTTGTTAACGATGGCTCCGGGCAAATCTCCGATATATCCCGGAAGTCCTCCGGGAAGTTCTGCCACAGTAAGCGTAAAGGAACGCTTAACCCACGGAGCTGGCGGGGGATTCCAGGGGCCGGAATACCCGGCAGGACGTCCCGGAAGGGGATCGTCGGGGGCACGGGCAATCGTTCCCGGCCAATTTTGAAGAAGATAACGGCTTGTTATTTCATCAATATTTTTCAAAGACTCGGTGCCGCGACGCTCAAGCGGCGGAAGAGGGACGGTTTGGACGGCTGCTCCGCCCGTATCATTAACGGAAGCTCCTTTAGGGGGGCTCGTTTCGCCTTTCCCGCGAGTCCATGAAAGATTCAGACTCGATCCGTTGCAAGAAAGGGACGAAAGCGTCCATCCGGCAACGGCCGAGGGAACAAGCGCAAGTCCGTTACGGCAGGCATCGATAACGGCGGGAACGGAAGGAGAATTTTCCCATTTTCTTTCGTATTTCGGTTCGGGCGCCGCCTGCTGAGCGAACGAAGGCAGAAGCGTTTTTTGCTGCGCGCGCTGAAGGGCTTCCTGCTGTTGCCTTTGCGCCTCATTCCGTTCGTCGATCGTTTCTTCCACGTACCAGAGAACGCCTAAAACGAGGATAAAGGCCGTAGCCGCAATGGCGGCGATGATTTTGACTTTTGGTGGAACAAGAACCCGTTGCAGTTGGATTCCCGCCTGATCGTTAAGAAGCAGCGTCAGAGGGACCGCATCGGCGCCGGGTATCGCCCACGCTTCAGGCGCATAGGTTGTTTGCAAGCCCCCAAAACCGATTTCCTGTATGAGGCGATCGCGCGCTTCCGATTCTTCGCGGAAAAAAAGATCGCCGTCGGGAACGATCAGGTCGTCGCGCACGACGACGACGACGAATCCTTCGGCTAGACGGAACGCTCCGGCCCACGATCCTGGAATCTGGCTGGCGAGACACGCGGCCAAAACTGGCATCCCCGCCTGTTGCTCCGCGTCGCTCGAGCAAAGCCCAAACTGCGGAACGCGACCGTCCTTGTTGCCCGGGCGAACGACGTAAAAATCGGCTTGCTGGCCGGGCTGGGATGCCGCTTCCTTGGCAATCTGCGCGACGCGCCCTTTACCGGGGCTGTTTTCCCAATAGAGACCTACAGCATAACGATGGCGGCCAACCGTTACGACCCCTGCAGCCATTAGCCATGCTCCTCATCCGCGCCAACATCCAAAACCTGGGGCGTAATCGCCATAAACAGCATGAGATGGTTGGCGTCGCCGGATATGCCGCCGCCCAAAAGGGGATTGTCGGGGGAACCGACGCCCTGTTTGCTCTGTGACGCATTTTCCTGATCGACGCCGCCGATCACCAGCGTCTGCCCGCTGCGCAGCATCGATTGCTGGACGAAAATACGATTGTTGGTTATGGGAAGCGTGACCGTACTTCCGCCCGAACAGTCTGTCCCGGTTCCGCCGAAGCACGCCGTCTGGGGATTTCCCGGGTAATCGATCAGGCTGAGCGAATACTGCAACAAGATACGCCCGTCATCGAGCAGTCGCGGCGTTAACTGCAGCGAGTATCCTGCGTGAATTGTCGACACGACGGGCGTCACGATCGCCGGAGACGTGCCGGTCGTCGTGGAAAGATTCTCCGTCTGCGTTATCGAGGAGACATACGAGGTGTCCGTACCGACGCGACGCGAGACCGGGCGGTTATTAAGCGTCGTCATGGGAAATTCGGCAACCTCGGAAGTGTCCCCGACCGTCGAAAGAGCTTGCAAAATATCGCTCGCATTGCTCTGGTCGCCGGAATTGTTGAGAATAGCGACGCTGAGAGTTCCCAGACTCGATGTCGTCAGATTCGGATTGAGAATCCCGGGCACGGCCGCCGATGTGTAATGAAGGCTGGCGAGCCTGTTAAGCACGCCGGTGAACGCGATATTATAATCTTCGCTCTGGCCGAGATTGACGTTATAAATCTGGACGTTGATTGCAATCTGCCGCGACAGCCTTTTGTTTTCCTTGGCGATATAATCGGCCACCGTCGCCATGACATCCGGCGTCGTCGTGACCGTAACCGTGCCCATCGTCGGCGAAATAATCGCGGTGCCTTGTCCTCCGACCATTGAGTTCAACACGGACGTCAATTCATCCCAGTATTTAAGTTCTATTTTTGTCGTCGAATTCTGGGTTAGCGTGTTCTGCGAACCGGAGGATGAACTCGAACTGGAGCCGCTAATACTGCTGCTGCTTGTGCTCCCGCTGCTGCTGCCGCTCCCGCTGCTTGAATTGACATCGTCCTGCATGCCCTCGTTAATTTCCTGAGTGCCCGGCAAGGCTTCGACCGCAAAAACGCGCGTTTCGAAGCGCGAAACAGTGATCGCAGAGCCGTCAAAATGCCAATTGACTCCAAAATAGGCGCTGAGACGATCGAGAAGTCCCGACAAAGGGCCTTCATACGAGACAGGCATTTCGGAATTTCCCACGGAAGGCGCTGTTTTTTGCGACGCAGATGGAGACGACGTCGATGAATCCATTATAGAGGAGGAGGAAGAGGAAGATGATGATGTTGTTGTTGACGAGGAGGCAGATCCCTTGCCGGGAATTGTCATGGCGACAAGGCGGATCGGAATGCCGGTTTGGGCGCTGATGGCGTTAGCGATGTCGTTAAGCGACATGGGCGCAGCCGAAACGAGCGTCACGCCGCGCGCATCTTCATAGCGCGCGGGTAGAGGTACGCCGCGATGCATCCTGAGGGCGACATTGCCCCCCCAAACTTTGTTGGTGACGGTCAAAGGATCGTAGGTAACGGGGTGAGGAGGCTCTTTTTTCGCGGCATCTAAAGTCTGCTTGGCTTCGCCGGCTCTTTGGTCGATCGTCTGCCGCATTTTTTCGGTTTGCTCGCAGGAACCTAAGCCGAAACAAAGGCTAAAGATAAAAGCGTAAATCGCGCAACGTCCGAGTTTTTTTTTCGTTTGGAACTTTTGCGCTTGGGTCATTCGCATCTCCGTTAATTCGAATAACTATTGCCGCGGGTTTGGATCACCAAAACTTTTTGCCCGGCTCGGGAGTTGGCGTGCAACTCTCCGATCGGCTGCGGCTGCGCGTTGTCGAACCCGGCCAGAAGATCGCGAACCGCTTCTTCGAAGCTGCTGTTGAAATGCGCCGAAGCCTCAATCGGGTAATCGTATTCGGCCAGCCACTTCAGCTCGATTCCGGCTCGACCGCACCAGACGGTCAAAACCTTGCGCAACGTATCGCCGCGCTCTGCCGACCAGCCGCCGACGGGAGAAACGTCGATCACGGGAACTTCGGCGGGGGCGGCTAAAGCTTTGGCTGTCTCGGGAACCTTGGCGGACAAAACGGGCTGCGGAGCCGGAGCTTTTGAAGCTTCGGAAGGCGGCGTTGTTTTTTCGGCGCGGCTTACCGTCACGACAAGCCCTTGCTCGTGATCCACGAGCCCAACCGCCGCCAGCATGGATTTAAGCGTTTCGCCCCAGGGCTTGCCGCCTTTATAGGAAACAAGCGTATCCATATCGACGCTCGGGTCGATGGAAAAACTATAGCCGGAGGGCAAAAGCTGGCGCAAGGCCAGAGCCAACGGCACTTGCGACGCAAAACCGCGAACAACGTCCGCCTCCGGAGCGGCTTTTGCGGGGGGCGGAGCGACGCTGATCGTAGCCGTCGAAAGGTCGATTTTGTTTTCCTCTTTGGAAGGAGGCGTGAGAGTTGTCGGCTCTGGCGCTGTCGGCGTTGCCGAAATGGAAAAAGTCGGCGCAACAGGAGCTTTGGCGGGCGAAGAAGAAAGCGCCGGGGAGGCGGACTCTGCCGCTGCTGCTGGGGTTTCGGCGCTGCCCGATATGATAATCGGGGAAACGGCTTCGGGTCCGCTCACGGCGACCGAGGGCATAACGGCGTACGCGTTCGTCTGGCTGGCTGAGTCATCCGTAGGGGCAACCCATTGAAATCCGGCATGAGCGGGCATCGTCAGGAAAACAAAGCCCAAAGCCAGCGTCGCCGCGCCGCAAGTTAAGGTAAAGATTTTATTGGACATGTCGTCTGCCCTTCGTCTTTGAAAACCGAAGATTGGGTGATTCGCAAATACTATATTGAGACAAGCATCAGAGCAACATGGGAATTACATGATCGGGGAGCTTCGCCAAGAAGTGTGACAACAATAATTTTTGCTTCCCGCTTGCCCGAAGATTTCTTTCGACGGGTTCCTTGCAAGCGATTTTCCAGCATTACCGCCGCGCTTAAATGCACGCCGCAAAAGTCTGTCGATAGGACAAACGGAAATATTTCAGACCGAGCCTTTTCATCGCTATTCACGCGCTTTCCCGAGCGCGTTTTTGTAGGCGAAGAGTTTCGCGGCAATCGTTTTAACTTCGTGCAGGAACAAAGTCTTGCCGGAGGCGCGCACCGGGGGTCTTTCTCCCGGTCGGGCTTCCATGAACAAAATAAGGAGCTTTGGCCCTCTTTTCTCTTGCGGCGCACCATAATTCCTTATCAAAATCGTTGTTATTTTTACCATAATGCAATTACAACACACTGTAATATAAAGAAAATTATCAAATAAGTCCCTTTTTGTCTCTCGATGTTAATAAAGCTTACCATTAATTAAAACTTGTGTTAGAGTATGCTTAACAAGACTGAGGCCTTTAACTAGTTATGGGGCAAAGCCATGCGCGTTCTGCTTGTCGAAGACGATACCTCCGTTGCCAAAAGCATCGAGCTCATGCTTCAGGCCGAGGGTTTTATTGTCGACACGACCGATTTGGGCGAAGACGGTTTGGAAATCGGAAAAATTTATGATTACGATATCATCATTCTCGACTTGATGCTTCCCGACATCGACGGGTACGAGGTTTTGCGCCGCCTGCGCGCCGCGCGCGTGACGACGCCGATTCTTATTCTGTCCGGACTTTCGGAACTTGATAACAAGATCAAGGGACTCGGCTTCGGCGCCGACGATTATCTGACGAAGCCTTTCGACCGCCGCGAGTTGGTCGCCCGCATTCACGCAATCATCCGCCGCAGCAAGGGACATTCCGACAGCGTCATCCGTACCGGCAAGCTTGTCGTCAATCTGGACACGCGCACGGTGGATGTCGACGGATCGCCGTTGCATTTGACCGGCAAGGAATATGGGATTTTGGAACTGCTTTCCCTGCGCAAGGGAACGACGTTGACCAAGGAAATGTTCCTGAACCACCTTTATGGCGGCATGGACGAGCCGGAACTCAAGATCATCGACGTGTTCGTATGCAAGCTGCGCAAGAAGCTGGCGGCAGCCGCGGGCGGCGACAACTACATTGAAACGGTGTGGGGTCGCGGCTATGTCCTGCGCGACCCGCAGGGTTCGGAAGCCGTCGCGCATAGCAGCACCGCCGCGAAGATGGCGTAATTTCCCAAAAAATCATCGTCATTTTCGCTTTCGCGGGAATGATGATGATTCTATTTGGTTGAATTACGTTTTAAACTGGCAGACTTCAGCTGCCCGCACGCCGCCATAATATCCTGCCCTCGCGGGGTGCGAATGGGGCTTGCGTAGCCTGCCGCGTTCACGATATCGCCGAATTTTTCGATCACGCTCCAATCCGAACGCTCGAACGGCGATCCGGGCCACGCGTTGAACGGGATCAGATTGATTTTCGCCGGAATTCCGCGAAGCAACCGCACAAGCTGCTTGGCATCGGCGAGGCTATCATTGACGCCCTTCAGCATGACGTATTCGAACGTGATGCGGCGCGAATTGCTGGCAGCCGGATAATCGCGGCAAGCCTTCAGCAATTCCTTGATCGGATATTTGCGGTTGATCGGCACGAGCTGGTCGCGCAACTCGTCGGTGACCGCGTGCAGGCTGATCGCCAGATTGACGCCCAGTTCGTCCCCTGCGCGCCGGATCATCGGCACGACGCCAGAAGTCGAAAGCGTGATGCGCCGCTTGCCGATCCCGATGCCTTCGCTGTGCATGATAATGCGCAAAGCCTTGGCGACGTTTTCGTAATTATACAAAGGCTCGCCCATGCCCATCACGACGATATTCGTGAGCTTGCGATCAAGAATATCGCCGTTGCGTCCCGGTTTTCCTTGCGTTCGAGCGGCGCTTTTCTCGCCCGCCTGCGGCCAATCTTCAAGCGCGTCGCGCGCCAGCATCGCCTGTCCCACGATTTCCGACGCGTCGAGATCGCGCACGAGCTTCTGCGTTCCCGTATGGCAAAAACGGCACGCCATCGGACATCCTATTTGGGAAGACACGCAAAGAGCCCCTCGGTCTTCTTCGGGAATATGCACGCACTCGACCTCGTTCCCGTCGGCCATTTTTAGAAGCCATTTTTGCGTGCCGTCCTCCGACACCTGATGAAGGGAGACGGACGGACGATCGATCGTGAAACGCTCGGCCATTTTTTCGCGCATGGGCTTGGCAATCTGGGTCATTGATGCGAAATCGCGGACGCCGAGGCAATAAACGCTCGACCAGATTTGCTTGGCGCGGAATTTTTCGAGGCCGAGCGCCGTCAAAGCGTCCGTCAGCTCGCCAAAATCGAGGCCGATGAGGTTAAGTCTGTTTGTCATGTCCGCAGAAAAACCGTTTCTCGAAGTTATATTATCTTCTTTCCGGTCGCGGGGTCTATGCCGCGTTGCAGCCCCATGCGCGCGACTTGCTGATCGATATAGCTGTTGATCATACCGACTTTATTTTCGCGGATCAGGGCGCGGACGGGATCGCCGTTGTTGTTTTCCTCGGTAAAGACGTAGCGCAGATACGGCCCCGTCGCGGTCAGCGTTTGATGCCACGCGGCGGTCAATCCTTGCGCGAGCATATGCGAAGCCGCGCTGCCCACGCATTGGTCGGCCAGATGCAGCAAGCCCATGAAGCTTTCTTCGACCGAGCCTGCGTGAATCGTCGTGATAACAAGATGCCCCGTCGTCGCCGCGCGCAGGATTTGCTCGGCCGCGCGCGGGCTGCGCACTTCGCCCACCAGAAGATAGCGCGGCGTCCAGCGCAACGCGCGCTTGAGCGGCGTCGCCCAGTCTTCGTCGCCGCCGACCTCGACCTGATAGCAATAGCCGTATTCGCCGACGGGCCCGTCGAGCGCGTATTCCACGGGGTCTTCGACCGTGATGCCGACTCCGCCCAACCGGTTCAGGTAATCCGCAAGCAGGGAAAAACACATCGTCGTTTTGCCGTGCCCCGTCGGACCCGAGATGAGAATCAGCCCGTCGCGCTGCCCGAGGCGGCGCAAATGCGTGACAAGCTGGGGCGCGACCGAAAGCTCTTCGAGCGTCGGCACGCGCATATTGATGCGGCGCAGGATGACCCACGCCTGTCCGTTGGCGAGCTTTTGGTAGGATTGGCGGAACCGCATGCCGTCATAGTCGAAGGAAGCGTCCGAATTTTCGATGTTCTTAAGCAGCTTTTCGGCGATGACTTTAGTTTCCCCGCGGTATTGGTCGGGAAGAACCCGGCTCCAGTTGTTGCTGTAGTCGCGTCCGGGAGTGCGGTACCGCGCCACGCCCTTGCCGCCTTCGTCGATGCGGACGTACAGATCCATAAACGGCAAATCGCGCAGTCTCGTGCTGCCGGAGATTCCCTCTTGAAGATTCATTACCGTCATCCCTTTTTGCCCCCTGTCGTATCGGCGCCTTGCGAAACTCCTGCTTGCAAACGCGCCGTCGCGCGGTCGATATAGGTCGATAACATACCGATTTTGCCCTCGCGAATAAGCGAACGAACGGCATCGGTGGCATTGTTCTCCTCGGTATATAAATACTTGAGATAAGGAATGCCGTCCCCTAACGTCTGATTGACAAGAGCGGTCAGCCCGGACGCCAACATATTATGTACGCCCGATCCCATCGATTGCTCGGCAAGAAAGACAAGCCCCATCAACGCTTCGTCCATAGCGCCCGCATGCATGGTCGTGATGACCAAATGGCCTGTCGATGCCGCGCGCAGCAATTGCTCCGCCGCTTTGGGCGTGCGAACCTCGCCCACGAAGATATAACGCGGCGACCAGCGCAAGGAACGTTTCAGGCATATGGCCCAATCCTCTTCGTTCTCAACCTCGACTTGAAAGCACTGCCCTCCCGTGCCGTGGCGGCCGGCCAGAACGAATTCGCAAGGGTCTTCGATCGTGACCGCCGTTCCGCCGTAATTATTAAGATAATAGCTTAGAAGCCCCACCGCCGTCGTCGTTTTGCCCTGCCCCGATGCGCCGGAGATAACGATCAGCCCGTCGCGCCGCCCCAGTCCCAACATATGTTTGATAATAAGCGGCGGCAGATTGAGTTTTTCGATTTCTGGAATTTCGGCGCTGATGCGCCGCGCGCAAACCCATTGCGTTCCATCGAACATTTTTTGGCGCGTCAGCCGACAACGCACGGTTTCGAAAGTGATCGAGCCTTCGTTGTGTTCCTGCAATTTTTGGCTGACCGCAACCATGAAGCGGTCGATCATCGGCTGATATTCCGGAGGAACAAATTGGCTAAGGGAACTCCTTACTTTGTCTTTGGCGCGATAGAAGGCTTGATCGGGTTGATCAAGACGCACATACAAATCGACAAAGGGCAGTTCATCGAGCAAGCCTGTCATTTTTACTCCCCCCTATCAGATTAACGATCTTCTTTCGCCGCCCGCCAAAGGACGGGCGATAAAGGAGCGAACGGAGTTATTTTCTGTCCCTCTTCGGTTAAAATCGGCTTAATTTCAACCGACGCGCCTTTTTTCAGGGTTATCTTCGCCGTATGCGCCGGAAGTCCGTAAAACGCGGGGCCGTTCAGGCTGGCGAAGGCTTCGAGTTTTTCAAGACAGTTCGCCTCGTCGAAAATTTGCGCGTAAAGCGCAAGCGCATGAGGCGCCGTGAAAATCCCCGCGCAACCGCAGGCGCATTCCTTGGCCGTGTCTGGATGCGGCGCGGAATCCGTTCCCAAAAAGAACATTTTTCCGCCCCCTGTCGCGGCCTTGACGAGCGCTTGCCTGTGTTTCTCGCGCTTGGCCACCGGCAGGCAGAAATAGTGCGGGCGCAGGCCTCCCGCAAAAAGCGCGTTGCGGTTGATATGCAGGTGATGCGCCGTGATCGTCGCCGCGAGTTTCCCCTTTTTCCCCTCGTCCGCGACGTAAAACGCGGCGTCCAGGGTCGTGATGTGTTCGAGGACGATTTTAAGCTCCGGAAAATCGCGGCGCAGCGGAATCAGCGCGCGATCGATAAAGACGGCTTCGCGGTCGAAAATATCGACGTCCGGGTCCGTCACCTCGCCGTGGATCAAAAGCGGCATGCCGATTTTCTGCATCCGTTCCAGAACTGCGTGGATACGCTTGATATCAAAGACGCCGGATTCCGAGTTCGTCGTGGCGCCCATGGGATAAAGTTTCGCCGCCGCCACGATCTTTTCGCCGAATGCGCGATCAAGATCGTCCGCGTCCGTCGCGTCGGTCAGATAAAGCGTCATGAGAGGCATAAAATCCGCGCCTTCGGGCAATGCGGAGAGGATGTCGTCCCGATAGGCTTTCGCGCGCGCCGCCGTCGTCACGGGAGATCTCAAATTGGGCATGGCGACCGCGCGGCCGAAAACGTTCGCCGTGAAAGGCAGCACGGCGCGCAAAACGGCTTCTTCGCGGAAGTGCGCGTGCATATCGTCGGGACGCAGGATCGTCAGCGTATCGGGCATGCCCCCAAACTACATTTACCGCGTCGGCTTGGCAAACAGGCTTTTCTTCCGGCCGATCCACCATTTCTGCGCCCATTCTTTCGCCGTTTCGGGGGATATCTGAACGATAGGGAGCGGAGCGTCGGGAAGACTTTGTTTTTTCGAAACGTTCCGGGCGGCGCGTTTAAAGTCTTTGGTAAAATAGTACCACTGGCCGGACGGCAAGAATACGCCGCGTCCTTCGAGCACCGTTTGCACTTCTGCCAAGCGCGACCGGCGCGTGAGGAAGGCGGTCGCGTCGCAAGAGATAATTTGGTTTTTGTTTTCCGAGCGGAAAGTTTGATCGCTGTTCATTTTTTTCTCTTTTTCAATGGGGTTGATTTTGGGCAATAAAAAAGCCCCTGAAGGAGGGGCCGGGATGCGTTGAGGGGTCGTGCGACTCTCTAGTGGTCGCGCCGCACACAACGCCAAAGCAGGACTACAACTCTTTTATTTATCACGTTTTCGCCGCCTCAAAATGATTCAGGACGGCAAGTATAATACAGAAGCTATCGTATAGGCAACCCCAAAAGGAATGGCTTGGCGCGAAGCTGCTTCTTGTCGGGTCAATTCGACGGTGCCCGTTATGGAAAAACCCCTAAGCGGGTGCTTTTCCAGCGCAAAAAAAGCGCGGAGTTGGGGCGGCAAAGTCATCCTTACGGAAAGTGTCGAAGGCCAAAGCACGACGAAGACAATTCAGAAGATAAAAAAATAAAGAGAACTCACTACGCCGGACGACGATCAAATCGCTCCGTTATATTCCAAAATAAAACCGATGGCTTCCCCTATCGCATGGGCGGTGCCTTTCAACGAACACGGCTTAGGAAGCACGGCCACCGCTCCCGCATCGCACGATTCTTCAAGAAGAACCCGATCGTCCTCTCCCGTTACGAGAATGACGGGCACCCTCTTTGTTTTGTATTGCTCATCGTTGCGAAGGAGTTTAATAAACTGCGTTCCGTTCATCTTTTCCATATGCAGATCGCAAAGAATAAAATCCGGCTGAACATCGTCTTTCTTGAGCTTTTCAAGAGCGGTTTTCCCGTCGTCCGCTTCCTCGACTTTTTTGATCCCGATTTGATACAAGAATGTGCGAATGATTGAACGCATCGGCCTTTGATCGTCGATCACAAAAGCTTTTAAATCAACAATACTCATTTATCCCTCCATAACTTTAAGACAACAACCAACTGATATTAAATACTTTTTCTATGCCCGGCAAAGGCGACGGCCTTAAACGTCATTAAGCACATAAGATGTCAAAAACCCGATTCAAAGCTTATAAAGCGCGCTCTAATTGTCTCGATACGAGCTATATATTAGAGCAGGAAAATTAATATTTTATATATATTAGCCGTCATTTTAGAAATTTATAGTTATTCCAAATAATGTTTACACAAAACTAATGATTGAGTGTGACGTTCACCGGCGCTCGTTCGGGAGCCATTCTCGATTTGACATGGGATCAAATCAATATGGATCAACGCATCATCAACTTTGGTCGCGGATGGGGCAATAAACGCCGCGCCATTGTACCAATGAACGACGAGGTTCACGCGTCCTTGTTAACAGCGCGTGAGCTGGCTCAGTCTGACCATGTGATCGAATTTAACGGAAAGCCTCTAAAGTCCGTCAAGAAAGCTTTCGAGCGGCTCTGCAAAGCTTGCAACATCAAAGCCAGCCCGCATGTCCTTCGTCATACGGCGGCGACGTGGCTTGTTATGGACGGCGTCCCTTTGCGCGAGGTAGCACGCCTTCTCGGCAATAGCGAAGCGATGGTCGAGAAAGTGTATGGCAAACACGCGCCTGATTATCTGAGAAGGGCGGTTAATGCTCTGAACTTCAAGCCAAAACCCACAGCACCTCAATTGTAAGTTTAAGAAAAATAATGCCAAGTGATTGTGTGAAACAACGTGTTGATAATTAACTTAAATAAAAAACATTCGATTATTTTATTATGTCCCCTTGAAATCTTGTTAGCACACCCTATGTGACACGCATCCCCAGTCCTTGTGGCCGGGGAGTGTTGTGTTAAGAACGCCAAGCGCTAAATGCTCGAAGGCGAGAATAAACTGAGAATAAATCATCTCGGGAATCTCCGCAAAGTTGAACATGAGCGAATGGTCTCTGTCACCGCATAACAATGCGGCGCATAGAGTATAACATAACTCGATAACATGACCGGCAGAACGCGGAACACGTTCGCTAACATATGGTGTGGGGTGGGTGTAATCGTAAGGTCATACGAATGCCCACCCCCTCTCAGACTTAAATGATTGAAAAAATTGAGCAAAAACGATACCTCCATTTCGATACTTTTCTAAAAGAAAAGGAAATTCTCAGGATTGTTAACTCCCCGCAAGCGGTAGCACAAAATTGCTTTTATCCGTTTCTTGGCTATGTAAAGAAAATTGATCGCTTTAGCGGCCCAATTGACAAACGTGCGGGCCGTCCCCGTAAAGTTAAAGAACGGGACATCCGGTACGCATCCCGAAAAGACTCAGCCATATTTCAGGCCTATCGGAAAATTCTACTGCCTCTTTATGAGAACAAACTCAGAGAGGCAGGAATAGATGATGTCGCAATTGCTTACAGAAAAATACCTGTGCCAGAGCGCCCCAAATCCGGCAAGTGCAACATCCACCACGCAAGTGATGTTTTTTTTACAATTCAAAAAGCAGCCCCATGTTTGGCAATAGCTCTCGATATTCATGGTTTTTTTGAACACATTGATCATGCAAAACTTTATCAGTTGTGGTGCTCTTTGTTAGGCGTTGACGATTGCCGGATTGTTAGGACACACGGCACGGGGTGTGACAAACCGCTACAGCCACTTGCCAGATAGTGCATTGCTTTCCGCCGCTAACTGCGTATCGACGCATATTGCAAGTTTGCTCGACAACATACAAGAAAAAGGGGGCAATATTTCCAAGTTTCCGGAAAGGCAACGGGCATGAATGCGTTTCCAGAATTTTCGGATAAAGATATTACTCCGGTCTTAAAAGCTTTCGGGGCTTTATCCGACGAAGGACAAAAAGACCTTCGCGCTCGTGTGCGCTCAGCCTGTACTCTATATCAGGCGATTTCGGCCCTTCCTTCCGAAGAAGAAGTCCCGTCAAGCGAACGCAACAGATTGGTAACTATTCAAAGCACAGCAAGAAGACTATTGTTTCTGCTGGGCATCGACAACAATGCAACCAAGGCTCTTCCTGATTGGGGGAATGCGTCATTTATCGAAAAAGCCGCAAAAGTTGTTGAAAATAAGAAAGTGCTTTGGTTGTTGCGAGCGGGTCTTTTTTCTCCGAAAGAAACGGCTTTCTCCGAAGAAACCGCTGCAAAGAATATTAAAATGATGGCAGAGACACTGTTTTGTCTCCAATGGCTTGCTAAGCAAGCAAAAGAAGCCGCCAATACAATTCCCGTTTGTTCTGGCCGAGGAGGAACCCGCCGTGGGGTGAGTCCCCAAGGAACGTTGTTACGATCCGCAATCAAAACTTACGATATTTTGTGCAAAAAATTTTTGGACAGAAAACGAAAAATCGCTGATGGCGGCCCTTTGTATCGCTTCGTTCAAGCGGTGGAGAAATTAGCGGGCGCAAAACAAAGCCCGAAGACAACCATTTCCTCAGCGCTTTCAGCGTATAAACGGAACACGATCCCTATATCAAATTCAAAAAAGTTTTGATCTCGGAATTTTATCATCCGGGGCATCGGCGTAAATATCCTCGTAACGGCAATTGTTGCCGGAAACTTCCAGCGAGGAAATACAATGACCGAAGAAGCAATCCCTTCCCGCCGCGACACGAAAGCAGCGGCGGACTTTCTAACCCATCTTGGATTTAAGACCGCCCCCACAACGTTATGCAAATTGCGCTGCGTCGGCGGCGGCCCTGAGTTTGTGAGTTTTGGCAAAAAACCACTGTACGAAGAAGCGGCCTTGCTCAATTGGGCGCGGGCTAAAACGACGCCCCCGCGCCGCTCGACTTCCGACCAAGGAGGCGAACATGCCGCCTAAAAAAGAAGGCCGCTCCCCAGCAGGAAAAGCGGCGCTCCCTCAAAAACCTTGGAATTATTCTAAGAATATCAGGCTCGATTTTCAAGCGATAAATCGCGCCGCGCTTGGCACATTGCTGGTGATTCTACAACGCTGGCTGCCGGACGGTAGGCACATCGGGCATGAATGGGTTGCCCGCAATCCGCGACGCCTTGACCATCATGCAGGGTCATTCAAAATCAATCTGCAAACGGGGCGTTGGAGCGATTTTGCGACCGGCGACAGTGGCGGCGACGTTATTTCATTGGCGGCGTATCTGGTCGGTGTCGGTCAGGGTGAGGCCGCCCGCCGCCTTGCCGTCATGCTCGGCATGGGGGTGCATCTTGGATAAAGCCATGTTTAATCCCATTGAGGGAAAAAGTTCCATACCCCCCGAAAACACGCGCAACACTGCAACGCTTGGCTGTACCCTTGAGGCATACGCTAAGTCCAAAGGACTGCCCGCGCCTTTTCTGCAAGGTGTCGGCGTCAGTGAAAGCAGGCGCGACGATGCGCCAGTCGTCAAGATTCCATATTTTGACCAGTCAGGAAACGAGACGTGTATCCGCTTTCGCGTAGCCCTAACTGGCGACAAGAGGTTTTTATGGCGCAAGGGTTCCAAGCCTTGCCTTTACGGCCTTGATCGACTTTCCGCGGCAGTAAAAGCCGGATATCGTACTCGCCGTTTGAACAAAATCATGGCGCAGGGCTTCAAGCTTTTGCTGCAATTGATAGATCGTCCTAACGTTGCCGTCATTAAAAGCACGTTCACGAGTCCCTATAAGATTGTCTCCCTGCTGAGCGAAGGCGGGCACGGCAAACAAGGTCAGAAAGACCATAATCAGAAAGCTATTCTTCATGGGATTTTCTCCAAGGCAATGCAGGATTTTTTGTCCCCTCTTTCCCCGTCCAAGGATTCACGTTCCCTTTGGTTGAATAATTCTTATAGGGATTACGTCCGGGGGACGTTCGATGATGGGGCTGAACATATTTCCCGCTTTTTGAGACATGCCCGTGGACATAAACATCAGCGTGTGCGGGGGCAACGAATGCCAGAGATAACAGGATAAAGACAATCCAAGAAATTTTAGCTTTCATAACTTCCTCCTCGGCGTCGATTTTCAATAACCACAGCCACATAGCGACGGCGTATCATCAGCGCAAAGCAGATGCGCGTTTGAGCAAATGCGCCCGTCATACTTATCCAAAGCAAGCCCGCCATGATCTGAGCAACATATTTGCAAGGAAGCATTGGGTACAGGCACAAATCCATGCGGGGGTGATGACGCGGCGTACGAAACGGCAGGAGGTGAAGCAGACGTTGGCGCTTGTTCCCAGCCTCGCGCCTCCATACAATTATTGAATGCGTTATCTCTGTTCGTGATTGTTGTCCCCGCATTAATCAATGCGCAGGCTGGGCAATATCCCTTTGTTATGGTGGCCGGAACGCTTTCTCGTATTTGCTGGCAGGAAGCATAATCCATGTTTAGCCGTGCGGTGCCTCTTCCATTGCCCGTCAAATCGTGCCATGTCATATTTTGTGAGGCACATCCTAAAAGGAAAAAAAGTAACAGCAGACAGGAATTGGGTTTATTCACTTCCATAGACTTCCATCCCTTGACCATAGGGGTTTATCGGACTGCTGGAAGAATAAGGATTCCCTGCACCATACGGATTATTTATGCTATCGGGGGAATAAGGGTTTCCATATTTTCCATACGGATTAGAAACAGAGTCGGGATCATATGGATTGGAACTCAATCGACCGTGATAGTTTCCTTCTTGATCGTATAGTTTTGGTGCGTCCGTCGCATAGGGATTATTTACAGAGTGTGGGCTGTAAGGATTTCCATATTCACCATAAGAGTTATTTGGACTGTTCGCGTTATAGGGGTTGCCCGCACCGTAATCGTTTGACAACGAATCTGGGTCATAGGGATTCGCACTTAAATTTCCAAGATACTGGTCTCCTAAAACCCGACTCGGGACGGAAGCGGTAAAAGCAAGAAGAAGAAAAAGACTTATGGCCGTTTGAATGGATGCTTTTTTCATCATGGCCTCGATTAATTCGTCTTAGCTGCCAGACTGTTTGGGGCGGGCAACGAGGGGCGGGTCAATCCCCGTGTGGTGTGACTATCTTATATCCTTGTGTGGCATACGCCTTCACACAATCCTGATCGTGGCCTTCTTGAATCGTGTACCCAACCAAGCCACCGGTAAGCGAGCCAGCAGTCCCTCCCCCGCATGTCACAACGGAATTACCCTTTTGCATCGTCGTTACCGGCGTTGCGCAGGCGGCCAGAAAAAAGCTCGCCAAAATGACGGGAAGAAGTTTCTTCATGACACGTTTCTCCCATTAGGTTGAACTCAACCAACGATAACTCCTATTTATATTTTGTTCAATATATCGAGGTGTATATTTTGAACATCTGTTGTGTCATTCCCGCATGGACTTACGGGAAACCTTTGCAGCGAATTTGCGCCATTTGCGGAACGAAAAAGGGCTGTCTCAAGATGATCTCGCTTACGAAGCCGGAATCAGCCGTAGTTATTTGAGTCAGCTTGAAAAGGGAGCTTTCTACGCGAGCCTAAAGATTATCGGGCGGCTCGACGACCCAAATCTGACCAAACCGCTCAATGCCGCTCTGTTTCCATCAGACAGCGGCCACGCGGCGGAGCTTTTTTGGAATAGAAGTGACCTGCCCCCCGATTTTTGATCCACGCTGAAGTTGAGTCTGTTCTATAAAC
>CAZPKC010000009.1:0-91809 GCA_964587125.1 uncultured Rhodospirillaceae bacterium | reverse complement strand
ATAAAGGGGAAAGACTCTACTTCCAAGTGACCCGGAAACGGGGAGCAGGTCACAAACTTGCTATTGTCGTCCAAATTCAAGATATTTTTTTAGCTGTGTTGTCAGTGAAAAGGCGTACATTAGGTAGCGGATAGCAAGAGGATGTTCCTATGAAAACGACGCGTGCTGGTTATTACGGCCAATTTGGGGGCATGTATATTCCGGAAGTGCTGCAACGCAACTTTGCCGAGCTTATCGATGCGTTTGAAGAGGCTCGCCGCGATCCTGCTTTTTGGGCAGAGTATGAGAAGCTCACCGCCTCTTATTCCGGTCGCCCGACGCCGCTGACCTTTGCGGAGAACCTGACTAAGCATTTTAACGGCGCGCGCATCTATATCAAGCGCGAAGACCTGAATCACACCGGCGCGCACAAAATAAACAACGTGATTGGCCAAGGACTGCTTGTCCGGCGCATGGGCAAAACACGCGTCATCGCGGAAACCGGCGCGGGGCAGCATGGCGTTGCAACGGCGACAATGGCGGCAAAATTTGGTTTTGAATGCGAGATTTACATGGGCGAAGTAGATGTTCTTCGCCAACGCCCCAACGTATTCTGGATGGAGAAACTTGGAGCAAAATTGAACGTCGTTAAGAACGGAACGCGCGTTTTAAAAGACGCTATTAACGCGGCATTCCGCGATTGGGCCGCCACAATGGATAATACCCATTATGTTTTGGGAACCGCCTGCGGCCCCCATCCTTTTCCTGCAATGGTTCAGTGGTTTCAGTCCATCATTGGCACGGAAGCCCACCGCCAGATTTTGGCCGAAACGGGAAGACTTCCCGATCGGATTTATGCTTGCGTCGGGGGCGGGTCGAATTCGCTCGGCATTTTCAATGCGTTTCTTGAAGATAAGGATGTCGAGCTTGTCGGCGTCGAAGCCGGAGGTTTCGGCTTGGATTCAGGCCGTCACGCCGCGCGTCTGTGTTCGAAAGAAGGAAAAATCGGCGTTGCGCAGGGCATGAAAACTGTTTTCGTGCAGGGGCCGGAAGGGCAAATGCTGGAAACGCATTCGATCTCCGCCGGTCTCGATTACATCGGCGTTTCCCCCATCTTGGCCGACCTGAGAGATCAAAAGCGTGTGCGCTTTGAAGCGGCAACGGACGATGAGGTTGTGGACGCTTTGCGATTGACGATCCGTAAGGAAGGAATCATTCCGGCGCTCGAATCCGCCCATGCTTTTGCGCAAGCTTTTAAAGAAGTTCCGCACATGGGGAAGGACGAGATCGTCATTATCAACCAATCGGGACGAGGCGATAAAGATATTTTTATCGTCGCCGATGCTTTGGGCGATAAGGCATGGGAAAAGTTCATCATCGATAAGGGGGATTCCTATGCTCGCCGATAAAATTTTGGAAATGCGTCGAAAGAAACCGATGCTCTTGATGGCGCATTTGGTGCTTGGATTCCCTTCTTACGAGGAAAACCGCAAGCTGATTGCCGAAATGGTCGCTTCCGGCGTGGAATTGATCGAGATGCAGCTTCCGTTTTCAGAACCGATGGCGGACGGCCCAGTCATTCTCAGAGCGAACGACGAGGCATTGCGGCGCGGCGCTACAACGGGACAGGGTTTATCTTTGGCCGCCGAGATGACTGCGGCGTATCCCGATACGCTTTTCGTTTTCATGAGTTACTATAACGTCTTATACACTTATGGCGTATCCGCATTTGTTTCCAAGACACGCAAAATCGGTGTTAGAGGCCTGATTGTTCCCGATCTTCCGCCGGAAGAGGGGGAAGAATATTTGGCAGCTTGCGAGAAGGAAAAGATTGCGCCCATTTTTCTTTTTACGCCGACCAGTACGCCCGAACGCTTGAAGCTGATCCAAACCTATTGCCGTGGTTTAACCTATTGCGTAGGGCGAAGAGGGGTTACAGGAGCCAAAACGCGGATCGATAATGATTTGAAAAAGCTGATAGCGCGTTATCGTGCGGCCTCGAAACTACCTCTTGGGCTAGGCTTCGGCATTCAGACGAAAAAGGATGTGGCTTCGCTTAAGGGGCTTATAGATATCGCCATCCTTGGAACGAAGATCGTCGAACTTGACGAAGAAAAAGGCGCAAAAGCCGTCGGCAAATTTTTGCGCGGGCTTCGTAGCCGATAAAAAGCCTCGTTATCCTCGAACTTTCAGCGAAATGTTTTCAAAATAAGCTTCAGCGGTTTCTATTTTGCGAACTTATCCGCCAAGCAAATTATTGCGAAGCATGAAGCCTCTATTTGGGCATTTAAAGAAGATGTTTTGCGTCTCCGTTTCTTCAATTCTGCAAGAAACGATTATACGGAGACGCAACGATGAAAGCATATCAAGGGATATCCCCAAATACGAATTCGGTTTTTCCTTGGCTTGAAACGCTCGACAAAAATTCGTTATCGACGAGCAGAGGATTCGTTTTTCAATTTCCGCCTTTTCCGACGCTTCCTCCAGTGGACGAAAAAGCCCCCTTTACGCTGCCCGAAACGGGACTTTATTTTCATATCCCATTCTGCGCGCATAAATGTTCATTCTGCTATTACGCCACGACCGTTACGAAAAACCCTAAAACGATGCGCGATTATTTAAACGCTCTCGTCGCCGAAATGAAATCGCCGACAGCGCGAAACATGGCGGAACGCCACGATGTCAGAACGGTGTATATCGGCGGCGGAACGCCCACGGCCCTCCCTCCGAGGCAGCTATTCTATCTTGTAAAATCTATCCAAACGCATTTTGATTGCAGTCGCGTCGAAGAATTTTCCGTCGAGGCGACGCCGAATTCCCTAACTTTCGATAAGGCCGAGATATTGCATTCCTTGGGCGTTTCGCGCCTGAGCATCGGCGTTCAAAGCTTTTCGGACGAAATCAATCGCATAAACGACCGCGCGCATACGGCAAAGGACAGCTTGAATGCCGTTGCGACGGCGAGAGAAGCCGGGATAGATAACATCAACCTCGACTTAATTTGCGGTTTGATCGGGGAAACGAATAAGACGTGGCATAAGACAATCGATACGCTTTTGTCCGTAGCGCCGGAACACGTGACAACTTATTTGCTCAGCTTGCGTCCACAGACTGCGGCTTTTGAGAAAGTTAAAAATAATACGCTTCCCGCGCCGCCGGACGAAGCCAAGCGCATAGAGTTTTACCTTTATGCGCGGCAGCAACTTCTCAAACACGGATATGTGCAAACCACGCCTAATTGCTATGCAATAGAGCCTCGTTTCGAGCATATTCATCAAAGAAACGCATGGTCGTCATTGCCTCTTATCGGATTTGGAATTTCCGCATATTCCTTCGTCGATAACCGCGTGACGCAAAGCGTAAGCAACATATCCCTTTATAAGAAGCGGATTGCAAAAGGCATAAGTCCTCTTGAAATCGGCAGAGAACTGAATGTTCGAGAGCAAATGGCGCGTTATGCCATTCTTCGTTTGAAACAGCTCCGCATTATGCGCGGCGATTTTCAAAAAAGGTTCGGATTTGATGTTATGGAGGTTTTTGGCCGAGAGATCGACGGCTTGGAAAAAATAAACTTGTTAAAAGTCGAACCAGCCAAAATATCGCTGACGCTTGAAGGCATTGTTTATGCGGATGACGTTTGCCGTTCCCTCTATACGCCCGATATCCGCGCTCAACTCGCGCGCATGGAACAAGGACGGGGAAAAACTTCATTCAGGGGAATATCCAAACAGCGGGAATTTCTTAAACGGTCGCTTGTCTAAAACTTAATGGATTAAATCGGGTTGCTCAAAACAAGCATTTCATTGGCTCCTTTTTGAAATTCATATCCTACGGTTTGAATTTCGGAAGTAATTGCTTTAGTCCTAGCCCATTTTTGAACAGCACTAAGATGCTTTGAAATTTTTCCATTGTTGTCCTGTAGCGGAAAAACTCGCACTTCCGGCGCTATACGGAGCATTTCCTCAAGAGAGGCTATATGAAAAGCCTCGTCGAGAAAGGCTGAGTACATAAACAGCATGTGTGAGCATAGAACGAGATCAAACGCATCGTCTTTAAAGGGAAGCTTTGGCAAAGCGCCGGAAATATATCTTTTCTCTGAAAGGCCTTTATCAAAATCGGACAGGAATTTTTCCATTGCAGATAGCCGGACTCTCTCAAGGTCTTCAGGCGAAGCGAAAAGCTTCCAAACAAAGCGATCTTTGGCCTTGCGTACGCCATCTATCATTACGGAACGCGTTTCGACGACACGAGAGCGTATTTCATCGGATGAAAACTGGTAAAGGGGATCGACAGAGACAACCTTGTAACCCTTCTCGGTTTTTTCCGCATTGAACGAAGCTGGGCCGCCGCCAACATCAAGAACGCGGTGCGTTGGCAAGAGATCGTTCAATTTAAACATGGCGTCATATTCCGCCGCGTTACGGCCCCACGGCAACACGTCCTTTATCTGAAATTCTCCGGCCATTATTTTTCTCTTCCGTTTCTGGCTGTGGCGCCATAACTCGGCGGCGCACCTGTTTGTAATAGGAAAAAGACAAAGGGCTATACGGCGGCTAGGCGCGCCGCCAAAATTGCAGTCGGAGATGGTGATTTTTCTTCGTCATGGAAAACACCATATGATGTGCATTTGTTGAGGTCAAGAAGCCCTGTTGCGTCGGATACTTAACGTCGGCGCTACTCAAAATGAGCGTTTGCGATAACCAAGATCGATACTTTCAAAAATTTATCAAAAATGCGCTTTAGCGCGGCTCAACTTGAGCAAATAGAGAAATTGAAAATCGAGCTTGAAATATGGCTCTTGAAGAGTGTTCGGACATTTTGCGAATGCCACATTTTTCGGAGCGATTGCCATGGAAAAAGATACATCTGCGATTCACTCGGATTACGCAGCGGCTAAAATCGAACAGAATGATACGGGGGCAACGACGAATTTTTACGTTCGCCGCCTTAATGAATCGGACGCCGCAAAGTTTCGTGCCGTTCGCCTTGAGGCAATTACGAAAACAAACTTGTTCGTTTCCCTGTTTACGGGAAAACCGGATGTTCCCCCCGCAATCACGGAAGCGGAACAGCCTTTGAGCGTTTGGGAAAGTCTTTTGATCCCAAGCGATAGCTCAAGTTATTTCGGCGCTTTTGACGAAGAGCGGCTCATCGCCATAGGCAAAGCGTACGCCGATCCAATAGACGCTTCGGGAAAAACGCTTGGTATAGGTGCGGGCTATGTTTTGGAAAACTACCGTAAACGCGGCGTAATAACATTGTTATTCGAGGGCGTATTGGCATGGGCGAGGGAAAACAAGTTTGAACATATTGTCTGCCAATGCCGCATGGATAACGAACCCATTAAAAATTTCTTGCGAAAAAGTGGATTTATCCAAACCGGAACGGAAATGGGACGGATGTGCACCGGAGAGATTGTTGAAGGCTTCCGGATGGAAAGAGCATTGGACATTCCTTCATACGAGGAAAAAGTTCCCGCAAGAAACGCTCCGCTGCCGGAGAAGGTAGAAACAAATCATTCATCCCCTGCGCCAACCTGATTGGGAACGGAATGTTAATTGGAAACTTTATCGTTAGCGGCGTGGACTTAAATCAATAATTTCTGTTTATTTTGAAAGAAATTATCATGTGCCGTATTTTTGGATTTCTAGGCCATACCGAAGAAGAAAACCTTATTTCAGGCCTTGAAAGAGCTTCCGAATTGCAACGCGCCGGCGGCCCGGACGAACAAGGTTATTTCTACACCGACAAAGGCGGCATAGGAGCCAATCGTCTTGCCATTCAAGGCTTGGATGGTGGAGCGCAGCCCTATTGCGGCGTCAACAATATTCACGCCGTTTTTAATGGCGAGATTTATAATCACCGTGAATTGCGCTGCGATCTCGAAAAGCGCGGCTATTTTTTTCACGATGATTGCGACGGCTCCATTATTCCAGCCATGTATTGCGTATACGGCAAAGATTTTGTCCGTCACCTTGACGGCATGTTTGCAATCGCCGTTCTTGATAACCGTGAGCGTCCTCGGTTAATGCTTGCCGTAGATGGCATGGGAATCAAGCCGCTTTTCTATAGCTGGAATCCTGAAACGAAAGCCCTTGCCTTCGCTTCTGAAATTCCCGCGCTTTCCGCTTTTCCGAATGTCGATCTTCGCGTCCGCCCTGCGGCTGTCGATGAATTTCTGACAACGCGCGTGGTTCTGGGGTCCGAGACGATTTACGAAGATGTGCATTCTCTTGAGCCGTGTCAGACGTTAACCCTCGTTTTCGGCAAAGAACCGAAGGTGAAAAACTACACAACGCTTGTCGTCAATGACGAATATCCCCGCAATCTGCCGCCAAGCGTGGCTCCCCAAGTTTTGCATGACCTGCTTAACCGCGAAGTGAGAAAGACTCTCGAAAGCGATGTGCCTGTCAGCCTGATTGCAAGCGGCGGCGTCGATTCCAGTTTAATTGTTGCAATGGCGGCAAAGCATCGCGGGGGGCTGCATACGTTCCATGTCTGCTACAAAGGCGATTGGCCGATGGATGAACGCCATTATGCGCGTGAACTTTCCGCATATTGCGGAACAACCCACCACGAAATTGAAGTTGATCTTGAAAACTTTCCGCAACTCATTACCGAATTCGCGCAAAGTCTGGGCCAGCCCGATACCGCGCCTCAAAGCCTCGGCGCTTTCGCCATGATGAAGGAAATTCGCAATGCCGGATTTAAAGTGACAATCGGCGGCGAAGGTTCTGACGAGATTTTTGCCGGTTATGATCGTATCCGTAACGCCGCTTTCGATTCTGATAGCGTGTGGCTGGATAATTATATCTCAGACCTCGCGCCTTTCGAGCAAGAGCTAAAACGCAGTCTATATTCGCCGCAGTATGCGGCCAGTTTGGGAGACCAAAAGCAGTCCGAAGCGAAAGCAAGACGACTTTTCGGCACAACGTCGTCAAACCAAAGCCCTGAGGACAGGCTCAAGCAGGTCTTGACGTTTGAGCAGAAATACCGTTTGCCCGCGCATTTATTGCGCCGCGCCGATCATATCAGCATGGCAAGCTCTGTTGAAATGCGAGTGCCCTTCTGCCAGCCCTCAATCGTCGCGTTCGGCAATCAGTTGTCGCTCAATACAAAACTGATCGGAGAACGCACCAAGCGCGTCGTCTATGACGCCGGAGCCGACCTTTTGCCGGAAAGCATTCTGACGCGCCGCAAACAACATTTTATTCTTCCGATTGCGGCGATGTACCGCTCGAACAATACTGTGCGGTCGTTTATAAGAGAAACGCTTATATCGCAGGTTAGCGACAACAATCCCTATTTTGACCGCAAGGCAATTATAGGGCTTTTGGACAAGGAACCGGCGAAACTGTCCGATAATGAAGTTCTGGCGCTCTGGTCAATTATGATTTTCAATCTCACGACGCAACATGTTTTAAAGCTGGGGATGGAAAGCAAGGCGATATTGCAATATAATTCCGTGCGTACTGTTATTCCGGTGAATCGAGGCCAAATCGTTCGCCGCCGATTCAACGATGTCGCAAAACTTGGAGCCTGAACAATCAGGAAAACTTATGGAAAAGAAAAAATTTCAGGCCGTGTTGTGGGATGTCGATAACACCCTCATTATGAGCGGGAAAGTTCACGATCAGTCCGTGTTGACGGCCTTGGGAGAATTCTCCCCGCCGAAATACCGAGCCGATGCTCCGCATGAACTCGATATTCTGGCGCGGGCTTGGGACGAGTCATGGTTTGCCTGCGGCGGCGATGCCAGCCAGTTGGATGAATTTGAAAATCGCGTCGCCGATCTTTATTTAAAAAATATCGAACGGCTTTCTCCAAGAAAAGGCGCTATCGAAATTGTGCGCTTACTGGATAGCATGGGCATTCCGCAAGCTGCCGTGTCGAACAGCCGAAAAACTATTGTCGATGCCAATCTTCGCCGTCTCGGCGTTAAGGACATAATCAAAGCCCGAATCTGCCGCGAGGATATTATCTCCGCAAAGCCCGCCCCCGACCCGTATCTACGAGCTGCCGAACGGTTAAATCTTCCGGCCTCCTTATGTATCGTCGTCGAAGATTCCCCTCGTGGTTCCCTTTCGGCAAAACGCGCTGGTGCAACCGTAGTCTATTGGCCACACACCATAACTCATAATGACGCCTGCGATTATCAGGTTGCAGATATACAGGCAGTTGATTGGAAGGCGTTTTTTTGACTCTTGGCGCTTGTCTTGAAACTCATGAATCTAAGCTTCATGAACTCAGGGCATTATCTTCGAGGATTTTCGACTACAACAAGGGCGCGTCACCACGTGCAAGCGCCGTTGTTGTAGTCGAAGACCCAATTCGATCCGTTGCAGGCGCACAAGCGCTTCGCCGTCGAAGCGTAGGCGAGGCTTCCTTTGGCCGATGCGTTGCACGTCGCGGGCGCGCTCGTCTGCGGCGCGAGCCGCGCATACCCGTTCACGTCGAGGGTTGCTTGCGGAGATGTCGTGCCTATGCCGACATAGCCGGAAGTTGCGATGAGAAACCGCGCGGCGGCGGCGTTGAAATCGTAGATGCAAAACCGGCCCGGAGAACAAGTGTTTCCCGTATCGTCGCCGATTCCCCATGTTCTTCCGCCGGAGGTGGTATCCGCGAAAATAAGGCCGTTAGTGGCGTTGCCGTCGTAGCTGATAGTGAGCGTCCCGAAGGTAGAACCGGCTCCCGTCGTCCCTATGGCGACTCCGCCCGAAGAGGGAAGAGTCATTTGACCCGCTTCGCCGAGGGTTAGAAGGCCGTTCGAGGTTAGAACCGTTAGGACGTTTTCTTCATTGGTATTGTCCCAAATATAGAAATAGGTCGTGCCTGACGAGCCGACATACCATTGAGGGATTCCCATGTTCAGAAACGAAATCGACTCGTATCCTCCGGCTTGGTTATCGACTTGTATCGTGGCGGGCAATCCGCCGTATGTTGCAAAATACGCGACTTCCGAGATGTTGGTCGCCGCCCATATCGCGTTGCCGTCCGCCGCCCAGACACCAAGCCCCGATGAAGAGATAATCCCCGTGTTAATGGAACTTGCAGTCAATGCCCCTGCGGAAAGGCTGCCGTTTACGGTTAGATTTCCCGTCGATGCCGCGCCGGAAACCGTCAAAGAGGCTGCGGAGGCCGCGCCCGTGTCCGTCAAGCTCGAAACCGTCAGAGCGCCGAGCGTCGATGAACCGGAGCCGTTTATCCCTCCCGACGACATGGAAACTCCGCCGCCGCTAAAGCTCGCGGCTTGCACGTTTCCTGTGAATACGGCGTTGGAGCCGTTCAATGTTCCGCCGATTGTCGCAACGCCCGTAGTGGTCAACGCCGCGCTCGATAAAGCGCCGGAGATCGAAGCCGTCCCTCGCACGTCGAGGGTTGCGGCGGGGGCGTTCGTGCCGATGCCGACTCCGCCCGAAGCCGGTAGAGACATTTGTCCCGCTTCGCCCAAAGTCAACAATCCCGCCGCCGTATCGGTTATCGGCTTGTTGCCGGTCACGGTATTTTCGATATAGAAATTTTTGCTCCCGCTTTCGCCGAGGAGCCAGCCGAGCGTCGGGCCGTCGAAGAAGACCAAGCGCGCGCCGTAGCCTCCGTAGTAATCCTGAATGACGATTTGCGCCGTCGCCGTCGCGCTGTTGCTCAATCGTGCCACGAACATGGCGTTGCTGTTTACGTCGATTCCGGCTGCGGGATTGGGCGCGCCGACGCCGATGTTGCCGCCTGCCGTGATGTTGCCCGTCGTCGCTAAAGTTTGCGCGGTCAAGGCGGACAGGAAAGCGGCGTTGCTTCCCGACAAAGCGCCGGTCAGACTCGTCGTCCCGTCAACGGCGAGATTTCCGGCGATTGTCGCGTCGCCCGTCGTCGTCACGCTTCCCGCCGTCAGCGCGTTGGTTATGGAGAGAGAGCCGAACGTCCCCGATGCGGCGTTTATCGCGCCGGAAGCCGTCAAGTTTCCCTCGGAATCGACGGAGATTTGAGATCCCGCCGCGCCGAATGTCGCTTTTCCGTTCGATTGATTGTTCCAAGTCGCCGCGCGTTGCGCCGCCGCCCCCACGGTCACGAATTGCAAAAGATTATCGCCCGATGCTTTCGTGTCGCCGCATTTTGTCTGCAAAACGCCGTCGGGTCCCGCGCCGATTACGGCGAAGGCGGGGCTTGTCGGGCTGCTTTCGGGATTTTCCCACCTGCAAACGATCCAGTAATGGCCTTGGGAGTCGGTTTGCGGAAGATTTCCTCCGGCTGCGAATATGCCGACTTCGTAAGGGCTTCCCGTCGAGGCTGCGGATGCGTAATTCGTCGGCAAATGCGCGTCCGAAGGGCTTAAGTTCGCCAAATCGGTCAAGGCTACGGACGCTGGGACGCAAACCGCGCTGGCCGCCGCGCTTCTCGGAGGGCAGAAAGTCAGTCCGTCGTTTCCGATGACGGACGTTGCGGGCAGATAGTTTGCTGCATTGATGATCGAATTTCTGTCGCTGATGCTGTTCTGCGCGCGCAGCGTCGTTTTAATCGACGGCATGACATACGACGCAGCTACAAACGTTTCACGACATCGTTATTGTTATATATAATCGGTTTTTGTCCGTGAACGTGAGCGCACACTACCAAAACAAAATCTCTTTGCAACTAAAAAAGGCGTTGCTCATACAGATTCTTTGACTATATGGTAAATTATCACAAACATATTGCGATTTTGGTAGTCCCATTATGATGAAGATGATAGAATTAAGGTTAACAAAACGGAGACGGAAGATGACCCTCGCTAAAAAAGCGCTAAAAAATAACTTACAGCCTCTGCGCGAAGCCCGCGGCTGGAGTCAGGAAGCATTGGCGGCGCGGATCGGCACGACGGGGCCGCAAATCAATCGCTTGGAAAAAGGGCAGCGCAAGCTTTCCGTCGAATGGCTGCTGCGTCTTTGCGCCGCTTTCAACGTATCTGCCGATAAAATCGTCAATATACCGCTGTCTAAAGTGAACACCTCTACCGCCGATCCCGCCATGTTGGGTCTGGTCGTCGGCTGGCTGCTTGAGGCGTGCGACAAATATAAAATCGAGCAAGACCCCAAAGAAATCGGCAAATGGACAAGCTACGTTTACAATGACGCCTCCGATAAAGACTTGGACTTCAAGGCAGCACGCGCTCTTGCCTTTAGAATCGTAAAGCTTGGACAGCGCAAAAAAGATAGGCATCGGCGGTTGTAAATATCTCTTGCAAAATCATTCCAAATTGGTAGTATGGCGCGGCCTTCGCTGATCACTGGATCGATATTTATTCCACTGTCCGATGGCCCGCGCCACGGCTACTCCCGCGGCTTTTGTTGTCTAACCGCAAAACTTAATCCTTCTCGTTTTGAGGAAGCCATGACAAAAGCCTGTGTTCGCATCTCCAATTCTATCCACGATTCTCGCCCTCTTGCTCAACGGCTGCAAGCAGCCGACGATGCATGGCAGGACTTTATTTTCGCCCAAAAGCAAATGGAGGAAGGCGAAAGCATCGAGGATTCTACACCTGCCTTTAAAGCCTTCTCCCGTTTCGCGTTTGAACTGGTCGATGAATATCAGTTTAGGAAACTCTTATTGAAGAGTTTCGAGCGCTACCTATTACTGGCAGGCGCTTCTCGTCAAAGGACAATCCAATGATAGGCCTCATCGCGGCGCTACGCCGCCTTTTCCGTCCGGTGCGACAAAATTGGCGCTGGTTGAGAACAATCTGGGGGAAACATGACTGACCTTTGGACAGGATTGAAAAAAAACCGCGCCAATTAGGGGGCAGTAATGGCGCGGCCTAAGCCCGTTTTTACGCCCAATCCACGAATTTGGACGCAATATCAGACGGCTTGCCGACTGAATAAAAGCGAACAGTGGTTCATGAACAACCGTCGAGCCTTGGAACAAATAGGCTTTCCGCCAAAGGACGCCCTTTTGGGCGGCTGGGATGCCAATTTAATAGAGGCTTGGCTTGACAACCGATCAGGAGCGCGGGATGCCTCGAATATCGAAAAACAAATGCTGGAAGCCGTCTGTGGGAAAAATAAACCTGCCATACGTCCAGAGGAGCGTTGCTAAGGGGCGCATCTATTACCGCTATCGACGGAACGGCCAATTGCTTCCCCTGCCATCTGACCCAACTTCCGAAGCGTTTGCAGAAGCCTATAGACGCACCCACAATAGCTTTGAAACGCAGACAGACCCGTCTGTTTCAATTGCGGGAAGCATAGCTTCTCTTGTGGAATCTTTTAAGAAAAGCTCCGAATGCAAAAACCTGAAACCGAGAGTTAAACAGCTTTATTTTTACAATCTCGATTTGATTGTCGGGAAGCTTGGAAAATTTCAAGCGGTCGCCTTGACTCGGCGCATTGTGTTGGAATGGCGGGATAGCCTGAATGAGCAGCCCGCTAAGGCAAATAATCTGATAAAGACTATTAGCCGGATTTTTTCCTTCGGCGTTGATCGCGGAATTGTGAGACACAATCCGATCATGAGAATTCGCAAGCTAAAAATCGGCGAATGGCGTCCTTGGAGCCAAGAAGAGATCAATGTATTCAGGGAAAAAGCTCCCCCTTCGATGGTTCTTGCGCTCAATCTTGCTTTATATACTGGCCAAAGGCTTGGCGATGTGATTTCGATGCGGTGGAATCAAATTCATGATCGTGGGATAGAGGTTGTCCAACAAAAAACCGGAGTGTGTGTTTGGATTCCCATTCATCAGATGCTCAGTATTGAATTGGAAAAGACAAAGAAGAAGTATACTGCCGATCTTAATAGGCTAAAAAAGAAGAATATTGTCGAGTTCAATAAGGTGAAACAAAAGAAGGACGTCACGATTTTAATTGCGCCTAACGGCAACGCTTATCAAGCGACTCACTTCAAACACAAATTTAAAGAGGCCGCTCGCGACGCCGGACTGCCGGAGGATTTGGTTTTCCACGGGCTTAGAAAAACGGCGGCGATGATGCTGGCCGAAGCTGGTTGCACCGTTCAGCAAATAAAAGCGATAACGGGACATAGAACCGATCAAATGGCCGCATATTATTCGAAAGCAGCCGATCAGAAAGTCTTGGCGCGCGCCGCGATTTCAAAGTTCGAAAAGAGGCGGAAAGAGTAAAAGTGTACAACGGCTATAGTCCAAATTGTACAACTGATATTTTGAAATTTGCTAAGTCATTGATAAATTGGTCGGGGCAACTGGATTTGAACCAGCGACCCCCAGTCCCCCAGACTGATGCGCTACCAGGCTGCGCTATGCCCCGACCGGCGTCCCGCGATCGTTTTGGGCGAAGGCAACGCCTGCGCCCAAAACCTGAATTTCCGGAACAAACTCGAACAAGAAGGCCGGAATATAGGGGCGGAATGCGCTAAAGGCAATCTTTACTATAGAGCTTGTTTTCCAAAGTTATTTTAAGGAATTGGGCCCAAAAATGGGGAGGTAGAATATTTCCTATTGCCTTATTGCTTCTATCCTCAAAATACGGCAATTTTCGCAGAGTCCCCCTATTATTTAGGTATAAAAAGATGCCAGTTTCCCCCGCCGTTCCTCTTTCCATGCATAACGTTTCCGATTCCACGCATAAAGACATGAGCAACGCCATTCGCGCCTTGGCGATGGATGCCGTTGAGAAAGCCAAGGCGGGCCATGCGGGCATGCCCATGGGCGTGGCAGATGTCGTCACCGTTCTTTGGTCCAAATTTTTGCGTTTCGATCCTGAAAATCCGGCTTGGCCCGACAGGGATCGTTTCATTATGTCTCCCGGGCACGCGTCGATGGTCAATTATGCGCTGGCCTATCTGACCGGCTACAAAGCCATGACGATGGACGACATTAAAAGTTTTCGCCAGATCATCAGCAGCCGCGCTCCCGGGCATCCGGAAGTCGATGTCGATATTGGCGTCGAGGTGACCACCGGCCCTCTGGGGCAGGGCGTTTCGCATGCTGTCGGCATGGCTTTGGCCGAGCGCAGTCTTAACGCGCGTTTCGGCTCCGATCTTGTCAATCATCATACGTTTGTCATTACGTCGGACGGAGAAATGATGGAAGGCGTGACCCATGAAGCCGCGTCGCTCGCCGGGCATCTGAAATTGGGCCGTCTTATCGTTTATTACGACGACAATAAAATTTCGATCGACGGGCCGACGTCGCTCGCCTTTACCGAAGACGTGCAGGCGCGCTATCGCGGTTACGGATGGCACGTTCAGGCCATAGACGGGCACGATCCGGACGCCATTGAAGAAGCGACGAACGCGGCGCTTGCGGTTACGGACAAACCTTCGCTCATCGCTTGCCGCACGATCATCGGCTATGGATCGCCGAAAAAGCAAGGCACGAGCGCGTCCCACGCCGATCCTTTCGGTCCGGAAGAAGTCGCGGCCACGCGCGCGCAGCTTGGTTGGCCGCACGAGCCTTTCGTTATTCCCGACGATGTCTTGTCGGCCTGGCGCAAGGTCGGAAAGAAGGGGCATGCCGGCTTTTTGGCCTGGCAGAAGCGTCATGACGCTCACGATCTGCGTCAGGATTTTGACCGGACGCTGAAGGCCGAGATATCCACGGAGTGCGTTGAAGCGCTTGGGCGGTTCAAGCAGAAAGTCGCGGCCGAGAAACCGAAAGTGGCGACCCGCAAATCATCGGGCGATGTCCTTCAAGCTATTTTTTCCTTGTTTCCCGAACTTTTAAGCGGCAGCGCGGATTTGGCGGGCTCGAATAACACGTGGGTTAAAGGCTCCATCGACATAACGCCGCCCGACTATAAGGGCCGCAATATGCGCTATGGCGTGCGCGAGCACGGCATGGCGGCGATCATGGGAGGGCTGGCGCTTCACGGCGGATTCGTTCCATACGGCGGAACGTTCTTTGTGTTTTCGGATTATTGCCGTCCCTCCGTTCGCCTTGCGGCCTTGATGAAGCAGTGCGTTATTTACGTTTTCACGCACGACAGCATCGGCGTCGGGCAGGATGGGCCGACGCATCAGCCGGTCGAACATCTGGCCGCCATGCGCGCCATTCCTAATTTACTCGTCATGCGTCCTTGCGACGGCGTCGAGACGGCGGAATGCTGGGAAATCGCCCTTCGTAACAAGACGCGCCCCTCTATTCTGGCCCTGACGCGTCAGGGGGTTCCGACAATTCGTTTCGACAGCCCGAAGAACCTTTCGGCTTTGGGCGCTTATGTTTTTGCGGGCGCGGACGAGAAGCGCGACATAACGATTCTATCGTCCGGGTCCGAAGTTTTCCGCGCGCTCGACGCCCGCGCGAAATTAGCCGAGCAGGGCATCAAGGCCGCCGTCGTTTCCATGCCCTCGATGGAGCTTTTTCTCGAGCAAACGGAAGCATACCGCGCGGAAGTTCTGGGATCGGCGCCGCGTATCGCCATTGAGGCGGGGGTTCGCCAATGTTGGGATCGATGGATCGGCGATAAGGGAGCCTTTATCGGCATGTCTACTTTCGGGGCGTCCGCTCCGGCCGAAGCGCTCTTCGAGCATTTCGGAATTACGGCGGAGAAAATCGTCGAAAAAGCCAAGGAATTAATTGGTAAATAAACGAAGGCTTGCGCTGGGCGGCGCTCTCTCCTAAAAAGTCATTACTTTTCTTTTTAAGGGAGGTTTCCATGCCCGTTCGCGTTTCCATTAACGGTTTCGGCCGCATTGGCCGCCTTGTCCTGCGCGCCGCGTTTGAATCGAAGCGCGGGGACATCGATATTGTGGCGATCAACGATCTGGCGCCCCCTGCGACGAACGCGCATTTGCTGAAATACGATTCCGTTCACGGACGGTTCGACGGCGAAGTCTCGGTCGACGGCAACGACCTCATCATTAACGGAAAACGCGTCAAAGGTTTTCAATCCACCGATCCGGCGAAGCTCGACTGGACGGGGCTCGGCATCGACGTGGCGATGGAATGCTCGGGGCGCTTCACCAAGCGCGACGATGCCGCCAAACATTTGTTGGCGGGAGCAAAGAAGGTTTTGATCTCCGCGCCTGCGACGGACGAGGACATCACGGTCGTCTATGGCGTCAATCATAACGACCTGAAACCTTCGCATATGATCGTTTCCAACGCGTCCTGCACCACGAATTGCCTCGCACCGGTGGCGTTCGTTTTGAATAACGCCGTCGGCATCGAGCACGGATTTATGACCACGATCCATTCCTATACGGGCGATCAGCGCACGATCGATACGATGCACAGCGACTTGCACCGCGCGCGCGCGGCGGCGATTAATATGATCCCGACATCGACCGGCGCGGCCAAGGCTGTCGGCAAGGTTCTGCCTGCGCTTAAAGGCAAGCTCGACGGGACATGCATCCGCGTGCCGACGCCGAACGTTTCCGTTATCGATCTCAAATTCGTGGCCAAACGCGCCACGACGGTCGATGAGATCAATCAGGCGATACTCGCGGCTTCGAACGGCGCTTTGAAAGGCATTCTCGGCGCGTATGCCGAGCCGTTAGTGTCCTCGGATTTCAACCACGACCCCCGTTCGTCGATTTTCGCGTTAAACGAAACCAAAGTCATCGGCGGCACGTTCGTCCGCGTCATGAGCTGGTACGATAACGAGTGGGGATTCGCAAACCGGATGCCGGATACGGCGATCGCGATGATGCAGGCGAAGTAAGGGGCTAAATGAATAACCCGAAAACTATCCGTTTAGTTTGATTCCTGCAGAAGAGGCTTTGCCAACCAGATAATTTATAAAAGCGGTACATGCAACGAGCATAAACTTTGCATCATCAAAATCGAGATTGGTTTCTTCAAGCAAGGCATGTCTGATGCCCTCCGCATCTGAAGTGTAACCATAAAGAGAGGACAACCCCTTTTTAAGTGCCGGGTGGATTCCGCCTTCCTTTTCAATGGTCTTTAGGGCTTCTCCTAGAGTCGCTTTATCATTTTTAGTTAAAAGCATCGCCATTGCCTCAACGGCGCTAATAGATTCTTTGACGGTGTTTCTGAAATCTGGAGCTTTTCTATCTGAAAACAGAGAGATTGCTTGTTTGAGATGAGTCTGAACGCCCGTTAAATTATTGCTGTTTTCTAATGCGTCATTGATGCTCTCAATTTCTTGTTCGGCGGTTATTTCAACAATTTTTTTGTCAATAATTCGATATGCTGATTTTTCATCAGTTAATACGCGGTTACAAAAACTAATAAATTCAGGGGAAAGATATTCAGGAGCATGTTCTGCAGTAAATTCTATAAAGTCATATAGCTGAAACCATGTACAGCTGAAAAAGTATCCATGAATTTTTTGTAGAGCATCTTCAAAGTAATGAGGCAGTGTATGTAGTTGTTGTTTGAAATACAAATGCCAATATATTTGGAATAATTCATATAAATTTGAATCATTGAATGAGGGGGCAATTGGATTGTTCGGGCGATAGTTTTCCCATAAACACATATGGAAAGCATTCCAAAGACCGTTTTTTAAATCAGTATCAATGCTATCTTTTTGGATAATGCTTTTTACTGGAGTTAGCCCTTTTCTCTGAGAAAATCTCATAATTGCCTCGCAAGATAAATTTCCTATGGAGATTAAGACATGGTTTGAAATATTGAAATATAAAAGGTCGGTCAAACCTAAAGCCTGAAAACGACATTAACAAACAATGTGTTATTATTTCCTATTCTGTGCCGCGTCGATTTTGGCGGCTTTATACAAGCGGGCGGTTGGAATCCGCGCCGCTGTTTGACATCATTCGCTCTGCGCCTCGCCAGTTGCTCGCCGGACTTAGTGAGATGTTCATAAAGGCCTTAACCCTCCGGCGAGCAACTGGCTTTACGCAACCGCTCATGACCTAAAGGAGTCACTTCAAGCGTCGGTTGGTCTTGCTCGCGTCGATCCACCATGTATCCGTCACCGCGAGGCCGTATTTCGGCGCGATTTTGGGTTCTCCGAATTTGTCCCAATACGCGATGCGATAGGTTCCGATATACCAATGCGGGATGACGTAATACTGCCACAGTAACACGCGGTCGAGGGCGCGGCAGGAGGTGATCAAATCCTCACGGCTTTCCGCGTGAACGAGCTTATCCAGCAGCGCATCGACGACGGGGTCTTTCACGCCGATCAGGTTGCGGCTGCCTTTGATGTCGGCTTTGCTCGATCCCCACATGTCGTATTGCTCGTTGCCGGGCGAGAGGGATTGCCCGAAAACGCCGATCGTCATGTCGTAATCGAAAGTGTCCATCCGGTTTTGGAATTGCGAGGTATCGACGACGCGGAAAGTCGCCTTGATGCCGAGGCGCTCCAGATTGCGCAAAAACGGCTGAACCCAGCGTTCGAAAATCGGCTCGGATTCGATGATTTCGAATGTGAACGGATGCCCTTCTGCATCCGTCAGGACGCCGTTTTTCATCGTCCATCCGGCCTCGCGCAACAAATCGGAGGCTTTCAGCAAATTGTCGCGGTCGCCGCCGCTGCCGTCCGTTTTAGGAAGCGTGAAAACTTTCGTGAAAACGTCGTCCGGAATTTTGCCGCGATAGGGTTCCAAAAGTTTCAGTTCTTCGGGCGAGGGAAGGCCTTTGGCCGCCAGTTCGGAATTCTCAAAATAACTCGACGTGCGGCTGTAGGCTCCGTAGGCGAAATTCTTGTTCGACCACTCGAAATCAAACGCATAGCCTAAAGCCTCGCGCACGCGGCGGTCTTGAAACAACGGGCGGCGAACGTTGAAAATAAACGCCTGCATTCCCGCAGGAAGTTCATTCTCGATGACCTGCTTTTTGATGAGGCCTTGCCGGACGGCGGGCGTGTCGTAATTGAGCGCCCAGTTTTTGGCGATATTTTCAAAACGGAAATCGTAACGCCCCGCGAAGAACGCTTCGGTCGCCACGGTCGCGTCGCGGTAATAGTCGAAAATAAGGCGATCGAAATTATAGCGGCCTTTGTTGATCGGCAAATCCGCCGCCCACCAATCTTTAACGCGCACATAAGTAATTGTGCGGCCTTGCGTCAGGCTTTCGACTTTATAGGGGCCGCTGCCCATGATGGGATCGAGCGTTGTCGCCGCAAAATCCTTGCCTTCCCAATAATGTTTAGAAAGAACGGGCAGTTCGCCCACGATCATCGGCAGTTCGGTGTTTTTCCCGTCGCGGAAGGTGAAGCGGACTTCATGCGCGCCCGTCTTTTCCGCTTTTACGACGTCTTTATAATAGCTGCGGTAGGAGGGGTGGCCTTTGTCGCGCAAAATCTCAAATGAGAAAATAACGTCTTCGGGCGTGACCTGTGAGCCGTCCTGAAATCTCGCTTGCGGGCGCAATTTGTAGGAAATCCATGTGCGGTCGGGCGCGACCGTGACGCTTTCCGCGACCCAGCCGTATTCGCTGAACGGTTCGTCGAGCGAGCGCGTCATAAGGGTTTCAAAAACAAGGCCTGCGTCTTCGGCGGCGACGCCTTTCAGCGTGAAGGGATTCAGCGTGTCAAAAGTGCCGAGCGCCGAGAGATGCAAATCCCCGCCTTTAGGCGCGTCGGGGTTCGTATAAGCGAAATGCGTGAAATCGGCGGAATATTTCGGCGCCCCATGCAGGGCAAGGCCTTGTTGCGGCGTTTGGGCTGCGGCGGGGAAGGAGAAAAGAAGGAAAAACGCCCAAGCAACAAAACAAAGATAAATCCCTGCGCTTGCCGCGCCGTAGCCCGAAGGGCGAAGGCGGGTCATTTCTTCCGAACCTGCATCATCAGATCGACCAGACTCTGCCATTTATACGAGGACAGCAACTGCGCGTAGACGAGGCCGAGCCAGCCTTTCTTGCGCCATTGAAGAATGACGCTGTCGGGCAGGGCGTCGAATTTCTTGGGGTCGATGATCAGGAAACCCCTGAGTTGGAACCGCGTACCGTCGGGAGCGGTGATTTCAGCGTTATTGGGAACCAGAAGCCCTTGTTCCTTGAGGGCTTTGACAAACTCGTCGGTCGCGTCGCCCTGTTGGCGCAACGCGGCGCAGAATTCCATCGCGCTTTTGGTGAAGGCGCTCGGCTGCTCTCCGTCGAACAGGGAAAATTCGCCTTGTTCCTTTAAAAGATCGCTTTTTTCGTCGATGCACAGGACGAACTGCTTGTTTTCGGGATCGTCCATCAGGATGAAGGGATAGCGGCGCACATAGGCCGGAAGATAGGCTCCCGGAATCCACGCGCCGTCGGGCGTCACGAATAAATTGTTGTCGTTTTTCAATCCCACGACGGCCGCGGGAACCGGGATGGGGCCGTCGGCGAAAACGATCGGATAATAAGCGGAAGCCATGGGAAATTCATCGACCAGCAAGGGAATGGCGTTTGTTTTTTCCGCGAATTTGAAATGGGTCGGGCGGTCCAACTTCATCTTTCCGTCGCGCACGCGGTCCAACGGGCGCGGAGAAGAATAAAACATCGGCATAGGGGTTGGCGGGGGGACAGGGGACTGCGGCGTTGGCGTGGTCATGAGAAAGAATCCTTGTCAAAAATATGAATATAAAATGTATATGGCAAGGAGGGTAGGGTTGCAAGCAAAGGATGGCATGACCGCTTGGGAAACCCCATATTTTCGCGGTTAAACCGATTGCAACTGGATGAGCGTCTGCATCATGCTGTTGATGGTCGAAACGGCCTTGGCGTTGGCCGAATATACCTGCTGCGCCCTAATCATATCCGTGAACTCATTGGCGATATCGACGTTCGACGATTCCAAAGCTTCGGTTTTAAGCGTTCCCGCCCCATTGCTGCCGACGGCGTTATAGGTTGCGGCGCCCGAAGAAATCGTCGCCGTGTAGGCGTTGCCCGCGAGGGCCTGAAGGCCGTCGGGGTTCACGAAAGTCGCGACGGGAATCTCGTAAAGAACGGTGGACAGGCCATTATCATAATTAACGGAAACGTTGCCGCTGTCGTCGATCGAGATGCCGCTATACGCGCCTGCGGGAGCGCCGTTCTGCGTGAAGGTCGAGACATCGGCGGTTATAGGAGTCGAAGACGTCGAGGCGTACTGCGTCACATTGGAAAGATCGCATGAGATCGTCTGCGCCGCGGCTCCCGGGTAATCCAGCGTGAAAGTGACGGTATTGCCGGAAACCGTGTAATTAGTGCCGGTGCCGATCGTTTCGATTCCGCCGGTTTGGTTAAAGCCGACGTTTATCGAAGCCGTATAATTGGCAGTCGTCCCGCCCGAAGAAGCTCCGTCTGGAGCCGAGACCGACAATGTCCACGCGTTGGAGTCGTCTTTTGTCCACGTATAGGAAAGCGTGCCGGACGTATCGCTTGAGTTGTATACGGTGACGTTGGATGCCGAAGAAGACGTCCCGGCTGCGGCGCTTGCGTCGAGATTGGCCGCGTAATCGAGCGTTGTCGTAGGAACGGCCGCGCTGGTAAGGGTTGAGGGAATATTGATGGCGGTATAAGTGCCGGGGGCTGTCGGACTTTCTCCTAACAGCAAATATCCTTCGCTGTTTTCCAGATCGCCGTCCGCGTTAAGCGTAAAATCGCCGGCGCGGGTGTAATACACGCCCGTTCCGCTGGCGTCTTGGACGGCAAAATAACCGCTGCCGTTAATGGCCAGATTGGTTGCCGTTGACGTAGACTGAATGATGCCTTGCGCGGTGTTCTGATAGGTCGTTTGCGCCGACGCGCCGTCCGTGCCCGAAGAATCCGCCGTGGCGCATTCCGAGACAAGTTCTTCGAAACTCGTTGTCTCGGCCTTGTAGGCCGTCGTCGAAGCGTTCGCCATGTTATTCGACGTGTTCGCTATGGCATACGACTGAGACAACAATCCATTGACGGACGTGTCGAACGAGAGAGACATGGCGACTCCTTTGGAAAGAACAGGTCTCTTTCCCTTTTTTGGCGAACCTGAAGGCGAATACGCAAGTTCCATGCCACGCAAGAAGGAATAAAGAATCTCATGATTCAAGCGTATAAATCCATGCGTCGTTAAGTTTGAAATAGCCGAGAAAGGAAAATTTTTCCCGTCAAGACAAGAAGCGGCATTTTTATTTTGCCCCGAGGAAAACGCCTTTTTTCAGGCCTTTTGTTTTATCTGGTCGCTTTCGTTCTAAAATGTTATCCCATTGTTCCAGACTCTAAGAAGCGGAAATTCATGTCTCTTATTACGACAACCAAAGACCTCGCCGATTTCTGCCTCAGGCAGCGGAAGGCCGAATTCGTCACCGTCGATACCGAATTCATGCGCGAACGCACGTTTTGGCCGAAAGTGTGCCTGATCCAAATTGGCGGCGCGGACGAGTCCGTCGCGGTTGATCCTTTAGCTGAAGGTATAGACCTTAACCCCTTGTTTGAATTGATGAATGACGATGTTGTGCTTAAGGTCTTCCATGCGGCTCGGCAGGACGTTGAAATATTCTTTAACCTGACGGGACGCGTGCCCGCGCCGATGTTCGACACGCAGGTCGCGGCTATGGTCTGCGGCTTTGGCGAGTCGGCGAGCTATGAAACGCTGGCGGCATCTTTGGCGGGCGCAAAGGTCGATAAATCGAGCCGGTTCACCGATTGGGCGCGGCGGCCCTTGTCTGAAAAACAACTGGTTTATGCCTTGGGCGATGTCGTTTATTTGCGCGATGTTTATCTGAAATTGAAAGAGCTTCTCGAAAAGAACGATCGTGCTTCGTGGGTGAAGGAAGAAATAGCGGTGCTGACCAATCCCGCCACGTACGCTTCCGATCCGCGCGAAGCCTGGAAGCGTTTAAAATTGCGTTCCGATAAACCGCGTTTGCTTGCCTTGGTGCAGGAATTGGCGGCGTGGAGGGAAATCGAAGCCCAACGCATCAACGTGCCGCGCAACCGCGTCTTGCGCGACGAGGCTTTGTTGGAGATTGCTTACCACCAGCCGCGCACGGCCCAAGACCTCGCCCGCATTCGGGGATTGAACGGAGGTTTCGCGGAAGGACGGCAGGGCGCTGAAATTCTAAAGGCGGTGACGCGCGCGCTTGAAATGCCTGCCGATCAATGCCCCAAGGGCGGAGAACGCCGCTCTATTCCCGGAGGGCTTGGGCCTTCGGTCGATTTGCTGAAAGTTCTTCTAAAACAAGTTAGCGAGGAACGCGGCGTGGCGTCAAAGCTGATTGCGACGACGGACGATCTGGAAGACCTTGTCATCGATGACGCTGCGGATATTCCCGTCTTGCGCGGCTGGCGGCGCGAGCTTTTCGGAAACCTTGCGCTGGCGCTGAAGCGCGGGGAGCTTGTGCTGGGATTGAAGGGGAAAAAGGTCGTCGTCACGAAGCTTTAATCATTGATCGGTCGATACTATTCCTTCTCCATCGTGCATTGCAGGGGATGCTGGGCTTGGCGCGCGGCGGACATGACTTGCGCGACTTTGGTTTCCGCGATTTCGAACGTATACACGCCGCACAGTCCGATGCCGTTTTTGTGGACCTGCAACATGACGGTCGTCGCGTCTTCGCGCGATTTGTTGAAGAAGATTTCGAGAACAGATACGACAAAATCCATCGGCGTGTAATCGTCGTTGAGCAAAAAGACCTTATACATCGCTGGTTTCTTCGTCTGCGGCCGCGTTTTGACCGAGACATTGCCGTGCGGGGCCAGTGTCGGCGTATCGGGTATGGAATCCGAACCGTTGCGGATAGGAGAAAATATATGCATTTGATAATTATAACGCGATAAGGGGCGGATTCCAATCGCTCTCAGCAAACGGCGGCAGCGGGCTTCCAGCGTGGAGGCGGCGCCGAAGGCCTGATTTTGTATCCTTCATCACGGAGAGGTTTGTCGAAAATTTCCCACGTTTGCAAATAAGCCAGGATCGCCGCATTCCTCAGCGTAAGGGGTTTTATGCAGGCGCTTGAAACCGCTTTCGTGCCTTCTGGCATTCCGAGATAAAGGAAGCGATCGGTTTGTTTTTCACTTTCTATAACTTTTTTCTGGCTTAAAACCCTTTCATTCTTGACAAAATCAAGAAGTTTTTTGGCTTCCGCCCGATCATGAACTGCAAGGCGCGCAAATTGCGAGATAATCCAAGCCTGAGGATCGAACGCTTTTTGGCGCGTTCCGTTTAGCGGGCGCGAACTCAGGACAACGACATAATCGGCATCCCTATAGTCGTCGTCCTTGAAAAGAAAATCGACGGGACTCGTCATGGCATCGACGTAACGCGGGCCGTTCGGGGAAAGAGTCATCGGTTTGCCCGCCACGCCTGGAATTAAGCTCGAAGCGCACGCCGCGTCTAAATATCCTTTGGCCGTGCCGCTGGCGCAGGGGTCAATCAATTCGCGCCGCATTTCGTCGAGGTTTGTTACGGCAAAGCGGATCGGGGCTTCGCTGTTCAGCAAACGCTCGGTCTTCAGCTTCTTTTCGGAATCGACGCCACCTTCAACGACATTCCGCAAGGCACCAAGATTCATCATCGGAACTGTCTCGGACCCGATGCCGCATTTTTCGTGCAGCGCGTATGCAAACCCGCGCTTGGGATTGATGAAATCATGGGATGCCATGTTCTCGACGAAGATCATCGTCCCGCTGATGGGCTGCGACAAATAGGATATGCCCCATGTTCCAGCCGAGCCTGCGACGATCTCGTTCATGAAGGAAAGCTTGACTTTATACTCATCTTCCGTTTGCAGGTGATTGAACCGAGCGCTCTCGAATATAGAAGCCGCGGCTTCTTTGTTTCCGGGCGCTTCTTGCTGGGCTTGAATCGAAAGCTGGATTTCGTAAAGGGCCGTTCCAGCCCCGCCTTCGATGACACCGCTCATGCCGCCGGGCTCGCCGAGAAGTACGATTTCTTTGCCGTCCGAAAAGGTTCTGGGCGTCTCTTCGTTCGCAATACGGCGCACGACCGTTTGTAAAATTTCTCTTCGCTGTGACATACCTAATCTCTCATAAAAAGACATTGTCAGTTTATCGAAAACCTGTGGCCAAGTCTATTTCTTTAATACTTTCAACCCATTAACCATGAAGTCCAAACTTCGCCTTTATCGCATCCTGATAAAGAGGCGAGCGGTGCCACGCGGCCGCGTCGCCGATAATGTTTTGCAAAGACCGAACTGGACGCCAACCGAGGATTTTTGCCGCTTTTTCGCTGCTGGCGACGAGGCACGTCGGGTCGCCTTCGCGCCTTGGGGCAAAGCCCGGAGAAAAATTCGGGCGGTCGAGCGCCTTGCGCGTGGCTTCCACGATTTCCATGACAGAAAAACCCTTGCCGCTACCGAGATTGAAGATATCAGTCACGCCGCCTCTCAACAGATAAGTCAAGGCGCGCATATGCGCGTCAATCAGATCAAGGACGTGGATGTAATCGCGGATCGCCGTGCCGTCAGGCGTCGGATAATCGTCGCCGTAGATCGTAAATCCTTTTTTCAATCCCATAGCCAGCATCAGATCGGCGGGCGCGTCGACGAGAGGCAAAACAAGACGCGGGATAAGGTGCGATTCCGGCGCGTGGGCTTCGCCTATTTGCGCTTCGACGGGCGCGGCGCCCGCGACATTGAAATAGCGCAGCGTGACCGAACGCAATCCTCCGGCGTCCAGCATCCTTAAATAGGCTTCGGCCTCCAGCTTGGATTGGCCGTAGGGATTAATAGGCTTTGTCGGATAAAGTTCCGATATCGGACCGCTGCCGCCCGCGTCGCTGTAGACGCTCGACGTATCGCCGTAAACGGCTGCCGTGCTCGAAAAAACGACTTTTTTGATACCGCAGGCGTTCAGGGTTTTGAAAAAACGCGAGGCTTTGTCCCTGTTGTTTTCGTAATATTTTGCGGGATTTTGCACCGACTCGCCGACTTCAATAAATGCGGCAAAGTGCATTGCCGCCAGGGGCTTGTATTTATCGCAAACGCTCCGGACAAAATCGGGGTCGCCGATGTCGCCTTGCTCGAAAGCGCCGAACGAGACCGCCCACGCGTTGCCCGTCGAAAGATTGTCGATCACGACGGGCTCGAAACCTTCCTGTTTCATGAGAAAGGCCGCGTGGCTGCCGATGTATCCGGCTCCGCCGGAAATGAGGATGGGGGTGAGCATAAGCCCTAGGTTATAGGGATTAATAGGAAGCCGTCAAACGCCAACTAATTATTAGAATCATGCATCAGGAAATACTAACGGGTATTGCCGTGAATAGGCCTATATGAGCTGCAAGGAGCATTTTTAGTAGGAAGCTTGTCGATGCCGTATTCCTTTAAGAGCGGCTCTGGCGCGGGGCACGAGAAAACGGCGTCCGCATCTTCCGGGCCGTCTTTCTGCCAATTAAGCTCATGCCTGACGTAGATTTTGCCGATCTTTCCGATCAGCGAGGCTTTTTTCTTGAAAACGCCTTTCCAAAGCGTTTCCAAAGCGGCCTGCATGTTCTCAAGCGTGTTTGCGTTATCTTCCATCACCATTATTTCCTGCGGCAAAATGTTCCATTTTTTGGATAGCCGCGCGAGGAAATAGTCTTTTTTGCCTTCCATCTGTTTGCAGACTTCTTTTTTAACGGCCTCTATTTCTTCAAGGCAATCCTCACAGGACGGGTCAAGATGCTTGCTCTTAATTTCCTTGTCTTGCCTTTTTTGGACGAATTTATTTTCGAGAGCGATTCTTTTGGGGCTGTTGCTTGCGCAAACGGCGTCGATATCGACGGGGACTGCGCCGTCATCGTTCTTCCCGCCCTTGATGACAAGGCCGTCTTCTTCCAAGACTTCGCGGATAATTCCGTCGGTTCCGTTCGAAAGAACGATAACTATCGCTCCGTTCTCCTTGGCAAGCCGGATCAAAGGTTTGGCGTGATGAGCCAGGAGAATTTTATATTTTCTGATAATGTTATCGTATATGTGCTGGCGTTCGATCAAAAGAGCTTCGAGATCGAGATCGTAATCTTTTTCGTTTTTCCCTTCGAGCCTGCATTTTTCTTTAAATTTCTGGATAAATTCTTCTTTGCCTTTGAGGCCATAGTTGTCTTTATACTCCTTGACGATGTTTCTTACTGTCTTTCCAAGCGCATTTTTTTCGACTTCGTAGACATCGACGTATTCTTTTTTGGGAACACCGTGATCTTTGAGAAGTTGCAGAAATGAAATATGCATGACCACTTCCGTGGCTGCCATCGAGCCTTCGAAATCGATAATGAAAAGCCTTATTTTTTTGAAGCGTCTACGCAAGGCGTCGGAGATAAGGGCGAAAGGGGAAGCGGTGGTCATGCGTAAAACCCTTTTGTTTAAACGTTCCGGAACAGAATTAATAACTGAACTTTGTTTCCCTTTGCGGGAAGATTATTTTCCAGAAAACTTTACTCTTTTGCCTCCAAGGTGGGCAAGATTTTTTCTTTCATCGGAAAAAAATAATATGGTTAAAAAACGGCTCATTCATATTCGCCCCTTGTAATTTTAGCCTGTTTTCTCCTATCTTCACAGGAGGTCAGGCTCTTTTGTTAAAATTAGGGAAAAGTATTTATGAACGGACAATCAGTTTCTTGCGCGGGCGGGACAAACGTCCCTTTTCCGAAAGACAACCTCCGCATCGCTCTTTTTGGCATGAACGATGTTCAGATTAACAGCGGAACCGTCATTGAGCGCTGCTGGATGGAGGTTGCCAAAAAATACGGCATAGACATGACGACGGAAGACTTTACCCGCGAGCATTGCATATCTATTCCGAAAAAGGACGGCAGAACGGTTGATGAGGATTGGTATTTGCGCGGCGCGCATTCGGATATCGTCGCACACTGGGTGCGCGATAATATACCCGCCGGCAGTACGCTTCCTTCCCTCTACGCAATCAAGAAAAGGTTTTTCAAGCTGTATAAAAAGAATAGCCCGGTATTAACCCCTCCCAAAGGCGTCGGAGAAGTGATTGCAGGATTGCATCGCACCGGATGGGAGTTGGTCACGGTTACGAGTAGCGAAGACCCTGTCGTCGAAGTCAATAGAAGCGTGCTTGGGGAAACGCCCGAATATATGCAATTTTATCTTACGGCCAATGAAACGTCGACACACAAGCCGCATCAAGGGCCGCATCGCGAGGCGCTGGATAGGATCGCCCAATCGTATGGAATTTCCCATCGTTGCCTGAAGCCGCTTGCCGAACGCACTATTATCATCGATAGCTCCAATATTGCGATTGAAGCGGGGCTTAGGGTCAGCGGCGCTTCCTGCATTCAAATGCTCCGCCCCGGGCAAAAACCTTTTGCGGGCAATGCCAGATGCAAGACGGAAGGCAGGCTTTATACCGCGAGAAATGCCACGGAACTTTGGAAGAATATTAAGATGATAGAGAAGAACTTTGCTTAAAGATGGCGTTTTCATGGTAAAATAATTCCGTTTAAACGAGGAATCTTTATGAAAACGATCAGGGCCGTCGTTCGTTCGGGGCATCGCGTGGCGTCGGGGAAATCGACGGACGATTTGAGGTTTCCTTTAGGCACGATCAGGATGCAGGCGCCTTTTTTCAAGGCGAGGGGGGTCGATTTCGACGCGTTTTTCGGCGGCGATTTCGTTTACGGAACGCTGAATCTCTCGATCGACCCATACCGCTTCAGAATTTTGAAGCCGGCATTTTATTTTCCCGAAGTCAAATGGACGGACGTTTTTCCGCCCGAGAATTTTTTTCTCAGCCCTGCGGAAGTGCGATATCGGAGGAAAAAATACAAAGCGCTCATTTACATTCCCGATCCCAAAACGAAACCGGATCATTTTCAGGCCCCTTCGATCATCGAAGTCATCGCCCAGCGCATCGAGGGGATTTCATACGACGACGAGGTGGTTTTGGCCTATGCGCCGGAGGCTATCGCGGTTGAGAAACAATCTTAATGGAAATCGGCCAAAGAGTTCTTAATCCGTTGCGAAAGCTTGGGTTTTCGGCAAGAAAGTAAAAAAGAGGTTGTGATTAAAGCTTGAAAAATATAAAGTGCTTCGCATCAGTAAACTCAATGGGTTGTCTGTATATTCAAGGACAAAGAATTTGTGAGAATCGTTAATGTTAGATCACCTTTTTGAAGAAGAGTATCTCTTTGGGAACAACTCCGTTTTTGAAGAACACGTCGCTCATAAAGAGCCTTCTTCGCCGTTAGCGGATAGCGAAAAGACGGTTGTCGTCGATAATGTTTCCGACCTTGTGTTTCTTATTCGGGAACGCACGCGGGATTTTTGTTTTAAGGCTACGGTATCGCCCGACGATTACGACAAAAATTTTGCCGATAAACTGAATCCCGAAGATCCCGACGATACGCCTCTTACGAAAAAGCATTACGCAAATCTCTGTGAATTCGGGGAGATGATCGCCCATCTTTATGTCATCACGACGCGCGGCGCAAAGAGCGTGGCAAATTACTGCGTGGAGCAATGGGGGCCCATCACAAATACCTCCGTGGCTTCGAATGCGGGTTTTTGGCTGGTTCGCTCCGGATCGTCCGAACGCGAGATTTTGCCCGTCCCCGGCTATACAGAAGAGCGCCTGAATCAAGCGGTTTCCGCAATCAGAGAGATTACAGGCGAACTTCAGAAAAAATATCCCGAATGGATTAAAGAAGATGTTCGCGAACTTTGCGGCACCGTGCTTGTTACTTGTCCCGAAGGAGAGGATTCGAAACTATTTAAAGAGTTCAAGGCCGATGTGGAACGCCTTGTTAAGGAGAAAGAAGAAAAATATTCCATAAAAATCGTTCATCCGGAAAAATTCTTCAAAGGCGGCGAAGGCGGCAAAGAATGGCACGGATATATAGATTTTAAGCCGGAGGGCTTGGAGAAAGAGTTATCCACGGCCATGCTTATCGAGGATGAAGCCTATTCTTACGGCATTGGCAGCGGGGATTCTCATCCCGATTACGGAATATTCAAAGCGCTGAAAACGAGATTTGGCGATACAAACGCGCTCTGCATCGCTTTGGGAAACGATATCCTCAAGTATGAAAGAAAAGAACTGGGCGTCTCTCCAAAAGACAGCCTGATCGACATCGTTATCAAATCAGACGGAAAGCATTCTCCCGTCGAGATGCTTCATATCGCTCTTGAAAGCATCCACTCTCCGGTCAGCTCATTGTTGATGGCTATTCAGGAAGCCCCTGTTCGCAGAGACGTCCGCAAAGGCGGACAAAGCCTATACGGTGCAAGCAAACCGAAATAAGCTTCGTTATGCCGCGGGCTTCTTGACGGCTTCAATTCTTCGCAAGGGCGGCATGTAAAGCATCAGGGCCGCCGCGACGTAGATCGACGAATACGTGCCGACGAAAATGCCCCATGTCAGCGCGGCCGAGAAATTGATCAACGTCTGCCCGCCCAAAAACACCAAAGGAAGCAAGGCCAGAAGCGTCGTTCCTGCCGTCATGGTCGTTCGCGACAGCGTTTGATTGACCGAGGCGTTGATGACGGTGCGCAAGTCCGTCGCTTTCTGGCGGCGCAAAGTTTCTCGAATTCGGTCAAAAACAACGACGGTATCGTTGATCGAATAGCCCGCCAGAGTCAAAAGCGCGGCGACTGCCGTCAGATTGAAATCCAGTTGCAACACGGCGTAAAGGCCAACGGTCGTGAAAACGTCGTGAAGCGTCGCGATCATCGCGGCGAGGCCGAACTGCCATTCGAAACGCACGGCGACATAGATCGAAATCGCCGCAATCGCCAAAACCGTGGCGAGAATGCCCGCATGGAGCAGTTCCGATCCGACCGTAGGCCCCACGACTTCGACGCGGCGGTATTCGTAAGCGGTTCCCAATTTATCGCGCACGGATTGAACTGCCTTCATTTGCGCGGCCTCGTCGCCTTCCTGACGCTGGATGCGGATGAGAACGTCGTCGGGAGAGCCGAATTGCTGCAATTCGATCTCGCCCAGATTAAGCGTCTGAAGATCGCCGCGCAGCGCGGCGGTATCGACGGCTTGCGGCGCTTTGGCTTCGATCAGAATGCCTCCCTTGAAATCAATGCCGAAATTGAGCCCTTTAACGAACAAGGCGACGATCGTGACGATGACAAGCGTAATCGTCATGCTGAACGCCCACCAGCGCTTGGCGACGAAGTCGATATTCGTATCGGGGGGGATGATGTGGATGGGTTTCATAAACATGGGACTAACCGCCAAAAAGAGGTCAGTCGGCATAGCATCAATCGCAGGAAGCCCGCAACCCCATCCATTAATGGACCGGAGGCGTTATCGGAGGCACTGCGGCGAACGTAATATGCGCGTTCAGGACAAGCTTTTGCGAAATGTCCTGAGATTGTTCCGCCTCGGCGGGAGCCGAAGCGGCCATAGCTACCGGAGCCATCATGGGCCTGCTGTGAATCATGCGGATAGGAGAGAAGATATCCGTATCAAAAACGATCTCGGAGATGCGATAGCTGCGTCCGGGCAGGGCCGCGTTAAGCGCCGCTAATTGTTCTCCGGCTTCTTTAAGGATGCGGGCGCGCAGGGCAGCGCGGACGGCTTCCGTTTCGTCAAGCGTGGGAGAAAAATCGATCTTGCCGACGGATATTTGCATTCCCGCCTTGCTGGCTTTCTTGACGGCGTCGTTCAGGCCGTTAAGGGCGGACTCGGCTAATCTGGCGTCGAAAACGACGCTCCAGCGTTCCATGCCGGTTTGATCCTGCGCGCGGTTAAACTCAGTCAAACGCCAATCGGCTTTGGCGATTTCGTTGACGGCTTTTGTTACATCGGCACGGACGGATCCGGCATTGGAAGCATTGACGGCGGCTTCGACGTCCAACGTGACATGGGCGGTTTTCGTCGCAACCCAATCTTCGGCGGAAAGGGTAAAGGAAACCGTGTCGTCGGGCTTTGGCCCGCTATCGGCTTGTGCGGAAGATATGAAGGAAAAGAGAAAAAGAAGCGCAAGCGCGAAACGATAAAACATGATTTCCTCCGTTTAATCGGAATTATTCCCTGTCACCCTTGCCGCGCAACCCTTCGTTTATCTGTTGCGCCGAATGCGCGAGGAATGCCCTGATGTGTTCGGGCAGTTCGGTAGTCGAGAAATCGGCATCCGTATCGCCGCTTTCCACCGAGGGAATAATGGCCGACAGATCGGCATCGGTTCCCGCAAAAACGGGCGTGCCTTTCGCGGCATAGCTTTGAGTATGTTCGACGTTTTCGATCCCGAACTGGTCGCCTTCCTGCAACGGCGGCAAAGCGGCGCGCCGTGCTGCGCGTTCTTCGGACGATAAATCGTCGGCGTAAGAACCGACCGAAGGCATCGACACGCCTTCGTCTTCGGAATCTTCCGAATAAGAGGCTGACGCTTTCTTGCCGTTTCCGTTTTTCGCCTGGGCCTCTCCCGCGCTGCTTTGGGGCGCTGCGGGCAGGGTGCCCATGGAAGCGACGCTGGCAACGCCCATTTCGACTGCCGACAGTTTGGCGGTCGCCGCACCTTTAACGGTTTTGGCGATTGCGGCGATTTCGGGACTTTCCTTGACGGTTCCGCCGGCGCCTGCCGCCGTCCAATCCTTGTCCTTAAGGCGCGATTCAAGTTCCAACGCGATGCGATCGCGCGCTTCCGTCGATTTCGTCACGCCCGGAACGGCCAGAAAACGATGCACACGCAAGGCCTTGGCTTTTTCCGGAACGGCATAGAACATTTGCACCTTATGCGCCCAATCGCCGAAAACCAATGCCGCCTCGCCTTCGCGATAACCGCGCAAATGGTCGTAGCAGAGGCGGTTACGCGCCAGATAAGAGGCCTGACGGTCGTCGGCGAAAGGCATGTTCATGAATAAGCTTCCGACGGTATTGGTGGGGGCCGTGTATCCCTTGCTTTCCATGACCCACGATTGGCCGCCGTGCTTTTCAAGGAAGTCTTTGGTATCGGTCGGGTCTTCGATGCGGCCCATAATTTTCAGGTTACAGTTGCCGGCGATGGATTTGGCTTCCTGTTTGATGCGTTTTTCCATCGAGGGCAAATCCTGCGCCGCGAACACGAGGGAGAATCCCAGCGAACGCGCTTGCGCCGCCATCACGGCCATGCCGGCCGCCGTGTAGTAACCAACTTCGTCGAACACGGTGATGAAAGAGGAACTGGAGCGGGTCTGTTTGCTGCCGATGGCGTTTTCCCAACCGCCTTCGACGGTGTTGCCCAAAGTTGCGCCCATCATGCCCTTGAGGCATCCCGCGACGATTTTTCCCAAATTGGCGGCTTCGTCGCCGGATTTTTCGAGAGCCGGAATCAGCACGACCAAGATGCGGCGGTTCAGAACGACGTCCAAAACGTCGACATCGGCCAACTGCGCTTTGAAGATGTATCCGTATTCGTCGGCCAAGGATTGCATCGACCGCGTGAATTGCATCGAGAGGTAGCCGTGCTGTTGCCTTGCTACCTGCAGATCGTACATCGGCTGATCGGGCGAGGGGGGGCGCTCATTGCCTTCGTCGTCGAAAGCGGCGGCCACGTAGCCCGGCAGGGTGTTCAGGTAGCCTTCAAGCCCGTGAAGGATGCGCGCGGGCAGCGTCTGGTCGCGCGACAGGCGGATAATGGGCTGTAATTCCAAATGGTCGCGCACGATGCCGACATCCAGAAGCAATCCCTGATGGTCGCGCTTGAAGGTCAAAGCGGGCATCAAGGCGAACATGAGGGCGACGGCGCGTTCTTTCCACATGGCGTTGTCGCCGCCGGCATCCGGCATCAGGCCGACGACGAGGTTGGCGAGATACGAAGCCGAACCGTTCGAGAACGGGTTCATCGTATTGGATACCGAGCCCTCGTCCGAGTTTCCGGTCATGTAGTTTTGAATCAAAATATCGTCGTCGCGGCCAAAACGGCGCGTCAGCGAATAAAGCGACGCCCACAAATCGGTGTCGGCCTTGCCGTCGGTGTAGGAAAATCCGGAGCCCCAGCACAACGCGTTGGTGACGATCGACTTCAAGCCTTCGGTTTTGCCCGAACCCGTCGTGCCCAGATAAAGAATATGCGCGCGCGCGTCGATGTTGGTCAGCCACACTTCCCTGTTCTGGTCGTCGTCGTCCTTGTCGGACACGTTGCCCAGAAACATGATGCCTTCCGCCTTGCCGGGGCTGGTTTTGCCGGGAGGGGAATTATGGGGATCCGGTATGTGGGCATAACGCGGAATTTTAAACGGCAACGCGAAAGGCTTGCGCAAGGCCCAGCGAAAGTAAAAGTAAAAAGGAACGGCGAACACATCGGCCAACGATCTGAATTCGGGGGTAGCGACGAACAGAAAAAAGGTCAGACCGAACGCGAGCCCTGCCACGATTTCAGGTTTTGTAATGAAAATTGCCGTGCGTTCCGTAGCCGGGCGCACATCGCGGAATATGTCGCGTTGGCGGACTTGGTTCTTTTCTAGAATAATAGGCATCGTTGCCTCTCCAAAATTTCCCGAAAAAAGACTTGGCTTTTATACGGGCGGCAGTTTACTCGAAAACGGCTCGCAAGTCTTGCTCATTTAATGTTATTTTTTAGTTAACTAGCAGTTTTTCTTAGCAAAACAAGCCTGATAGGGCGCAAGTGAGGTCAGAAAAATGCTAATTAACGGATTCCCACGACGAAAAGCCCTTTTTCGTCGGCTAATTGCTTAACGCTGTCACGGTCGATCACAAGGCTGCGGTCTGCCTCCGCCGCTATGCCGATGAGGCCCGCTTGAGCTGCGGCAAGGACCGTATCGGGGCCGATGGTTGGCAGATCGAAGCGGTCGTCTTGCTGGGATTTTGCGAGCTTGACTAAAACGCCGCCTCTTCCTTCGCGTTTGAGGTCTTTGCACCTTGCGATCAGGGCGTCTGTTCCTTCGATGGCTTCCACGCCGAGGACAAGGCCTTGCTGCACGACGACCGATTGGCCGACATCGGCGCGGCCCAAGGCCCGCGCAACTTCCGCGCCGCGCGCGATGTCTTGTTTTGCCTCCGCATCGGGAGCGTGATTTCCCAAACGCCCCTCAAGGAGCAGAACGCCGCCCAGAATATCCTGAACGCCGATAACGCGCACACCGCATTCTTGCTCGATGATGCGCCCGATGGCGCGGAGCAGGGCGTCGTCGCCCGGAAGATGAAACCCGATTTTCGCTAAACCTTTTATCGCCAGCCAGTCGGGCTTCAATTCTCCCAAAGAAGGACGGCGAACGCGGCCGATCATGACGACTTCGGCAATTTTTTCGGAAGCGACAAGATCGCGCAGTTTGCCGAACGCGCCCAAAGGCAGCCACGCATGCGGCGCATCCGAAGCGGTATCGGCGTCGGCCTGTCCTTCGAGGCACAGAACAAAAAAATCGCGTCCCTGCGCGCGGCAAGCGTCGATAACGCGCTTCGGCGCAAGGCCGCCGCCCGCGATAATGCCAAGCTTGGGAAAAGCCGGAAGAGTCATGTTTTTATCGACCATTCGCAGAGCTTACCCTTTCAGGCTCTTGCCGACAACCTCCGCCGTGTTGGGGGAGAGTTTTTTTTGCTTCGACAGGCGGATCAGCTCGGTGCGCATCGATTTCTGCCGTCCGGGCGTGTAGTCGCGCCAGCGCGTGAAATTTTTGGCTAAAGCCGCCGCGCTGTGCGGATTGATCGGGTCGATTTTAAGAATCATATCGGCGACGAAGCGGTATCCCGATCCGTCCACGGCGTGGAATCCGAGGCCGTTTGCGGCAAATACGCCGATCAGCGCCGAAATGCGGTTCGGGTTTTTCAGCGTGAACGCCGGATGCCGCGTCAGCCTCTTGACCGTTTTCAAAACGTCGCCGCGTTTCGCGCCAGCCTGCACCGCAAGCCATTTATCCATAATGGTCGGCGATTTCTTCCACTTTCTTTCGAATACGGAGAAAGCTTTGTCGCGCAGCGGAGAAGATGTTTGCGCAAGAATTCCAAGCGCCGCGATTTGGTCCGTCATGTTCTTTGACGTTGTCGCCTGAAGGAAAACGCGCTTCAGGATTTTGGGGCTATCCAAAGCCGCCAGATAATACAGGCACAAATTTTTCAATCCGCGGCGGCCCATTGAAGCACCGTCGGCGGCTGTGTCGGATACGCTTTTGGACAAACGTATATGCTCGGCGGCGAAGACGCTGCGCAGGCGATGCGCGATGCGTTTCACCAGCTCCTTGCGCGCGGCATAGAGCCTATCGACGTCAATCGGTTTTTCCCGAGCCTGCAGGGCAAGGCCAAGTTCGCCTTCGCTCGGCAAAGACAAAACCATTGCTTTGAACTCTGGGTCGATTTTCCTGTCGCGCAAAATCTCGCCGAGGACGGAGATAAAAGCCGCGTCGTCGATTGAAGAATCCAGCAGGCGTTCCGTTGCGAGTTTGAACCCCGCTTCCCATCTGCTGAACGGATCGCTGTCGTGCGCGAGGAGGAAAAGAAGTTCGTCATCGGTATAGGCATAATTCAGCCGGATAGGGGCCGAGAAATCGCGCAAGAGCGACAAAACGGGCTTTCTCTTGATGTTTTCGAAAATGAAGGTCTGGCGCGGCTTTTTGATCGACAGAACGCGCGTTCCGATGAGGTCCCTTCCGTTGCGGTTAAGCAAACCTATGGCAAAAGGAATATGCAAAGGCTTTTTAACCGGCTGTCCGGGCGTGGGTTTGCAGGATTGCCTGACCGTAAGCGCCAATGATTGGGTATCGGCGTCGTAACGGCTCGAAACATCCAAAACGGGCGTTCCGGCTTGCCTGTACCAAAGCATGAACTGCTTGAGGTCGATTCTATTCGCGTCGCTCATCGCCTTCACGAAATCGTCGCAAGTCACGGCGTGCCCGTCGTGACGGCGGACGTATAAATCCATGCCTTTGTTAAATCCCTTGCGTCCGACAAGCGTTTGGATCATGCGGATGACTTCGGCGCCTTTGTCGTAAACCGTCACGGTATAAAAATTGTCTATAGCCTGATAATGATCGGGCCGGACGGGATGCGCCATTGCGCCCGCGTCTTCGGCAAACTGGCGGCTGCGCACGTCGCGCACGTTGTCGAGCCGTTCGACGGCGATAGAATGCGCGTCGCCCATGTATTCCTGCTCGCGGAAGACGGTCAGGCCTTCCTTGAGGCTTAATTGGAACCAGTCGCGGCACGTGATGCGGTCGCCCGTCCAGTTGTGGAAATATTCGTGCGCAACGACGCGCTCGATAAAGGAAATCGTCGCGTCGGTAGCCGTTTCGACGCTTCCAAGGACACAGGCGTCGTTGAATATATTCAGCCCTTTGTTTTCCATCGCGCCATGATTGAAGAACGGCGTCGCGACCATCATGAAGCGGTCGAGGTCGTATTCCAGATCGAAGCGTTGCTTGTCCCACTTCATCGCTTTTTTGATTGCCGCAAGCGCGAAGCCGGTCTCGTTTTTCTTGCCTGGCTCGACATATATCTCGATCAGGATTTTGCGTCCCGATTTGGTTTTGAAAGAGCTTGTGCGTTTATCGAGCTTGCCTGCGACCATCGCGAACAGATAGCAGGGCTTCGGAAACGGGTCTTGCCATAGCGCGAAGTGGCGCGAGGAGCCTTCTTTTCCGGATTTGAGAAGATTCCCGTTGGCGAGCAGAACAGGATATTTCTTTTTATCCGCGTGAATCGTGACGCGGAATTTCGCCATAACGTCGGGACGGTCGGGATAATAAGTGATGCGGCGGAAACCTTCGGCTTCGCATTGCGTCGAGAGCATCGGCCCCGAAGCATAAAAACCGGAAAGCGTCGTGTTATTATACGGATCGTGCGTGCTGACGATTTCGACAACGGCTTTGTCGGGCATGTCGGGGATCGTCAGATCGTGCGGCGTGAGTTTGTACTCGCGTTTATTAAGCTTGCGGCCATCGACGGAGACGCTGATGAGCTTTTGCGCTTCGCCGTTGAGGAAGAGGGGGGCCTTTTTGTTTTTCGATTTCGCATTGCGCGCGATTTTCAGGCGCGAGGATACGGTCACGAATTTATTCTGAATATCGACGTCGAGATCGACGCGGCGAACCAGAAAATCTGGAACTTGGTAATCGGCAAGGAGTGTTTCTTTTGTGGGCATGTTTTCCTGAACGAATTGTGAACGATAATCAAAGCAGTATTTCTTAAAACATATAATTATAAATTAAAAATGGCTTGGGAAGAAGAAATGGATCGAAAGCATTCGCAATGCCCGGAATATCTCTTTTAACTTGTGTTTTTTTGGGGGCGGGAATATAATAAATCATATGGAGTCCTAAGAGACTTCCGGCATACCGGGGGAGGAAAAATGGGCGGCTCTGATCTTCGGTGGAAAAAAGATATTATTCCGTTAAAGGGAGCGCTTGAGATAATTGGAAAGCTCAAAGGGGTTTCGTACTCTTGGCGCTCCGATGAGTTTCCCAAAAAGGATTTTGCCGATTGGCCCACCATCGGCCTTATAGCGCAAGATACCGAAAAGGTTCTGCCTGAAGTTGTTACAACGGACGAACAAGGCTTCAAGAGCATTCGTTACGATATGCTTGCGCCTGTTTTGATTGAAGCCGTTAAACAACTTAAGGCCGATAATGAAGCACTTCGTGCCGAAATCAATGCCTTGAAAAGAGTTGACCTCTTGGAAAAGAGAAAGACTTACGCGTAAAACACCCTTTTATTAATTAGGCAACGCCGCTTGGTTTTTTATAGAAGCCGCGCGGCGTTTTTTTATTCTTACCCACGGGACCATTTTCAAAACATATCCAGTTGCATCCGCGCCTCGTCGGACATGCGAGATTTGTCCCACGGCGGATCCCAGACGAGATTGACTTTAACCGTTTTTGCGCCGTCTTCTTTTAAAACGGCCTCCTGCACGCGAATGGGTATTTCTTCGGCGATAGGGCAGTTGGGCGAGGTCAGCGTCATGTCGATCGTGGCGTTGAACGAACCATCTTCCTTGGGAGCGACGTCGATTTTGTAGATAAGGCCGAGATCGTAAAGGTTGACCGGAATTTCGGGATCGTAAACGGTTTTGATGCGCGCGATGACGCGCTCGCCGAGGGGCAGGGGGGCTTCGGCAGGTTTTTCCTTCGCCAATGTTTCCGAGCCGTCGTTCACCTTAAACCCTCTATAAAATCCGCTTGCGGCGGCTCGCCGCCGTCTCCTTCGGTCGAAGCCTTTTTCTCATTCCTGAGCGCCGCTTGCAACGTGTGCCACGCGAGCGTCGCGCATTTGACGCGAATGGGATAATCGCGCACGCCCGACAACGCCTTGATGCGGTCAACGGCGTCCTCGTCGAGTCCCGTCGCGTCGGCGGCCTGTCCGGTGCAGGAGTTGTGAAGATAATCGAACAAGCGCGCGGCTTCTTCGGTTGTTTTGCCTTTGAGCATTTCCGACATCATCGAAGCCGAGGCGACCGAAATCGCGCATCCGCTGCCTTGAAAGCCGACGTCTTGAATAACGCCTTTGTTGTCGACCGAGACATAGAGATTGATTTTGTCCCCGCAGAGCGGATTGTAGCCGAGCGCTTCGTGGTTTGCGCTTGCCAGCGCGTGAAAATTGCGCGGATGCTTGCCGTGGTCGAGGATCAAGTCCTGATAAAGGTCGCGGAGATCGTCGGTCATCCGAATATCTCCTTCACTTTCTTGACGGCTTTGACCAGCGCGTCGATGTCTTTGCGCGTCGTATAAAGGCCGAACGAAGCGCGGGCCGTCGCCACCAAGCCCAGATGCTCCATCAAGGGCTGGGCGCAATGATGTCCCGCGCGGATGGCGACTCCATGACGGTCGAGGATCGTGCCGATATCATGTGGATGCGCCTGAGACATAATAAAAGAGACGATGCCGGATTTTTTTGCAGCCGTTCCGACGATGCGGAGGCCTTCGATAGACGAAAGTTTTTTTGTCGCATAGGCCAGAAGTTCGTCTTCGTAATCGGCGATGTTTTGCATTCCGATAGCCGAGACGTAATCAATCGCCGCGCCGAGGCCGATAACTTCGGTGATCGGAGGCGTTCCGGCTTCGAAGCGATGCGGAGGGTCTTTGAACGTCGTTTCCGCGAAAGTGACGGAGGCGATCATGTCGCCGCCGCCTTGATAGGGAGGCATTTGCGCCAGAATCTTGCGCTTGCCATACAAAACGCCGATGCCGGTGGGGCCGTAGAGCTTGTGACCGGAGAAAAAGAAGAAATCGGCGTCGAGATCGCGCACGTCGACCGGCATATGGCTGATCGATTGCGCGCCGTCCATTAATGCCAAAGCGCCAACGCTGTGCGCCAATGCCGCGATTTCCTTGGCGGGCAAAATGGTTCCCAAAACATTCGATACGTGCGCGAAGGCGATAAGTTTCGTTTTGGGAGACAACACGGATTTAACGTCTTCGAGGCGCACTTCGCCTTCGGGCGTCACCGGCACGACGCGTAAGGTCACGCCGATTTGCTCGCGCAGCATTTGCCACGGCACGATGTTCGCGTGATGCTCGAGCGCGGTGAGGACGATTTCGTCGCCCGATTTCAGAAACTTGCGGCCCCACGTTTGCGCGACGAGATTGGCGGATTCCGTAGCGCCGTGGGTGAAGATAATCTCGTCTTCGTGCTCGGCGTTGACGAAGCGCTGGACAAGGGGGCGCACCGCTTCGTATCGGTTCGTCGCGCGCTGGCTGAGTTCGTGCACGCCCCGATGAATGTTGGAATAATCGGTTTTCATGAAGCGGGACATTGCGTCGATAACTTTGCTTGGTTTCTGCGCGCTCGCGCCCGTGTCGAGATAGGCCAAAGGATGCCCGTGGACGCTCTGCGCGAGTATGGGAAAATCTTTGCGGATAATTTCGGCGTTAAATGTCATTTCGTCCATTCCTCAATCTCTCGGCGGAAAATATCGCGCCATTCCTCGACGCGAATTTCATCCAGCGTTTCCGAAACAAAGCCTTCGATGAGCAATGCGCGCGCTTGATCTTCTTCGATCCCGCGCGAGCGTAAATAGAACATCGCGTCTTCGTCCAAATCGCCGATCGCGTTGCCGTGGCTGCATTTCACGTCGTCGGCAAAAATTTCAAGCTCCGGCTTCGCATCCATTTCGGCGCGGTCGGATAAAAGCAAAGCGCGGCTTAACTGATAGCCGTCGCTTTTCTGCGCATCCGGAGCCACCGTGATTTTACCTTGAAACACGCCGCGCGAGTGGCCGTTCAAGACGGTTTTGTAAACCTGGCGGCTGGTGCAGCGGGGGGCTTGGTGCGCGATGTGCGTCTTGGTGTCGGCGTGTTCATGATTTTGCAGAAGCATGATGCCGTCCAATGCGGCCTGAGCTTCTTCGCCTTCGAGTGAAATGTTGAGTTCGTTGCGCGCGGGAACGCCGCCGCGCAAAAGCGAAAAATTGTTGTAATATCCGCCGGTTGCGACGCGAACCTGATGTGTCGCCAGATGCGTTCCGCCGCTCATGATCTTCCCGTGCAGAAACTTCGCGCGCGGTCGCAAGGTAATGTCGGTTTCGATTGTCACGGGGACGTTCGAAGCCAGATGCTTTTCCAGAAGAGACAGCCGCCCGTTGGCGCCAATGTCGATGGAAAGCTTTATCGAAATTTCCTGCGCCGCGTTTTTGTCGGCGGCGAAAACCATCTCAATGGGTTGCGTGACAAGGCAGGTTTGCTCGCCCAACGTCAGTTTGTATCCCGACTCCAGATCGCCCATTAAAATGCAGGATGGCGTTGTACCGAACCGCGACATTTTGGATTGGAAAATGCCGTTCATGAAAACGAGGCGCGTGTCCGAATTTTTCTCCCGCAGTTTGAAAGGAACGAGGCGCGGGCGCGGAGTCTTGAGCAGCGCTTCCAGATCGGTATATTTCCAATCTTCCTTGTCGCGGCGGCTGCGGTCGATGAAAGCGGCGAGGGTCATGCAGCCTTCTTTCCGCCGAACACGCGGTCCGCGATAGCGGGAACTTGCTCCAGCGTGCGAACCAGAAAGTCGGGCTTCATCGCGCGTAAGCGGGAGGTCGAACACATGCCGTCGGTAATGGCGATAGTGACCAAACCCAAATCGCGGCCAATTTCTATTTCTTCTTCGCTATCGCCGATGATGATGCAAGCGCGCGGCGGATTCGCTTGCAGATAATTTTTCAGGCGTGCGCCCTTCGCGCGTTCGCGAAAAGTGGCGCTGCCGGTATCGAAAGCGATAATCTCGTGAAAATTCTCGCGTATGCCCAGGCGCTTCGCCTGCTCTTCGATGCTGCGGATGATGTAATTGCTCAGAATGATGGATTTGTACGATGCAAGGCGCAGCGTTTGCAAAGTTGCTTTTGCGCCTCGCCTGAGGCGGATCGTCGCAGAATCGTAGGTTTTATGAAACAAGGGGTGAATTTCATGTTCTCGCGCCATCAAGACGCCGGGATCGACGCCCAGCGCGTGATATAAACGGTATAAAGGCATCGTATAATGACGCTGGTAACGCGCGCGGGTGACTTTAGGCGCGCCGAGCGTTTCAAGGACCGCATTCGCCGCATTCAGGCAAGCGGTCGTGTCGGCCAAAAGCGTGCCGTTCCAATCGAAAACGATGAGATTATCTTTTTTGCCCGTCACGCCGCCTCGCTTGCAAAATCGACATAGCCTTTTTCTTCCAACTCGCGCGCCAATTCCGCGCCGCCGCTTTTGCGGATTTTGCCGTAGGCAAGAACGTGAACCGCGTCGGGCGTGATGTAATCGAGAAGGCGCTGGTAATGCGTGATGACGAGCATCGATCTGATGGGCGAGCGCAAGGCGTTAACCCCGTCGGCGACTATTTTCAGGGCGTCGATATCGAGGCCGCTGTCGGTTTCGTCTAGGATGCATAAGGAGGGTTCCAGAACGGCCATTTGCAAAATCTCGTTGCGTTTTTTCTCGCCGCCTGAAAAGCCGACGTTGACCGCGCGTTTCAGCATGTCTTCCGAAAGGCCGATGGCTTTGGCCTTGCCGCGCAGAAGCTTCAGCATTTGCATGGCATCCAGTTCGCTTTCTCCGCGCGATTTGCGTATCGCGTTCAACGCGGTTTTCAGAAACGTCATATTGCTGACGCCCGGAATTTCGACGGGATACTGCATCGCCAGAAAAACGCCCGATGCCGCGCGTTCTTCAGGCGAAAGTTTGAGCAAATCCTTGCCGCCCCACGTCACGCTGCCCTCGGTCACGTCGTATCCCGCGCGGCCCGAAAGGACATAGGACAACGTGCTTTTGCCGGAGCCGTTCGGCCCCATAATGGCATGAATCTGACCCATTGGCACAATAAGGTCGATGCCTTTCAGAATTTCCTTGCCGCCGATGCCGGCGTGCAAATTTCTTATTTCAAGAGTCATCCCACGCTTCCTTCCAAACTAATGCCGACAAGTTTTTGCGCCTCGACGGCGAATTCCATCGGCAATTCCTGCAAAACTTCCTTGCAAAAGCCGTTGACGATCAAAGCCATCGCTTCTTCGGTGGAAAGGCCGCGCTGACGGCAATAAAAAAGTTGATCTTCGCTGACTTTCGATGTCGTCGCTTCGTGCTCGGTGCGCGATTGGGGCTGGCGCGATTCGATATAGGGAACCGTATGCGCGCCGCATGTATCGCCGATCAAAAGGCTATCGCATTGCGTTTTGTTTTTGGCTCCCTTGGCCGTGCGCAGGATTTTCACGAGGCCGCGATACGTGTTCTGCGCGTGTCCGGCGCTGATGCCTTTGGAGATGATTGTCGAGTGCGTGTTCTTGCCGATGTGGATCATTTTGGTTCCGGTATCGGCCTGCTGATAATTATTCGTAATAGCGACCGAATAGAATTCGCCCACCGAATTGTCGCCTTGCAGGATGCAGCCCGGATATTTCCACGTGATCGCCGAACCGGTTTCGACTTGCGTCCACGAGATTTTCGACCGCTTGCCGCGGCACGCGCCGCGCTTCGTCACGAAATTATAAACGCCGCCTTTGCCGGACGCGTCGCCAGGATACCAGTTTTGCACCGTCGAATATTTGATTGAAGCGTCGTCGAGAGCGACCAGTTCGACAACGGCCGCGTGCAATTGATGTTCGTCGCGCTTGGGCGCCGTGCAGCCTTCCAGATAACTTACGCTCGCGCCTTCGTCGGCGATAATCAGCGTGCGCTCGAACTGCCCCGTGTTTTCGGCGTTGATGCGGAAATAAGTCGAAAGCTCCATCGGACAGCGCACTCCTTTTGGGATATAAACGAACGATCCGTCCGTAAAAACGGCGGAGTTCAGTGCGGCGAAGAAATTATCCGTTGTTGGCACGACGGAGCCGAGATATTTTTTAACAAGAGCGGGGTGGTTCAAAACCGCTTCGGATATCGGGCAAAAAAGAATGCCGTGGGATTCGAGTTCTTTCTTGTATGTTGTGGCGACCGAGACGCTGTCGAAAACGGCATCGACCGCAACGCGACGGTCGGTCACGCCTGCCAAAACCTTTTGTTCCTCAAGAGGAATGCCGAGTTTCGCGTAGGTTTTCAAAAGTTCGGGATCGACTTCGGCGAGCGTTTGCGGCTTTTTCTTTTGCTTGGGCGCCGAGAAATACGACGCGCTTTGATAATCGATTTTCGGGTAATGGATTTTCGCCCAACTCGGCTCGGTCATCGTCAGCCAATGGCGGAAGGCTTTCAGCCGCCAGTCGAGAAGCCATTTGGGTTCGTTTTTTTTCGCCGAGATGAAGCGGATGATGTCTTCGTTCAGGCCAACCGGCGCGGTATCCTCCTCGATTGCGGTGATGAAGCCGAATTTATACTTTTGTTCGGCCAGGTCTTTGGCCAGCGCTTTCGTGTTAGAGGGCATGTTAGGGACCCTCGATAAATGGCGTTTTGAACATTTCGGCCAAAGTTACTTTCTTTAAGGCATCTTGTACTGCCACGTTGACTTTGTTCCATCCGAAACTCATGGGGCAAAGGCTTTGGATTTTGCAATTTTCGTGCGCGCTGCCGTGCGAACAATCGGTAATGGCAATGGGGCCGTCCATCGCTTCGATGATTTCCGCGATCTTGATTTCCGAAGCGCGCCGCGCCAGCTTATAACCGCCCAAAGCGCCGCGCTGTGCCGAAACCAGACCGCCTTTGGCCAGAAGCTTTAAAACTTTGGCTACGGTCGGCATCGGCAAGCCCGATGATTCGGCAAGGCCGGATGCCGCCCATAAAGTTCCTTCGCCTTTGCTTCCCATATGCGAAAGGAGGGTGACGGCATAGTCGGTGAGGCGTCCAAGACGTAACATAAACAGGATATTATCAATCTGTACCATATAAGTCCAGATTAATGTGCAATTTTCTTTAGCGAACCAAGCCCGAAAGGCTTGTTTCGCTAAAAAAAAACGCTAATTCGTTCTCGATAACTTCGTTCCCGCAACCGCGCGTTCCTGCAGAACTTTATGGCGGAAGGCGAATAATTTGGCGGGACGGCCCGAAGCGCCGCTTTCGATCGCCCCCGTTTCCTCGACCAGTCCCTGCGCTTCGACAAGACGCCGGAAATTTTGTTTGTGCAAGCGTACTCCCGCCAGAGCCTCGACCGTGTTTTGTAGGCGCAACAACGTGAACTGCGGAGGCAAAAGTTCGAACACGACGGGGCGGTATTTGATCTTGGCGCGAAGCCGCGCCATGGCCGTGGCAACTATGCGCCGATGATCGAAGGGCATGGGGAGCCCCAGCGCGATTTTGTTCCTCTTTCCCGCTTCCCATAAAAGTTCATAACGCTGCAAAACAAGTTCTTCGTTCCATAAGCGCGGGTCTGAGGGAAAGGCGATGCCGATGCGCTGGGCGCGCGCTCGTTTTTCTTTACTGTCGGATGCCGCGTTCTTCCACGCGGTCAGCGCGGGCATGATGGTTTGGGCGATGATCTCGGGAGCGCCTCGGCGATGATCTTCCCACGGGAAATGTAGATACCAGTGAGACCACGCTCCGCCCAAATTCTTCGCCGATTCATAAACCAGCGCCAGATAGCCGATCGAAACGGCGCGTTTACCGAGAGTTGTGCGGTCGCGGTCGGCAAAAGTATAAAGCTGTTCGACATAACCAAGGGATTGATGGCCTTTCAACTTGGCCCATGCGCGCAAGCCTTGCTCCAACGTGCGGTGCGCCGTTTCGAACGGTCCGGAAGGCAAGGCAAGTTTTTCGTCGGTCAGGAGATAAGGTTCTCCATCCGAGACGGCGACGATTACGGCGTTGAGTTCGATAGGAACCGCCGAAAGTTCTTTCGGCTTCATAGGATTACTTTGAAGAATGTCCCGGCGACGGGTCCATCTGGTCCATAATATAACCGACCCCCGTTCCCGCCGCGCCGCCTATTGCAGCTCCGCAAGCGACGCACCCGCCCATCATGACGGTGCCGAGCGCGCCAACTGCCGTGCCGGCGGCGGCGCCCGTAACCATCCGCTGTTCTTGGGGGGTTAAATCGGAACACCCTGTCAGAGCGATCAGTCCCAGAATCATAACCGTTTTTCCAAATAGCGTCTTTGCGGACATGAGACTTCCCCTTTTTGACTTCTTAAGAGACTAAACAAGCAATACGTGGTTAACATGCGTCAAGGACGGTAAAAAAAGAGTGAATGTTCGCGCTTTGGTCTTCGGTATTTTGTCAAAATAGACAAAAGTCTGATTAATATCAATTGGTTGTAAGCGTAACAAACCGTAAGAATGCTTGTCTTTTGTTGCGGCGCTGTCGGGGGTACATGTACGGCGCTGGAGCACGCCTGCTCCGCCCAAGTTTCCGGATATTGTCCAAAATTTAGGATGTGCGCGCTTATGTCATACGATAGAGCCTCCGATAGGCTGAGTTCAAAGGATCAAGTTCTGCCTTCCGTTTTAGGATTGGCGCGCGCGCCCTTGCAGAAAACTCTGGCCAAAGCGGTCGAATGTTCGGGTGTAGGCGTTCATTCGGGCGAGCGCGTTCGGTTACGCCTGTGCCCTGCCGCAGAAGATACCGGCATCGTTTTCGTTCGCACCGATCTGCTTAACGGCGCGCGCGAGATCAGGGCGCGTTGGGATAACGTCGTCGATACGAAACTCTGCACCGTTATCGGCAACGATCATGGTGGCAAGGTTTCGACCGTCGAGCATCTTATGGCGGCGATTTCCGCTTCCGGCATCGACAATGTGCGGATCGAGATCGATGGCGGCGAAGTTCCGGTGATGGACGGAAGCGCGGACTCCTTCGTTTTTCTGCTTGAGGTCGCCGGATCGGCCGAGCAAGACGCGCCAAGGCGCGAAATCGAAATTCTGTCCCCCGTCGAAGTCGAATGCGAAGGAAAACGGGCGCGCTTGTCTCCGGCCGACGCCGCGCGCTACAGCGTGACGATCAATTTCGACCGCGCTCCCATCAAGACGCAAAGCTGCGATGTGACGTTGTCGCCTTCCGCGTTTAAAAGCGAAGTCAGCCGCGCGCGCACCTTCGGTTTCTTCGAGGAAGTCGATCAACTGCAGAAACGGGGACTGGCGCGGGGCGGTTCGCTCGATAATTCGATCATCATCAAAGGCGACGTCGTCCTTAACGAAGGCGGCCTGCGCTACAGCAACGAATTCGCCCGCCACAAGGTTCTCGACGCCATCGGCGATCTGGCTTTGGCGGGGATGCGCCTTCGCGGCCATTTTGAAGGCCTTTGCAGCGGTCATGCTTTGAACAACCGCCTCTTGCGCGCTTTATTCGAGACGCCGCAGGCTTGGCGCGTCGTTGAAGGCGGCATGGACTCTCTTGAAGCGACTGTTGCTTAATAACCCCAAATTCATGCTATAAACCGGAAATCAAACTTGCCGGTTGATTCCATGCGCCTTTCATCGACGACTTCGGTTTCCAAATTCCTGCTTGCGTTTGTTTTTCTGGCGGCTCTTTCCGGCTGCGCGGGGGACAACGATAAGGAAGAAGCCCCCGACGAGCCCGTCGACGTTCTTTACACCAAGGCCACCGATGCGCTCGATCACGGGGACTTCAAGGAGGCAGCCAAGCAGTTTTCCGAAGTCGACCGCCAGCATCCGTATTCGCAGTGGGCGGCGCGGGCGGAGGTTATGGAAGCTTACGCCGACTACGAAAATATGGACTATGACGAGGCCATAAAGGCGCTCGATCAGTATATCGAACTTCATCCGGGCAACAGCGACATCTCTTACGCCTATTACCTGCGCGCGTTATGCAATTACGAGCGCATTTCCGACGTGCGCCGCGATCAGGCCTCGGCGCGCGACGCTTTGAAAGGGCTTCAGGAAGTCGTCAGGCGTTTTCCCGAAACGGAATACGCCAAAGACGCCGTTCTGAAAATCTCCCTTATCAACGATCATCTGGCGGGCGCGGAGATGGAGGTTGGCCGCTATTACATCAAGCAGCACCTTTATATCGCCGCTATTGGCCGCTTTAAAACCGTGATCGACAAATTCCAGACGACGAGCCACGTGCCCGAAGCCTTAGAGCGTTTGGTTGAATGCTATACGGCGCTCGGCCTGTTTAAGGAGGCGAAGAAGAACGCGGCCGTGTTGGGGTATAACTTCCCCGGCAGCGATTGGTATCAGGACGCTTATAACCTGTTGCAGAGCAAAGGCGTCGGGGTGGAAAAGAAGTAGACGATTTACACAGGAACCGATTCATAATGCTCACCCGCCTCGTCATTCATGATGTGGTGCTGATCGAAAAGCTGGCGCTGCCGCTGGAGCGCGGGTTGAACGTGTTCACGGGCGAAACCGGCGCGGGAAAATCGATCGTACTCGACGCGCTCGGCTTGGCTTTGGGCGAGCGCAGCGATGCGGCGCTTGTCAGGGCAGGGGCTTCACAGGCTTCGGTCGCGGCGGAATTTAATTTGAAAGGCGATCACGCCGTTTTTGCGCTGGCTGAAGCGCAGGGACTGAACGTGGAAAATCCCGTCATTCTGCGCCGCGTCATCGACGCGTCCGGCAAAAGCCGCGCCTTTTTCAACGATCAGCCGATAGGCGTCGGCCTTTTGAAGCAATTCGGCGAAAGTCTTCTGGAAATCCACGGACAATTCGAGGCGCACGGGCTTCTGAACGCGGCGACGCATCGCGGGCTTCTGGACGCTTTTGCAAAAGCGCAAAACCTGCGGCGGAAAACGGCAAGCGCTTTCAAGTCGTGGAAAGACGCGGCGGAAAAAGCCGAAAACGCAAAGGCCGCAAGCGAACGCAGCCGCGCTGAAGAAGAATTTCTTCGCGCCGCTGTGACGGAGCTTGAAGACCTCGCGCCGCAGGCGGGCGAAGCCGATGCTCTGGCGTCCCAACGCACGCAACTTCAGCATCGGGAGAAGATTCTCGAAGCGATGAACGCGGCGACGGTATCCTTGGATGGCGAACGCGGCGCGATTGCTTTATTATCGCAAGCCGGAAAAGCTGTCGCGCGCGTATCGGATAAGGCCGCGGAATTGCCCGACCTTCTTGCTTCAATCGATAGCGCCCTCAATGAAACCGCGGAAGCCAGCCAGCGATTATCGCGGTTTATGGCGACGCTTGATGCCCGGCCGGATGCCCTGCAAAATATCGAGGAACGCCTGTTCGCGTTGCGCGCAGCCGCGCGCAAACATAACGTGCAAGTTGAGCAACTGCCCGATGTTTTGAGAGATTTGAAGGATCGGCTGGCTTTGCTGGGGGACGAAAGCGGGCAAGTTTCTATACTGGCGAAAGCTGCGGTTCAAGCGCGGCAACTTTACGTTAAATTAGCAGAAGATTTAAGCGCGGAACGTAAAACGGCGGCGTCGAAGCTGGAAAAAGAAATAGGGAAAGAATTGCCGCCGCTTAAATTAGAACGCGCCGAGTTTATAATCGATATTTCACAATTGCCTGAAGAACAATGGGGGGAAGAGGGCGTTGATCGCGTGGCGTTTCTCGCTTCGACCAATGTCGGCGCTGCGCCCGGGCCTTTGCAAAAGATCGCATCCGGCGGAGAACTTGCGCGTTTCATGCTTGCGCTCAAAACGGTTCTTGCCGCGGCCGATCCCGTGCCCGTTCTTGTCTTTGACGAGGTGGATGCGGGCATAGGCGGCGCGGTTGCCTCTGCCGTCGGCGAGCGTCTGGCTCGTTTGGCTAGGGATGTGCAAATTCTGGTTGTGACTCATAGCCCCCAAGTTGCCGCGCGCGGAACGAACCATCTGCGCGTCACCAAGCGCGTCTTGGGAAAGCAAACCGTGACGGAAGCCGAAGTTCTGGACAAAACCTCCCGCCGCGAGGAAATCGCCCGCATGCTGGCGGGAGCCAAAGTGACCGATGCCGCGCGGCAAGCGGCGGAGAGCTTGTTGATCGAAGACGACGATTCTACCCTGAAAGCCAAGAAAAAAGCGAAAAAATAGGCATAAACAGGGCATAAGATTTTTCTTCGCTAAATCGCGGGTCGTTGATATAAAAGCGGACGCAAAAAATGCGGGTGTAGCTCAATGGTAGAGCCCCAGCCTTCCAAGCTGGTCACGTGGGTTCGATTCCCATCACCCGCTCCATTTTCCAGACTATTTTCAAGCCCAAACCTAATTTTTCGCGCGCCTTCGCGCGCGGGGGTTCGATTCCCATCACCGCTCCAGTATTTTGGGTTAATAAATAATTGGCGGAGGAATATTGTCGAAACTTGGGTAACGATAGATTACCGCGCCCTTCCAGTTCAGGCTTTTATCCTCGCCTTTGATGAACTGAATGTAAGGGGTCACTTTGGTTGGGATGTTAATTGAAAAAACCCAATCGCGATAGCTTGATGCCATAAACTGGGTATAGGTATGGTACCGATGAAGTCGGCTGCGATCGCTGTCGATTCCCGCAAAAATCTCGTTACCGGTTCCGCTCGCCGTAAAATCCGCTTTGCAGATATAACGACCCGGGGGAAGTTCAAGAAAACTGGCCAGAGCCAAACTGCCGTTAGGCTGGCGGATAAATTCTTCAGGAAACAAACGTGAGATGACGCTCGGCGCCCCTGCATTAACGTAAGGATCCTTATCTGCTTTATCTTTGTGAACAAACAAAACGTTTGCAACCCCGACGTTTGGATCGAAATCGTTCGCGTTGTTGATCCGTCTATAGTTTGCTAAATCGATTGCCACATAACCGGCTTCGGACAGAAGCGCATGGCAACGCATATCGCTCGGACTTTGTTCCAAGATAAGGCCGGGTTTACCTTCCGCAAGAATCTTTATCGCGCCCTTAAGAGCGTCGAATTCAGCGCCCTCAATGTCCATTTTTATGAACTTCGGCATAAGCCCGGTAGCGGCGACAAAATCGTCCAAAGCCAACGTTTCGACCTTATATGTCGTTCCGCCTTCCGCTCCGCTATCGTTATAAATGGAATCGTTGAGATGCGTTCCGGGGTACAGAGTGACTACTTCATTCGACTTATGATAAACGGCGCGTTGATAGAGATAGACATTTGCGCAGCCCGCGTTCACCAAATTGTATTGGGTTTTATCAATAATGCGCGGACTTGCCTCGAAGGAGCACACAACACCCCTAGGGCCTACATGGCGCGACATGATGAGTGACAACCCGCCCGCGTTTGCGCCTACGTCGAAGACAACATCGCCCGGACGGCAGTAATCCCGCAACGCAATTGCAACGGTCGGTTCCCAGTAGTTTGGTTCCCAAAAGTTTGGAATGGGCAACCCACTCTGCAAGAGGGGGGATTTTAATTTTTTCCGGATACGGCCTACGTAAGATTGGGACCGTTTAATCAGCTGGAACAAGGAGTTCATGGTGGGAATCCTTTTTAGTCACGATTACTGCATTGAGGCGATGGCGCGCGTGACCTGATCTTTGGTGACGTTGCCGTCATGCCCCTCCACCTGCGCGTAAAGTCCCGCATAGAGGCTGGCAAAAAACAGGGTCGTTCCGATATCGATGCCCGACACGATAAATATCGATGCAATCGCATGAAACACATCGCCGCTACCCGTCGCATCCACGACGCTGGACACAAGCGCGGGGCAATAAATGCGCTTGTTCTTGTGATAGCACCACGCGCCGCGTTCGCCGAGCGTGAAAAAATAATAAGCTTTTTCGGACATCGGCGATGTTTCAAAAAAACGCTCGATGAGGTCTTCGACGCCCGATTTATTGTCGCGAAGCGTAAGGCGCAGTTCGCGTTCGTCGATAGTGACAAGGCTGAAATTCTTATATTTGCATACGTCGTTAAAGGGATAGTTCGAAGAATTCGCCTGCACGTTAATGGCGTAAAAATGGTCGGGCTTGGCTTCCATAAGCTTCGCGCCGTCAAAGAATCCATGCCCGAAATCATAGACTAAAACTGCGGAATGATTTTTGTCGCGCACCAGCGCATCGATCGTTTCAGCCACGGCGAATTTTTCGCCCTGGATAAAGCGCACCGTTTCGAACAGGCGTTCCCTTTTTTTCGCGGAGATATAACGCGTTTTCTCGACAAAGGGAAAACGCTGCGCTTTCAACGCGACGTTGGGGCGGGTTTTGTAAAAACCCATCTGAACGTAGTTTTCGGGCACGACGGCGGTGACTTTTTTGACGTAGTCCGCGAGAAACGGGATGAGCACCAACGTCCCGCCCGCCATCACTTTCGTGCTGCTTTCCAGAAAGGAGGGCGCGGTATATTTGCTCGATAGGCCGGTGAGATTGCCGTACGTGTAAACGTCTATGATGGCTTCGCCCAGAAGCAAAATGTCGGCGGATGAAAGCGCGCGATAAATGCCGTCGATATATCGATCGTCGGCGCGGATATCGTACTTTTTAATGTAGTCGCCGATGGCGATGCGTTTCGCATCCAAAAAATTATTAAGCAGATAAGTCGAACTGTGCTTGATCGTTTGCGTGAAAACGATGTCGCCGCCGTTCTTCCTGCACGCCGTAACCTCGCGCTTCAGGGCGGGATTCGATTCAATTTGGTCTTTATAATCGACGCCCTTGAAATAGTAATCGGGCTTTAAATGTTTGAGCACCTCAAGCGCTTCCTTGTTGTGGTCGATATAGACGTAATCGACCATGAGCAGGTTGCTTAAGAGCTGCGCGCGCTGAGATGCGGAATGGTAAGTTCCGTGCGGATGCTTGCGGATAAACGTGTCGCTTGTCAGGCTGACGACGAGGACATCGCATTTAGATTTGGCTTCTTCCAGATGCTCGATGTGGCCGATGTGGATAATGTCGAACGCGCCATGGCACAAGCCGATTTTTTTATTTTTGTTGGCCCGACGGAGGGCCGAAAGTCCTTGCGCGTTCAATATCTTCTTATCGCACATCCGATAATCCGCTTTTTTTGCGGATATTTTAGGGGAAACCGAATTCTTTAATTTTGCCTTGCCAGTCACTTGTTACCTTTTCCAGAATCCGAACGGATTTTTCGATCTGTTGTTGTTTGACGTTTTGACTATCGACCGGTTCTGCGCCTGCGACGATGCGTTTTCGCAAATTAAAAGGAATAAATTCGTTTAGCAATAATAAAGACCATTTGAGCCCCATCAACAAGCGAACGTTCCTGAAAATTGTTTGATCCTGAGAGGTTAACAAATAAGGGGTTATCAAGGAAATGCGTTGCGCCAGCGATAAACTGCTCCCCGGATGCCAGTAGATATCGCCGAGCAATTTGAACATCGAATCGCGGCCCGCATACTCAAAATCTATAAAAGAGAGCTTTCCGTCGGGCGCGAGCATGCTGTTATGCGTGCCAAAATCGGAGGGACTGATAATCACGCGCTCTCCGCAGGAGACATCCTGAAAACGGTCGTAGCCTACTTCCGCAAAATACGCGTCGATTCTCCGGTGCAAATAATCTTGCAAAAGAGGGTCATCGATGGCGCGCAGGGCCGCGAGCCGCTGGTTAATGTGCGCTTTCAATTCAGAGGTATGGAAAAAGGCTTCTTTGGCAGGGTGCGTATAGCCATCGACGCAAGGCAGCGTCATGAGGCTGCGCAGAAACGCCTGGATTTGATTAAAAAGATCGGCGGTGAGGGTATAGGCCGGCGTGCCGTCGATATAGCTGAAAACGCTGTAATTCAGCGCCGCATCGCTATGAAGAATCCGGGGAATTGCCGTTATGCCGTTGCGGCTATAATGTTCAAGGACGCGTTTTTCGGTCGCCCGACGGTCCCATGTGCCGTCATCCGGATAGATTTTGACGAAAGAGCGTTGATTGGATGTCCATGTGCCGACGCGGCTGTTGCCACGTCCCGGAAGGGGAGAGAAATTTCCTTCCCCGAAATGCCGCGTCAAATCCCGGATAATTTCTGCGTTATCCATTGCAAATAAAGGCTCCAAAGGCCGGCCAGTCGCATACATGAACGGATGTTTTCAACGGATGATTGTCGGCGGAGGATCGGCTGAATAAAACGGCATGAGGGATTATATCCTGTAACGGCAGAATGATGGAGGGAAGGTCATCGAAGAAAACATCGCACGCCATGTCCACGATCATATGGCGTTTTTCCTCGATCGTCTCCGTAAAAAACACGTGCGCGTCGCTTAGGCGCGTTTGCTCGCCGATCAAATGGCGCGCAACCCATTTCCGCGCATAGTCGCGGAGCTTATACTTTTTTCCTGCCGAATCCGTAACCGTTTTGTGGCTGATAATAAAAATTTCCGGCGTATGCGCGCAACGGGCGATTTTTGCGATCGTTTCAAGCGCCTGAGGGAAGGGCGGACATTCTTGATAGAGAGGGCCGTAGACTTCGGCCTGAATCTGCGTCCAGCAAGGATCGCCGAGAGTTTCGCGCACGAGACGGCGTATATCTTCACGCGCGCGCCCGTCAAGCGACCGGCCAAGCAATTGTTCCGCCCGCCGTTGAAACAAGGCATCGCAATCGACGATCGTGTTGTCCAGATCAAGACCGATTTTCATGAGCAGCGCTCCTGAAGAACACGGAAAAGATCGGTTAATTCCTCCGGTTTTGTGCCCGAAGATAAATGGATCACCCCTTTATGCGGCGAATACAGTTTAAACATCTGCTCGCTGAAGCGATGTTCCTTTGTCGTCATGAGCACGCAGCCCATCGCCGCAAAATCAAGCACGCGCGCGCTGGGGCTGCGCCGGATCATGCTGGTGGCGAATTCCGTATATTTTTCGCCAAACACGTTGGGGTCGTGCAAATTTACGCCAACATGGGCGTCTGCAAGCATTTTCCGATAAGCGTCGCCCTGCAAATTTTCATGCACGAAACAACCTTCTTGGCCGTTCATAAAGGAAACGAGCGGAGCAAAATAAGGATGCTCCACAGACATGAATTGAGTCAGGCAAAGATGAATTTCCGCGTTCGGCCATAAGGCGCGGATGAGCTGGAACGACCGGAGGATGCCGCCGTCCCCATATGACGTAACCCATCCGCCGCTTACGAATTTAATTTTCCGGATGTCCTGAAATTTTTGCGCCGCCGTCGCGCGGTCCATAACGTCAAAAGGCGTTGCGTCCGGCAGCCAACAGACATTGGCTGTCCGGTTGTCGCTCCGGCGGAGCGCCTTTTTAAAACGCGCGTCGCGGACGATATAATTTTTTCCAAGCTTGTAATTCAGAATAGTTAGAAACTGCCGTAAAGGAGTTTTGATATATTCGCCCATCGGATCGTAGGAATCGACGGCAATGTGGCCGGTAAACATATGCAGCTTCAAAGGCAGAAACCATACGTCATCCAGACCGCTTAGGATAAAAAGCCGGCGCGGCTCGTAATTTGCCAATATCAAAAGCCATACGGCTATCCAGTCAAACGGCATATCGAAGAGGGGGATGTTTTTTGCCTCGAACATCTCCCGACCCTTGCCGTTCATCGTAAAGCCGCAGGTTATTTTTTGCCCGAGCACTTTGAGCATGGTTTGTTCGCGCATGTGCGGGCGAGGGGATATGAGCCACGCATCCTTATACGCTTCATAATCTTTAAAAGGTTGGGGCGGGCTGATAAAAATGTTCTTTAACGCGGCCTTCCGGCTAATCCCAAGCTGCCGCGAATAGCCGCGATACGCCAACAGAAGAAAAAGCGATAGGAGGCGAGGAGATATGAATGCAACGGCGAGATACGCCGCATCCATCGCAAATAGTCTATGAGAAACAAAAGGACTTAGCGTAAGCTTGCCGGACAACCGGCGTTTCAGAAAAGAGAAAATCCTATTTCCCATAATACTTCTTTAGCCATTGCACGGATTGGGTTTCGGGACCGTCCTTTAGCGCGCCTTTTTTAAAGGCGTTCGTCAAGTCGTTGACCGCTTCATCCACGGAATGTTTCGGCGAAAATCCTGCCGCAAGCAACTTGTCGCTGCAAAGCCGGTAACTACGGTTGTCATTCGACGTCGTCGTTTCGATCGTCGCGCCCGTTGACTGCGCGATGAGTTTTGCCAGAGTTTTATTCGTCAGATTCTCGAAGCCGGCGTTGAATACGCCTTGATAAGAAGACGGATTCTTGACGATCTCAAGATACACGCGATGCATATCGCTCATATGGATGTGTGGACGAACTTGGTCTCCGCCGAACAACTTTATGATTTTGTTTTTTAACGCTTGCGACGTCAGGATGTTCACCACCACATCGAGCCGTTGCCGCGCCGACACGCCGCAAACGGTCGCGGGGCGGACAATCGTGAGACCGATGCGGTCCTTGTAGCTCAGTAAAACGCGTTCCGCGCACATCTTGGATTTATTATAATCCGTCAACGGCACGAGTTCTAAATCCTCCGTGACGCGCGCTTCCTCTTTCAGACCGTAGACGGAGCCGGACGACGCATAGGTGAATTGAGGCACGCCGGCTTTGACCGCTTTGTCGATGAGAAAAAGCGTGTAAAGGACGTTGGTTTCCCATGTTAAACGCGCGTCTAATTCGGCGGCTGGGTCGTTGCTGATGGCGGCCAGATGAATAATATGCTGAATGGGTTTTAACTGCTCGATCGTGACGTCCTTGATGTCGTCGCAAGGGCGAACAAAGCCTGAAACGCCGTCCTGTTCAAGATTATAGAAAATCTTTTTATCGACGCAGAAAACCTTATGCCCTTCCGCAATCAGTTTTCTGACCAAGCCGCTGCCGATATAGCCGTCGCTGCCCGTTACGAGAATATTCATCGCGTCTTTCCTCTCATGCGTCCGAATGTATCAGGTTTTGAAAAAATCATAATCGCCTTCGTAGCCGATCTCCGCGAAAAGCTCTTCCCATTCGGATTCGCGCAGAATGGTTTTAGCCACGAGATTCCAGCCCTCAAGAGCTTCGCGTTCTTTCAGGTTTTTATAACCGTTCACCTTGACGAACATGTTTCCCTTCGATACGCGGATTATTTCCTTGAGCGATTGGCGCACGCCCTCAAGATCGAGATTGTGTATCGATGAGATCGCAATTACCAGATCGAAGCTTTTGTCGGCGAACGGCAATTTGGAGCAGCAGGCTTTTTGGAGAAAAGGCGCGACGTCCGGCATTGCGTTCGAGAGCGCGTAATCCGAAATATCGATGCCGGCGACTTCAAGCGAGGGCAGGACTTGCTTAAAATCATGCAACATAAAACCCTTGCCGCAACCGACGTCCAAAATTTTTGCGCCGGGCTTCAGGTCATAATAATAAATGAAGTCTTTGACGACTTCGGTAAAAAATTTGGGGTTATAGTGGTAGCCGCCGTATCCAAAACGCCTGTCCGTGTCGAAATAGGTCTTGTCGAAACGCCGGGCTTTCTCGCGGTCACCTTGCGTCACTTTCACGCGCTGCGAGGTAATCTCCGCGCGCGCCGTCTTCGGGTACTTGCGCATTAAAAACGTATTGATCATTTCAGTTCCTCATAGATCGAAAGAGCCTGCTCAATGCAATCGTCGATATCGACCTGATAGTCGTATTTGCCAGCCCGGCCTATGGAATACACGTTTGAACCCAAGCGTTTGGCGTATTCCTCGTGAAGGGCGCGAAATTTCTTGATCGGAAGCGGATAGTGTTTGCCATGATTTGAAGGCGTTTCGATCCCAAGTAAAGTGGTTGAAGCTTGATAGCCGGAAAGTTTTTTGTATTCAACGATGCGCGTATACGGTTCGGCGTTCGCATAATACAGGAAAAACACGTCTTCCGGAAAGGCCTGCTCGATCGGCAAAATCACCGTGGTCAGATCGCGTCCCACGAATGGCAATGCGCCCAAATCTTCTTTTATCACGTCATTCAGGGCGACCGTGTTGACGATTTTATCGTATTTCTTCGCCGCGCCCTTGTTGACGACTTCGCAGGTCTGTGGGCGAATTTCGTCGATCGGACAATGAAAACGAACGGTCGCAAAATCGAGAACCTTATCGAAGAAGTCATTATAGCCGTTTAAGGCGATAGGATAGGCTGAAATAGCCTCGCTCCATGCGTGCGACGAGTCTTTTTTTATAGGCGTTCCTTTGGGCGACCAGTTGAAGGTGTCGATCTGCTTGTTGTCGTCCAACTGCCACATTTTTTTTGAATAAACGTCGATAAATTTCGAATAGAGAATCGTTCCGATCTTTGAAATCCAATACTCCTCGAAATTTCTCGGCTCGGAGATTTCAGCGCCTTCGACGGCGTCGAGCTGCGCCTGAATTTCCTTGCCGCGCTTCATCCGCGGAATATCGCCCGCATTGATGGGGTAATTGAAGAAATCCGCTTCTTCCTCCAGATAAGTCAAAAAACGATGCTTGAGTCTCCGGAGCGGTATAATCGAATCCAGGTAATCGAATACTTTTTGGTTCTTCGTCAGAAAGTGACGCGGACCGAAGGTGAAAGGATGTCCGCCTTTGAAGTGCGTGCGCACCCCGGCTCCCATCTGGCCGCCGGCTTCAAAGACTTCGATCTCCCACCCGCCAAGCCGCCGGAACTGATGGGCCGCCGCGCAACCCGCCGTTCCTGCGCCGATAATGGCGACTTTTTTTGTCATAAACTCATCCTTCCCTTAGGGGAGTTATTCGGCGTCTTCGTCCATCATGCGCACGGCGGCATGGGCGATCATAATCTGTAAATCTTCCGCCACTTGCATGTCGTTCACCTCGGCATGAAGGAGAATATCCACCATGCCTTTTGCCTTGCCTCCGTCATATCCAAGCATGCCGAGCGTCGTGACGCCTTTCGCTTTTCCGGCCTCCAGAGCCTTGATGATATTGGGCGAATTGCCGCTGCCGCTAAGCACGATGAGCAGATCGTTGGGCTTTGCCTTGTTTTCGATTTGGTAGGAAAAAATCTTGTCATAACCCAGGTCATTTGCGAGGCAAGTGAGCACGGAATTATTCGCGGGCAGGGCTTCGATATCGAAGCGGCGACGTGGATCGCCGCTGCCATAAATAAAATCGTTCGCAATATGCACGGCATTAGCCGCGCTGCCGCCGTTGCCGCAAATGTACACGACTCCGCCCTTGCTTTTTGCGTCTTGCATCGCTTTTTTGAGCAATCCGCCCCAAACCAGCAAAGCCTTCTGGAGGTCGATGGATTTCCATGAATCCAAATATTTTTTCATGCTTTTCGTCGTCATCCGCACATCTCCTTGACGGTTTGCTCGATCGATTTTGCGTCCAGCCCATTCATCTTAAGCGCCGAAGGGCGCAGCACCGTGGTTTCGAATTCCGCCTGCGTGATACACTTGATATTTATCTTCGGCAGCTTTTGCGAGCGTTTTATCGCGGCGCTGATGACTTCGTTCGCCAGCGACCCGACTTGGCGGTTTTCCTCCAGAAAGACGACTCTCTCCAGCGTCGGCATTGTATCTTCGGAAAGATAACGATGCCAATCCAGAACCGCGCGGACGGCCACGGAAACGCGTCCTTTTAAGGTCTTTCTCGCTTCGAGCGCTTCCTCGGTAATCGCGCCGTGGGTAATGATTTCAACGTCGGTTCCGGCCCAGCGTTTAAAACTGCCATGATGCGTAAAGTCCGGGAAATCGGCCGATAATTTTCTCTCCCCGCCTTTCTGCAAGCGCAGATAACACGGAGCGGGCAAAACATCGTTCGCAAATAATGCGGTGGTAATGTCGATGACGTCGCTTGCGTCGCTTGGCGTGTAAACGTGAAAATTCGGCAGGACATTCAAAAGCGCCAAATCCTCGATGCCGAAGTGCGAAAAACCGAGCGTATCGTAGGCGAAACCTCCGCCGACGCTGCAAACGATGAGCGGCGAGTTGGCGTAAGCCACATCCACGCGCAATTGGTCGTGCACCCGCGAGGTAAGAAACGGATTGATGGTATAAACCATACTGGTGGCCTTAAGCGCCGATGAAAACGCCGCCGCATAGGACACCATGTGCTGTTCGCTGATGCCGAAGTTATGGAACTGGTCCGGTACTGCGGCGCAAAGGCCGTCGAATATGCCGTACCCGATATCGCCGCAAAACAAATGATGGTTTCGGTTTTTCCGGAAACAATTTACGAGTGTGGCCCCGAGTGCTATTCTCACGATGTTCCTGCCGACAGTTCCGTTTCCATGCGCTGAAGTTCCTCTTCGGAGGGGCGTTTGGCATGCCACGCCGAAACCCCTTCGGTAAAGCTGATTCCTTTGCCTTTTAGGGTATTCGCATTGATAAATAACGTCCGATTGGCGCGTTCGCCTTCATCCATTGCACGACGCAGCGCTTGCACATCGTGCCCGTCCACCGAAACGCAAGGGATTCCGAAATCGCTGATTTTTGCCTGAATCGGCTCAAGCGGCCGGATGTCCTGAGTGGCGCCGAGCGAGCAAAATTTGTTGTTATCCAGAACGATGGTTAATGGAAAACTATCGTCATGGCTCAAATGCAGCAAGGCTTCCCAATTCGAGCCCTCGTTCATTTCGCCGTCGCCAAGCACGCACGTCACGCGTCCTGTTTTTCCGGCATATTTTAAAGCGCCGGAAAGCCCGAGACTGATCGAAAGTCCGTGGCCAAGCGAGCCGGTCGACCAGCCGATGCCAAGTGCAGCATTCCGCCTGATGTGTCCCATAAACGCGCCATCGTCTTTGCAGTAAGCCGCCATTTGTTTATTCGATACCGCGCCGATGGCGTTAAGCAACGCATAAACGGCAAGCCCACAATGTCCCTTGCTGAGAACCAGCGTGTTGTTTTTGATAAATTGCGCAAAGGTCATCTCTTTATTGATGACGGGGCTGTAATAGGCAGCCAATATCTCGGTTACCGAAAAACATCCGCCAAAATGCACGCTCCCCACGCTTCTGGCGGCTTTAACGATGTTCAAACGCGTTTGACGGGCAATCTCTTCCATAGAAAACCGACGGAACTTTCAGGGGAAAAACGACACAAAAAGGATATATCATGAAAAAAACGTCAAGAAACGAAAAAAGTTTTGGAAAAGCGGGGTATTGAAAGGCGTTAAAACGCCTTGGCCGAATAAAACCATTCAATGGTTTTTTGCAAGCCTTCATGCAGCGGGGTGAGGGGGTAGCTTCCAAGGGCTTCTTTCGTCTTTTTCGTGTCGAGGATTTTCGATTTTGCCCCGACGTACCGGCTCGTGTCATAAGCGATTTTCGCCGGATCGTAACCCACGATTTTGCATATCGTTTCGGCAAATTCACGGATCGTATGTTCTTCGCTCGCGCCGATGTTGAAAATATCATTCTTGTAGCGGCCGTTCAGTTTCAAAAGGATGTTTATGAAATCGTCGGTATAGACGATTTCGCGCTTTTGGGCGCCGTCGCCCCACAGAACGACGGGCTCATTGAATTCCTTGCCGCGGATAATCTTGCGGATCAGATCGAAGATAAAATGCAGCTGCCGCCCATCGGTATGATAGCCGGGGCCGTAAAGCGTCGACGGAACGACGCAGAGATAACATAACCCGAATTGCTTATGGAGGGCCCGCGCTCCTTGATACAGCATCCTTTTCGTCATCGCATAGGTATAGAGGCTATCGATAGGCTCGCCGTTCATAAAGTTGGATTCGATCAGGAGGGCATCGGGCGCGTAGGCGCAGCTGGTTCCCATGAAAACAAGCTTGGCTTTGGGTTGCTTTGCCGCCCACCACGCAAGCACATTCGTGTTGATCTGCTGGTTGATAATCCATTGCTCGCCAGCGTGGGTCAGACAAAAATCGCCCGCTTGGGTCCACGCCGCAAGATGAATGATCTGATCGTATTTTGCGTCTCCTAAGGCGTCGAGGCTGTCGGCTTTGCGCAAGTCGCAGGTACGCGAAGTCAATTTCGTTAAATCGTGCGCGTCCTTCTCCAGCCTCGGGCAGAGGGCCGTGCCAAGAAATCCGGAGCTTCCCGTGACGAGAATTCTCATGCGCTGACTTTCGGATTGACGGGGAAGAAAAACTCTATGCCCTGCTTGATGAGCGCATGGTTGTTCGCCAGAATTTCCTTTTTGAAATTCCACGCGAGAACGTAATAGATGTCGGGAAGGTTTGTGATTTCATTCTCGATGACGACCGGAATATGCATTCCAGGCGAAAATAACCCGCGCCGCAGAGTGTTCTTTTCGACGAGGCATTCGATCAGATCAGGGCCTACGCCGAAATAATTCAGCATCGTATTGCCTTTGACGGGAGCGCCGAAGCCATAGATGCGCTTTCCGGAGGATTTGGCCTTGCGAAGATAGGCGAGGTTTTCCTCCTTCATTTTTTTGATCCGGCGGTCGAAGTCGAAATAAGCTTCAATGGTGTTGCAGCCGGAATTCTTTTCTTCTCGGCGCATTTGCTTTAGCCGGTCCGTCGCGGGCCGCTTTCCCTTGTGCCCGATAAAGCCGACGACCGAGCCTCCGTGGATGGGGGCGAGATAAGCGTCAAACATTTGCAGGCCGTGGCGGCCCAAGAGGGTTTCGATCGTTTGAAGCGTGTAATAAAGAAGATGCTCGTGATAAATCTGGTCGAAGGCCAGATTTTCCATGATGCTTTTCATGTAGAGGAATTGAACGACGAACACGCCGTCTTTCTTGAGACCTTCGCGAATGGCTTCGCAGACGGAATGCAGCTCTTCGAGATGGAAGAAAATTCCGGCGGCGTTGAAAACATCGAAGGATTTGCTAATGTCCTTCATGACGCTTTGATTGAAGAACGCGTTTAAAGTCGGAACCCCCGCGTCGTTGGCGATTTTTGCGGTCGTTTTGGAGGATTCCACGCCCAGAACCTCATATCCCAACGCCTGATAGTGCTTAAGCTGCGTGCCGTCGTTGGAGCCGATATCGAGAACCGATTTATGCGCGACTCCTTTAAAAAACCGCGCGTCGACTTCGTCCGCGATAACGCGGAAATGCTCCGAAAGAGATTTGGTCACGCCCGAGAGATAGGTATGGTCGCCGAACATGATCTCTTTCTTGACCGTGAAGTCGAGCTGCGACGTGCCGCAATCGCGGCAATAGACGACGCGAAGGGGATAAAACGGCTCCTTGCCGATTTCCTCTTTCTTGAGAAAATTGTTGCACCAAGGCTGCTCGCCAAGATCGATAACCATTTCCAGATTTTTTGAATCACATACGCGACAAGCCATAGGTTCCATTCCGAATAAGAGGAAAGACAGCAACGGTGGTAAGAAAAATATGAGGATTTATCAACTTAAAACGAGAAAGTATCGCGCATGCCTTGTTGGACGGTAGCTTTCGGCGTCCAGCCAAGAACTTGGCGAACAAGCGATGAATCGATAGTCAAATCTCCTAAAATTCTATCTGCAGCGTCCGCGCGCCCCATCAGACGAGCCAAAAGACGCAGGACAAAGGCAGGGACGGGAAAAAAACGCGCCGGTTTGCCCAGAGTTTTAGCGATAGCGCGCGCGAGATCGGTGGTTGATAAATCTTCCCCGTCGCTGACCAGAAAAAGATGCGTTCCTTCCAAATTTTTCTCAAGGCAAAGCAGGATAACGTCGATCAGATTGCCGAGATAAAGAAGGCTTCTGCGGTTGGCGATGTTTGCAAGAGGCAAGGGAATGCCCGTCGAAACGGCTTGCGCCAAATTGCGGAAATTGCCTTTCGCGTTTTTGCCGTACAAAAGAGGCGGGCGCAGAATAATGACGTTCATTCCTTGCGCCGAAATTTTGCGCAAGATATTTTCCGCCTCATATTTCGTTTGGCCGTACGCGTCTTTGGGATCGGGCGCGTCGGTTTCGACGTAAGGCCTCGCGCGGCCTTCGCCGTTCACCTTGATCGAGCTCAGAAAAATAAAGCGTTTGACGCCAGCCGCCGCAGCTTGTTTCGCCAATTGCCGCGTGCCGTCTGCATTGATCTTGCGGTATAAGGAGAGAACATCCGCTTTTCTTTCTTTGGCGATATGCGTGCGCGCGGCGAGGTGAATCACGGCATCGACGCCACGCAACGCTTGCGACCAATCCGACGAAGCGTCGATGTTGGGCATCGGAAAATAGACGATGTTTGGGGAAAAAATAGATTGTTTTTCCATTCCGCTGGCGGCGACATCATAACCCTTTTGGCGTAAAGCCCCGATAAGAGGCACTCCCACAAATCCCGTTGCGCCCGTGACCAATATTTTCATCGCGCAAGCTTTCGATAGAGTTCAGCGTAGGCGCATCCGACAGCTTCGCCGGAAAAAAGGCGCTCATAGCGCAGACGCCCAGCTTCTCCCATGCGCGAGGCCAAAGAGTCATCTCGACAAAGATTTTTCAATGCTTCGGCCAGAGCTTCGGAATTTTCAGGCGCGATTTCGATTCCAGTCACGCCGTTTTCGTTGACAAAAGACGTTCCCGTTCCGATCGCGCAACTGACAACGGGACGCTTGAACATCAAGGCCTCGACAAGCGACAGGCCGAAAGCTTCGGAGCGCAAATGCGACGGAAAAGCCAAGGCGCGGCATCCCGCCAGCAAAGCCCATTTTTCCGGCTCGGAAACCTGACCGGCGAAAAGAACGTTTTTGGCCCCCACTTGCGCCGCTAAATTGCGCAGATTTTTCTCCTCCGGCCCGGAGCCTGCAATCAGAATCGGAAACGGAATTTGCGGCGCAGCCTTCACAAAGGTGTGAAGTCCTTTGTAGTAGCGCAGAACGCTGACCGACAGAATATAGCGGCCTTCCTTTAAGCCTAAGCGCGAAAGGATCGTTTCATCGCGCGGGGCAGAGGTCCTGTCCGCAATCCCGAGGGGGATGACATGAAGTTTATTTCGATCCAGATTTTTCAGAAAGGGGCTTGTTTTGGCGTATTGCGGCGAAGTCGCGACGATCGCGGCAGCGGAACGCAGCGTGTGTTTCATCAAAGGCTTGTAGAGCAATCGAAGTCCTTTTTGCCTGACGATGTCGGAATGATAGGTGATAAGCGTGGGCTTGTCCGGCGGCAAGGCGAATCGCAGCAAATCCCCGAAAGGCCACGGGAAATTAAAATGAATAATATCAGCCTGTTCCGCCTCTTTCTTAAACAAAGAGAACGATCCAAGGCCGCCCAAATCGCATGAAGCCGGAGCCGCAAAGGAACGCGCGCGAACGACGGTTCCTTCCGGAAAAGGAATCTCTTTCGGACTGGGGTTAGGCGACAACGCCAGAATACGGGTTTCGATACCGAATTTTTTTGCGCCGAGGGCGATTTGCCGCATTGCCTCCTGCAATCCGCCGGGGGGATCGGGAAAATAAGTCCGGTAAACCTGAAGAACGCGCATTCTATCCCCGTTTTTTATGTTCTTCGGCCACATACTTCCAAAAAGACTCCGGCAGCATTTTAATCCAGTTTTCGGGCGAGAGATAAGCCGTGATTTGCCGCCGCGCCGCTTGTCCCAAACGCGCTCTTTCTTCGGGATCGCGGATGAGTCGGCGCAAGGCTTCGGCGGCTTGTTCGATGCGGGGTTCGGCCCAGACGGCGTTAAGGCCGTCATAGCCGTGCTGATCGTCGATAACGGGAACTAAATCGTAGTCGATAAGAATGCCGGAGTCGGGCGTCATAAAATCCATATTCGCCGACCATCCTGTCGCGATAACGGGTTTGGCCGCCGCCATGCCTTCGGCCATTAACAGGCCGAAGCCTTCGGATCGGTGCAGGGAAATGACGATATCGACGCGCGCCATGAGGTTTTTCATGTCTTCGTTGCTAAGCTTCTCGTGCATGAAATGGATGTTGGAACAACCCTCCGCAAGCCGTTTGAGCCGAGCTTCGGATTCCGGCCATAGCTCGGTATTGTTGATTTTAATGACAAGTTGGTAATCGGAGTTGTTCTCCGCCGCAAGCCGAAAGGCCTTAATGATGCCTTCCGGGTTTTTGCGGGCATGCGTTGAACGCACGTCGTACATGAAAAAAACAATCGTTTTTCCGGCAAAGGCGGGCAAGGGATCGCGGGATGGAACCGTCGGGGTTGATGCGACATCGAGAGGCAGCGGCACGACGTGCACGGGCGTCGAACCGGCGATTTTCCTAAGCCCCTCGGCGACGAAACGGCTTCCGGCCCATATTTCATCGACGCAGGAAACCGCTCTTTTCCAGCTTTTCGGAAAATTCTGGATTTCCCAGTACCAAATGCCGATGACATAACGCGCGCCAATGCGGCGGGCGCCCAGAGAAGAAAAGGCAAAGGGGAGTAAATACGGATTGAGCGAAAGAATAAGGACTCCCCCATTTGTGAAGGAAGGCGACCATAAATCCCCGCCGTCGATATCGTCCAGAAGCGCGACGCGGCTGACGTTCGATTTTCCGACAGTCAGTCCTGCCGCGCGCAAGCGGGAAGCCAGGTGCCTGACTCCTTCGCCAAGCCCAGAAAGAGTGCCGAAAAGCCCCGTGACGACGATATCTCCCGGCTCGATTTTTCGCTTGGAATCCAGCTTCTTCAACGCGAGGCGCATATAAAATTCTATTGCCAACTTGCGCGTCCACAAGGGTTGCTTGTTCCAAAGGCCCCGGATGATTTTTTTGAAGAGGGCTAGCGCGGGCATTTTGTCATGTTTGGAGAATCTTTGGATTGACATTCATACGGCCCTATTGTTTAGGATAAAAAGGCGAAGAGATATAGTAAAAGTTGCCCAAAAAGGCAGGTATTTTTATGGTTGATGTTGAGATAGTTGTTATGGGCGCGGGTGTTATCGGTTTGGCCGTTGCGCGTGCATTGGCTCTTCAAGGGCGAGAGGTTCTTATTCTTGAAGCCGAGAAAAAGATCGGCTCCGCTACAAGTTCCCGCAACAGCGGCGTTATCCACGCGGGAATCTATTATAATCAAGGAAGCCTGAAGGCGCGTGCATGCGTCGAAGGACGCAAGGCTTTATACAAATATGCGGAAGAACGAGGCATCCCTTTCCGCAAGTGCGGCAAGATCATCGTCGCCACGGAATCCGGGCAGATCGAAAAACTTCTGGATATTCAATCCCGCGCCGAAGCCAACGGCATCGACGATCTGGTTTGGCTTTCGGCGCAAGAAGTCCATGCGCGAGAACCCCAGGTCAAGGCGGTTGCGGGATTGCTCTCGCCCTCCACGGGCATCGTCGATGTGCATGAATTGATGCACAGCTATCTTGGAGACGCCGAAAATAAAGGCGCAACTTTGGCGCTTAGCTGTCCCGTCGAAGGGGGCGCAATCGAAGATGGGCTTTTTGTTTTGGACGTCGGTGGAGAGTCGCCTACGAAACTAACGTGCCGGATTCTGGTCAATGCGGCGGGATTGGGAGCGCAACAGATCGCCCTTCGGTTCAAGGGGATCGATCCGCGGACAATTCCGCACCGGCATCTGGCTAAGGGAAATTATTTCAGTCTGAGCGGAGCTCAGCCCTTTAAAGGCTTGGTTTATCCGGTCCCGGAACAAGGAGGGCTTGGCGTCCATGCGACGCTGGATTTGGGAGGACAGGTCAGATTCGGGCCTGACGTGGAGTGGGTTGATGATATCGATTATAAAGTCGATCCTGCGCGGGCGGGACGTTTCTATAACGCCGTTCGCCGTTATTGGCCGGAATTGCCCGACGATGCCCTACATCCCGATTTTTCCGGCATGCGCCCGAAGATAAGCGCGAAAGGAGAACCCGAAGCCGATTTTATTATTCAGGGCGCCGAAGAACACGGCATAACTAATCTCGTCAACCTATACGGTATCGAATCTCCCGGCCTGACGGCCTCGCTTTCAATCGCCGAAAAGTGCCTTGAGAAAATAAAATCCTAGAAGCTAGAGCAGATTTTCTTCCACGCACTTACAAATATAGTGGTAAAGGCAAGAGTGAGCTTGTTGGATAAAAGGCGTCTCTTTCGAGGGAACGTCGATCAGAATATCGCAGGCCTTTTCCATTTTGCCGCCGCCCAGGCCCGTGAGGCCGATTGTGGTCATGCCCATCTTTTTGGCTTGCACCAGGGCCGCGAGAACGTTGGGGGAATTGCCGGATGTGCTAATGCCCCATAATACGCCCCCGGCTTCACCGAAGGCCTCGACCTGACGGGAAAAGACGGTTTCGAAGCTATAGTCGTTTGTCCATGCCGTCAAAATGGCGGGATCTGCCGAAAGAGACAGGCATTTCTGCGCGGGACGCTCTTTCAAAAAACGCCCCACGAACTCGCCCGCAATATGCATCGAATCCGAAGCCGATCCTCCGTTGCCGCAAACGAGCAAAATCTTTTTCGCGCGGAACGCTGCTGTGATGACGTCGATCGCCTTGTCGGCTTGCGCCATCGCCGCCGTTTGAGCCGTAGCTTCAATGATGGACGCCGATTTGCGTATATAGTCCTGAATGGCCACGAAAGCCCCCTTTGCGCTTGTAAAAATACGGCCAAAGCTGATTTATCGCTTTCCTTTATCTTTCTCTTGGGGCCAAAAAGCAAGCGGTTGCTCTTTTCGAGAGAATCCTTGCGTGTTTAGAGGCAAAACTGTTTTCCCTTGTATGAAAACACAAAGCGCCGCTTGCCAGTGAGCCGTTGTTATTCTAATAACTTTACTTGGCGTCCCGATCCTTTCAAGATAACCGCCTCTTTCAATAACTGGGAATATTCATGCCTGCGCAAAACGTCCTTATCACCGGCGCTGCCGGATATATCGGTTCCGTTCTTACCCACGTTCTTCTCGAAAAAGGCTATGCCGTCACGGCGCTCGATCTCTTTCCGCGCGGGGACACGGCCCTTGCCTTTTCCTGCGCCAATCCGAAATTTGCGCCTGTCAAAGGCGACGTCCGGGACGAAGCTCTTGTTAAAAGCCTTGTTGCAAAAGCGGATATCATCATTCCGCTTGCGGCGATTGTGGGGGCTCCTCTTTGCAAGCGCGATCCCCTTAACGCGCAGACGATTAACAGCGATGCCGTACGGATGCTGGTCAAATTCGTGGGCAAGGGGCAAAGGCTCCTTTATCCGACCACGAACTCCGGCTACGGCATTGGCGAAAAGAACGCTTTTTGCACCGAGGAAACGCCGCTGCGCCCCATTTCACTTTATGGAACCACGAAGGTCGAGGCGGAAAAAGCCGTTCTTGAAAGCGGCAACGGAATTTCTTTCCGCCTTGCCACGGTTTTCGGCATATCGCCGCGCATGCGTCTCGATCTTCTCGTGAACGATCTGACCTGGCGTGCGGTGACGGATCGCACCGTTGTGATTTTCGAGGGCCATTTCCGGCGCAATTACATCCATATCCGCGATGTCGTGAAGGCGTTCCTGCACGGGATCAACGCTTATGACAAAATGGCGGGACAGCCTTACAACCTCGGTCTTTCGTCGGCCAATTTATCCAAGCTCCAGCTTTGCGCCAAGATCAAAGAACACATCCCCGGCTTCGTCTACCTCGAAGCGCCTATTGGCGAAGACCCGGATAAGCGCGACTATATCGTTTCCAACGATAAGATCGAAGCAACGGGCTGGTCGCCGGAATGGACGCTTGATACGGGCATCGAAGAACTTATGCGCGGCTATGTTATGATGCGTAACAGCGTTTATGCGAATGTCTAAGTTTATCGGAAAAGGGAGCAAAAAGGCTTAACCAAGCACTTATAAGTCTATAGCCTTTTTTATACGCTCTCTGAAATTGGTGATGAGGGGAGTCTAAGACTGTGTTTCTAAGCCCCTCTCTTACGGAGATAAAAATGCCCTTGCGTATTCTGCTTATTGTGACCGATCTGTATCAAAAAATTGGAGGCGGAGAACGGGTCTATAGAAAAATCATCGAAGCGTCTCCGGATATCGACTTTTTCTATTTCAGAAAAGAAGAATCCGAGAAGGCTTTGCGTCCCCCTAATGCGACGGCGCTTCCGTTGGGAATTCCCCGTCGTCTTGAAGCGCTGGTTCCCCCTCCTTTTCCCGATTATAAATCATATGCGCTAATGGAAGCGGATCGTGTCGCGCAACTCGTTGCCGGCATGTCTTTCGATATTGTCGATATGGCCGATTTCCATACGTTTGGCGTCATGTTAAGATCTGCTTTTAATCATCATCATGTGCAAGTTGGGCGCATTGTATTGGCGCTGCATGGAAATATTTCGGAGAGCCTGAGTATGGAATGGGGGGCCGTAGCCAATAAAACCCTCGAGCAACACATGCTTGAACGGGATCAGTTCGAAAAAGCCGATTATATATATGGAATCTCGCCGCGCTACATTCGCAAATGGCAGGCGACTGTAGATAGGCCCGTACACTATATTGATCCTTTATGCTTCATAGATAGGAATGCCGATTGCTTGCCAGTCCAAACCAAACCAAAGGATGAATTTTCCTTAAAACCGTCTTTGTACTGCATAGGACGCACGGAAAGAAGAAAGGGAAATGATTTATTCGTTGAACTTGTCCGTTGGATAAACCCGGAAATCTTTGACAAGGTGGCGCATATCGGAAGCGAAATTACGGCGCTCAACGGCATGGGCAGCAGCTACATTCTGAAAAACATCGCAAGCGCGCGCAATATTTCGGTTCCCTTTCTTGGCCCTTTAAACCACAACGATCTGCAGACTCTCTTTAAACGGCGGGTGCTTGTGGTTCTGCCCGTCCGATACGATACGCTCAATTTAGTCGCTTTGGAGGCGCTTTTTTGCGGCTGCCCCGTCGCCGTTTCCTCGGAAGCCGGCGTATGCGATTATCTGGATCAAAATTTTCCGACGCTCCCTTACGTCAAAATCGACCTCGAAAATTTTTATGCATGCGTCTCGGCGCTGGAAAACGTTTTGCGGAATTACGACGCGTATCGGGAAAATCTTGAAAGCCGCCTTAACGAACTTTTGCCCCGAATGGGCCGGAAACTGGATATGCTTTCCGTATATCAGGCGGCTTTGGCTGCGTCCTGCCGAGAAGGCGAGTCCTCGTCGACTCTCATTCCCTATCGTTCCTATTCAACGGATAAGTGTGATAAAATGAAAACGATGATCTACGGTATCATGCCAGCCGTTGCATGCCATCGAGCGAAACAAATGATGTGCGAGGGGATAGATCAACTTAAGAAAAAATTATTTCGACATTATCTTGTTGCAAGAAGCATTCGTTCCATACGCATGACTTTCGATGTTCTGAGGGTTAGGCAGCGTTTAGGCGCCGTTGCCAGAAGTCCCGAAGGTTGCATGAAACAGCTTCGCGAGAAATTGGAAAAAATTTATGATTATGCTTCGCGCTCTCTTTTCAGGTGCAATTTCTGGCTTGATATCGCGCGCCTCGAACGAATTCTCGGCAACGATCTTTTTGCCGTGACCTATGAGTTAAGGCTTTTGCGGTTGCTGGGGAGGGATGTTTTTGGTCTTCTGCCCCAAGTCGTATCGACGCTGAAAGCCAAAGGCTTTGTTCAAGAGGCGGCGGCGGCCCTTTCCCTATATGAAGACCCTGTTCGCGCGCCGGAAAAAGTATACGCGTTCTTACGAATGGCCGAAGAACGTGCCCGCGTAAAACCCAAACTTCCGCCGGAAAGATGCGAAGACAAGCGAAACGGCGAGCCAAAAATTTCCATCATCGTTTCCATGTATAACGCCGCCCCAAAGTTGAACTTTTTCTTAAACGCCATAACGCAACAAACGCTGATCAGAAATAATCCCGAAGCCGTCGAATTTGTTCTTATCGATAGCGGGTCGCCAACAAACGAACGCGAGGTGATACAGTCTTTTTGGCAAGAAAAGCCGTTGAATGCGGTCTATGCCCGTTCGGCGGAAAGGGAAACGATTCAAACGGCGTGGAATCGGGGCATTCAGTTGTCGCGCGCCCCCTATCTTGTGTTTTTAGGGGTGGACGAAACGTTGTATCCGGATGCCTTAGCCAAGTTGGCTGCGGAATTGGATAAAGATGCCGCTATCGATTGGGTTATGGGCAGCAGCCTTGTGACGGAGGTCGATCCGAGAGGAGTCTACAAAAACGATGTCATGACCTACGACCGGAAGGGCGCTACGCAGGATCTTTGCTATCTGGAAACATGCTATATATCTTATGTCGGAGGCATGTACCGCAAGTCTATTCACGATCGTTTCGGCTATTATGACGGGACTTTCCGGGGCGCAGGCGATACCGAATTCAAGAGTCGGGTTCTTCCTAACATAAAAGTTAAGTTCTTGCCCGAAACGCTCGGGCTTTTCCTCAATTATCCCGATGGAAGAACCACCGCCAGCCCTATGGCGGAAATCGAAGATTTGCGTGCTTGGTATATTCATCGCTCGCCCGGCGGGGTGCGCTATGCTTTTGAAAAACGGCCGATCGAGGATGTTTATGCTTTGCTACGGCAGGCCTTGGGATATAGAAAATCGTACTGCAAACATACAAGCAGCGATATCGAATATGCTAAATACCTTGCCGATTATTTAGTCGAGCGTCAGTTTCGGGCGGAAGGAATAAAAGAACTAGCTGACGATTTAGGCCGGATGCTTGAAATCCTGCGGTCGCTGGAATTGGTGCTGACGCCGCCGAAAAAGGCTAAGTGCATCGCGCTTGGGTTTAAGGCGTGGTGGACTTTTCGATTTTTCCAGAGAAAACATCGGGCGCTCTTGTCCGGGTCGGCCCATCCGACGTACAGCGTGTTGAACGATAACCGCTACGAACAACACTCGTGGTTATGGAAGTCGTGATAAACCGTCGCTGCTACGATCCCATGTTGCTGCTAGGCGCAGATTCAATCTTACCGTCGTCGCCCGCTGATGATGGGGTTGTACATAAAGCCTTTTTGCCGGATAAAATCCGCCGCATCGGACTTTCAAAAATTAAGAAAAAAACAACGGAAAGAAGAATGGCTGTGGAAAGGGAAAATACCAAAGCTGTCTTCTGCCCCATATGTCTGGACAGGACATCATCGATGAACTTGAAATACATATGGTGAATCATGTAGAGAGAGAAGGATGCTTCTCCCAGCAACACAAAGCCGCGCCACGCAGCCAGCCGCGAAAGCCACCCGTTCCAAGCGAAAGAAAGAATAACGCAGGAAAAAGGAATTAATAGGATCAAGTCACGCAAATAGAGTGGCAAGGAACTTGTTGTTGGCGCAAGAAGAAACAAAGCAACGATGCTCCCAAGTTGAGCCAGAGAAGACAGGGCGTATGTTAGCCTCCATTTCTGAAAGGCCGCATACAAAGCCATGCCACACGTAAATTCCAGCAATCGCGAAAAAGGATTAAAGAAAAAGAAGTCGGGAAAAGCCGAAGTTAAGACATCACTAATTCTATGTGACAAAAACAGAAATCCTAAGATGTAGAAAGCAAAAACCCATAGATAACGCCTGCCTTGGCGTAAAATAGGAAATAGCGAATAGAAAAACATTTCTACTGAAATGGTCCATGAAACAGCGTTACATCCAAGGTTGAATAAAGGCCCGCTGAAGAAGGCATGAACCAAAAACAAATTAGCCATAACGCTATTGACCTTATCATGAAGATCATTGCCCCATGACCTGAAAAAAAACAGGCAAAAAACAAATAATGTTAAATAATGCATAGGGAGAATCCGAGCGACGCGACGGCGCAGAAACTCCGTTAGGACAAAGTGAGGACCAGCATAAACATGCGACAGAATAAAGCCCGACAATATGAAAAAGAAATTCACCCCAAGCCATCCATCGGGCAACAAAGGCAATCCTACCGATAGGGGCAATGCAAACTGGACATGATAAAGCATGACAGCAAATGCCGCACAAAAACGCAAAGACGTAAGTGCGTCTAACTGCTCAATTTCACGAACAGATGCTTCGTTTTTTTGTAGTTGATTTCTAAACATACAGGTCATCACAATTTTTATAACTACGAATTCTGCTCGTGTCGATCATCGTTTAGTGTCTTATAGAGAGAAAACCTGCTTTAACGGAATAGTCGGGTCTGTTGAGCCGGAACACTCCAACGATTTAGGCCGGGGACTTGGCTTCTTTCCGGCAAATAATCCAATCCTGGAAAGAATTCTCGGGCGGGTCTCTCAATTCTATCACATCGAAATACCGGCCCCAGAATTCGGATGCGATTTTCTTTTTCCAGAAAACTTGCGATACACTCGCGTCCCCATAATACAAATAGTCTACATCCATAAAAGGCGCGTCGTAAACTCTTGCGCAATGATTATCACGAACCCATCTTTCGCTTTTATGCTTATTATAAAATTTCCAGGCGGTTTCAGCGTGGATTGTTTGGATTAAAAGCCCCCCATGTTTTAAAACCCTTCTCAATTCCATCAACCAAGCATCCCATTGGAACTTAATATGCGTAAACACGCTAATCCCGTAAATAACATCGAACATGTTGTCTTCGTAGGGAAGGTGGGGAATCGTCGATGAAGTGATTACGTTGAATTGACACGGAAAGTTCCGCCGCATCCATTCAATGGCTTGTGCCTGAATGTCGCATCCGTAAAGCGACCAATTGTCATTTGCTCTTTGGTCGTCAAAATGCCTTAGTACCCGGCCTGAGGAGCATCCAAAATCCAAAATACTTGCGCCGTGCAAACTTCCAAGAATGTTATTGATAATGCTCATCAACTGATCGTGATCGTATTTCCCCCATTGTAGATATTTGTCGCTGTCCTCGGGCGCATATCCAAAACGGTCGCTGCCGCCGGGAATGGGAAGCTTTGATCGTTCACATGTTACAACAGGGGCAAATTTTGGAGGTAATGTCACCTCGCAATAATCAAGGGGTTGGTGAAAGCCAAATCTGGGCATGACAGTATATTCACGCCGAACTTTCTGCATGATTTCTTCGGACAGCAACCTCATCAGGCCCTTTTTTATTAAGTTACGCATTTTGCCTCCTTTTAAACCGCCGATGATTTTCGCAATGACAAGTATTAAACGTGATTAGGTTTGTAACCCAGTTGTTGTCCCGAAGATTCCAAGGAGATTTAACACATTCTCCGCCGATTGGTTGGCGCGCCAAAGAATCTCGCGTTCCGTGAGGGGAGGGGGATTTTTCAAAAGCGCCAGAGCCTGCCGCAGGACCTTACCCGCCTGTTCGGGGCTTGGATTGTCCGGCAGAAAAACGACACGGCTGAAATCGAATTTTTTCGCTTGCCGCGCCATCCACGTTCCTTCGGTAACAACGACGACGGCGCCTGCGGCGACAGCCATGACGAAAATGCCCGATGTCGCCGTCCGGTAAATTTCAGCGGGATAGGGCAGGAGAACGATCGAACAAGCCGCCACTTCGTTCCCGAAAGCCTCGCCGTCGAGAGGCTGCTCGATCAACCGGATATCCGGGGCTTTTCTGAAATGCTCCGTTAGACCGTCTATCGCCGCGTCCGGCTTATCGTCGCGGTGTTGATAGGCCTGAATGACAAAACACGCCGACGGTTCGATCGCGCGCATCGCATCGACAAGCGCGGGCAAATTCTGAAAGCCTTTCGACGGGCGTTTGGCTCCGAAGTAGCCGCAAAGAACGGCGGCGTTGTCCCGTCGAAGCATTTTGGGCAGAAGAATAGGGATGGGAAGAAGAGCCACGGGACAGCGAAACTGTTCCGACATGCGTTCGGTAAGGTCGCTGCTGTCGCTGACAAAAAGCACTCCGCGCCGAGCGGCGAGCTTTAAAAGTCCGATAAGAATCCATTTGGAAGCTTCAATTTCCTGCCTGATGAAAAGAACGAGTTTCTGTTTTCCGCGCGGAAAAAGCATCCAGGCGGCAGCCATAACCGCCGCTTCGTAACGCGATGTGCTGTGGATAAACCAGAGCGTTTCCGGCTTTTTGTAACGGAAAAAAACATAAAAATAACAAAGGATACGCATTGCCGCTTTGACCAAACACGGAAAAACCGACTTCGGATAAGAATAATCCGGCAGCACCGCTTCGGTTCTCCCCGGCAGTTGAAACTGTCCTGCCGCGCGGGCCGGAAGGATCGAAAGAGAATCCATCCCTTGCGCAAGCGCCGCCGAAGCGATCATTGCGGTATAATCGTATTCGTGACCGCCCTGATCGGCGAGGGTCGGGCAGATCATCGCAATCTGTTTTGGCATCAGGAAACCTAGGCTACGGAACGCATTTTTTTCGAGACAGGCTTTGAAGCGGGCGTTTCCTGCGAAGCGGCCCCGATTTTGGGAAGCGGCGACGCGACATGGGCTAAAACCGACGTTCCTTGCGTGTCCAAATCGACTTCGAGAATGCGTTCGGGCTCGAAATTGGAAATAAAAGAGCTGCGTTTTTCCGGCGGCACGATAAAGAGAACAAATCCGCCGCCGCCCGCGCCGCACAATTTTCCGCCGTAGGCTCCGCAGCGGCGTCCTTTTTCGTAGAGGTCGTCGATGTTGGAATTGCTCATGGAGCCGGAAAAATGGCGCTTGCGCTGCCAACCTTCGTGCATCAATTCGCCGAAAGACTGGATAAAAGAATCTTCCGCGCTTTCTTCGAGCAGGCGCACTCCCTCCTGAGCCATTTCGTAATAGCAATTCAGGTCTTTGCCGATCTTGCCGGAAGAAGTCGCCTCCATCTGTTCTTTCAGAACCTGCGGAGCGCTGCGCGTCAATCCCGTAAAAACAAGAACCAGAGAGTCGCGGAAAATTTGCAGGCGCTCGGCGGTCATCAGGATCGGATTGATGCGAATCCGCCCGCCCGTGAGTTCGAAATAATTGATGCCCCCGAACGCGGCGTGAAGCTGATCCTGAACGCCGCACGTATGCTTGAGTTTTTCGCGTTCCAGTTCGATAGCCATTTGGGCAATTTGCAGTTTGGTCATAGATTTGTCGTTAAGCGTCGCCAGAAGATTGATCAGGCCGACCATAAAGCTGGCTGAACTTCCCAAACCGGACTGCGCGGGCAAATCGGCCAAAGTGGACAAATCGATGGGGCAGGTATGATTGAAAGCTTCAAGGGCAACGCGCAAAGCCGGGTGCTTGATGTCGGCGATGTTGGCGACGCGCTCAAGCTGCGAATAAGACATAATGAATTCATGGCTCTGAAAAGCGGGGCGCCGCAAGGCGTTAATATAAACGTAGCGGTTGATGGCCATGCCCAAAACGGCGGCGGGGTGGTCGCGGAAATATTCGGGATAATCGGTTCCGCCGCCGAAAAAGCTGATCCGCAGGGGGGTGCGTATGGTTGTGTAGCTCATAAGCGCCTTTCAATAAATTTGGGGCCGCGCATATCGGCCCGATCATACGGACCCTCTCTGCGTTCGGCAATGGGAAAGAAAGTCGTTATGAAAAACATCCTTTATGTTTAAGGACGAAATCTCCGGCTGCGGCGAGAGTTTCGGGCGTGCCGATGTCGATAAAAGGCGCTTCCGTCGCCTCAATTCCGATTTTGGCGCCGTCTTTGAGCAAGCGGGGGATGACATCGATTTCAAAACTGGATATGCCCGCGTTCAAATGTGTTTTCAGCCACGCGGTTTGAAAAGCATAAACGCCGCCGTTGATCAGGCCGCGTCCGGCCTGCTTTTCCTGAAATTCTTTTAAAATCCCGTTCTCCGTTCGCAACCGGCCATATCTTCCGGTATCCTCGACCGTGCGCGCCAGTATCATCCCGTTCAGTTTTTCATCCGCCATTCTTCCGACGGCAGGCAAAAAATCCGCCAGCAGCAACGTATCGCCGTTCAGAATAAGCACATACGGCGTCGCGATCGACGGCAAGGCTTCGGCAATCGCCCCGCCCGTTCCCAAAGGCTCGTTTTCCCGGAGATAGCGAAGTTTCGCCGGAAAAGGCGTCATGTCGCGGCTTTCCATCCATTGGATGACGACCTCGGCCTTGTAGCCGATGGACAAAACGATTTCAGCGATCTTTTCTCGCGTCAGGCGGCGCAGAACCCATTCAAGAAAAGGCTGACCCGCGACTTCGACCATCGGTTTAGGAAGGTTGGGAACTAAAGCTGCGATGCGCGTGCCTTTTCCGCCCGCGAGGATCAAGGCCGTTGTATCTTGCGCAAGACCGGTATCCATTTCCTTCATGCAGCTTTCCTTGGGATCAGTTTTTTTTCGCCTCGACTTCATCCCGCAAAATCTCTCTGACCACCCCATGCTCGAGATAAAAAAACCGGTTGCAATATTGCTTGACGACATCAAGGCTGTGCGAGGCGAAAACGAAAATTCCGACGGAGCGGATAAGACTGATCATGCGCTCTTTCGCTTTGGCTTGAAATTCCGCGTCGCCCGTTCCGAACATTTCGTCGACAAGAAGAATATCGGGCTTCGTGGAAGTCGCTACGGCGAACATCAGCCGCGTCGCCATGCCCGCCGAATAGGTGCGCACGGGCAATTGCAGAAAGTCGCCGAGTTCCGTGAAGTCTTCGATGTCTTTCAAATTTTCGCGGATTTCCGTCTTATTCAAGCCCAAGAGCATCGACATGCGCATGATGTTCTCATAGCCTGAAAGTTCGGGATCCATGCCAGCTCCCAAATCCAGCATCGTTGCCACGCGGCCTGTCCTCGCCGCGCGCCCGCGAATGGGGGTGTAAACGCCCGCCATCGTGCGCAACAACGTGCTTTTTCCCGCGCCGTTATGACCGATCAAACCGACTGAATCGCCTTCCTTAATGTCGAAAGTCGCGTCTTTCAACGCCGTTACGAGCTGGACGTGGCGGGTCTCGCTTTCAATAAGGCCTCCCGTGCTGATGCGGATCAACTGATTGCGCAACGACATGCTATGGCTGTTGTAGATCGGGTATTGAACCGTGACGTTTTCGAAATTGAGGGAGGTTGCCATGCGTTATACCCAAAAAGCGATGCGGTTGCGCTTGGCGTTGAACAGCATAAGCGCGAGCGTTCCGCCGACAATCAACATGCCAATGTTAACGGCGTAAAGAAAAAGAGGCGTGCTTTCCCCCAAAAGCGGATAGCGGACGATTTCGATCATATCGGCCAGAGGATTAAGCCACATAAACTTGCCCATGAAAGAGGGCAGGGCATTCGGCCTGTACATCACGGGGCTGAAAAACATCAAAAGCGGCATGATCATGCTGATGAAATATTCCAAATCGCGGAAACGCGCGCCCGAAATGCCAACTATCAGCGATATCCAGAATAAATTGACGACAACCAGAATGAAGTTTGGAATAGCCTCCAGAGAAACCGGCGTTAGCGGTTTGCCGAGAATGATGGCGACAAGAAAGAACAGCGGCAGGTTATGCGCCAGATTGATTATATGGCGCAGGACAAGCTGCGCCGAATGGAGCGATATCGGAAGGCGCAAATTCCGGATGATATTCGCCTGTCGGCTGAAGACGGACGCCGATTCAACGATGCATCCGGAAAAAAACTGCCAGAGAATAAGGCCGACGGTCAGCGAAGGAATGTAAGAAGCCCTGTCCATCTTGAACAAAGCGCTCCAGATAAAGCCCAAGCCTACGACGCCGATGGCGGTGCTGATCGTGATCCAGCACGGCCCCAAAACGCTGCGTTTATAACGCGCGCGGATGTCCGACCAAGCCATATAAAAAATAAGGCCGGGTTTTTTGAAAGCCTCGACGATATCGGAAAGTCCGGGGGACATGGAAAGCCCTTGTGAATATCTTAATACGCCCATGGATTAAACGAAAACGCGAGCGGAGGCAACAAAAGGCTTAAGATTTTTCTTCAACAGTTCCCGCCATTTTAAGCATTTTCACCAGTAAACCCGCGACAATCAGAAAGCCGACGCAAAAGCCTACCAAAGGTCGCGAGACCGAAAGGAGAGCCGCGGCGACAAGCCCGCAGTTGGCGGCGATAATGCAAGCGACGACCTTGCCGTGCGCTCCGGCTCCCAGAGCGGCTTTTTGATAGAAGTGCTCGCGGTGCGCTTGCCATATTTTTTCGCCGCGAAGGGCGCGCCGGACAAGCGTAAGGCTTCCGTCGGCCAGATAATAAAGAGGCAAGATAAGCGCGGCGGCCAAATGTCCCTTGACCGCGATCGACAAAAGGCAAAATCCGACCAGATAGCCCAGAGGAACGCTTCCAATGTCTCCCAAAAAGATTTTTGCAGGAGGCCAATTGTGCGCCAGAAAACCCAGACAGGCGCCTGTTAGGGTCAAGAACAGAAAACCGGCGAACGGATCGTTGAGTCCGGCCTGCGCGAAGACAAGGCATAAACCCATAGCGACGGAAACGGTTTCGACGCTCGTGATGCCATCGATGCCGTCCATAAAATTGTACAGATTGACAAACCACGCCCAGCCTAAAATCATCGCCGTGCGGTCGAGCCAGAACGGAAAAATTCCGCCGAAAAGCATTTCCTGCGGCGAAAAAGAGAAACTGCCAAGGCAGGCCGCCAAAATATGCATGGAAAGCCGCATCATGGGGCTGACATGCTTGCGGTCGTCGATCCACGAAACGGCAGCCAGCAGAAAAAGGGCTGCAATCAGCCCGAAATGCCGCGCGTCGGCGTCGAAGAGCCTGCTCGCCCAAATAAGCGCAGGGAAGAGAACGATCAAAAGCGCCCATCCTCCCCCTCGCGGCACGGGGTCTTTGTGCAAACTGCGGCCGTTCGGGACATCGAGCACGGCGCGCTTCAACAAAATGTCCCGCACCCAGCCCGTCAGCATCAAGACGAGAAAGAAACTCGTCGGAATGAGGGAGAGGGATATGAGAAGCGACTCTTTCATCGGATTTACGGCGCAGGTTTGCGGAAGGAGACCTTATAACTCATGGCCCATCCTACGGCGAGCCAGAAGGGGATTGCTGACCAGTTATTAAAGAAGCTGGTCGAGATAAAAAGCGGCATCAATCGAATAGCCAGCATCGCGGCGATTCCCCAAAGGATAAGATCGGACTCTCGCGAGTGCAAGCGCCGCCCTATGCCGACCGTCACCGTCAGGACAAAGCCCGCAAAACACAGCAAACCCGCGATCCCGCCTTCCGAGAACCATTCCATGTATGGGTTATGGGGATGCGTATAACAGCGCGGCGCTCCGGTTTTGGGGTCTAAGACGGGGCCGAAGCGTTCATCGGGGCAAAACACGCGAAATTGCCTCATGCCGACGCCAAAAAAGGGATGCTCTTTTCCGACATTCCACGCGCTATGCCACACAAGGCCGTAAGGCGAGGAACCGATGTCTTCGGCGGCGGCGGCCGTCGATTGAACTTGCCGTTCGATAGGCGATTGAATAGGGGTTGGGGAAAGATGCGGAAGAGAAATTAATACAGCGAAGAGGCAAAAGGTCGCGGCAAGGTTTCTCCAGCGCTTTGCTCTAATGTGCATGAGGAAGAAAATCCATACCAGCATAACGAAAGCGGCAAGAACGAGTCCCATGCGGTCGCCGCTGAAAAAAACGGCGGCAAGGCAGACGTCAGCCAGCAAAATAGAAAGAAAGATTTGTTTGCGATCCAATAACCAGAAAATTGCAGGAGCAAAAAGATTGGCGATAGTAATGCCCAAAATGGGGCGCGTATAGATTCCGGTCAGGCGGAAATTGTCCCAAATCCCATGTCCCAAAATATCGTGCCCGAAAACATATTGAATAAGGCCGTCAACCGACAGGAACAGAACGGATCCCGCCGTCGTATAAAGAAGCCAAGACCGCCCCCTTTTTTCGGCAAGAGTCCATTCGACAACGCTGGCGGCAAAAACGATGTAACGCAGCCAGACAAAAGCCGCAAACAAGCCCGCGCCTCCGTCGGAAACGAAGGCGGCGCGGACGACGCTGTAAACCCATAAAAGAAGGGCCGCAATCACCCACGGTTGTTTCATCCACTTCCATTCACAGCGGAGAATGCTGTCGAAAAGGAAAAGAATCGCCGCTGCGCTGGCGGTATAGTCGGCGGGCGCGCGGCCTATCATCGCAAGAGGAGTAAGGGCGGTCAAAGCTATGCCCCAATCCCGCCGCGTCTTGAGATTTTGCTTTAACCAATCGAGAATTTTCGTATTCATAACGGAGGTTTCCTGAATTCAGAGAGAACCTATCGTTTTGCAAAACATAAAACAATGGAGAATATTGCAAGTTGTTTTGCTATAGTGCGGTCCGGCAAGAGGAGAAAGGCGATGCGCATGAAATTTCCGGCTTTGGCGATTGTCGCGGGAGTATGCGGGCTTTTCTCTGTAGGCGCGGCCCGCGCCGATGCCATCGTGGGACAAGAGGCCCCTGCCTTCGTTGGGACGACGCTCGACGGAAAGAGCTTTGATCTTTCGGCGCTCAAAGGCAAAGTCGTCATCGTGAATTTCTGGGCGACGTGGTGCGTCCCGTGCGGCGACGAAATGCCCGCGCTCGAAGCCGTTTGGCGCGGCTATCGCGCCAAGGGGCTGGAAGTCCTTGCGGTCAGCGCCGACCGTTCCCGCGCGCGCGGCGAGGTCGATCAAGTCATGCGCGTTTTTTCCTTTCCGGCGGCGATGCTGGGCGCCGTCAAAAAAAACGAACTTGTTACTTTGACAGATGTTCCCGTAACTTATGTGATCGGCAAAGACGGCAAAGTGGAGAACGTTCTGACCCCGTCCTCGCAGCCGTTGACGGAAGCCGCGCTGGGCGACGAGGTGAAAGCTTTGCTTGACGCGAAAGAGAAAGCCAAGATCGAAGTTAAAGAAGAGATAAAAACGGAAACGAAACCAGACGCAAAACCAATAGAGGATGAAAAACCATGAGCGCGGCTCTCGCAAACGCGGTTAAAGAAAATGAGCCCGAAGTGTGGCTCAAACTCTTCCCTTTTCCCAAGGCCGACAGCCACAAATACAGCCGCGGCACGGCGCTGATCCGGGGCGGCTCTGTTATGACAGGAGCTTCTCGTCTGGCCGCGCGCGCGGCGCAACGCGCAGGGGCGGGACTTGTGACGCTCGCGGCGCCCGTTTCGGTCTTGCCGATATACGCCGGAGCTTTGGAAAGCGTGATTTCCCGCCCTTGCGAGACGATGCGGGAGTGGCAAGCCTTGATCAACGATGCGCGCCATCCGGCGCTTTTGATCGGCCCGGGTCTTGGGCCCGGCCCTTCGGAAACGGAAGAAATTCTGATTGCGCTGGAAGCCAAGCGCCCGACGGTGGTGGATGCCGACGGATTGACCAATTTTGCGAACAAACAGAAACTGTTGTTTGCAAAATTGCACGCCGAATGCGTTCTGACGCCGCACGAGGGGGAATTTGCCAGATTGTTTGACGGAATTGAAGGCGACAAAATTTCCCGCGCCCTTGCCGCAGCCGAACGAGCCGGATGCGTGGTGTTATTAAAAGGATCCGAAACCGTTATTGCTTCCCCGAAAGGCGATATTATCGTTAACCGCAACGCACCACCCTGGCTGGCGACGGCGGGGGCTGGCGACGTTCTGGCGGGAATGATCCTCGGTCTCGTCGCGCAGAAAATGAACGCGTTTGAAGCCGCCGCGGCAGCCGCATGGATGCACGGGCGAGTTGCCGCGCTCCACGGCCCGGGACTGATTGCCGAGGATATTATTGCCGGAATCCCTGTTGTTTTGAATGAAATCTTCGATATTTCGACGGACAAATAGCCATTGCTTTTTGACTCTTCTCTTCCCGCTTTTTTGCTATAAGCATCTCGGGAGGTCGGCGCGGGCGAATCCGATGCCAACCCGGTCAGGGCCGAAAGGCAGCAGCCGTAACATTTTCGATCCGAGTCGCTGCCGATCTCCCACTTGCGATTAATAAGAGGACAATTCTTTAATGCCTTGCACGCCCGAACAGCTTTTTTCTTTTCTGGATCGTCTCGGCATTGAACATCAAACCACGCAGCATCCGCCGATTTTTACAGTTGAAGAGGGGCGCGGCTGGCATGACAAAATTCCAGGCACGCATTGCAAAAGCCTTTTTCTGACAGACGGGAAGGGCGGATTTTGGCTGGTTGTTATCCTTGAGGACAAACGCGCCGATTTGGGGAAAATCGCAAAGCGCATCGGGGCTGGGAGGCTTTCTTTCGCCAAGCCGAAAATGCTGGCGGAGATTCTGGGGCTAACCCCTGGTTCAGTAACGCCCTTTGCCCTTTTGAACGATGCCGATAAGCGTGTTAAAATCATCCTCGACGAAGAGATGTTAGCGTGCGAAAAGATTACGAATCATCCTCTGCATAATGCGGCTTCGACAACATTGCGTTCTGCGGATTTTTTGAAATTCATCAAGGCTCTCGATTACGAGCCGATCATCATCGAGTGTGGCATGAAACAGGCGAAAAATAATGTCTAAACTTCATCCCGAAGAGGAAATGGCAACGCCTGCCTATCGCGTGCTGGCGCGCAAATACCGACCCGCCACGTTCGATGAGCTGATCGGTCAGGAAGCGATGGTGCGGACTTTGACAAACGCCATCGAAACGGGCCGTTTGCCGCACGCGTGGATGCTGACGGGCGTAAGGGGCATCGGCAAGACGACGACGGCGCGTATCATCGCGCGCGCGCTCAATTGTACCGGCAAGGACGGCAAGGGCGGCCCCGTCGTTCATCCGTGCGGGGAATGCGATTCCTGCCGCACGATTTTGGAAGACCGCAACGTCGATGTTCTGGAAATGGACGCGGCCTCGCGCACCGGCGTCGAAGATATCCGCGACATCATCGATGGCGTGCGCTACGGCCCCGTTTCGGCGCGTACTAAAATCTACATCCTCGACGAAGTCCATATGTTGTCGAAGAACGCGTTCAATGCGCTTCTCAAAACGCTCGAAGAACCGCCGCCGCATACGAAATTCATCTTCGCCACGACCGAAATCCGCAAAGTTCCGGTCACGGTCATTTCGCGCTGCCAGCGTTTCGATTTGCGCCGCGTCGATAGCGAAACCTTGGCCGCGCATTTTGCCAAAATCGCTGAATTGGAGAAGACAAAAGCCGAAAGCGAAGCGATCAAGATGATCGCGCTTGCGGCGGATGGTTCGGTACGCGACGGTTTGAGCCTGCTCGATCAGGCGATTGCGCGCGGCAACGGCGTCATTACGGCGGCGGACGTGAAAGACATGCTCGGCCTCGCCGACAGGGGCCAAAGCATCGCCTTGTGCCGCCAGATTCTGCGCGGCGAGATGAAAGGGGCTTTGGAAACTTTCGCGTCAATGCAGCTCTCCGGCTCCGATCCCGTGCAGATTTTGCAGGATATGTGCGAGTTGGTTCATCTGTTGACGCGCGGGCAGGTCATCCCCGATTTCGCCGCCGATCCAAGCCTTCCCGAATACGACCGTGCGTTATTGACCGAAGTTGGGGACGTGAAAATTCCGGCGTTGGCGCGCGCGTGGCAGATTTTGCTGAAAGGCATCAATGAAGTCCAAAGCGCCGCGCATCCGGCCGAAGCCGCCGAAATGGTTTTAATCCGTCTGGCTTATGCGTCCGATCTTCCTTCCCCCGCCGATCTCGTGAAGCAGTTGAAAGATGTGGGCTGGGCAGAGGGCAGTACGGGGAATGTTTCTCCGCCTTCAGGCGGAGGAGGCAAAACCAAGCTGGCTTTGGGCGGCGGCGGCAACGTTGCCGTCGCATCTCCCGCGCCGCAAGTCGAAACTTTTCCCGAACCGATAACGTATCGCGAAATTGTCGCGTTGTTCGCCGAAAAGCGCGAAGCGGGGCTGCATGCGCTTCTTTATGGGCAGGCGCATCTGGTGCGCTGCGCGCCGGGCTTGCTGGAATTGCGCGTAAACGCGGATGCGCCGCCGAATTTTGCGGGGCGCGTCGGAAAATTTCTGACTGAATGGACGGGGCAACGCTGGGTGGTTTCTCTCTCGTCCGAAACCGGCGATCCCACGTTGGTCGAACAAGACCGCGCAGCCGAGACTAAACGCCAGGAACGCGCGCGCGAGCATCCGTTGATGCAGGCCGTTTTCGGCGCTTTTCCGAAAGCAAAAGTCGTCGCCTTGCGGCAAAGGGGGATTGCGCAAGAGACGCCGTTGGCCGAAGATGGAATTTCCGAAGATTTGCCTTTTAACGATAGTGAGGATTAAGCGATGAATATCGGTCAAATGATGAAACAGGTGCAGGATATGCAGGCCAAAATGGCCGACATGCAAAACCGCCTGGGCGATGTCGAGGTTACGGGGCAATCGGGCGGCGGCATGATTGTCGTTACGATGAACGGCAAAGCCGAGATGCGCAAAATCGCGATCGATCCCAAACTGATCGACGCGTCGGAAAAAGAAATGCTCGAAGACTTGATTGTCGCGGCGGTCAACGACGCCAAAACCAAGGCCGAAAAGCAAATCGCCGAGGAAACGCAAAAAATGATGGGCGGATTGCAGTTGCCGCCGGGTATGAAGTTACCGATCTGATGTCCCCTCTCGACCAACTTATGAAACATCTTTCCAAGCTGCCGGGCCTCGGACCTCGGTCGGCGCGGCGGATGGTTTTGCATCTTTTGAAAAAGCGGGAGGCTGTCATGCTGCCTCTGATTGAGGCGATGACCCGCGCGGCGCAGGACGTTAAAATTTGCGGCGTTTGCGGAAATTTGGGCGGAAGCGATCCTTGCGAAATTTGCGTCGATATGGGACGCGACCGGACGCTCATCTGCGTGGTCGAGGACGTGGCGGATTTATGGGCTCTCGAGCGCAGCAACGCCTATCGCGGACTCTACCACGTATTGGGAGGAACGCTGTCGGCGCTTGACGGCATCCGTCCCGCCGATCTTCATATCGAAAAATTAATTGAACGCGTAAAAACCAATGAAACCAAAGAGGTAATTCTTGCTCTTAACGCGACGGTCGAAGGGCAGGCGACGGCGCATTATGTCGCGGAAGGCCTCGTTTCGGCGGGTGCTCTGGTATCGAAACTTGCCAACGGGCTTCCTGTCGGGGGCGAATTGGATTATCTGGATGACGGAACGTTAACGGCGGCCTTTAAGGCTCGCCGCAAAGCCTGATAAGGCTTTATTCACCAGACATTAACTATCTGGGGGGAGAATGCCCGTGTTTTCGCCCCTTTTTTTGGTTGGGAGCTTGTTGTTCCGTGAATATTGGCCTTGTCGTTAACGCTCGTGGAAAGATGTGCCTTGTCCATGATGAACCTTTTGAGGCGACGCCTCTTTGGGTCGGTTATCATGTCGATAAAAGGCGGCTGGAGATCATTTACGACACCGGCGACACCTATCCCATCGAATGGGAAGCGACCGACGAGATGCATAACTTCCTGATGAAGATAAACAAGATACTTATCATCCGCATGGAAAATAAAAAGCCGGTCGAAGGATACGACACCAGCTTTCTTTTCCTGAGAAACGGAAAAATCATTAATGAATGAAAGTATTGAAAAGGAAAAACATACATGACCGATCCCGTTGACGAAAACGAAGACGAAGCCCGCCGCAAGAAGAAAAAAGGCGGCGATTCCGGAGAAGGCGATGCCGACAGTTGGGGCCGCGGCAAAGCCGGCGCTGGCGCCGGCGGAATCAAAATTACGCCGCTCAGGCTTAAAGCCGTTATGGCCGATTGGCGGCATCTGGACGTGACCGCCGTGGTTCAAGCCGTCGCCGAATTTTTCAACGACTGGCCGATGCGCGCGTCGGCCAATTTGTCGGTGGCGTGGAAGCAAACCAAGACCAACGCGAAATCCTTCGCCCTTATCAACTGGATTATCGAATTTGGCGAAAAAATGTCCAAGGATCTGAAGCTGGTTCGCGATAAACGGAGTTTTAAAAACCAGCGGGAACAAAAGGTTCGCCCGAGCATGGGGATGAATATGGGGCCGACAGGCCCGACCGGCCAGTGAGAGCCTATTCATAATCCCTAACTGCGGCGTCGGCTTTTCAGCGTTTTCTGCGCTTCCGCTACGCACGTATTTAAACATACGCTTACGTTGCGGTTCCCGAAAACGCTGAAAATCCTTAGCCGCAGCGGGATTCTGAACAGGCTCTATCTTATTTATAGGGCTGGCTCTTCGGCAACTTTTCCGTTGCTTTTTCTCTTATAAAGCTAAACTTTGCCTCCTAAGCGCGCTATATATACGCCGAGGGGAGAAACCAGTATGGCTGTCGTTCCTGTCGTCCAAATAGGCGATCCGAAACTTGCCGCGCCGTCGGAAGCGGTGACGGAATTTGCGACGCCCAAGCTTAGAGCCTTGACGGGGGATATGCTGGATACCATGCGCGCCACGAACGGCGTCGGCATAGCAGCCCCGCAGATCGGCGAAAATCTTCGCGTGGTTATCGTTGGCGGTTTCGAGAGTAACGAGCGTTATCCCGGCGAAGCCCCGGTTCCTTTGACCATAATCGTCAATCCCATCCTCGCGATCCTCGACAAAACGACGGAGAATGGGTGGGAAGGGTGTCTGAGCGTACCCGAAAAGCAGGGTCTTGTGCCGCGTTACAAGACAATCGGCATCAAAGGATTTGATATCGAGGGCCATCCGGTTGCGCTCGAAGCCTCGGGGTTTCACGCCCGTATCTGGCAACATGAATGCGATCATTTGGAAGGCATCTTATTTCCGCAACGCGCGATAGAGATGCGGAATAAATCGGATGTTCTCCTCGACGACAATCCCAGCGACCTTCATGACAATTCCTGACCAAACGCCGCGCGAAGCGATGTCCTATGATGTGCTTATCGTCGGGGCGGGGCCAGCAGGACTGTCGTGCGCAATCAGACTTAAACAATTGGCGCAGGCGCAAAAGCGCGAAATCTCGGTTTGCGTGATAGAAAAAGGCTCCGAGGTCGGCGCACATTTACTGTCGGGCGCTGCCATCGAACCACGCGCGCTCAACGAACTGTTCCCAAACTGGAAAGCTCTCGAAGCACCTTTGGCCGTTCCCATTAAAGAAGACTGGATTTGCTTCCTGACCAAAAAATTACTCGTGCGCCTGCCTACGCCGCCTTTGATGAACAATCGCGGCAATTACATCATCAGCCTCGGGCGTTTCGGCAAATGGTTGGCGGCTCAGGCTGAATCTCTTGGCGTCGAAATATATCCCGGCTTTGCCGGAGCCGAAGTTTTGTATGATGAAAAAGGCGCGGTTGCAGGTATCGCCACGGGCGACGTCGGCATCGGTAGAGACGGAAAACCGACCGAACGCTTCGCGCGCGGCGTCGAACTTCGCGCCAAGCAAACGGTTTTAGCCGAAGGTTGCCGCGGCTCTTTGACCAAAAGAGTGATGGAAAAGTTCGGGCTGGACAAAAATTGCGATCCGCAAGCCTACGGCATCGGCATCAAGGAAATCTGGGAACTCGATCCCGCGCGGCATCGCGCAGGGCGCGTGATGCATACGGTTGGGTATCCCGTCGATGCGCATACCTATGGCGGATCGTTCGTCTATTTCTTCGAAAACAATCTCCTTGCGCTCGGCTATATCACGGGACTTGATTATGAAAATACGTATCTGTCGCCGTTCGAAGAATTCCAACGTTTCAAGCAGCACCCGAAAATCCATAAGATTCTTGAAGGTGGAAAACGCATTTCCTACGGAGCGCGGGCGATTTGCGAAGGCGGATTCCAATCCATTCCGCGCCTGACGTTTCCGGGCGGCTTGCTGGTGGGAGACACCGCTGGTTTTATGAACATGCCCAAGATCAAGGGAACGCACACGGCGATGAAATCGGGCATGATCGCTGCGGAAGCATTGGCAGAAGCATTAGCAACTGGTAAAACCGAAGCTGTCGAATACCAAATGCGATTGGAAAAATCCTGGCTATGGCCCGAACTGCGCGCCGCGCGCAACATCCGCCCGTCGTTTCATTTCGGGCTTTGGGGCGGCCTGATTTACAGCGCGATAGATAGCATGATTTTGCGCGGCCATACATGTTGGACGTTCCACAATCACGCCGATCACAAGACGCTGAAACCGGCCAAACAATGCACGAAAATCGGCTATCCGAAGCCCGACAACGTCATCAGCTTCGACCGTTTGTCCTCCGTGTATCTTTCGAATGTGCATCACGAGGAAAATCAACCGGCGCATCTAAGGTTGCGCGATTGGAAGACCGAGAATGACGTCAACATCGCTCTCTACGATTCTCCAGAATCGCGCTATTGCCCTGCAAACGTGTTCGAAATCGTCTGCGATGCCGACGGCAAAAATCCGCGTTTGCAAATCAACGCGAGCAATTGCGTGCATTGCAAAGCCTGCGACATCAAGGATCCTTCGCAGAATATCGATTGGTGCGTGCCTGAGGGCGGCGGGGGACCTAATTATCAGGACATGTGAGGGGCCGATCTCGCTTGTTGGGCTGCAAATCGCGCTAATTTCGATTTTCGCCTCAACCTTCGAGATCGGAAAACTATCCAATTTTGTGAAATGTTATGGCTTATAGCAAACAACGCATCTCTCAATCCCGCCCAAATCTTTGTGCGTCGCGATGCTCGTGAACCCGTTTTGCCGGAATAAATCCGTGACGTGCTGCGCTTGTCCGTAGCCGACTTCAAAAGCGACAAGGCCCTCGGGATTTAAATAATCCGCCAGTTGCAGAATCAGCAAACGGTAACAAGCAAGACCGTCCTCGCCGCCATCGAGCGCGCAGAGGGGGTCGAACTCGCGCACTTCGCGCATGAGGGTTGGGATTTCGGACGTGGAGATATAGGGGGGATTGCTGATAATGATGTCGAATTTCTCCGTGATGCCCGTCAGCCAATCGCCTGCGCGAAATTCAGCGCGACCGCCAAGTCCCAGCGCAACAGCGTTTTTCGCGGCCTGTTCGACCGCGCGGGGCGCAATATCGATGCCGACGCCCACGGCATTCGGCATCTCATGCAACAACGCCAGGAGCAAACATCCCGTTCCCGTGCCGAGGTCGAGGATGCGTTTTCTTTTCTGGCAAAGCTCTAAAACCGCTTCGACCAAAGTCTCGCTATCCGGACGCGGATCCAAAGTCGCTTCGTTCAATCCGAAATCCAATCCCCAGAATTCGCGTTTGCCCATGATGCGGGCGACGGGTTCTCCCGCCGCGCGACGTTCGATAAACCAACTGATAACATTTATTTCTTCGGGAATGAGAACGCGCAGAGACTGGCTTAATATCTGCGCGCCGTCGCACTTCAACGCATAGCTCATAAGCACCCGCGCGTCGAGCTGGGGATTGTCGACGTCCGCTTGTTTGAGTTTATCCGTCGAGGCTGCGAGAAATTCGGCCAGCGTCATTGGTTGCCAAGCTCCGCGAGCTTTTCGGCTTCGTCGCGCGTGATCAGGGCGTCGATGAATTCGTCCAACCCTTCGCCGTTGATGACATCGTCGATTTTGTACAAAGTCATCTCGATGCGATGATCGGAGACGCGACCTTGGGGAAAATTATACGTGCGGATGCGCTCCGATCTGTCGCCCGTGCCGACTTGGCCTTTGCGTTCCGCCGCATGGGCGGCTTTAATCGCCGTTTCCCGCTGCTCATAGATGCGCGCACGCAAAATTTTCATCGCTTTGGCTTTATTCTTATGCTGTGAACGTTCATCCTGCATCGCCACAGTGACGCCTGTGGGCAGATGGGTAATGCGCACCGCGCTTTCGGTCTTGTTGACTTTCTGGCCGCCCGCGCCGCTCGACCGATACACGTCAATCTTCAAATCCTTTTCGTCGATGTCGATATCGACATCTTCCATTTCCGGCAGAACGGCGACGGTCGCGGTGGACGTATGCACGCGTCCCGAGGCTTCCGTCTGCGGCACGCGCTGGACGCGGTGCACGCCAGATTCGAATTTCATTCTTGCGAAAACGCCGCGCCCGCTGATTTCCGCGATGCCTTCTTTCAGGCCGCCGATGTCGTTTTGGGACAGTTCCATGACCTCGAACTTCCACCCCCTGTGCGCGGCGTATTTGCGGTACATTTCGAACAATAACGCGGCGAACAATCCGGCTTCGTCGCCGCCAGCGCCCGCGCGGATTTCAAGAATGGCGTTTCGCTCGTCGGCAGCGTCTTTGGGCAGAAGCATTTTCTGCACGCGCAATTCAAGCGCGGGGATTTGCGGGCGCAAAATTTCGATCTCGCGTTTGGCTTCGGCCTGCATATCGGAATCGGAAAGCATGGTTTCGGCATCGGCCAATTCTTTTTTGGCGCGGTTCAATTCGGCGATTGCCTCGGAAACGGGCGTGAGGTCGGAATATTCCTTCGACAATTTGGCGAACGCATCGGGCGCAATGCCGGGCTTCGACAAAGCGTCGCGCAATTCGTCGTGGCGTTCGAGGACGCGGGAAAGGGTTTCGGCAAGTGACATCTATGGTTTCCCAAACTTTAACATGGTTACGATTTATTTATCATAAGTTCCGGATTGTTCTTACATTCCAAACCTTATAACGGCCACTACTGTCCGGTTAAGCGCGAAGTTTAGTCCGAAAAGGTATTTTGTCGCAAG
>CAZPKC010000008.1:0-95793 GCA_964587125.1 uncultured Rhodospirillaceae bacterium | reverse complement strand
GTTATAAAGGGGAAAGACTCTACTTCCAAGTGACCCGGAAACGGGGAGCAGGTCAGCTTGCCAAACCATCTTTCGGCCTCTGTACGTTCCACCAAGCTACGCCGTCCGCGTTTTACAATTCGGAGCCGACCTGCTTGAACCTCGCGGTAAAACGACGCTTTGGAGATGACATAAACCTGACAAAATTCAGAAACGCGAAAAGCAATGGGTTCCATAAGGCCTCCTTGTGTGAGAAAATTTATCTCTCCGTTTCTTCCTGAAACGAATTGATGCTGAGAGGGTCTCACAAAACACGAATTTCTCTTATGTGCTTTATGTACGACCAAAGATGATCATTATTGATAACGTATCTTCGTCGGCGTTTCTTCCGGCACGAAAGGAAAAAGGACGAAGAATTGAGAGTTAGGTGTGGCGTAGGAAGGGATGCGTGTAAGGCAAGATAAAAGATACTGTCTCGTAAATTGACGATCCTGTTGCCTGCACATCATTTTTTGCGAGTATGTCTGTTTGAGCAAGAGACGTTTTTGCTCCAACTTATTGTTTTTGTTATTTCTAATGAGAGACGTTTACGAGCGGAGACATTTTGAGACGAACATAGCTCGGCACGATGCAGATCGCCACGTCGCGGGAAAATATAATTCGGCTTGCGCCAAAATTTTTCCTCTCGGCTCCCTTGAATTCTTATTTCGTCGATCAAAGATAACGGCTATGGCAAAGCCACGCCGTTGAGCTGTGGGCAACGCGCAGCCGCAATTCGAAGCGTTGTCCACATCTCAACGGAAAAAGCAGCGTGTCGCCCCTTTATATGGGGGCTGTGTTGTCGTTCATTCTTGGTGGGGCACATATTGGGAAAAAATCGTCTCAGGACGGCGCACCCTCCGAGGGCCATAATGAAAACAAGAGGTTGCGAAGAAAAACCTCCGACCCAATATTTCATGCTCCTTAAAAGTGATGTGCAGACAATGGGATAGCCTCCGCAGGAGGGTGTCCTTTTATCTTGCCTTACGCTCCACCTCTTTCCCGCTCCCCCGCGCCCCGCCATTATCGACAAACAGAGACATCAGGAGAAAAAGCCACAGTCAACAAATCACAGCCCAAACCGCCTGAGCTTATGTGGTTTGAAGTGGGGCCAACATATTCATGATGAGACGGATCATGATTTCTTTTTGGCTCGGCGCGGATTCGGCGACGAGCAATGCCAGCGCCGCCAAGCCGATGTCGTTGATGACAGGCTGCCCGGCTCTCATCAACGCATCGTTCCGGTGTAGAAAGTCGATAAACAGACACGCCGCGCTACGTTTATTGCCATCGGATAATGGATGGTTCTTAATGACAAAATAGAGAAGATGCGCGGCTTTGCTTTCGACCGTTGGATAGGCGGGATTCCCCATGACTGTTTGATCGAGATTTCCGAAAATTGCTTCCAGCGCATCGCCGCGTTCCTGGGCAAACAAATCGCTGGCCTCTCCGCGCCGTTTCAGGTCGGCTTTAAGCGTTCCCAAAATTTTCCTGACCGCAGCTATGTTGGGAAGGTTGCCGCCGGAAGTTCCCGATGGCTCGATAAGCAATCCTTCATCGTAGCGTTGGAGCAGAAGGAAGGTTTGGGTATAGCGGCTAATCACGTCAACCAGCCCGCGCCCGACATCGGCAGTCAAAGCAGCAGTGTGCGCCGCTTTTTGAACGAGGCGCAGGGCCGCTTCAAGCTCACGGGCATTGTTTTCTAGGCGTTGGCGGTTAAGGGTATATCCATGTGTCAGATGTTCATTCAAAACCTTTGTAGCCCATTGACGGAAGCGAACGCCTCGTTTGGAATTTACCCGGTACGCGACCGAGATAATCATATCCAGATTGTAGTGTTTGACCTTACGCGTTATGGCGCGGCGACCCTCTTTTTGAACTATTGAGGATTCCTCAATAGTTGCCTTTTCTTCAAGTTCACCATCCTTGTATATCCCTTTGATATGTTTATTAATATTGAAGATGGTTGTATCCAGAACATCGGCCATTTGTTTCTGCGTGAGCCAGACCGTATCGCCATCAAGCCGTACTTCGACCGAACGATCTTTTTGTACATAGATAACAATTTCGCCCATGGGATTACCCCTTCTTTGCCTTCTTATTTTTTGGCTTCATTTCTAACACCTTGCTCTCGCCTTGTATCGTTTGGCAATAGCGCGTCCATTGCTCCATCAGGAGACGGCGTTTTTCAAATAGGTCACTGCGGCGATAGGCTGCTTCAACGCGGTTTTCAATGGCATGAGCAAGCGCAGCTTCAGCCACTTCGCGCGGGAAGTTGGTTTGCTCCGCCGCCCAATCGCGGAACGACGACCGGAAACCGTGGACAGTTATATCGCGCCTGTTCATGCGCTTGAGCAAAGCCAACATGACTACGTTGGAAAGCGGGGTATTTGCCTTCGAGCTTGGAAACACATAATCGCTTTCGTCGGATGTCCTGAGTTCTTCGTGTTCGCGATTTAGCTGTTTAAGGATGGCTAAGGCACAGCGAACAACGTTCCGCGCGTCGCGCGAGTTCGCATAGCCATTTCCGGCGCGGAAATTTTAATTTAAACAAATCGAAAAACGGGTCGTGATGATCGAAAACAAAAGCGGTTCCGAAAAAGAACCGGAAGAAACATCCGATGATAAAAATATTGTCGGGAGGATTGCAGGCTTGAATCGCGTCGAAACCGACGCGTCTATATACTTTGCAAGCCAAAATAAATTCGATGGCAAGCGCCCATATATATTCAAGAAAATAACCGGCGATGCCCTTGCCTTCGGCTGGCAAAAAATGCCGGAATATCTTAATGCCGTCGCGTTCTTCGTAGGACTTCCGGTGTTTTCCGGCCTTGGGGCATATGATGGAAACGGTATAACCTGCGCGCGTCAGCGCAATCGCTTCCTGCCACACGCGGCGATCAAGCGGGACAGGAAGATTTTCGACAATAATCAGAACACCAGACATAATGACGGTTCTACGTTTTTCTTGAAGTTGAAGAATACACGCGCGTTTTTTGTTCGTATGCCATCTCAATGTAGAGGCGTATAACATATTGCGCGCATTGTTCCAGACCAAAATGCGCTTCAACGCGCGCTCGGCCGCGTTGCCCGAACAGGCGGCGTTTGGCCGGGTCGGAGATAAGCGTCGCCAAAGAATCGGCCAAAGCTTCGGCGTTGCCTGGAGGAACCAAGAATCCGGTTTTGCCTTCAAGAACAAGGTCGGGGATTTCGCCGACGGGCGTGGCCACGACCGCAATCCCTGCCGCCATCGCCTCTAAAATTGCCATCGGAAGACCTTCATTGCGCGATGGAAGGACGAAAATATCGGCAGCGGCCAAATACTTTTGCGCCTTGCCGGGGTCGATCCAACCGGGCATTTCTATCCGGTGAGATAGGCCTAACTTTGCGGCTAACGCGCGAAAACGATCGACTTCTCCGTTGCCCGCGATCAGGGCTGTCCACTGCAGGTTCCGTATTTTATCGCTGGCAAGAGCCTGCAATAATTCCGGCGTGCCTTTTCGGTCGCTCATGATGCCCAGAGCGGCAATCCGGCAAGGATCGCTGACGGATGAATCCTCGCGCAACGCGGGCAGGGGGACGCCGTTAGGGATAAGGCTGATTTTAGCAGCATCGATTCCAAGCTTATGAACGAGGAAATCGCGCATTTTTGTTCCCAGAACGGCGATGCGCGAAGCTTTCGCAATCCCCGTCATCAGCCGCTGCCTCCGGGCCGGCGGGAGGCTATTCGCATAGACCTCGAATTCCGATCCATGGATGTGAAGCAAGGCCGGCAATTTAAGCCTGAAAGCGATCCTTACCAAAATAAGTTTACGCAAGACGCTGCCACGATGAGACATATGGATATGCGCGACATCCGCTGTTTTAAACAGGCCGTGCCATATTATTTGCGTAAGCGCGGATAAATAATAAAAGGGCATCAAATAAAAATGACCGGGTCCGTAACTGTCAATCACGCGGCAACTGATTTGGCGATCGGGCGCGGCAAGGGAGGGAATTAAGCATCGGGCGACGCTGCCCATGCCGCCCCGAGCCCGCATGCCGCCGGGACTGATATAAAGAATCCGCAAAGGTTTAGGAGAGGATGTATTCATACATACATATATGAGCGGGCATGGCGCGCGATCGGGCGCAGACGCTATCGGATGCGTTGCTTGCTTGTCAACTCCTTACGCCGTTGCCATTTAACGGCTCGAAACAGGCAAGGCTTCTAAATAACAAGATTTTCTGATTGATTATGTCTGCATAGCGTTTAATCTCATAATCCATGGTTACGGAACAAATGCACGAATCGCTGACGCGCCTCGATCAAGCGCGCCTTGACGTTCTCATCGCCCGCCATGAGTTGTTTCTTGAAGGGCGCAAAGGAGGCGCGCGGGCGCTTCTCATGCAGCACGACCTGTCGAAGCTTGTTTTGCGCGGGCATGATTTGTCGAATGCCGATTTCACCGGCTCCATCCTTTTTGAAACCGATCTGGCGAACACGAAGCTCGACAGCTGCCTTTTTTTCGCCTGCGACCTGCGCCGCGCCAATTTTTCAGGCGCCAGCCTCATTCGAGCCGATTTGCGCGGCGCAAGGCTTCGTGGCGCGAATATGCGCGGCGCCAATCTGACCAATGCCGATCTGCGCGAAGGCTCGTTCGCTTTCTGCAATCCCGAAATGGAATTGAACTTTTTCGGGGAAAAAGACGGGCTGAAGAAAGGATTCAGCGGCGTCGACGGACGCGGGGTCGATTTGTCCTCGGCGAAATTATCCGGCGTTTCCGCCATCAATTCGAATTTCGAGGATGCCAACTTCCGCTACGCCTCGTTTATCCGCGCCGACCTAAGCGGAGCCAATTTGTCGGGAGCCAATCTGTCCGGCGCCGATTTAAGCGATTGCGTCCTGAAAAACATTATTTTGCGCGGCGCCGATCTCAGCAAGGCGAAAATCGATCCCGCCAGTCTGAAAAACGCCGATATGACCGGCGCCATAACCGATCTGCCCGTCGGCAAGACGATAGACAAGCTTGGCCGGACTCTTGAGGACATGATCAAACTTCATCAGGCGTGGCTGAAGAGCAAGGGCATTGTCGGCGAGATGATGGATGTGAGCGAATTCGACATGCGGAACTCCCCTGCGCTCTGCACCGCCGATTTGACCCTGATCGTCGCCAACCGCAGTCTGTGGATGAATCAGGATTTTTCCTATTCGAATTTGCAGGTGGCTCAATTTAAAGAAAGCTATATGCGCGATTGCAATTTTATGGGGGCCGATCTTCGCGGCAGCAATTTCGTCGGCGCCCGCCTTGTCGGGTCGAATTTGTCGAAAACGCGGCTCGAGCCGCTGCTTTTGAGCGACAGCAAGGAAACGCTGCGCGCTTGTTTTGCGGGAGCCAATCTGCGGTATGTGGATTTTTCCGAGGCCGATTTGCGCGAGGTCGATTTTTCCGGCGCCGATCTCGCCTATGCCAATTTGGCGAACGCCAACGCCTCGGGCGCGAAATTCGACAACGCCATTCTCGAAAATACAAAGTTTGGAACGACATAATCCGTTGCGAATCTATAAGGATGCCAAAATACGCAGGCACTTGATCCCCCATAAAAAAACGGCACATCAGGAGGGATGTCTTCAAAAGCGCCTTCTTTTCGCGTATGCGAAAGAAAAAACGCCTCGCCTTAGGCGCATATCCGGCATAGAATAAATCAATCTTTGGGAGGAATGAAAAATGAAAGTTCTGGTCGTTGGATCCGGCGGGCGCGAACACGCGATTTGCAATGCCGTCGCCAAATCGCCTTTGTGCGAAAAACTGTACTGCGCTCCGGGCAATCCGGGAATTTCTGCGGTTGCGGAATGTTTGCCTGCGATAGCTGCGGACAAAATCGCCGATATTGTGGCCGCCGCGCGCCAGAATAAAATCGATTTTGTGATCGTCGGCCCCGAAGTTCCTTTGGCTTTAGGCCTTGTCGATGAATTGAAATCTGCGGGTATTTCTTCCTTCGGCCCCAGCAAATCGGCGGCGGAACTGGAAAGCTCCAAGGGATTCATGAAAGATTTGTGCGCCCGCGTCGGCGTGCCGACGGCCAAGTACAAACGTTTTGCCGAAGTCGAGGACGCGCGCGCCTATGTCCTGAAACAAGACCCGCCGATCGTCGTCAAAGCCGACGGCCTTGCCGCAGGCAAAGGCGTGACGATAGCCCGCACCGTTGACGAAGCGATAACGGCCGTAAACGACGCGATGATCGGCCAAATTTTCGGGCCCTCAGGCGCGGAAGTCGTGATCGAGGACTTCATGCAAGGCGAGGAAGTCAGCTTTTTCGCGCTTTGCGACGGAAAGTGCGCGCGCTTTTTTGCCGCAGCTCAAGATCACAAAACGGCTTTCGACGGAGACAAAGGCCCCAATACGGGCGGCATGGGAGCCTATTCTCCCGTTCCGATGATCAACGCCGCAATGACGGAGCGCATCATGCGCGAGATCATCGATCCGACGATTACGGAAATGAAGAAGATGGGGCGTCCTTTTTCGGGCGTCCTTTTCGCCGGATTGATGATGACGAAAGCGGGGCCAAGACTGATCGAATTCAACGCCCGTTTCGGCGATCCCGAAGCCGAAGTTACAATCCCGCGCCTGAAGTCGGATTTTCTCGCGCTTCTTTACGCCTGCAGCCAGGGTAAGCTGGATAAAGCCGTCATGGAATGGGACGACAGGGCCGCATTGGGCGTCGTCATGGCGGCGGACGGATACCCGGGCAATTATCTGAAAGGCACCGTCATCCGCGGCCTCGATCACGCGGCTGCAATTGCCGATGTCGCCGTCTTTCACGCCGGAACTTTACGCAACGCGGCAGGAGAAATAACCGCCAACGGAGGCCGCGTTCTGTGCGTGACGGCTCTTGCGCCGACGATCTTCGAAGCGCAGAAACGAGCCTACAAAGCCGTCGATCAGATCGACTGGCCGGAGGGCTTCTGCCGCCGCGATATAGGTTGGCGCGCCCTTGCCAAGACTAAAGGCGCATAAGAGTCTGTTTTTGCCATTTAATCTCTTGGACGGCGGGGCTAATTTTTGTTATCCCTAACCTCTTCCAGCGCGGGCCTGTAGTTCAGTTGGTTAGAACGCACCGCTCATAACGGTGTTGTCGCAGGTTCAAGTCCTGCCGGGCCCACCATTACCTAGTCTCCCACAGACCCTCGTGGTCTCTGATGTGCCCGAAAAACGTAGTGTTTTCGGGCATTTTTTGTGCTATAGAGGATCGTGAAGTTTCCCGGCATCCCGCCTTAGTGAGGGTACGTTTGCGGGTACGCGGAGATTTTAGAAGGGGCCGTACCCACATGTCGCTCACCAATACGAAGTGCCAAAACGCGAAATACAGTGCGAATGGATCGAATAAACTTGCGGATGGAGGGGGCCTGTATCTCCATTTAAAGCCTTCCGGCGCTAAAGTCTGGCGACAGCGGTATCGCTTTAACGGTAAGGAAAATACCCTTACGCACGGCCCATATCCAACGGTTTCCTTGCTTGAGGCACGTGATAAACGCGAGGAAGCCCGAAAAATCCTTTTGGCTGGTAATGATCCTGCACAGGTTAGAAAAGACCAAAAACTTTCTGCTGCAACGAATGCGGCCACAACTTTTGAGCTGGTCGCCCGCGAGTGGTATGAACTTAACAAAGATCAGTGGTCGCCTCATTATAGCATGACCATCCTTCATAGGTTTGAACAGGGCGTTTTTCCTTATTTTGGCAATCATCCGGTTTCCGAGGTGACGGCCCCGCATTTATTGGATGCCATGCGTCGAATCGAAAGACGCGGTGCTCCGGAAGTGGCACACAGAACCTTGCAGCTTTGCGGACAGGTATTTCGTTATGCGATAGTTACGGGACGTATGAGCCGGAGTCCTGCTGGCGATTTACGCGGCGCACTTCGTCCCACAAAGCATTCGCACTATGCTTCAATTGATACAAAGGAATTGCCCGAATTCCTTCGCGTTCTCGAAAAGAACGATGTGCGGCTTTATGCCCAAACGCGCCATGCTGTCCGTATGCTCATGTTGACGTTCGTTCGTACAACCGAACTGATCGCGGCCAAATGGCCAGAATTCGATTTGGCAAACGCCGAGTGGATTATTCCCGCCGAACGAATGAAGATGAAGAGGCCTCACATAGTCCCTCTGGCTAAGCAAGTATTGGAGATTTTGAAAGAATTGAAGGAACTAAACGGCAAGCGCGAATATGTTTTCGCCAGTGAGGCCCGACCGCTTCAGCATATGAGCAACAATACGGTTCTGTCGGCACTTAAACGTCTTGGATACAACGGGCGTATGACAGGCCACGGTTTCCGCGCTCTTGCCATGACAACGATCAAAGAAAAGCTTGGGTATCGCCATGAAGTTGTTGACCGCCAGCTTGCCCATGCCCCAGCCAGTAAAGTCGATGCCGCCTACGACCGCGCTAAGTTTCTTGATGATCGTAAGGTAATGATGCAGGACTGGGCTGATTACCTTGATAAAGTCGCCGCAACAGGTAAGGTTATAAGGGTGAATTTTGGCTAAATCCGGCTATTTCAATAATAGCCACAAAAGCAACGCTATAACCACATAACCAATGAACTTCACTCTTTTCAACAATTGCTGAATAATGATTATCTCTTTTTCGTAGCTTTTTGACTGGGGCGCAATCGGAACAGCGGATTGCTCCTCTGACTGCGAAGGCCCTTTATCTTCATCATCAAACTCATAAATTTCCGGCAAAGCTTTTTCGAGAGTTAATGTGTTTTTTTGCTCTTTCCATTTATTAATAAAGGCCATGAACGTGGCCCATGTGTCTCCTTCGACAACTTCCTGCGCTAGAAAATCCAATTCACCACTTGGCTCATATCCTTTCTTGGTTTTGTCCCAAGGTACAGCGCTAACAGCCAGTGAATATAATTCTAATTCCAGAACCTTTGAACGAATGTGAGAATTCTTTTTATCCTTCTTGCTCTCTTCTAAGGCTTTATCGAGGCGTTTTTTTGGCCACTCCGCATCTTCAAAAGCTGCATGAAAACCCCTCACAGGGACAGCAAAAAGAAAATCGTGAATTGCCTGCAAATACACCCAACTAAGATCACCAGCGAGAGTGCCCAAGTCGGTCAGGGTTTTTAGTTTATTCTCGTCCGCCGGGTCTTTAAATTTCCATGACGCTTCCGAGTGCTCTATTGCATTCATGTTTGGAAGCAGTGTGGCAAACTCCTGATACGAGAAGTTAAAATTATGTGAGGTTGCTGCATAACGCAGCATATACGCCTGATGTTCGGTCAAATCGGGACGCTCAGGACTAAAAAATATCTTTTTGCGCAATGCTAACAGATATATGTCTTCGCGCTCTAATAGCCTGGTGAGTTGGTCGCTATTCAATCCCTCTAATACTTCTTTAGGTATATCAGAGCCAAGTCCAGCCGCTTCAGGTAACGTATCCAAGAGAGGATAAGACGCCATAGAGGGCAGCTTCAATGTTAGCTTCCATAATTCCTCAACATCTTTTCCCTTAGAATATTCAGCGTAGCCATCGTAGCCTAAACTCTTATCGCCGCGATATTTCTTTTTGAACCCGGGGCTATCCACGTAGTCTGCAAGAATTTCGTACACTTCAAGTTCAGAAATTTTATTTTCACTAATATAAGTCCCAACATTTGCAAAAAGCTTGGCGATGTTTTCGCCACAACCAAAAAGTGTTCTAACTTTTGCCAACCTTGCTTCGTGTGGCAATGAAAAGAAAGCCTCTGAATTTTCGGCCTCGCTGCTGAAAATAAATCCCATCTCGCTTTCATAGGTTGAATACTTCACTAAGGGAGATGGATCATTCTCAACTCTTTTCTTCAATTCCTGATGCTCAGAATTTTTTTCATTGAAATAAAAACCCTTCATAGCCAGATAGCGAATGTAGGCGTTTTTACTGTTGAATGCATTTAATCGAATTTTTTCATGCAGGAAATTCGGATATTTTAAATCAGCTAATGAAAGAAGAATTTTGATCTGAACATCAAACCCTAAATCGTTCCACGCGGCCAGAAGCTTTTCAACGCCTGATGGAGTGGGGCGTAAGATTTCAGACATATACTCGGGAATTTCTGCGCTCATAGCCACCTCAGAAACAAAAATGACATGATAATACCAAATTCAAACCGCTCGGGTTAGGCGAAATAGGCTCATGATCCAGTCGCCGTTGAAGTGGCCCAACTCAAGTATAAATTTTTGATGAAGGGCAAAGATAGGAAGAAGTACAAGCCAAGAGTTTATAAAAGAAAAACCGTCTTGCCTTAATCTTATCGCGCTCTTTTGATATGGTATCGAACAACAAATTAATAAGTTTACCAATGGTCAAGATTATGAACAGTGCTGTAATACATTTTATCCAAGGCAGCCATTCGGTCGGCGCGAGTATTCGAAATTCTGGAATGAGTAGGAAAACTACCAAAAAAACAGCAATGCACGAAAGCAGCCATGACGAGAGCTTATCAAGGCTTGAAAGAAATTTAAGAAAGAAATTTGAGGTAGCAAATGGCTCCAAAGGCATTTTTTCATCAGTGAGGTGAAGTGACTGTTTTTCAAGCTACCAAAATAAAACAAGATCGTAAATGTAATTGGAGCCCGTGCCTGTGCTTTGGAGTCAAAGAGAAAACAGCAAGGCTGTATTGGCGGCGTAAGATTTTTAAATTCTGCAATCGGACAATCCAAACGAAGGGCAATCAGATTCTTTTCTCTTTTACCAGCCGCCAATATTGAAAACCCATCGCCGTTAACCTGCATGACTTCGAATTCATGGCGGCAAAATACATATGCTCTTCCTCTACAGGAACAATGAGGCCGACGCTTTCAAATTTTTGAAGGTCCTTAAATATGGCGACATGTGCATCATTTTTTCGCTCATCCGTGAATTCGTAGGATGGATCGAGTTTGTGTTCATCTTGGGGAGAAGAAAAGTAAATACAAATTTTACGCAACGTCTCAAGAGGAACCGGCGGCGCGATGGTTCGCAACGAGGTAAAATGCGTAATGTTTGTTTTGAATATCGGGCGTTGATCCCACGGTCCCAAAGCTCGGTCAACATAGGCGTAGATGCTTCCGGGGGTGATATGCCCGCCTAAGCGTCGATGCCAACAACAAGGGCTTTGCGCATAGCGTTCTTCTTTCTAACGAGCGCCGTTAAACAGCGATTTAAGATTATCCCAAGACCATGTGTAAATTTTGTCATCGTTATTTGCTGCCTTTGGCTTCACGCATGTTTTGTCGGAGTAGCCCCAGAGCAAGAAGTACGGAACGTTTTCTTCTTGGGCGATTTTCAGTTCCGCGCTGACGCCCGATGCAGTATCCGTGTGTTCGCCACAAATGACGACGACGACATCAACCCCTTTGATTTTTGGGGTGGCTTTCTTTTTCCAATCGCCGGTAAGGGCATCTTTTATTGAAAAATCCGCAAGCTCAAAGGGACTGTCTTCGTTTTTCGCTTGCCCGACGAGAGCCTCTTTAAGAAAAGAATCGTGATCGTAGTCAAAACTGATGAAAGCGCGTTTTTTTGCCATTTGGTCCCTCCGGCAATGAGAATAGAAAGAAAGGTGCTTTCGGGAGATAGGATTGGATTAATCATTTTCAAGGTATTTTGAGAAAGATTATTGCTGTTTGAGTTTTAACCATAAATATTAAGGGGTTATCAACCATAGCCAGATATTCTAGCGGTATAATATGCCATGAAAGTATTTTTTTAAGGATATGTGGAAATGTTCGAGTATAAGAGCTATCCTATAAACAAGAGGCCAATAGAGAGGCCTATCGGAACTATCGAGGATAGCGTCATGCTGACGGGCATTACATCGGGTATAAAAAAGGCGGGAGCAGAGATTGCTTCGCGTTTGGTTGGCCCAAGCAGTACCGATCAGCAAATCGCTCAACTTTATAAGCGCACCGATGAGATAATTGACAAACATTTTCCTATTGAGGGGCCAGCTGCGGAGGCAAAAAGAGCAGAGTTCGCAAAAATGGTTCACGAATCCGCCGAGAAAGTTATTAGCGGATATTCTGCCAAGGTGCCCAAGAATTCGTCGAGTGCAGGGACTTCTCCGATTCCAGCTCTCTAAGTTTACTGAACGGATCGTGGTTCGGCCTGTGATTGCTGGACTGTATCATTAATCATTGCCTAACCATGATTTGGCGTTTCTTTCGCAATTATATTTTTAGAAATTAATCGTTCACTAACCCAAACTCATTTACAATCTCCGTATATTACGGAGATATTTTTATGCCCGATGTTCAGGATGAGATATTTGCGCGGTTTCGCGAAGCATATCTAATCGGCGACCGGAAAAACGATATTGCGGCTTCCGTAACGGCGGACATTGTTGAAGACATCGCTAAAAAATTCCCCGAATTATTTCAGGAAAACGCCGACGCATCAAAAGACAAAAATATTTTTGTCTTAATTGGCGTGGCGACTTTGTTTGAAGGCAGAATCCGAAAAGACCTAACGCCAAAAATCAAAGAAGAAACCGCCAAAGAGCTGCGGGCTGAAATTGAAATAGATGTCACAAATAAAATCGCTGAATCCTTCGAGAAGATTAGAAACGAGGAGAAGAAAGAGCGCGACCAAGAAATTATTCGAGTTGTGAATATTGTTAGAAACGAGGCCGTAAAATTCTTTTTCGCCAGCACGGCCCTCGTTTTTGGAATTGAAGGCCTGCATTATATGGATGCAATATCGGCAAGTCTCCCAGCTTCGGCGGGCACGGTTATATCTGCGGCATCCATTTTGGGAATTATGGGCGGCGGAGGATATTCTGTCATTAAATTGATAAAAGCAGTTAGAGGAAGACCTGAAGATGCGGCGTCTTTGATTTCAAAGGCAGATATTAAGCGCGGTGCAAAAGTTGCTCCAACTCCTACTTCTACTCCCGATATAGTGCCAACACCTGTCCTTGCTGAACAGATCGCAAGCACAAAGGAATTTGCGGCTAATGGGCAAAGACTGACAAAATCCATCGAGGACGCAAATGCGGGAGGAGCAAGAGCGGTCTCAACGAAGAAAGCGGTAGCAACAGCGTGGGCGGCAAATACAAATCTTTCAAACGCGCCGAAGCCAAAGGACTTCATTAGGATAAGCCCCGATGTCCCGCAGCGTCCCGAAGATAAAATCAGGGTTTTTTTGGAAAACACGCTGCACGCATAATTCCGAGCTATTCGAAAGCCAACATCTCAAAATCCTATGATCCGCCTCTCACAAGGAGTCACGAGATGTAACGGGGAGGCTCGCCGTTTCTCGCTACGAAAGAGGCGGCTTATTACCTTCGGCTCGCGCCCTGTACGCTTGAAAAGATGCGTATCGAAAACCGTGGGCCGTACTTTCGCAAGCATGGCCGTTACGTCCGTTATCACATCGACGATCTCGAAAGCTGGTCGAAGAGCGCAGGGCATTATTCAAGCTTGGGGGAACCATGACCAGCACCAAAACGCGCTTCGAGTTTTCGTTCGACTCCGGCCTTGCCGAACAACTGAATGCGCGTGCGGAAAAACAAGGTATCGCAAAATCCGACATCGTGGTTCAAGCCGTCAAAGCCTTTCTCGAACGCCGAACCGAGGACGAACTTGCCCAGCTTATAACCCAGCGTTTTGACACTCTCGCACATGACCTTGGACATATCCGAAACGACCTTGGAGCCGCGCAAAATGATCGAGCGCAGATAAAGTCCGACACGGCAAAAATTCTCGAAAACATCCCGCGCATCATTGACAGGCTTAATGCCAAACTGCCGCCGCCGGACTCAAGGATATATCCAAACCGGAGGGCACGTTTCTTTGCTTCCATAGGTCGGATTGCGAGCGCCCTCGTGTTTGTCGAGCCGGAAAACGAAAGGAGGAATTGGTGAACGCCTCTCTGTTTTTCTTTCGTCCCGTGCCATCGGCAAGAGCGTTGCACGCGCCGAAACTGTCCTTTGGACTGTGTCTCCAAACGTCTCAACGCCCACTCGCTACGGCGCTTTTGGGGGCGCGCTCGCGGGCTTTTCTTCGCCTCGTTTTCGTCCCGCGTCATGCCCTTTTTCTGCCATCGGCGGATGGTTTTCAGCCGTACTTTTGCCCTACGCTGTGCCTTCGGCGGAACGGTTTTGGGCCGCATCTCGGACTGTTTTTCGGTGTGCTTTGGGTTCGTTTTTTCGTGTCCTTCGGCGCGGTGTTTTTTGTTGTCGCAGGGACGGTGTGCTTTTGGGGCGTTGGATGGTGTTGGACGCTGAGAAACGTTGGGGGTGGTGAACCGGAAAAGTGAGGGGCGGAAGGCAAGATAAAGCGCCCCCACATGGGGGCGCATAAGAGTCTGTCTGCACATCCAATTTTTTCGTGTTGCGTGTGGGGTCCGCATTTATCGGGAGGCTTATGTTTATCAAGTCATTGATATTGCTTAACCAGAAGGAGACGGTTTTCGGCAGCGTTCCAACTCGCCGCGAGATGGTTGTTTTTCAAGTCGTTGTTTTTCCCTCTAATAGAAGGAGTAGCTATGTCTGATGAATTCGACTTCCAACCCAAGCTTGGAAAGATAAGAAGCCGTGGCCTTGGAACTCCGCGTTTCTCTAATCAAGTGCTTGCCGCCGTCAATCGGGCTGGCGGACGGCGCGGGGCCAAAAGCAAGTTTACCGGAAGCCGTATTGGGCGCGGCGGCGTCATGGGCGCATGGCTTGCCCACCGTGATAAATACGCTTCGCTCAGGCACCGGAGAGCTATTGTTAAAAGCCGTATCGTGAAGCTGGCCGGGAAGGGCATGAACAACGCGGCGGCGCACCTCCGGTATATCCAGAGGGAAGGGGTGTCCCGCGACGGGGAGAAAGGCCATCTCTACAGCGCCGATCTTGACCGGACGGACAGCAAAACATTCCTCGACCGGGCCGAGGGGGACAGGCATCAGTTCCGGTTTATTGTGTCTCCCGAAGACGGCATCGAATACCACGATCTTAAGGGTTTCACCCGCCGCTTTATGTCCCAAATGGAAAAGGATTTGGGCACATCTCTCGATTGGGTAGCCGCCGACCATTACAACACAGGACATCCTCACGTTCATATCATCGTGCGGGGCAAGGACGCCTTGGGCGAAGACCTTATCATTGCCCGTGACTATATGACCAAAGGCATGCGCGAACGGGCAGCTTTACAGGTCAGTCTCGACCTTGGCCCGCGCACGGACTTGGAGATCGATACGCAGCTTCGGGCCGAGATGACGGCAGAGCGGTTAACAAGCCTCGACAGGCAACTATTGAAAATGGACGAGGACGAGAAAACCATAGCTCAGTTTGTCCAAGACCCCGGCCAGCAAACCTTACTTATGGGCAGGCTTAAGCATCTCGAACGCATGGGCCTTGCCAAGGAACGCCGCCCCGGCCAGTGGCACCTCGATGACGGCCTTGAAGATACGCTTCGGCGCATGGGCGAGAAGGGCGACATCATCAAAACGATGCATCGGGAGATGACGGAAAGAGACATCGTTCATAGCTCACGTGATTATGCCATTTATGACCCGACCGCCTCAGGTGCAAAGCCCATTACGGGCCGTGTCATAGCAAGGGGTCTGTCCGACGAGCTTAATGACCGCCATTATCTGATCGTGGATACCTTGGACGGCCAAGCCCTCTATGTCGAAATAGGCCTTGGCGAGAAGACAGGCCCGACGCCGGAAGGCAGTATTGTCCATATAACGCCCAAAAGCGTTGAGCCGCGTCAGGTTGACCGCACTGTGGCCGAAGTCGCGGCAGTGAATGGAGGGCGATATAACGTCGATCTGCACCTGAAACACGACCCCCGCGCATCAGAAAACTTTGCCGAAACCCATGTCCGGCGCTTGGAAGCCATACGCCGAGCGACAAACGGCGTTCGCATGGAACTAGATGGGACTTGGATCATAGCGCCGGATCATCTTGAAAAAGTGGCTTCGTATGAACGTACCTTAGCCAAACAAGCGCCCGTTACTGTGGACAGGCTTTCAAACCTTAGCCTTGAACAGCAAATAGGGGCGCATGGCGCAACGTGGCTCGACCGGCAACTTGTCTCCGGCAATTTTGAGCCGACAAACGACTCCGGCTTCGGGCATGAGGTGCAGGACGCCCTGAGACAACGCCAGCAATGGCTCATTGAGCAAGGATTGGCGCAGCGAGAGCAACAAGGGATGGTTTCCTACAAGGACAACATGCTCGCTATGCTTCAACAACGAGAGCTAAAGAGCATTGCCGAAGGAATTGCCAAGCAAACAGGGCGTGAATATACCGCAGCCTTCGTTGGCAATCACATCGAGGGCACTGTAGGCAAGATGCTTGAGCTTGCCAGCGGCAAGTTTGCCTTAATCGAAAAAAGCCGCGAGTTCTCGCTCGTTCCGTGGCGCGACGTTCTCGAAAAGAATATCGGCAGGTACGTCTCCGGCCACGTGCGCGGCAACGGCATCGACTGGGAGATTGGGAGACACAGGGGCTTGGAGATTGGGATGTAAGAAAGACAAGGGGGCGAAATCAGGCATGAGCGTAGATAAAGCATATAAGAAAACTTGTGCCTTCATGAGAAGATTCTCCCGTTTCCACAGGAAACGGTGCAGCTGGAAACGGTAGAAATTTAATCGTACAAAGGAGCAAACGCATGGAACCTGTTGCTTTTCGTGTTTCTGAATTTTGTCGAGTCTACGTTATTTCCAAAGCGTCGTTTTACCGTGAAGTTCAAGCCGGACGGCTGCGGATTTTAAAACGTGGGCGGCGTAGCCTGGTTGAACGAAGCGAGGCCGAGAGATGGTTTGGTTTTATTAAAGACCCGACGCAGAACATTGCCGCTGCAAGTGCTAGCGCACCTAAAATATGAAAATTCGGTGGAAATATTGCCAAATAGTCCTTCCACCAATTTCGAACATGCGCTAACTATATGCCGCTACTTTGAATTCACTTTTGTGGGGGTACGGTAGAGGGTAAGGGCAACTTCTAATCGGCGTTCTCTTTGAAAACGTCGATAGTTATTGCTCAGATGTGAATCCTGCCGGGCCATTTCTCAAACGCCCTTTGTTTTTTGAGGCGATTCCGTCGGGGAAAAATGATAAATGATCTTTGATTTTAGTTGCCGCGAAGCTCTCGGATTTCTTGATTTTGCCTTGCCTGCCATTCCCGGAGCGTTCGCTGTTGCGATGATCATCGCGGGTTTAGCGTTGATCGGACGGCTTTTCAACGGAAGAGGAGCCTTTCAAGCCAGCGATGTTTTTGTCGGATGGGGAATCGTCGCGGGGATCATGACTCTCGCTTCGGTGCTTTTTGTCCATCCGCTTCTTTTGACGGCTTTCGGACTCTTTATCCTCATGCTGGGTGGGTTGGGCCTTGCCATTAAAGACCGAGCCTTCGTTCCCTCTTTTTGGCTGCTTGCCTTTCTTCCGTGCCTTTATGTGCTTGTTGCGATCAACGCCGAAGGCCCGGGTGGCCTTGCCTATGACGATTTTTCGCATTGGATTCCAAACGGGCTTTACGTTTTTATGAATGACGGAATCCCGTCGCGCGCGCTTCCCGCCGTTCATTCCATTCATCCGGGCTATCCTTATGCCCTGCCTTTTTTGACCTATCTGGCTTCGCTCCTTGCCGGAGGATTTTTGCTTCAAGGCGGAGCGATGATCAATTTTCTGATCCTTTTCTTTTTCGCGTCCATGCTTGTGGAAACCGCGAACAAGCCGAAAGAACCATCCGTTTCAAGCCGCTTTTTTTCAGGACGCGCGCTCGGACTAACGATGCTGGCGTTTATTTTTGCGGTTTTCCTCAATTCGACCCTTGCAACCTTCGGCATCGTCAATCAGGGCGACACCGGCACAAAAGTCCTTTGCGGAGCGTTGGCGTTGATGCTTTGGAAGATGGGTGAATCGCTGCGTTTGGACGGCAAAGCCGATCTTAAACGACCTTCCCTCCAGCTTTCTTTGACGGCCGTCGCGTTTGTCCTGTTGAAGGAATCCAATCTGTTTCTATTCTTCCTGTTGATCTTCGCCTATCTGGCCGTGGCGGGAAGAAACGGCATCCTTAAACCGGCGTTGAAGAAGATGCCCTTCATCCTGCTTCCCGCGCTCGCGGTGCGCCTAATCTGGCAGTTCTATATCAACGCCGAAATAGGAAACGGCAATTTCACCGTTTTGCCGCTGAATTTGTGGCGGTTTGACCAATTCTTTGTGCTCTTGCACGGCATACAAGGCGAAATCGAGTGGAAAGGCACGTTTATCGTTTTGTTTTTTGCCACAACGGCGCTCGGCGTTTTCAGCCTCTTCCGGCCTCAGGCTTCATGGCGCGATTTTGCGTTGCTTGCCGCCATCGTGCAAGTCGGCTACGCGGTTTTTTTGTTTATGGCCTATCTCGGTTCCAATTTTACCGTGTACGAAATGAGCCTTGGGGCGTCATTCCACCGCTACATGCTGCACGCCGGTTTTCTAGCTCTTCCGGCCTTTTGGCTTGCGGCTCCTGCGTTTTGGTCCCGCGTGAAAAATAAAATCAGGATTCCGCCTGTTCTTCTGCCTCCTCAAACGGGTATTCTCGCGGCGTTCATATCCCTCTTGATAATGCCGCTGGTCATATCCTTCAAAACGGACTGGATCGCCCTTCGTCCGGAGCCCGCTGCATGTAATATGGAAAATCTGGGATATCGGATCGCCGCCGCGTTGCCCGACAAGGCGCAGCTTGGCGTCATTGTTCCTCAGGATACTGGCATAGCCGCCTTCATCATAAATCTTGAACTTGCCTTGGAAGAAGCGCGGACAGGGCGTTTCCTGACAATGGCCTGGCACGCCGATAATTATCACACGTTCGACATTCCTCAGCCCTCCGACGTTCAGCGGGAACTTAACGTCCATCCCGAAACCAACGCGCTCGTTTATTCGCCAACCGGCTACGCGATACTTAAAATTTTGGGATTTAACGACGCGTTGGGCACGGATTTTCTCGTGCGCGACGGGAATAAATGGAAATCGGCAATTCCTTATCCGCCGCCATAACTCTGAATCAAGCTGCCGCAGACGAGATACCAACCGTCCACGAGCACGAAAAAGATGATTTTAAAGGGCAGCGAAATAATCGAGGGCGGCAGCATCATCATGCCCATCGACATCAAAATCGAAGCCACGACCATATCGATGATCAAAAACGGCAAGAACAGCAAAAAACCGATTTCGAAAGCTCGCCTCAATTCCGAAATCATAAAGGCCGGAATGAGCGCGCGCAGGGAAACGTCGTTAGTCGCCGCATCGGCCTTGGCCGCGTCGTTTTTTTTGGGCGCGGACGGAGACGCTTTATCCGCCGCCGTAGATTTTGCAGCGGTTTCGCTTGTTTTTCCGGCTTCCGTGAACAAATCCAGGTCTTTCGAGCGCGTGTGTTTCAGCATAAAGTCCTGAAGAGGCTCCATTGTGCGCTGAAAGGCCGTTTCTTCGTCGATCTGATCGTTCATGAAAGGGCGCACGCCGGTTTCCCAAGCCTTATCGAAAGTCGGCTGCATGATGAACATCGTCAGAAACAAAGCGAGGCTGATAAGAACGATATTCGGCGGCGTTGTCTGCGTGCCAAGTGCCGTGCGCAGAAACGACAAAACGACGATGACGCGCGTATAGCTCGTGACCATGACGAGAATGGACGGAGCCAAAGACAAAACGGTCACAAGGATGACGGTTTGCACGATGCGCGACGTCGCCGAAGGCCCTTGTCCCATGTCGAAATGAATCGACTGCGCATAAGCGGAAAACGAAACAAAAACGGCGGCGATCGCGATAAGTGTTCCGATAAGGAATAAGGGTAAAGATTTCAAAGGACGCATCATGAACTGCTATTGCTTTTGGCGGGAGGGAGATTCGTTTCGACGACACTATCGATTTTTTCGCCCAAGAGAAGCAAATGTTCGCGCTCGTCGCAACGCACGATCACGCACCGGCGTTTGGCGTCAAGGGCAAGGCTTTCGACGACTTTCAGGCGTCGCGCGCGCCCTTCTTTCGTCGGCAGCATAAATCCGCGCGCGCTGATGTATTTTAACGCGCCGCCCAAGGCCGCCATAAGCGCGCAAACGACCGAAAAGGCGAAAATCACGCGAAGCCAGGAAAAATCCGCAGGATCAGTCATTTCCGCACGCTTTTCGCCGCCATAAGTTGGTATGCCGTCATTTCATCTTCGCAATCGTCGAGCTTTTTCAGAAGCGCGTTAAGATTCGGGAGGCACTGCTGCTGAATTTCCGGCGTCGCTTTCTCCACGGCGTCGCACAAACGCGCGACCCTGTCGTCCAGATCGGGAATGTCGGGCATATGCCCTTCCTGCAGAATTTCATGCACGGCCTGAAGATAGGCGTCGATGGAATCGAATTCCTGCGTGACGGATTTAAGAGTTTTTATGCCCGAAAGGGGAGACATCATGCATTTCCTTTAAAATCGGGTGGGGACTGGCCCATCCGCGCGTTCGCCTCATAGACCTTGGCCAGAATTTCCGCCACGGCGACAATGGCTTCGCTTGGAATAGGCGTATCGAGATCGAGCGTGGCGAGTAATTCGGCCAAATCCGCGTCCTCGCGGACTCTAATGCCTTTATCGAACGCCATTTTAAGAATTTGTTCCGCTAGTTTTCCATAACCGGATGCGATAATCTTGGGAAGAGAATCAGGTCTTCCTTCCAAAGGCTCTCCGATGCTTCCCTTTAGCGCGACGGCGATAGGCCGACGATCTGGAGAAGTTATCGGGGATGTGTTAGGCTGAAAATCGTGTTCTTCTTCCATCCGGCGACTCTACCTTAACTCTTCGCAAAGGGCAATTAACCTTTTGTTAATCATCATGGGGCGAGGGTATAGGGTCGCAATCTGTGGATCGCGATAGCGTTGGTGATTCGCGCAACGTCGGATTCTTGGCGAGGGTTGTTTCGATGAGTTCCAGCATCTCCGAACTGTTCGACCTTCTGACGCAGAAGATGTCGTATCTGAATCAGAAGCAGGCCGTGCTTGCCGAAAACGTGGCCAATGTCGATACGCCCGGATACAAGCAAATCGAGCTTAAACCGTTCAGCTTCAGCGATGCGCTGAAAAGGGCGAGCACCGGCATGATCGTGACGGATCCGCGTCATATTGTTCCGGCTTCGATGGCGGGAACGAATGCCCAGACGATAAAGTCGAAAGACACGGAAGTTTTGCCGAACGGCAATACGGTCGATATCGAGCAGCAAATGATGGAGGTTTCGAAAACATCGACCGATTACCAGAAAGCGGCGTCGATGTACCATAAATGGGTTGGCTTGTTTAAAATCGCCATTAAGGGCAGCAGCACATAATCTGCCTACGCCCTAAAAAGGCTGCGGCGCGACAAGAAGGAATTCAAGCGATGCCGAATGAATTGAACGATATAATGGCCATATCGGGTTCCGCGCTCAAAGCCGAGGGCCAGCGTATGAAGGTCATCGCCGAAAACGTCGCCAATGCCGATACGACCTCCTCCGTGCCCGGAGGAAAACCCTATCAACGCCAAGTCATCACGTTCAAAAAGGAATTCGATAAAGCGCTCGGGGCGTACAAGGTCAAGGTTGACGGCGTCCGTGACGACAATGCGGATTTCATCAAGAAATACGAGCCGTCGCATCCCGCGGCGGACGCGCAGGGCTATGTCCTGATGCCGAACGTCAATCCGCTGGTCGAAACGATGGATATGAGCGAAGCCAACCGTTCCTATCAGGCCAATCTCGACGTGATCTCCGCCTCGCGCGCGATGGTCACGAAAACCATAAGCTTGTTGCAGTAAAGGAGAACTCCGATGGTTTTAAATGTCGCGGATGTCATGTCCGTCTATAAAAAGTCCGGCGGAATCATGGACGATGCCGATACGGCGTCCGCAGCTTCGTCCTCGGGCGGCGATAATTTCGGCACGATGGTCAAAGGATTTCTCGGCGATGCGGTTTCCTCGTTGCACGAAGGCGAGGATAAAGCCGTTGCCTCGGCGACGGGAACGGGAAAAACCGACCTTTCGACGGTCGTGACGGCAATGGACAACGCCGAAGTCGTTCTGACCGAAATTACGACGATCCGCGACAAAGTCATCAGTGCCTACCAGACGATAACCGGCAGCGCGATCTAGTCACAATCGATAATGAGAGAGCAAGAAACGTCTGAGACTTAAGCCGACTCGTTGACTCCCACGCCGCGAATATCAGAGGCCGACTCCGTTGCCAGCGCGGTGTAAGTCGTGGGCGCGACCGCCGAAGCCGCAGAAGCCACCGTCTGGTTGCTGTCCGAAGTCGCGTCGTTGGACGCAGACGAGGGAGCAACCGGAGATATGCTAACCGGCGGCGTAACGCTGGCGCTGATCGAACTGATGTCTGCCATAACCGCCTCCATGCGCGGCGCAAAACACACGCGCCGTTTCCAAAAAAATAAGTTGTTTCCAATGACTGTTACTATACCAAAATGACCTTAATAGCTGATGAAATTTTGGCAAGGGATATTATAATATATTGATAATAAAAGATTATTTTGTAAATTCATTAAAATATGGACTTTTTTCAAACGTCCTTTTTAGTAGCTGATTCGCTAAAAAATCTAGCCGAAAATCTCTTCGTCAGCTTCGGCGGTCGAACCCGCGCCGTGAGAATTTCCGAAAAGAGAAATGCCGCGTCAACTCACATCGAACAAATTTGAAGAGGAATAGGGCGTCCGCGATCTTCCCGCTGATGGTTTGGGAATCCTTCCCAGACTTCGATATCGGACATTTTTGCCTCTCCGCTTTCGATAGTTTTTCTCTTTGCCATAAGCGCTTTATAAGCGGCTAAATACATCTCTCTGTCCCGAACCGTTTTTTTGTAACCACAAAAAATCAGTTGTTCCTGGGAAAATATGTACGGGGTCATATCTTTCTCGGCGAACAGGGCGACAAGATCGCCTTTCTTAGTTTGCATGATCTGAACGAATTCCATGTATTTCTCCACTAAAATGCCAGTCAGCATTAAACCGGCCCGAGGCGAATATACTGCAAAACAATGCTTTTAACTAAAGAAGTTTTGGATTGCGCTAAGGTCAAAGATTAAAAATCTAATAAAAACAATATACTGCGACTTATCAGCCTCTTGAAATCACCGAATAAACGTCTTGGCACGCCCATTGCAAATCAGCCTATGGGAAGAAAAGAGGAGATACGAAATTGGGCTCGCAGATAACCACGGCAAACGCCATAAATTCGATTTCAGAACAATCGGATAGCGCAAATATATCCTCGCGCGTCATCAACGCGATTCAAAGCGCGGCATACAAAACAGGGGTCGATTTTTCCTATCTGATGAATAAAGCCTCGCAGGAAAGCAGTTTCGATCCTTCCGCCAAAGCCTCGACGAGCAGCGCGACCGGATTATTCCAATTCACAAGCCAGACGTGGCTCCACATGATCAAAACTTATGGGGATCAATATGGACTTGGGAATTATGCGGCTCAAATCACGGAAGATTCCGCAGGCCGTTTAAGCGTCGGCACCGCTGCCGCGCGAGGGGCGATTTTGGCTTTACGCAAAGACCCGCAAATTTCGGCGGAAATGGCCGGAGAATTGGACAAGGAAAACGCCGCCGCCTTGGAGCAAAAAGTGGGCGGCAAAATCGGCGCGACAGAACTTTACCTTGCTCATTTCCTCGGCGCGGGCGGCGCGAGCAGTTTCATCCGCCAGATGCGAAGCAATCCGAATGTCGCGGCTGCGGATACCATGCCGACGGCTGCGGCGGCTAATCCGTCGGTATTTTACACGAAATCGGGCGAGGCGCGCTCCTTGAAGCAAATTTACCAGCGCTTCGCCCGGAAATTCGACAGCGGCTCGACGCAACTTGCAAGTTTGACGTCCAAAGGCTCCGCGACAAGGTTTTCTTATGGGAAAGCTTCTTCCGCTCCGATAACTGTCGATCTGGCAAGCCTGATGCCGACGGCGACAGCGGCGACGACGCAATCCTCGTCCGTTTCCGGCGCGCTCGCCGCCTTGCGTTCGCAAACGAAATCGAACGGAATGTCGCTGGCCTCCGCCAGCGGTTCGACGTTGTTCGACGCGATGATTTACGGGCAAGTGCAGGGGGCAGGGCTTAATACGACCTCGCCCTATGCTGCGGTTGCCCAGCAAACCGGCGGCAGAAAGAAAAACGCCTATGCCGCTCTTTCGGATGTTGCATAGCTTCTCTTATCGTCATTCCCGTCTTTTTCTCTTTCGTCATTCCGGAAACCGATTTGTTTTTTTCTTTTCTTTTTTGGCGTTTGTCATTCAAACCTTTTCATCATAAGAAATTCGCCCTAATGTCGTCCCATATTACCGGGGAATCTCATGCGCATCGCCACATGGAACGTCAATTCTGTCCGCGCGCGGTTGCCGAACATCGTCGCGTGGCTCAGCGAGGCCAAGCCCGACGTTCTTTTGATGCAGGAAATCAAGTGCGAAACGGACGCCTTTCCGGCGCTGGAATTCAACGCGGCTGGATACGGCGTTCACGCGCTCGGGCAGAAATCCTACAACGGCATCGCACTCGCAAGCCTGCATAAAATCGAGGACGTTCAGGAAGGCTTGCCAAATTTTAAAGATGACGCGCAGGCGCGTTATCTGGAAGCGACGATCAAAGGCGTATCTGTTGCGTCTCTTTATCTGCCCAACGGCAACCCCATCGGCACCGATAAATACGCCTACAAGCTTGACTGGATGAAGCGCCTCAAACGCCGCGCGGCGGAGCTCTTGCGCGACGAGAAAAGCGTGATTTTGGGAGGAGATTTCAACGTCATTCCTGATGAAATGGATGTTTACGATCCCAAGGGCTGGGAGGAAGACGCGCTTTACGCTCCCCAAACCCGCGCCGCTTTCCGCGATATTTTAAGCTTGGGCTATACGGAAATTTTCCGCGCCTTGCATCCCGATGAGCGCGCCTACAGCTTTTGGGATTATCAGGGCGCCGCGTGGCATCAGGATAAAGGCCTTCGCATCGATCATTTTCTTCTGTCGCCCGAAGCCGTGGACAGGGCGAAGGATTGCTTTATCGACAAATCGCCACGCGGTAAAGATAAGGCTTCCGACCACACGCCGGTCATTCTCGACATAAGCGATTAAAAAAAACGGCCCGAAGAATGAAATTTCTTCGAGCCGCAGTTTTTAGATCGCCAGACCCGGCGATCAGCTAAATCCGGGAGTAGGAAACGCCGGTTTCTTGGCTGGTCCTTTCACTTGCAACCGTGTAATGGTCGCATCAGGCGCAAGCTTCGGTTTTGCAGAATAAGTATTTCTGTCTTCGGCTGTTAACACGTCATCTGAAGTTCTGAGGCCTTTCAAAAAACGCGGGCCGACGCCCTTGAGTTGAAGGGCAAACTTCTGAAGATTTTCAAATCCCGTTTTCAAAGCCTTTTTGCCGCCAATCATGCGGGGAAGATCGGCAAAAGTAGCTCCGACAACATTGGCAATTCTTGAAACGGCTGGTTCACTCATGATCGTCCTCCATAGTTCCTATAATAGCTTTCATGCGTTTAATATGTTGAGGTTCGTCCTCTTCGTTAATCTCAACGGCATTGCGATCGAGGTCCGAAAAATACGCGTCGCAGACTTCGCGCCATTCCGCGACTTTAGGTTCTAGGGCAGCGCGCGCTTCGGGCGTGCATTCGGCAAGACCGGCTTCCATTTCCTTGATCTGCGCGTAGAGGTGAACTCTCAATTCATCGTCCACGTTGCGCTCGATCTTCAAATCCTCCCAGTCCCTCATAATCTTGTAGATGGTGTCTTTCACGACGGGCCATTCGTCGCCGCGTCCCATTTCCTGTCCGGCGACAAGAAGCGCATTACGAACTAAAAATACCATCTGTTCTTCGTTCATCGCGTGGGTCGTCATGTCAATCTCCATCCTCTTTATCGTACCACAGAATTCTGAAAGTAATTCATGAAAAACGCTTGTGGCACAGGCACTTCATAGCATTTTCTTGTTTAAAGAACGCTTAATTATAGATGGCATTTTAGACGATAGTTTGAAAGAGCGATGCGGAATTAACGCAAAATTACTTTCATGCCTAAAACGGATTTTCGTTAAGGGATTTTTAGCCATAAGGAACAAATTTTTTCCATTTATTCCTGAACCACGTCATCTGGCGCTTGGCGTAATTGCGAGTCATTTGCTGCGCTTTGGAAATCGCTTCGTCCAAATTAATTTCTCCGCGCAGATAAGACGCAATCTCGCGCACGCCCAAAATTTTCATCGCGGGCAGGGCAGGGGATAAATTCCGTTCCAAAAATTTCTTCATTTCTTCGACAGCGCCGCGCTCGATCATGCCGAGAAACCTTTTGTCGCACGCGGCGTATAGGTCTTCCCTCTTCGGCATCAACAAATGATATTCGGCGATAAAGTTATTTTTCAATCCGCGGATTTCCTTCTGCCATTCTCCCAAAGTCTTTCCCGTGTAGGCGGCGACTTCATAAGCGCGAACCAGCCTTTGCCCATCGTTTCGCGCGATGCGCGCGGCGCTTTCGGGGTCCAGCTTCGCCAAAACGGCGCGAAATTTTTCTTCGCCTTCTTCGGCGTAAAATTTCAAAGCTTTCGCGCGCGCCTCGTCGGGAATAAGCGGAATATCGGCCAAGCCTCCCGTCAATGCCTCGAAATAAAGTCCCGTTCCTCCGACCAGAATGGGCATGCGCCCGCCGGAACGCGCTTCGTCAATGGCATCGCATGCCTGCGCCAGCCATTTTCCCGCGGAAGAAGCCTCGGCCGCATCGGCCACCCCGTAAAGCAAATGAGGAATTTGGGCGAAGTCTTTTGACTCCGGCTGCGCCGTTAAAATGGGCAATCCGGCATAAATCTGCATCGCGTCGGCGTTGATAATGCACCCATTTCTTTCCCGCGCCAGACGCATCGCCAACGCCGACTTCCCCGACGCCGTCGGGCCGCCGATAAGGATAATGGATTGCTGCGACATGGTTCTTTCAACTATACTCGGTTGGAGTATACTACTAACCTCGCTAACGAGGGGAAAACAATGGGATTAAGCATCTGGCATATCATCGGGCTGGTCGTCGTCGTTTTGATCGTATTCGGCGCGGGTAAATTGCCGCAGGTCATGGGCGATCTTGGCAAAGGCGTGCGCAACTTCAAAGCCGGACTGAACGGCGACAAACCGGCGGATAAAACAGACGATAAGCCGCTTCCGCCGCCGAGCGCGTGAGGCCTCTTATGTTGGATCTCGCGTGGCCTGAGCTTCTGGTCATAGGCGTCGTGGCGCTTGTCGCCATCGGGCCCAAAGACATGCCCAAGGCTATGTACGCTCTGGGGCGCTTTGCGGGCAAGGCGCGCGTTTTCGCGCAAGACCTTCACCGCGCGTTCGAGGAAGCCTCCCGCGTATCCGAAGCCGAGGAAAAATCCAGGAAAAACGAATCCACCCCTCCGCCGCAAGCCCCTCAATGATGCTGCCCGATCCCATCGATCCCCCCAAACAGCCGCTTCTCGAGCATCTGATCGAATTAAGGCGCAGGCTGATTTATTCGCTTTTGGCCATTCTTGCGGGATTTATCGTCTCCTATCTATTTGCGCCCCAGATATACGAATTTCTGGTGCGGCCCTTGGCCCTGGCGTCGGGGGGCGAGCACCGCCGCCTGATCTATACGGGCCTGACGGAAGCCTTTATCACCTATGTCGAACTGTCCTTATGGACGGGGTGCTTTTTGGCGTTTCCCGTCATTGCGTCGCAACTATGGATGTTCATAGCGCCCGGCCTTTATAAAAACGAACGCAAAGCCTTCCTGCCGTTTCTGTTGGCCACGCCCGTTTTTTTCCTTATGGGCGCGGCGATGGCGTATTTCGTCGTGTTTCCCTTAGCGTGGAAGTTCTTTCTGAGCTTTGAAATTCCGGCGTCGGCGGCGGGCGCGTTGCCTATCCAGCTCGAAGCCCGCGTCAGCGAGTATCTTTCCCTGTCGATGACGGTTATTTTCGCGTTCGGCCTTGCGTTCGAGCTGCCGATAGCCCTCGTTCTTCTGGCGCGGGCCGGAATTCTCTCCGCCACAAAATTGTCCTCTTTCCGGCGGTATGCTATTGTCCTAATCTTCGCCGTGGCCGCCGTTCTGACTCCCCCCGATCTCGTCAGCATGATAAGCCTCGCCCTGCCGATGACGCTGCTTTACGAACTTTCTATTGTCGGCGCGAAATGGATGGAAAAGAGGCGTGTACCCAATTAAGCGGTCTTGGGCTGCAAATCGCGCTTTTCTTGATTTTCGCGGATCACGTACGTTAGAGTACGCTCCACGCGGAAATCAAGAAAATCACAATTTTCGCCGCAAGCTTGCTTAATTGCGAGAACACGCCTCGGAGAGGAGAGCATATGCACGACATCCGATTTATCCGCGAACAGCCCGAAGTGTTCGATTCCGCGCTTAAACGCCGCAACCTGCCGCCGATGTCGCAGGAGATTCTCGCGCTGGACGGCGAGCGCCGCAAAGCCCAGACGGAAATGCAGGAATTACAGGCCAAGCGCAACGAAGCCTCGAAGCAGATCGGCGAGGTCAAACGCAAAGGCGGGGATTCCGCCGCATTGATGCAGCAAGTCGCGGCGATGAAAGACCGCCTCGCGCAACTTGAAAATATGGACAAGCTCTACGCCCGCCGGATGCAGGAAGTGCTGTCGTCGTTGCCGAACATGCCCGCGCCGGACGTTCCGGACGGAAAGGATGAGCACGATAATAAAGAGCTTCGCCGTTTCGGCTATCCTCCGCTTGTCAATTCGGCGCGCGAGCATTTCGAACTCGGCGAAAAACTCGGCCTGATGGATTTCGAAACGGCGGCCAAATTGTCCGGCGCGCGCTTCACGATTTTGAAAGGCGCTTTGGCGCGGCTCGAACGCGCGCTCGGCGATTTCATGCTCGACCTTCACACGGAGGAATTCGGCTATACCGAAATTTCCCCGCCGCTTCTGGTCAAAGACGAGATCATGTTCGGAACCGCCCAGTTGCCGAAATTCGCCGACGACCAATTCACTGCCGCGAGAACGAAATCGCGCGAGGAACTCCTTCACGAAGCCTTGACCTACGCCGAAACGTCTGAAATCGAAGGATTAAGAACGGGCGAGTTGATTCTGGCCGACGTTGTTTCGAACGCCTTGTCGCGCGCCCCGACGAAAGAAGATTTATGGCTCATCCCGACGGCGGAAGTCCCCCTCACGAACCTCGTCAATAATTCGATCGTCGAACGCGAAAAGCTGCCCCTCCGCGTGACGGCGCGAACGGCCTGTTTCCGCGCCGAGGCTGGATCGGCAGGGAAGGATACGCGCGGGATGCTGCGCCAGCATCAATTCTACAAGGTCGAGCTGGTCAGCATCACGGCGCCCGATCAATCAAAGGCCGAGCACGAACGCATGACCGAATGCGCCGAAACGGTCTTGAACCGCCTCGAATTGCCGTTCCGCACGATTGTCCTTTGCACGGGCGATATGGGCTTCGCCTCGCAGAAGACCTACGACATCGAAGTGTGGATGCCCGGGCAAAACACCTACCGCGAAATCTCAAGCTGCTCGAACTGCGGCGACTTTCAGGCGCGCCGCATGAACGCCCGATGCAAGGCAGCGGGAGACAAGCAAACCGAATTCGTGCATACGCTCAACGGCTCCGGCGTCGCGATAGGCCGCTGTCTGATCGCGGTCATGGAAAATTACCAACAACCCGACGGCTCGATCGTCGTTCCCGTCGCGTTGCGCAAATATATGGGCGGATTGGAGAAAATTGGATGATTTTATTGGGCAACTTCATCGCATTTCATAAACGCCGTCATTCCGCAAAATTTTCTCTTCGCGCAGCGAAAGAAAATTTATGCGGAATCCGATTTGGTTTAATCGCTTTCATGGGTGTCCTTTCCGCCTGCACTTTTGTGCCGCCGCCTCCGGCCTATTTCCCTGATCGTTCCAGCATCCAGCCTGGAGAAACGATCGTCGTCAAGGGAAACGAGAACGTCTATACGGTCGCGCACGAACATAACGTGTCGATGCGCGAGCTGATCGTTTTGAACGACCTCAAGCCGCCATTCGAAATCAGGTCCGGCCAAAAGCTGGTTTTACCGGCGGGAGGTTCGAGCTTTTCGGGGGATATGGCTCCTCCCGATTCCTCGCCTTTAGAGCCTGTCGAAAAGAAAGACCTTTCGCCGATCGTTCCCGCCGCAGTTTCTTCTGAACCTCTCGAAGCGCCCGAAGCGCCTCCTCCCGAAACGAATTTGAAACCGAAAGCCCAACCGACAACGCAAGCCGCCGATATGCAGGTACTGAACGGCCCGCTCCCTACGCCAAAACAAACGGCGACGACAATGGCGGCTCAAGCTTCCGCTGACGAAGGAACGGTCGACGTTTCGACGACGATGAAATGGCCTCTTCAAGGGCCGATTTTGTCGAGCTTTGGCCCCAAGGGCTCTGGCCTCAACAATGATGGAATTAACATCGGCGCGCCTAAGGGAGCCCCCGTTGTCGCGGCAGCGCCCGGAACCGTCGCCTACGCAGGCAACGACATGAAAGGCTTCGGCAACCTCGTCCTCATCAAGCATCAGGGCGATATGGTCACGGCCTACGCGCATCTCGACCGCGTGCTCGTCAAAAAGGATTCGATCGTCGCGCAGGGCGATATGATCGGAACCGTCGGAAAAACGGGCAACGTCGCGTCGCCGCAGTTGCACTTCGAAGTCCGGCTCAACAACCAGCCCGTCGATCCCGCGCAGGTCATCAAAGGCGAGATGTAAGGATTAATGAAAAATCCCATAATTATTCAAAATCATGTGATTTTTCCCTTGACATTCGTTCCGGCCTGGATTATAAAGCGCGCGCACCCTTAAAAAAGGTGCGTTTGGTTTGGCTTTCGGGCCCGTCTAGTCCGCGCGGATGTATGGGGCAAAGACCTAAAGAACAAACCGGACAGGTAGCAGTTACCGCTCCGCCCTAAGAAAGCGGATTCGGGAGGCGCGCCTCTCATTTTTTTGGAGTTGTTATGGAGTTTTTTATGTATCGGTAAATTTAAGCGTCTTTTCAACGTTCTCCTTTGCAAACCCCCGCCGCGCTTGCTAATTTAAGCCCGAAGGAAACGTCAATGACACTTTTCAAAACGATCCACGGCGTTATATCCGCCGCCATCGGGGAATCCGTGAAATCCGGCGCGTTAACGCTGACCGGAGATGTTCCGGCTTTTGTCGTCGAGCCTCCGCGCGAGGCCGCGCACGGCGATCTGGCCACGAACGTCGCGATGGTTCTCGCCAAAGCCGCAGGCAAGCCGCCTCGCGCAATTGCGGAAATCTTAAAACCTAAGCTTGAACAGAATAAAATCGTCAAAGGCGTCGAAATCGCGGGGCCGGGCTTTATCAACCTGCGCTTGCATCCCGAAATTTGGCAAAACGAAATCGCGGAAATTCTTCGCGCGGGGACAAAGTACGGCGACAGCGACATCGGCAAAGGAACCAAGGCCAACGTCGAATATGTCTCGGCCAATCCCACCGGCCCTATGCACGTCGGGCACGCGCGCGGCGCCGTCGTCGGCGACGTGCTGGCCAACTTGCTCGCCAAGGCGGGCTACGACGTTTGCCGCGAATATTACATCAACGACGCGGGCGCTCAGGTCGATGTGCTGGCGCGCTCCGTCTATTTGCGCTACCGCGAGGCCTTGGGCGAAAACATCGGCGCAATCCCCGAAGGCCTTTATCCGGGCGATTATCTCGTCTCGCTCGCTAATATGATGGCAAAACGCGACGGCAAAAGTTGGCTCGATAAGCCCGAATCCGCGTGGCTTGCCGCGTTCCGCAAAACGGCTGTCGATGAAATGATGAAACTGATCCGCGAGGATTTGCGCGTCATGCACGTCGCGCACGACGTTTTTTCCTCCGAGCGCGAGCTCGTCGAAAAAGGCGGCGTGGATGCCGCGCAGAAATTCCTCGAAAGCAAAGGCCTCATTTATCGCGGCGTGCTGGAGCCTCCCAAAGGCAAACTTCCCGACGACTGGGAACCCCGCGAACAGACCTTGTTCCGTTCGACCCAATTCGGCGACGACGTGGACAGGCCGCTGCAAAAATCGGACGGAAGCTTGACGTATTTCGCCGCGGACATCGCCTATCACCTCGATAAATTCAGGCGCGGCTTTTCGCTGATGATCGACGTGTGGGGCGCCGATCACGGCGGCTACGTCAAACGCATGCAATCGGCTGTTACCGCGATCACGGAAGGGCAGGGGAGCCTCAAGGTTCTTCTGTGCCAGATGATCAATCTTTTGAAAGACGGCCAGCCCTTCAAGATGAGCAAACGCGCCGGAACTTTCGTGACCTTGCGCGACGTGGTGGACGAAGTCGGCGCGGACGTCGTGCGCTTCATCATGCTGACTCGCAAAAGCGACGCGCAGCTCGATTTCGATCTCGCCAAAGTTGTCGAACAAACGAAGGACAATCCCGTTTTCTACGTGCAATACGCGCACGCGAGATGCTGCTCGGTGCTTCGCCACGCCGCCGAAATGTTCAAGCCGGAAGAGCTGACGGAAAAAGCCCTTTCCAAAATTTCTCTCGGCGCGATCGCTTCGGAAGAGGAACTGCTTCTGGTCAAAGGCATGGCCAACTGGGCGCGGATCGTCGAAGCCGCCGCGTTGGCGCAAGAGCCGCACCGAATCGCTTTCTACCTTGTGGAGCTTGCGGGGCTTTTCCACGGGCTTTGGAACAAAGGCAACGACAACGCCAATTTGCGCTTTATTATTCCTTCGGACAAAGGCTTAACGCTCGCGCGCCTTGCGCTTATCAGCGCCGTTCGCGTCGTCTTGCGCGGCGGCCTCGACGTGGTAGGATGCGCTCCGATGGAGGAATTACGTAGTGAATCGCCTTCCGCAGCATGAGCTTTTCGTTTCCGAGCGCCCCGTTCATTCGGATTACACGCTCGAACGCACATACGCCCGCCGCCGCATCATAACGGTGATCGTTTTTGCGCTTATGCTCGGCGGAGCGGCCTATGCCCTGTGGGGTCACGGCACTCCGTCCAATCCGGCGGACATTCCGACGATCAAATCCGAAGGAACCTATAAGCAAAAACCGGCCGAGCCAGGAGGCATCGACATTCCGCATCAGGATGTCCGCGTTTACGATCAACTGGAAGGCAAAAGCGGCAACGCGCCCGTTGTCGAACATCTGTTGCCGCCTCCGGAAACGCCGAAGGAATCTCCGCAACCGGCATCCCCCGTTCCGGAATCCGCGCCGGCGCCTGCTGCGCCTGCCGTTGCAACGACGCCGACGCCGCCTAAAGCCGATATTTTACAAAACACGCCGCCAGCCAAGCCGATCGCTACGACAGTCGAGAAAGTCCAGCCAACTCCCGCGCCGGTTGCTCCGGCTGTCGCGGCGACATCCGCGCCTGTTAAACTTGTGGATACCCCCAAAGTTTCCGCGTCCGCGCCGGAACCAGCCTCAAAAACACCCGCCGCTTCCGCGCCCGCCGCGCCTAAAACAGAAGCTTTGTCGATGGATAAAGTCATACGGAATTTAAATTCCGGAACGCCCGCCGATTCGCTCGCGGCGGGAATGACCGTCGTTCAACTGGCTTCCGTGCCCGACGAAGCGCAGGCGAACGTTTTAATGGGAAAATTGCAGCAAAAATACGCCGCCGATCTCGGCAACGCCAAGTTGCATCTGACCCGCGCCGATTTGGGCAGCAAGGGCATCTATTACCGCATACAAAGTCAACCGCTGGCGAAAGACGAAGCGAATCGTATATGCTCGTCGCTGAAAAATCTTAACGCTGGGTGCATCCTTGTCGGAAAATAGCGAAAAGAGGCCGAGACCTGTCATCTTTGGTTGTGCGGGGACTCGGTTGACTCCGGCGGAGCGCGCCACGTTTCGGAGCGCCGATCCTTTCGGCTTCATCCTTTTCAAGCGCAATTGCGATAACCCGGAACAAGTTCAAACCCTGATCCTCGAACTTCGGCAAGCATCGGGCCGCGAAGATGTCCAAATAGCCATCGATCAGGAAGGAGGGCGCGTGTCGCGCCTTCAGCCCCCGCATTGGGCGAAATATCCCTCGGCGCGGACATTCGGCTTGATGTACGAACGCGATCCCGATTGGGGCATCGAGGCGATCCGGCTTTATGCCCGCGTTCTGGCGCATGAGTTGCGGCGTCTGGGCATCGGCATTAATTGCGCGCCCGTCGTCGATCTTTTCAATCCCGAATCCTCTTCGGCGATAGGAGACCGCGCATTCAGTTTGTCTCCATCAATCGTCGCGGCTTTGGCGCGGGCCGAAGTAGAAACGTTTCTATCGGGCGGCGTGTTGCCCGTCGTCAAGCATCTGCCGGGACATGGCAGGCTCAAGTCCGATCCGCATGAGGTTCTGCCTGTCATCGACGCTTCTCGCGCCGAACTTGAAAGCCAGGATTTCGTTCCGTTCGAGCTTTTGAAAGACGTTCCCTTGGGCATGAACTCGCACGCGGTTTTCAAGGCGCTCGATCCGGAAAATCCGGCGTCTTTGTCGCCGAAGATCACGAGCGAAATCATTCGCGGCAGGCTGGGGTTTGACGGCTTGTTGCTTTCCGACGATTTGACGATGAAAGCGTTGAGGGGACTGCCGGGCGAACTGGCCTTGCGCGCGATCGAGGCCGGAGTTGATATCGTTCTGCATTGCAACGGCAACGATTCCGAAATGGAAGCCATTTCCAGCGCTCTGGAGCCTATGAGCGACGCCGGTTGGGCGCGTTGGACTCATGCCAAGGCGATGCTGACGCCCGCCAATCCCGCCTACGACCCGCGCGAGGATGTTGAACGCCTTGACGTTTTGCTTGGGGGCTTGGCGTTTGATGAGGGCGAGGCATAATATACCTCTATGGTATTTCCTATCTTTGCCGATGTCGTGAAGCCGGATTTTCGTCCCGAAGCGGGGCGGAAGTTCGAGCTGACTTCCGATTACCGTCCCGCGGGCGATCAGCCTCAGGCGATCGAAGCGCTTGTGCGCGGCCTGAACGCGGGCGAGCGCGACCAAGTGTTGCTCGGCGTCACGGGATCGGGAAAAACATTCACGGTTGCTCAAGTTATTCAAACTTTGCAGCGTCCCGCGCTCATCCTCGCGCCGAACAAAACGCTCGCGGCGCAGCTTTACGGCGAAATGAAATCCTTTTTTCCCAAAAACGCCGTCGAGTATTTCGTCAGCTATTACGATTATTACCAGCCCGAAGCCTACGTTCCGCGGACGGACACCTATATCGAAAAAGAGTCGATGATCAACGAGCAGATCGACCGCATGCGCCATGCCGCCACGCGCGCGCTTTTGGAACGCGACGACGCGATCATCGTGGCGTCGGTGTCGTGCATCTACGGCATCGGTTCGGTCGAAACCTATCAGACTATGGTGCTTGGCCTCGCCAAAGGGCAGGAAATAGGGCGGAAAGACTTACTGTCGTCTCTGGTCGAATTGCAATACAAGCGCAACGATATCGGCTTCGGGCGCGGCGATTTCCGCGTCAAGGGCGATACGATCGAGATTTTCCCCGCGCATTTGGAAACGACCGCGTGGCGGCTCATCATGTTTGGCGACGAGATCGAGAAGATCGTCGAAATCGATCCTTTGACGGGCGGCAAGGGCGCAAATCTCGATGCCGTCAAGCTCTACGCCAACAGCCATTATGTGACGCCGAAGCCGACGTTGGCGCAGGCTGCGGCGCAAATCAAAATCGATCTTAAACAACGCTGCGAAGAATTTCTGGCCGAAGGGAAATTGCTCGAAGAACAGCGTTTGCGCGAACGCACGGCATTCGATCTCGAAATGATGGCCGCGACGGGCTCGTGCGCTGGCATTGAAAATTATTCGCGCTATCTGACGGGACGCAAAGCGGGAGAACCTCCGCCGACGCTCTTTGAATATCTTCCCAAAAACGCGATGCTCTTCGTTGACGAAAGCCACGTCATGGTTCCGCAGCTGACCGGCATGTATCGAGGCGACTTCGCGCGCAAATCGACGCTGGCGAAATACGGATTCCGCCTCCCGTCATGCGTCGATAACAGGCCGCTGAAATTCGAGGAATGGGACGCCATGCGTCCGCCGACCGTGTTTTCGTCGGCGACTCCGGGCCCGTGGGAATTGGAGCGCACGCGCGGCGTTTTTGTCGAGCAAGTCGTTCGCCCGACGGGATTAATGGACCCCCCCGTTATCATCCGACCAACGGATAAACAAGTCGACGATCTGCTCTATGAAATTCGCTCCGTCGTCGCCAAAGGCCTGCGCGTGCTCGTGACGACTTTGACCAAAAAAATGGCCGAAGCCTTGACGGAATATATGGGCGACGCGGGCGTCAAGGTTCGCTACATCCACTCCGATGTCGAAACGCTGGAGCGCATCGAAATTATCCGCGATTTGCGGCTTGGCGTTTACGACGTTTTGATCGGGATCAATCTTTTGCGCGAGGGGCTCGATATCCCCGAATGCGGCCTTGTGGCGATTTTGGACGCCGACAAGGAAGGCTATTTGCGTTCAAAAACGTCGCTCATTCAAACGATAGGCAGGGCAGCGCGCAATATCGAAGGCCGCGCCATTTTGTACGCCGACCGCGTGACGGGAAGCATGAAAGCCGCGATTGAGGAAACCGACCGTCGCCGCGAAAAACAGCAAATCTATAACGCCGCGAACGGCATTACGCCCGAAAGCATCAAGAAATCCATCGGCGATATTTTAGGTTCTGTTTATGAGCGCGACCATGTGACGGTCAAGGCGGGATTGGCCGAAGAAATGACTCTCTCTGGCAAAGACCTCCGCGCGCACATCCGCGATCTCGAAAAGCGCATGAAGGCCGCGGCGGGGAATCTGGAATTCGAAGAAGCGGCAACGCTACGCGACGAAATCAAGCGCCTCGAAGCGGCGGAACTGGAAATTGATACGGGCTCCAACCGCAAAATTTAGAGCGATTTGGAACGCGGGATACCGTCGGAAATCCTCTTTCTAACAGGCGGCATATCGGCTAACTTTTATCTGAACTCCCGTTTTGGAAAGGCATTCGCTCAATGGCGGTCGTCACGTCGAAAATCGTTCTACTCAATCGTTCCGTTGAAATTAAGGTCGAGTTGGATCCGTCCCTTCCGAACGAAATAACGGCCATGCACGCTATTCGCACTTCCGGTTACTACGAGCCGGACGTCGCGCGCGCCCTTTCGCGCATGATCGAGCCGGGCGACGTCGCCGTGGATGTGGGGGCAAATATCGGCCTCATTACCGTTCTAATGGCGGCATTGGCAGGCCCCAAAGGTCGCGTGATTTCTTTCGAGCCGGGGGAAAATAACCTGCCTCGGCTGAAGCATAATATAGAGCTGGGCGGATTTAAAAATGTCGCCTTGGTCGAAAAGCCCGTCACCGACGCCGTCGGCGAAACGGTTTTCTATATTAATAACGACAACAGCGGCGGAAACGCTTTATGGGACCCTTCCGCTTTTTCTTGCAACCACGAAATTCCGCGCCGTCTGGCGATGCAGGCGACCACATTGGACAACGAAAAGGCGCTTTTGGGCGACGCTCCCAAAGTCCTTAAAATCGACACGGAAGGGGCGGAATATCATGTTCTGCGCGGCGCGCAGGGATACCTGAAAGGCAGAAAAATCCCCTTCATTATAGCCGAAATTCATATATTCGGTTTAAAGGAAATGAAGTCTTCAGTACGTGAATTAAGAGAATATATGGCCCAGTTCGGCTACGAGATGTTCGCTCTCTACAGCAGCGGATGTTTACCAAAATTCATTCCGTTGAAGACGGAATACCTGACCCCGGGCGTTTCCAACGTCCTGTTCAGCACAACTGAACAAGTTGCCAAAATATGGCCGGAGGATTGGTTCGATCCCGAAGTGAGTCCATTGCCGGGAACGCCAAAAATATAGGGTTCTGTACAAGCCTCCCCTGCCGGTAGGAAGAGATTACTCCACCGTCACGCTTTTGGCGAAATGATACGGCGGCGCCAAAAGATCGTTAGAAGGATGCAGGATGTGATGATAATCCCGTCGATGGGAACAATCATTGTCGTGATCGAATACTGATCGAGAGCGAAGAGCACGGCCACGTCACGCGCGCAATAAAAGCTCCAAGGCGGATAACTTTCTCCATAAGGATCGTCATAGGATTTCCTTATCGTCGGATAGGAGCCTACGGTATCGATAAAGGCAAGCATGATCATCGACCACAGAGGGCCGTTTGTGAAATACCACAAAGGCAAGGCGGAAAGCGCCGCGACGAAGGCAATCCAATCTCCTCTTGTGATGCCTTTTTCTCCGCGCGAATGACACGTTGCCGCAACGGTCATACAGAGAACGAAAGAGCTCAAAGCGGCCCAAGAGCCCGCGCCCGCGCCGGAAACAAATTGTCCGGCGAAAGTAATGACGCTTACAAGCCCCCAAACAATCCATGAAAACAAGTGAGGTTTTGTTTTCCGATTGAAGATGGATATGAAATAAAACGCATATCCGAAAAAATTCAGAGCTAAGGATATAAATCCGAACCATTCCTTGCCCATCTTCTTCTCCTTGCGGGATTTACGACTTATAGACAAGACAATGAGTTACGAAAAAGCGTCACTCCACCGTCACGCTTTTGGCGAGATTGCGGGGCTGATCGACGTCCGTGCCTTTGGCGATCGCGGCGTAGTAGGCCAAAAGCTGCACGGGAACGGCGTAAAGCAAAGGCAGTACTGTCGGATCGGCGGCGGGAACGGCGATGGTGCGGAACGTTTTCGCGCCGACGTGGGCGATGCCTTCCTTATCGGAAAACAAAACCACTTTGCCGCCGCGCGCGGCGACTTCCTGAATATTGGAAATCGTTTTTTCATAAAGCGCGTCCGAAGGCGCCAGAAAAACCGCAGGCAAATCTTCATCGACCAAAGCGATAGGCCCGTGTTTCATCTCGCCTGCCGGATAGCCTTCCGCGTGGATGTACGAAATTTCTTTCAGCTTTAGCGCGCCTTCCATCGCAATCGGATACAAAAGGCCGCGTCCCAGATAGAGAACGTCATGCGCCTCGCTGATCGTTTGCGCGAGTTCCTGAAGATGATGTTCGTCGCGCAAAATCGCGTTCATAAGCTCCGGAACTTTGCGCAAGGCGTGTAAGATCGCCTTAATGCGCGGCGCTTTCAACGTTCCGCGGGCCTTCGCCGCCGAAAGCGCGAGGCATAACAACACGACCAACTGCGTCGTGAAGGCCTTCGTCGATGCCACGCCGATTTCCGGCCCCGCGAGCGTCGGCACGACGACATCCGAAGCGCGGGCAATAGAGCTTTGCGGGACATTAACGACGGACAAAATTTTCTGCCCCAGCTTTTTGGCGTAATGCAGCGCGGCAAGCGTATCCGCCGTTTCCCCCGATTGCGACACGACGATCGTCACGCCGCCTTTGGGCATCGGGGCTTCGCGGTAGCGGAACTCCGAAGCGATATCGATTTCAACCGGCATCTTCGCCAATTGCTCGAACCAGTATTTGCCGACAAGCCCCGCATAGGAAGCGGTGCCGCACGCGACGATCGTGACTCGCGGAACTTTTTCCCAGTCGAAGGGCAGGGGAGGCATCGTCAGAACGCCGTCCGGCGAAACGAGAGTCGATAGCGTATCGCCGATGACGGTGGGCTGTTCGAATATCTCTTTCAGCATGAAATGGCGGTACTGCCCTTTGCCGATCGAAGCTCCAGACAAAGCCAACGTATGAATTTTGCGTTTGACGATTTTATCGTTCGCGTCGTGAATGACGATTTTGTCCGCCTTAAGCTCCGCCCAATCGCCTTCTTCCAGATAAACGATACGGTTGGTATGAGACGCGAGCGCAAGCGCGTCCGAGCCCAAATACATCTCGCCTTTGCCGTAACCCAGAGCCAGAGGGCTGCCGCGCCGCGCGCCGATCAATAAATCGTCGTGTCCCGCGAACAACACGCCGATGGCGAACGCGCCCTCAAGCCGTTTGAGAGCCTTCGACGTCGCTTGTTGAGGCGTTTTGCCTTGGCGCAAATAGACGCTGATCAGATGCGCAATCGTTTCGGTGTCCGTTTCGGATTTAAAAACGCAGCCCTTCGCCTCAAGCTCGTTCCGCAGCTCGCGGTAATTTTCGATAATGCCGTTATGGACAACGGCGACAAGGTCCGTCGCGTGCGGATGCGCGTTAGCTTCCGAAGGCTTTCCGTGCGTCGCCCAGCGCGTATGGCCGATGCCGACGTTTCCCTTTAAGGGCTGTTTTTTAAGGAGCGCGGCAAGCCGGTCGAGCTTTCCCTCGGCGCGCCGCTTTTCGATTTTGCCCTTGACGATCGTCGCTATGCCCGCGCTGTCATAGCCGCGATATTCAAGCCGCCTCAATCCTTCCAATAGAAAGGTTGAAGCTTGTTTCGCGCCGATGATTCCGACAATGCCGCACATGGAAGTACTCGCCTGATTAAACAAACAGGTTGAAACAATAAGCCAGACGATGCCGGGAGGAATTCAACTTTAAATACAAAGTATTACTTGGGCGCGGCTTTGCTGGAACGGGAAGATCGAGAAGCAAATCTTACGACTTCTTGGCTTCCTTGATCTTGCCTTCCTTGAACACGACGTGCTTGCGGACGACGGGGTCGTACTTTTTAAGTTCAAGCTTGTTGGTGTTGTTCTTGGGGTTCTTTTTGGTCACGTAGAAAAAGCCCGTGTTAGCGGAGCTGACCAGCTTGATATCGTTCTTTGTTTTAGCCATTTTCTAAATCCTAAATTCTTTGCCGCCCATTCAAAGGGCTAAGGAGGGCGCAATGTCGTGAAAACCCCCCGTTTTGTCAAGTTTAATCGGTAAAAAGAGCACTTATCCGCAGATTTTCCATTAAAAACAGCTTGGGTGCCGTCTTTGTTATTTATTCTCTTTTCCCCCTCTAAGCCGTCTTGCCCAGCCTTCCTTGTTTTCCTGCCTAGCCCGCGCGAAGCCAAGCGCATCGGGCGGAACTTCTTTCGTGATAACGCTTCCGGCTGCGACAGTCGCACCGTCGCCTACCGTTACCGGAGCCACCAGAACCGCGTTCGATCCTATGGACGCGTTCATGCCGATATGGGTTTCGTTTTTACGAACGCCGTCGTAATTGGCGGTGATCGTTCCCGCGCCGATGTTGGCTTTGGCTCCGACCGTCGCATCTCCGACATAGGACAAGTGATTGACCTTGGCGCCTGCGTCGATGTCGCTGTTCTTGATCTCGACGAAATTGCCGATGTGCGCTTCCGCGCCGATGCGCGAATTCGGACGCACGCGCGAGAAGGGGCCGACAACGGCGTCATGTTCGATTTTGACTTTTTCCAAATGCGTGAAGCCGCGAATTTCGACGCGGTCGGCGATCTCGACGCCCGCGCCGATCACGACATGCGGCGCTATCGTCACGTCGCGCCCGAACTTCGTGTCGGCGGAAATAAAGACGCTATCGGGATCGATCATCGTGACTCCGGCCAGCATCGCTTTTTCGCGCAGGCGGCGCTGCATGATCTTTTCGGCCTGCGCCAGTTCGACGCGCGTGTTGATCCCCAGAACGTCGTCGGCAGGGATCGTCGCCACGACGCTGATGTCTCCGTTGGCTTGCGCCAAAGCGACGCAATCGGTGAGAAAAAACTCTTTTTTCGCGTTGTCGTCGCGCAATTGATCGAGCAGGGGCCACACTTTGGCGGAATCGAACAGCATGACGCCGCCGTTGCACAGGCTAACCGCGTTTTGCTCGGGCGTGGCTTCCGAAGCCTCGATGATTTCCGAAAGATTCCCCGTCTCGTCGATAATCAGCCGCCCGTACGATGCCGGATTTTCCGGCGAAAAACCCGCGACGACAACCGTCGCTCCCGTTTCCTCGCGCTTGCGCTGCATCAGTTTCAGGGAGTCGATGGTGATAAGAGGGCCGTCTCCGAAAAGAACCAGAATATCGCCCGCGAAATCGACCAGCGCCTTGCGCGCGGCTTTAACGGCGTCGCCCGTGCCGAGAGGTTCTTTCTGCACGACGCACGCATGCGGCGACGCGATTTGCGCGACGGAGGAAGCGTTCGGCCCGACCACCACCACGATGCGTTCCGGCAAAAGTTCTTCGCAAACGTTCAGCACATGCCTGAGCATCGGCACGCCTGCGACGGGATGCAGGACTTTGGGCAAATCGGATTTCATGCGCGTGCCCATCCCTGCGGCAAGAACGATGCAGGCGAGGGGGGGAAGCGGCGTGTTCTGAGTCATGCGTATTTTCTGCCACAAAGCAGCCGACAATCCAAGAGGGCTGCAAATTATAGGTGTTGGCGCTTAATAACGGAGGGCTTCGGATGCAGGCGGTCGCTTAACTGTTGAGCCATTATAATGACCCTTTTAGTGAAGTTTCCCTTTGCCGCGTCGTAGTTCTTTTCCAACTGGTTTTCCGTTTTGACCTTCAATATGCGGGCGAGCTTGCGAACATTCTCGTCTATATCCTTCGCCTCGACGAAGGCGAGCTTGCGCCGTAAGGGATAGGAAACGGCATCGTCATTCGTGAGGAGAATGGCTTCGATGACTTTGAGGGCATTAAGATGAACTTCGGGAACCAGATAATTATTGCTCCGGAAAGTCGGAACATGCATATAACCGTCTGAAGCGATATCGGCCATTATAAGGGCAAGGCCGGACGTCGACCATTTCGGCTTGTTGTAGTGAACGCCGTCTTTTAATGCCGAGAGCGCACAATCGCGGTTCGCGCGGCTTTTGTCAAAACGCGATGTGTTGACGAGCAGATCGTATAATTCCTTCATCAGGTCTTCGGGATTTGTGCCGGAAAACTTCCCTTTGTATCTCGTCCGAAAGAATTTTGATTCCGAAAAGTGAAATTTTACCTTTATATAAGTAAGATAATCTCTGCGTTTGGACGGGCTTTCATGCTTGAGGTAATAAAGAACCGTCGGCAAATCCGAGCCTGTCTTTATGTTGGGCAGATGAAATTCGACCATAATAACTCCATATATCGGCGTAGTATTCATTCATCGCAAAAGGATGTTGTTCTTTTATATATTACCGGAATGAGGATTTAAACATTCATTTATGGTTAACTTGTCGCCAAACGGATGTGTAAAATTCAGCATTCGCCATATCAACATCAACTAATCGCTGCGTCGCTGATATGAAGCTGGACGCGCTCGTTTCCTTGCCACTCGTCGCGGCGCAGGTGTCCCGCCAAATGAACGCGTTCGCCGCCGCGCAAAAGGGCTTGGCCAAGATCGCTTTCCATCGCGCGGAAAGCGATTCCTCTGAGGCGCGCGCCGCCTTGCATAAAAATAACGCTCACGTGTTTTTCTCCGGCGACATCCGCGCGTATGATTTTGCAATCGGCCAAAGCGAAACGCGGCTCGGAATTCCCCGCGCCGAAGGGCCCGAGCTTTTCGATTTGCCGGATGAATTCCGGAGTCAGCGCAGCGCCCGCGACCAGACCGTCGAGCGTCAATGTCGGGATCAAAGGCTCGGCTTCCATTTGCTTGCCGATGCGCGCCGCGAGAAAATCGCGCAGCGCGCCCAGTTTATCGCGCGCGACGGTAAATCCCGCCGCCATTTTGTGGCCTCCGCCGCTCATCAGCAATCCGGCCTGCCGCGCCGCGATAATAATGTCGCCCAGATCGACGTTGCCGATCGAGCGTCCCGATCCTTTGCCTGTCGCGCCTTCAAGCGCGATGACAATGGCAGGATGTCGGAATTTATCCTTGAGGCGCGAGGCGACGATGCCGATCACGCCCGCGTGCCAGTTTTCCGAAGCGACGAACGCCATCGGCAGATTTTCGGCTACCGTCATGCGTTCCGCTTCCGCGAGAACGCGGATTTCCATTTCTCGCCGCTCTGCGTTCAAATCATTCAGGCGCTCTGCTATCGACGCGGCTTCCGAGGCGTCCTCGGTCGAGAGCAGTTTCGCGCCGAGAGAGGAATCGCCGATGCGGCCTCCGGCGTTGATGCGCGGGCCGAGCATAAATCCCGCGGCATAAGCGTCCCAATTCCTGACGCCCGCCGTTTGCGCCAATGCGGCAAGCCCGATATTGCCGCGCTGCGCCGCTATTTTCAGCCCTTGCGCCACGAACGCGCGGTTAAGGCCTGTCAATTTCACAACGTCGCAAACGGTTCCAAGCGCGACGAGATCGAGGTCTTGCATCAAATCCGGCTCCGCGCGCTGCCCGTTATAAAACCCAGACGTCCGCAAGGCGCGATTGACGGCGATCACGAAAAGATATGTCACGCCGACGGCGGCCAGAGTTCCGTAATCTCCCGCTTCGTCGATGCGGTTCGGATTGACGACGGCCAGGGCAGGGGGCAACGCCGGTTCCGAGGCATGATGGTCGAGAACGATTGTTTCCATCCCCGCGTCGCGCGCCGCCGCCAAAGCCTCGAACGCCGTCGTTCCGCAATCGACGCAGACGGCGAGCTTAACGCCTTCATTTGCCAGAAGACGCATCGCGGCGACGTTGGGGCCGTAGCCTTCCGTCATGCGGTCGGGGATATAAAGCCGAAGCGTCGCGCCAAGCGCACGGGCAAAACGCATAAGCAAAGCCGAGGATGAAGCGCCGTCAACGTCGTAATCGCCGAACACCGCGATTTTCTCGCCGCGCGCAATCGCATCGGCAAATCGCGTTGCGGATTTGTCCATATCCTTGAAGCGGCTTGGATCGGGCAATAAATCGCGGAGTTTCGGGTCGAGAAAATTTTGCGCGTCGTCCAATCCGATGCCGCGCGCATTCATGCACCGCGCGATCATTTCGGGAATTTCAAAACGTTGTGCCAAAGCCAGCGTCACGCGCTCGTCATACTCCCGCGCCGCCCAAAGGCGTCCGGTGCATGAATGTTCGATTCCAAGGAAAGCTTGAGAAGGCATGACGTTTTCCGGTTTATAATAAATCGATAATTACTTCCCCAGCGCCTTCATCAGCGGATGGCTTCCTTCTATCGCGATGCCGTCGCTTTGCAGGCGCAGATCGACCGCAGCCGAATTCGCCAGAAGAAAAGCCGTTCCGAAAAGGATAATCAAAATCCCTCCGCCGACGGCAAGTCCCGCGTGCAGAAAACGAAGCCTGTCGCCCTCGGTTTGAGTCAGGCGCAACGCCCACGTTTTCGAATGCACCGTGAGGACTGCAAGCGCTCCGGTCGTCAGCGCCGTTCCGAAAGCCATGGCAAAGGTCGCCAGAATGCCCGCGCCATAAACCCCGACGAGGCCCGAAAACAGCAAAAGCAAGATCGCGCCGCTGCACGGGCGCAAGCCGATCGAAAAAACCATTCCGGCGAGCGACGCTATGTCGTGAATGTTATTAAGTTTCTGCGGTTCCGGCGCGTGGACGTGCCCGCAGGAACAAACGTCGATGCCCTTCTCGCGGCGGTGATGGAAAACGTTCCAAAGTTCTTTAATCCCGCGTCCCAAAAGCGCCGCGCCTACCAAAGCCAGCAATCCAAAACTGAAGCTTTCGAGTTTGAGCGCGGTCTGTTCGGTTTGCCCGCGCGTCAATCCGAAAATCGCCATCAGGCCGAACACCAGCGCGATAGCTACGCACGCCTGAAGAAGAGAGGCCAGAAAAGTGACGACGATGCCGCGCCTCAAACAGCTTTTGCTGGCAAGCAAATAACTGCCGACGATGATTTTCCCGTGCCCGGGGCCGATTGCGTGCAACGCGCCGTAGAGAAAACCGATAAAAACCAATCCGCCCGTGGCCATAAAAGAATGCGTTTCCTTGATCGCTTTCAGCTTGTCCGCTATCTCGTCGTGGAACAGGCGTTGAGCTCCCTGCGTCGCCAGAAGCAACGACAGGTAAAGCCGTTGCAACTCGCCGGACGCGGCCAAAAGGCCGAGCGTCAGCAAAATCGCCAGAAGCGCGAAAAAACGCCGGTTTATTTGCATGAAAGCGTCATCCTTTGCGCGAAATAAGCGCCCAAATCGTCGGGAGCCTTGCCGTTTTTATCGATCGCGGTCGCGAGACTGACCGTCGCCTTGTTCGGGTTCGGCGTCGCCAGTTCATACGAACATTTGCCCGCGTTCTTGCCCTCTAAAACGATGGCATTTTCCTTATCGTGAAGCATGGAAACATAGTAGCTGGGATCGTAGATCATGTAATCAACTTTATTTTTGACCGCGTCGGCGGGTTCTTTGAGCGTGACGGTGAAATCGAGCGCGATGCGCCCTTTTTCCATATAAGAATCCGGATTGGAAACGGACTCTATTTTCTTCTTTTTTCCGCTTTCCTCCAGAACCGTGAAATAATCGGCGTCTTTCAGATTTTTCAGGTTCTCGTTCGCCAAATCCATCAGCAATTTATGGGTAGGGACGCCGCCTTTGTATTTGCCGTAATCGTGAAGCGCGAATTCCGTATACGTGCTGTCGAAAAGCCAATGCTCGCGGATCGCCGTGATCTTATTGTCGTCGTTGAAAATCACGCGCGTGCGGTAATCGATCCACGCGTGCGGATGCGCCGACGCGCTAACGGGCGCGAGGGCAATCCCGATCAAACACGTAAGGAATAGGAAATCTTTTCTCAACGGCATTTTCCAGTTTCAAAGTTCGGATTTTCGCTTGCCATGATATCCCCCATCTCATAGCATGGGTATGGTCATATAAAAACCATCAACAAGGGAGGATTTATGGCTATTCGTACATATGCGTTGATTTGCGTGTCGCTGTTGGCGCTTGCGGGGTGTTCTTATTCAACCCAGATGGTCAACGATAAAGGCGTTACCGTTGACTGCAAGGCGAGCGGACTTGGCCCCATCTCGGGCACGGCGGCGCTTGCGGCTCGCGACAGTTGCGTGAATAAGTATAAGGCCTTGGGATACCACGAGGCCACTTCTCCCTAAATTTTCTTGAACGCTCTCTTCTCACACTGGAGGAATCATGTCTATCCGCACGAAAGACTTGCTTACATACGCATCGGCCTGCGCGTTCGCTTTAGCGATTGCCGGATGTTCCTATTCGGCCCAAATGGTCAACGATAAAGGCGTTACCGTCAATTGCGTTTCTAACGGAGTCGGCCCCATCACGGGCATGGCCGCCAAGAGCAATTACGACGCCTGCGTCGCCAAGTACAAGGCCTTGGGATACCACGAGGTCACGGCACCCTAAATTGACGCTGCTTGCACCTGAAAAAACGAGCTGACGTAGGCCAGCTCGTTTATTTCTATGATTATTGTTTTTCGGCGGGATAACGCAGCACGTAAGAAGCGAGATAGTCTTTGCCGACCTTAATATGCTTGGTCAGCATCGCTCCTTCCATGGTTTTAGTCTCCACCGTATACATGCCCATCGGCATTTTGACGAGAAGCACGGGGCCGTGAGTTGCCGTATCGAGCACCTCATCGCCTTTACTGTCTTTGATCCGCACATCGACGTCGGCAAGATAAGCTTTTCCGGCAACAAAGAGGATCTTGAGGTTATAGGCTTTCTCTTCCGCGTCGATCGCCCTCATACCGCTTTCCGCGACGCCGCCCGAGATATATTGCACTTTGCCGTTGTCCATGGGTTTGGCTTTTGCCAGCACCTCGTCTTCCTGCATCGGAGAAGTTACGTCTTGCTGAACGTCTTTGGAATAAGACGCGTCATTGGACGGATGAGAAAAAGGCTGGGTTGGCTGCGCTGTCTCTCCCGAAGGGGCTGCGGCAAGCGCAGGCCCTGCGGCAAGAGCGCAGGCTAATAAAACAGAAACGACGAGCGGGGATTTTATTTTCATGGGGTTTCTCCTTCTTGATCGGGTTGATCGTCTGATAGGACTAACCACACATACTTTTCATTTCTATAGCACCGTTTATACGAAAATCAATTTCATGAGAGAACCATGGATTGAACGGCAAATTTGGTATATATTTCATGCGGAAATTAAAAGGCGTCCAAGGCTAACAAGGCTCTCAACGATGAACGGGGTCGATCCCGACATGATGGAGAAAATTCTTGTCTGGCTGGTTCCGGGTATTCTCGCAATCACGCTCCACGAATGCGCGCACGGCTGGGTGGCCGAGCGTTTTGGCGACACGACGGCCCGCGACGCAGGACGCCTGAGCTTAAATCCTTTCCGGCATATCGATCCGGTAGGAACGATCCTGCTTCCCGGATTGATGCTGTTCGCTCATATGCCGTTCATCTTTGGCTGGGCCAGGCCAGTTCCCGTGAATTTCCGGCAACTGAAGGGCGGGCGTTGGGGCGTTATTCTCGTCGCCGCCGCTGGCGTTTTAGCCAATCTGCTTATGATGATCGGTTGGTATATAAGTCTTGTCTGCTTGAGCCTGATCGCAGGATTTATGCCGAATGTTTACGTGAATCTATTTGCGCAAGGAGCATTGGCGGGCATTGTCATCAACCTTGTCCTGATGCTGTTTAATCTGATCCCCATTCCTCCGCTCGACGGAGGGCGCGTCGTGGGCGCTCTTTTGCCCGATGCACTTTCAAAACCCTATATGCGCATCGAGCCTTATGGAATCATTATCCTGCTTCTGCTCATTGCGACGGGAATATTCGGCCGCGTTTTCGAGCCGTTGCTCGACGCTTTTCTTTCGGGCCTTGGATTGACGTAACGTCGCGCGCTTAGACGATGACGTACGTGATGATGAAACAGGTCGCGGCCAGCACGCATAGACCCAAAAGGAAAATGCCGTCGGCGAACCGTTCGATGATGTGCATGCGCTTGGCCGTTCTGGAACGAAGCGCCCAGTAGGACAAAAAACAGGCTATCAGGAAGAGCATCGAATCTATCGAAAGACAATCGTCGGCCATGGTTTTTATGTGTGTGCTGGCCGTAATGATGTGAAGAATGCCGACGCCCGTCAGGCAAACGCCCATCAACGCCGCAGACACGGTGAAAACATGGACGGAAATGTCTTCGTCCAAATCCGGCTCTTTGGCGGGCGCGTCCGGCGCGGTTTCTTGTGGTTTATTCATGAACATGAAGCGTGTTTAGCGGGAAAATATGTCCTGTTTATGGCAGGCATATTTATAGCAACGCATTTAAAAATGATGAAGCAAAGGTAGCAAAATCAGGCATCGATATTAGTGCGGTTGGTTTCGGGAGTTTTTGCCGCCGTAGTGTTTAAAGAATCGGCGGATCCACGAAATGACCCGGGCGCCGTCGTTCGGTTTGTTCAGAGAGGCGAGAGCTTCGTCCAAAAGCGCCTGCGAAAATTTGGGCATGTTAGGCAAATGGAGAAGAGCTTCGACGTAGGCCGGTGAAAATTCCGGATGGGCCTGAAACGACAGGATGGGGGCTTGCGTATATGCCAATCCGGCGAACGGCGCGAAGGCGCTCGACAAAATCACGTCAGCGTGCGGCGGCGGCGCTATGACCTGATCTTCGTGAAAAGCCATCAACGAAACCGAAGAGATTTCGTCCATCCAAGGCCGGGCGTTTGAAACAGCGTAGGCATGAAGGCCGATTCCCCAGCCTTTGGAACTTTTTTCGACGCGTCCCCCAAGCGCATGGGCTATGAGCTGATGGCCAAAACAAATACCGACGATCGGGATTTTGCGATCGATTACTGCGCGCGCGAAATCTTCCAAGGGTTTGATCCATGGCAGGGGATCGTAAACGGCATCGTCCGCGCCGCTGATAAGATATCCGTCGAATTCGCCGACCGACTTGGGCAGTTCGTTGAAAAGAACGTCGAAACGGATGGACTCGAATTCGTTTTCCAGAATGTTTTCGCGGAACACGTTCGCATAACCGCCGAAACGCGCCCGCATTTCAGGGGATTTGCTTTCCACCAAATTGAGTATGCCGATGCGCATTATTTTTCCCAGCCTCTCCCGGAAAACGCGGCCAAAAACGAAAGCCTCCGGCGGCTTGCCGGTGGTGGGCGGTGAGGGGTGTACTTCGGCATAACCTTACATTTTTACGCTCGGCGTTATTCCGCCTCGCGTCAAGGAATGCCTTGTTGTCGCCCCCCTTCTTCGGGGGTTCGAAATCCGTCACTAACCACAAGAGAGACGGGGCATTGCCCCGTCTCTCTTGTGGTGGGCGGTGAGGGGTTCGAACCCCCGGCCTCCTCGGTGTAAACGAGATGCTCTTCCGCTGAGCTAACCGCCCATATCGTCGTTGTTTCGCTTACCAGAAACTGTGGAAAAGTACGATTATTATTTTACGGACGCCTTAAATCCTATAGAGTGCGCGTTTCTCGTCAACGGGAGCCTTTATGATACGTCGAAGCTACGATTGCATTCTGCGGCAGGCCGAAAAGCCCTATGCCGAGTGGATATTGTTCGGGATAGCCCTTGCCGAGGCTTCGTTTTTTCCTTTGCCTCCCGATATTCTTTTGCTGCCGTTGGCCATTGCGCGGCGCGACAAGGCGTGGCGTCTTGCGGCGATATGCACGGCGGGGTCCGTCATCGGAGGGTTGATCGGCTACGGCATCGGCGTGTTCGCAATGGCGACTTTGGGACAGTGGATCGTCGATACCTATCATTTGCAGAACGCGTTTCAGGCGTTCCACGACGGGTTCAACAAATGGGGCGTGCTGATTATTCTTGCAAAGGGATTGACCCCCATTCCCTTTAAGCTGGTGACGATCGCAAGCGGCGTCGCGGGGTTGAATATCGGCGCGTTCGTTTTAGCGGCGCTTGCGACGCGCGGCGCGAGGTTTTTCATTATCGCGGCCTTGGTGCGCAAATTCGGCCACCCGATACGCACGTTTATAGAAAAATACCTGACATGGGTAGCATTGGGCGTTCTCGCCGCGATTGTCGGAGGATTTTGGGTCGTGCTCGGCTGACTACCGTTTTCTATTGATTGTTATTGATGCACGTATAACCATATGAACGATAAGAATAGACATGTGCCCCAAGACCCCCATCCCCATTGGGCACGATACAACTCATATATTCAGACGAAGAAGACGATAATTGATAGGGAACATACCCGCTTGGGCACGTTGGCGTAGGCGTTGGTCCACGATACTGCGGCGCTAGTATGGAAGTGTAGAGGCAGTTATTAGACGGAAAGGGAGGAATACTGCTGTTGCAGGAAGTCGTCGTCATTATCGGCTGCTCTTCACAATTCACCTGTTCGGTTATTTGACAATGGCTATCTGTATCTAACACCGTCCAAAACACAAGGCCGCACCATTGGCCGGGAGAACCATTCCCGCCACTCATCGATTTCCACTGGCAATTTCCGTTCGGCGCATCATTTGTCGTGCAGTTGTTACTGGCGGCTGTGGAAGTCTCTAAACAGGCGATGATGTTTTGGCTGTTCACGTCCATCATGGTTTCGCCAAGCATAGAACAACTTACAGTCACGCAACTGCCGTTCACAGGATTTGTGCAAGCCGTTGCAGCAAAAGCGGACGCGCTGCTCATGAGAAAAAGGGCGGCAGATAGGATGATCGCGTTGCGCATGGCTAGCCCCCGTATAAGGAAACTCTCAAGCCGGTTTATCTTTTTAATGTAAATAACTCGTTAATACTTAGCGCTATCTTCCGCCGCCGACCCGCGCCAAAACCGGCATCAGGTTGATCTCTTCGCGGTTGCGGAGGAATACCAGTTTTTCCGTCGAGCCGTTATCGCAAACGCCGACCAATCCCTCGCGTTGCGTCAGGGAAACGATGGCGGAAAAATCTGCCGAGGGATCGACGTCGTCGGCCATAGGTTGGGGAACGAAGTCGAAACCGAACGCCGGTTTTTGAAAAATAAAGCGCGGCAAGCCGTCTTCGGGATCGTACGCCGCGGCGACGATTCCGAAATTCTGGCGCGCGAAGCCATCCCAGCTGCGCTTGTTGCCCACGGATATTTGCGCGAACACATGATCGCAGATTTGGGCGAGGGGAAGTTCCGACGCGTAAGAAAGCAGATTTTTCGCAAGATCGTTGCCGCGCCATTCGGGATGGCACGCCATGCTTTTGAAAACGACGACGGAGTCCGTCAAAGAAGCGTGGTGAAACGGCACATCGTTGCGCGTGATGACATGAAGCGCGATCGCTTCGCGTAAAGTCAAAGGCCCCATGACTCCCATCTGCGCGACGAGCTTGTTTTCGGCGCGGATGCCGACCAACAATCCCGTCAGGCGCGAGAGCAGATTCTGGAAATAGGCGGTGCCTTGCGGCAAAATGTATCTCTTCCTGTCGGCGGGCAAAGCGGCGCGCGTCGCTTCATGCAGAGCCAGAACCTCGCACAGATCGGAATCGTCGAGAACATCGACTTTTGCGATGCCGCCGGTTTTGGGAAGGGTAAATTCTTTCATTGCTTTGCACGATCTCTTTCAAGAACTGGAGCCAATTTAAGGCCAAAGGATGAAAGTAAAAATGAAAATCGGAAATTTTAACCAAATATTTTAGCGCAAGCGTTCTTTGGGTATTGAATTCAATGTGTTACATCTTGAATTCTTCGCCGAGATACACGCGGCGCACGTCGGCGTTTTCGATAATTTCGTCGGGCGTGCCCTGCATCAGGACTCCGCCGTCGTGAATGATGTACGCGCGATCGACGATTTCAAGCGTTGCGCGCACATTATGATCCGTAATCAAAACGCCGATGCCTCTGTCGCGCAGGTGAACGACCAGATCGCGGATATCGCCCAGAGCGATGGGATCGATGCCCGCGAATGGCTCGTCCAGCAAAACAAAATGCGGTTGCGAGGCGAGGGCGCGCGCGATTTCGAGACGCCGCCTTTCGCCGCCCGACAAGGCGATCGAGGGCGCTTGTCTTAAGTGCGTGATGCCGAATTCGGCCAGCAGTTCGTTCAGTATCGCTTCGCGCGAGCCGTAATCGGGTTCGACGATTTCCAGAACGGCGCGGATGTTATCTTCGACCGTCAGGCCGCGGAAGATCGAGGATTCCTGGGGCAGATAGCCAAGTCCCAAGCGCGCGCGGCGGTACATGGGAAAATCGGTGACGTTAATTCCGTCCAGATAAATGCGCCCCATGTCCGGCTTGACCAAGCCCGTGACGAGATAAAAACACGTCGTCTTGCCCGCGCCGTTTGGCCCAAGAAGGCCGACCACCTCGCCGCGTTGCAACGAAAAGCTTACGTCATGAACGACGGGACGCTTGTTATAGCGTTTGCCGAGATGCCCTGCCTCGAGGCCTTTCCCGTGCGCGGGATGAGGCGCGTTTTTCTTGGCGGGTTTTGAAAGGGGAACGACTTTGCCCAATGAACTCATGGCGTCCCTTCCTGTGTTGTCGCGGCGGGAGCGGTTGCTGGTTTGGCTGTTTTCGATGCCGATTTGGCCGGAAGCAAGGCGCGGACGCGGCCCGATCCGCCGTTGAGCAGGCGGCTTTGGTTGGACGCAAAATCGGATTCTCCGACGTCTCCGGTCAATTGGGTTCCGTCGGGACGCGTGATGCGCACGTGGCCCGTAATGATCGCGATATCGCGGGCGGCGTCGTAAACGCCCCGATCGCCGCGCGTGACGTCGTTTTTGGTAATGACGGTGACATTGCCGACGGCGGTCATTTTATAGAGCTGATCCTTTCCGCTTGGTTGATCGCGAAATTCTGCCGTCAAAACGTCGCCTGTAATATGGCGGTCGCCCTTAACGGCGACGGCGTTGCCGCGGGCGACGGCGATTTTCGTTTCGTCCCAGTATTCGAGGCTGTCGCGCGCCGTCACGACTTGCTTGTCGGTTTCATAACGCAAGTTGTTGCCGGTCACGACGATTACGTGCTTATCGACATCGTCCACGGCGTGGTCTCCCGTAATGCGAGCGCTGCCTTTAAGGATCACCACATGGCCTTCGGCGGTCATTCTGTCAATATCGCCCGTTGAATTGTCGGATTTTTTATCGGCAGGAGGTTTCGGCAGTTTTTTTCCGGAGGCGTCTTTGGACGTTTCCGGCGTTTCGCGCTTATGCGCCGTCAAAAGATCGGCCATGACGGTCAACTCGCCGCGCACGGCCTTGGCGTTCCCTCTGGCGACATAAATGCTTTGATCCTGATACCATTCGAGGGATTTGTCCGCCGTGACTTCGATCGGTTGCGGGGCAGGGGGAGCCGTTTGGACGGCGGGCGCGGCTTTTCCCTCGGCAAACGCAGGGCCGCCAAGCAGGAAAATGAACATGAAAACGCAAGCGCCGGTGCGCATATAAAGCCTTGTTCGGTTTGTTTTCTTTATTATTCAATAATCCTTGATTTAGGGTAAAGACGGTTTATCAGAAGCTTGGCTTCCGTGTAAACTGAGGATTGCCTTAGCGGGGCCTTCGACGATCACCGTATGCCCCGAATCCAGAAAACGGAAGCCAACTCCGCGAACGGTGCCAAAAGCCCCTTGAATTAACACGTCTTTATCGCCCCAAGCGTCGTTATTGTTCAAGTTAATCTGGGCTTCGTCGGTCGTGACCTGATAGCCTTTATCGTGGAAAATCTGAACATTCCCGCCCAGCCACAGTTTTTTGCCGATTTCGTCATAACGGCCATAATCGGCCTTTCCGTCCATCCATGCGCCGCTTTGAAGCGTAATTTCGCCCTCGGGTTTAACGAGATCGTAAATGCCGTGCAAAGCCGAAGGACGCGTGGCTTGCTTCGCCAAAAGCGAATACGGCTGGTTTTTGTCGTCCACCCCCGTGTAATGCAGATTGTCGATGACGAGATCGGGAACGTCTTTGGCGACATCCAGCATCTTGAAATTGGGAAGCAAAACGGGCCATAAAAACAAAAGCAAAACGATAATAATCGCGAGCAAAGGCAACCATAGGCGCAATCGGCGGACAAAGCGGGCCATGCGTCCCTCGCGGGCGCGTTCCATGCGCTTGGTCAGGCGCGGACGGATGAAATCCAACCGGCTGGGGTGCGACTGTCCTTGCTGAGTCTTGCTCATGCCGCGATTTTACAGCCTATGAAGGCGGAAAACACTAACTTATTCCGGTTTAGTCCGGTTTTCTCGTCGGTTTATGCGAGAAGATATCGACATCGCGCCATCCGGCGACATCCAGTTCCGCGCGAACGGGCAGGAAATCCATAATTTTACGCGCCAATTCGGCGCGGTTTTCGCGCGCGAGCCGGGCATCCAGCAAGGATTTAATTTTATGCAGGTACAGAACGTCCGAAGCTGCGTAGGTCAACTGCTCCTGCGAAAGCGCGGGCGCGCCCCAATCGGACGTTTGCTGTTCCTTGGACATATCGAAACCGAGCAAATCGCGGCTTAAGTCCTTCAGGCTGTGGCGATCCGAGAAGGTGCGCACAAGCACCGAGGCGATCTTCGTGCAATAGACGGGCTTTGGCATGACGCCCAAGTAGCGGAAAATCGTCGCCAGATCGGCGCGCGCGAAATGAAACAATTTCATAACTTTGGGGTCGGCCAGAAGTTTCTTGAGATTCGGCGCGTCATAGCGCCCGGCGGGAAACTGGACCAGATGCGCGTTGCCGTCCCCCGACGACAGTTGAACGAGGCACAACCGGTCCCTGTCCCAGTTAAGCCCCATGGATTCGGTGTCGATAGCGACGCAATCGCCGAAAGAGACGTTCAAGGGCAAATCGCCGACATGCAGGGTAATGGTCATAATCAACGCTTCCTTTAAAGTGTGAGAGGGAGTGATAACACGCCCTTGGCGGAAGATCAAAAGGCGTGTTATGGATGGATAGATTGAAGGCTATTCTCATAAAGTCCCCGTCATTCCGCAGAATTCGCAAATTTGCTTTTTCTTGCAAATTTGGGAATTTATGCGGAATCCGATTTGATTTTCTTGTTGCAAACAAACCAAATCGGATTCCGGACAAACTTTCTCTCGCGCAAGAAACGCGAAGAGAAAGTTTTCCGGAATGACGATAGGATAAAAACATAAGGATTCTCTCCTTGTCTCCTCTTGCCGTCAGTTGGGTTTTATCGACGATATCCGGATACGGCATCTACGGGATGCAAATCCTGCTTCAGTATTTGCGGCGCGGAGGGGAAGCGAAGAATTTTATCCTTACGAGCAAGTCTTCGGTTATCAGTTTGCCGCCTTTGGAGCAAGCCAAAGTCGCCGCCAGTTTCGGCCTGTCGGAAAAAATCCACGCTTATCTGAAGGAAAATCCGCAGGAGAAGCTCTTTTTTAAACACGCCGTCCTTCACGGAAGCAGCAACGACTTTCTCGGTTTTCAGGGGCAGGACCGCATATGGGGAAAGCCAAACGTCGCCTGCGTGGCGCTTGAACATATGTTTTTAACGGAACAAGGAAGAAAAATTTCAAAGAACTACGATATGTTCATCGCCATTTCGAAATGGAACGCCGAGTATCTTAAAAGCCTCGACATCGGGCCCGTGCATCTGTGCTATCAAGGCATCGACCCCGCCCTTTTTCATCCGGCGCCTGGAACGGAGCTTTACCGGAACCGTTTCGTTATTTTCTCGGGAGGAAAATTCGAATACCGCAAAGGGCAAGACATCGTTCTGGCCGCTTTCAAGCGTTTTTACGCTACCCATTCCGATGCGCTCTTGGTGACGTGCTGGCAGTCTCTTTTGAGCCCGAACGCCGCCGCTTTCTCTTTGGCGGGGCATTGCCAAGACGTTCCCGAACTCCAGCAATCCGGATTGAAAATCGCGCCTTGGCTTTTGAAGCAGGGATTGCCGCAGGGCAGCTTTGTCGATCTGCCTTTTACCCTCAATTTGCTGATGCCTTCGGTTTTGCGCGACTGCGATATGGCGGTATTTCCGAACCGTTGCGAAGGAGGCACGAACCTCGTGGCGATGGAAGCGATGGCGTGCGGCGTGCCGACATATGTTTCCTACAACACGGGGCAAAAGGATTTGGTCGATCTTATCGGCTGCAAAGTTTTGAGCTCCCAGAAACCTGTCAAAGCGCCGCCGTCGATGCCCTCGGTCGAAGATTGGGGCGAAACGGATGTGGACGAAGTCGTGGCGGCGATGGAATATGTGTACGATAACCGCGCCTCGTCCCGCGCCGATGCCACTGTCGTTGCCGGACGCATGAAGGAGTGGGCGTGGAGCGATATGAACGAAAAACTGTTGCAGGTCGTCTGCGACGGAAGGACGGATGTATGAGCAAGCCTTTGATCGTCGTCGGAACGCCGTGCTTCGGCGGCGTGGTGTCGCAGGATTACACGATGTCGCTTCTGGCTCTTTCCGCCGCCGCGGCAGGGCAGGGGTTCGATGTGGCCGTCGTGATGCTCGGCAATGACGCGTTGATCCCCCGCGCGCGCAGCGCGATCGTCGCGAAGTTTCTCGACAATCCGGCGACGACGCATCTTTTATTCATCGACGCCGACATTTCTTTTTTGCCTGAGCAGGTGGCGCGGATGCTGAAATTCGATAAGGACTTCGTTGCCGGATTGTATCCCGCCAAAATCATCGATTGGAACCAGCTCGCGCAACGTTTCGGGCATAGCCAAGAGACATTGGACGAAGCAGGCCTCGCTTACGTCGCGGCTTTCTGCGAAGGAGACGAAGCCAGAACCGAAAACGGATTTGCGACCGGCGTTTATGCGGGAACCGGTTTTCAGCTTATCAAGCGCGGCGTTTTCGAGCGCATGATTGAGGCCTATCCCGAGACGAAATATAAGGCGTTGCACGCTTTTCCGCGTCCAGCCGCGGCTTCCGACAATCTCTATGCCTTGTTCGATTGCATGATCGATCCCGATACCGGCGTTTACTTGAGCGAAGATTATTCCTTCTGCCGCCGCTGGCGCGCGATCGGCGGAGAAATATGGTGCGATCTGAACAGCAAGCTCAACCACAGCGGTTCCTACACGTACCGTGGAAATACGGCTCCCCGATATGCAGCCGACGGAGGCAAAAAATGACCGAACCTTCTCTTGTCGCCATCGGCGTGCCTTCCGGCGATATGGTTCAAGCGGATTTTGCGATGTCGCTCGCAATGCTATGCCTGAATCCCGGAGTGCCGGTCGCCCTCGTCAATTCGCGCACGTCGCTCGTTCCTTTGGGGCGCAACCAATGCGTCGGAGCGGCGCAAATCATGAAGGCTTCGCATCTTTTGTTTCTCGACTCCGACATGGTTTTTCCCGCCGACACGCTGAAGCGTTTGCTGGCGCACCGGAAAGATATCGTCGGCGCGACGTATGCGATGCGCGCGGCCCCGTTTCATCCTTTGACCATTACGGAAGAGGGGACTCTTGCCCATGTGACCTCCGGCCTTCGCCGCGTCAAATTGTTGCCCACCGGATGTTTACTGATACGCGTCAACGTGTTCGACGCGTTGAAAGCGCCATATTTCAATCTTGAAACAGACGGCGCGCAGCTGCGCGGCGAGGATTATTATTTCTGCGAAAAAGCGCGCGCGGCAGGTTTCGATTTGTGGTGCGACGGAGATTTATCTCTTCAACTCGGCCACGTCGGACAGAAGATCAATCGAATCGCCGACGCTTGAAAGCGAATGCTCGCGGATTAAAATTTAAAATCGTCGAAATAATTTTTTCATTTCGGTAAAAACGGCTCGGCAATTTTTGCCTAGCTGAGTCATAAGCGGCAAAATTTGCCGCGCTACATCTAGTGTCGCTCATGATAAATCATGGGCTTAGCGAGATTATATGTATGGCATGAATTTCGCATCCACCAATCTGTCGTTAAACATAGATTCATTTTTATGGTTCACGTTTAACAAACTTAAACCCGCAGAAGGAGTCTGCGCTCAACCTCTGAAAGGAGTTCTACTATGGCGATTGGTGATATCTCCCTGAGCTCGGCAGCTCGCGCAAACCTCACGGCTTTGCAGAACACGACGGCTCTTCTCCAAGAAACGCAGGAGCACTTGTCTACGGGTAAGACCGTTAACTCGGCTTCTGATAACGCGACGGCTTACTTCGCGTCGAAAGGCTTCCTCAACTCGGCGAACGGGTTGGCGACGGTGAAAACCAACCTTTCGACGGCGCTGGAAGCGGTGAACTCGTACGATAACTCGATTAACGACATTAACGACGTCGTTACCGAGCTTCAAGGCCTTGTGACTCAGGCTCTTGGTACGACGGATACCTTAACGCGCGCAGGTCTTGCTTCGCAGTTTAATTCCTTGACGACGCAGCTTGATCAGATGGTCAATGACGCGACGTTCAACGGCACGAACCTGCTGAACAGCTCCACCAACACCTTGGTGGTTTACTTCAACGCAAACGACGGTACCGCATTGACGATCACCGGCGTGAATATCACCACGGCGGGTTTGCTTGGAACAACCGGCGGCGCTGCGGGCGGTTCTTGGGCGACCAACGCGGATATTGACGTCAATCAGTCGTATTTGCTGACCGCACTCGGAACGTTGACGACCGACGCCTCTCAGTTCGGTGGTAACGCGACTTTGATTCAGACCAGGCAAGATTTCACGTCGAACCTGATCACGTCGCTGCAAAACGCATCGAACGACTTGACGGCGGCCGATACGAATACGGAAGGCGCGAACTTGCAAGCTCTGCAAGCTCAAGACTCTCTCGGCATCGTGTCGTTAGGAGTTTCGGGAACGCTCGAAAGCGCGATCTTGAAGATTCTCTAAGAAGACTAGGAAAGGGCGGGCCTCAGACGGCCCGCCTTTTTCTTAGAATATATTTTTCTCGAAGGAGTCGGGAGCATGCCATTGAAAATTCGCGTCAAGCCGGAAGGCAAAATATTCGCAGGCGGCGCGGTTCTTAAAAATGTCGGGACGCGTCCCGCCGATCTCCTGATTCTCTCCGACAGTCCCGTGTTGCGCGAAGGCTATTTGATGAACATGGATCGCCGCAGCGATTCAGACGTGTCGAACGTTTATTTTCTTTTGCAAGTTATCTATTTATTCAAGGGCAAGGACAAGCCGATGGATAGCCTCGTCATCGAGACCGTCAAAAACTTTGGCAAGCTTTATCCAGCTTATGAAACCGATGTTGCGCAAATCATTCAACATCTTGAAGCCCGTGAAAGTTTTAAAGCTTTAAGAGTTGCGCACGCAATGTTGGCGCAGTATGAAAGAAGCACGCAAGGCGTTTCCACGCCAGCGTCCCCGCCTGTCACAGCAGCGCCTTCTGTATCTGCACCATCAACGCCCTTGGAGAATTAAGTCAATGCCGTCGAATTCGTACGAAAAAGTCAATATTTATGGTAAAAATCAGAAGGTTCAAACCGTGCCGACGGGAAATAGCCGCGAAACGGACGCGCGCGCGTTGTTGTATTGCGCGAGCAAATTGAACGATGTGAAGGAATTGATGGGAAAAGACGTTAAATCGAAGAAAAATCTGAAGATATACGGCGAGGCCATCCGAACCAATCAGCGTTTGTGGACGATTTTTCAGGTTGCTTTGTCGGATGGGGAAAACCCGCTGCCGATACCTTTGAAAGTCACGCTCTTAAATCTAAGCCGGTATGTCGATAGAACCAGCTTCAGCGCAGTCGGAAAATTTGCTCCCGACCTTATCGACAGCCTCATCAACATCAATCGCATTATTGCCGCGGGGCTTAGCAAGCCTTCGGTGGGAGAGGAGACCGCGCCACCGGCTTTGGATATGCGCGATATCCCTACATCGTTGATGACCTCGGCGTAATTTTGACAACAAGGGCAGGGTCTAAACGGTTATGCTTGAATGCTGCGTTTGGATATCTAAAAGTCGCATAAGATATATTATGTTAAATTGAGGCGGGAAGCAGAGGGGCTATTTGGCCTTATTTGAATTGCCCTCGTAGTGCTCATACTTGCCACGCAAGTCCTTAACGATCGCAAGCGGCGCTCCCATGCGCTCGACCCGGATGATTTCTTTTCCCGGGCGCATGTTTTGGCACATCCATCGCGTCGTCGAGAGAAAGAATTCGGCCGGTTCGTTGGCGACGACGGCTTCGTAATCCGGCGGCAGATAAATCGTCGCCGAAGACCACGATCCGCAAATGGCGACCTTATAAATCTTACCGGCCGGAACGCCGCCTTCGCGCGCGACATACTTTTGTATTTTTTGGGCCGCTTCCTTAAACGATGAACCCCAATAATCCAGCTCATAACGGCCATAAGCGCCTTTCACGCCCCCCGCAAAGCTGTTTGTATAAATATATTCGTATGGATGAAGCCGCGCCATAAGAACGATTTGCGCACCGATCAACGAGAAAAAGGCCAGAATAAGAACGGCGCCAACCGCGCGGCGAACGGATTGTTTTTCGGATATGGAAAGACAAAAAGAAAATAACTCGCGCGCCGCAAACGCCGCGACGACCGAAGCCAAAGGAATAACGAACAAAAAATGCCTGACGGCGTCGTAAAGCGCCGGACGACGTAGAATCGCATATAAAACGGGAACCGTTGCCGTCAAAAGCAAGAGAGAAAAACTTTGTTTTTGCGCGGGATTCATCGAACGCCAGATTTTAGGCATGAAGGCGACGGCGGCGGCCAATAGAAACAGAAAAATTTCCGGCAACTGAATGCCGAAATAGAGCGGAACATAGGTCCACGGCAATTCCGTCGACCGGTAAATAACGCCGTCGAGCAATACCTCGACATCCTGCGGAAAGTTGCTGAATTCGCTCAGGGCGCGCAAGGGATTTGCTATCGGGTTTTGTTGCGCCCACGGCCAGCAGACGAGCATGATCGCATAAGCGAACAAACCAACCGGCAAAACCACGCGTCCCGCACGCTTAACAATATCCAAGGCCACGGCGCGCGCCGTTCGGGCGTCGAAATGTCTGGCTAACGGGAGCAGGGCCGCGACGCCCATCGGCGCAAGCCAGAAGGCGAAAATCATGACGCCCCCTACCCTGACGCCCAACGTCAGGCCAAGAATAAGTCCAAGTTTTACCAAGCTCGCTCGGTCGGGGTTCATATAAACGCGCGACATATAATAAATCGCCCAGACAATTCCCGCGGCAAAGGGAATATCCTTGGGATTGTTGAACATGTGTCCGTAGAAAGACGGAACCGTGACGCATAAAATCAGCGCCAGCAAGCCGATGATTTCGCCGCCGAGAAACCGGCCGAGTTTCCACGTGCCCCATAATCCCAGAAGGCCGAACATCGCGTTCAATAAATGGCGCGTATCGTAGATTCCGAGAAACGTGAAAGAGTCTATAATGGCGGCCAATCCGTCGAATAGGCCTCCGTACAGATACAAATTGAAAATTTGCGCATAGCGCAAGTCTTTAAAGCCGGAGGCGTAATAATCGGCGATAGCCTGTCCGTATTGGTTTTGAAGCTCTTCGTCCCACGTCACGCCGTAATCGCGAAAGGTGCGAAGGATCAGGACGAAAAGAACGCCGAAAAGGCCGATCGCTGCATAACGGCAGATTTTCGGATTGAAGATCAACATTCGATCACCAATCCGTCATGGGCGGGCAAGACGCCTGCGGGAAGACGGCGGACCAAAGTGTCGTAATCCATATGATGACTGAGATGCGTCAAGTAAGCGCGTTCGGGCTTTATCTTCTCGATCCATTCCAGGGCTTGATCCAGATTTAAATGCGTCGGATGAGAGTCCGGACGGACGCAATCGAGTATCCACGTTTTCGTTCCCCGTAGCGCTTCTACGGCAGCGGCGTCGAAATAATGAACATCCGTCGAATAGGAAAAATCGCCGAAACGAAAGCCCAGCGAGCGTTTGGTGCCGTGATTTTGGAAGAATGGTAAAACGGAAATAGCTCCAACCGTAAACGCGCCCGAGATTTCATGCGGCGTCACCGACGGCTTATAGAAATTTCCTTTTCCTGCCCCTAAAAAGATATAACCGAATCTGTTGCTCAGTTCGATCATCGTCATTTCGTCCGCGTAGATGTCGACCGGCTTTTGCGTCAGCCAGTTGATGCTGCGCAATTCGTCGATGCCGTGGCAATGATCGGCATGCGCGTGCGTAAAAAGGACTGCGTCGAGTTTTTTTAATTCGCACGCCAAGAGTTGCTGGCGCACGTCGGGCGAGGTGTCGACGAGAATTGTCGTTTCCTCGTTTTCGACTAAAATCGAAACTCGCGTGCGGCGGTTGCGCGGATTCTGGGGATTGCAAGCGCCCCAAACGCCTCCGATGAGCGGCACTCCCCCCGATGAACCGCAGCCGAGAACGGTGATTTTCATTTTGAAGCCTCCGGAGGGCATTTAGTGAAAAGCTTGAAGAAATTATCGGTCGTCGCCTTTGCGATTTCGTCGAAATTGACGCCCTTGGCTTCGGCCAGAACTTCCGCCGTTTTCACGACATAGGCGGGTTCGCATGTTTTGCCGCGATAAGGCTCCGGCGCAAGATATGGCGCGTCGGTTTCGACCAAAATCCTGTCCATCGGGATAGCGCGGGCGATGTCGCGCAAATCCTGAGACTTTTTGAAAGTCAGGATTCCGGAAAATGATATATATAGACCGAGTGTAAGCCCTTCTTCCGCTAAGTGACGGCGCGAGCTGAAGCAATGCAAGACGCCGGAAACTTTGCCTTCGTCTTTCAAAATGCGAAGCGTGTCTTCCTCGGCGTCGCGGCTATGGATCGAGACAGGAAGCTTCGCTTCTTGGGCCGCGCGGATGTGACGGCGGAAGCTTTCCTCCTGCGCCTCGCGGGGCGAGGAATTATAAAAATAATCGAGGCCTGTTTCGCCGATGCCGACAACTTTGGGATGAGACGCGGCCTTGACGATGTCTTCGACCTTAACCTTTTCCGCCTCTTCGCCCGCAACGTGCGGATGAATTCCGATCGTGCAGAAAACGGACGTATAGCGTTCCGCTGTCGCGCAAACGATGTCGAATTCCCTTTGCCTTGTGCAGACATCGACCATTCGCCCGACGCCGGCCCTGAGAGCGCGCGCGACAACGCCTGCCTGATCTTCGACAAGCTTCGGAAAATCGAGATGGCAATGGCTATCAATTAACATAAGTCAAAAGGAACAGGTTTTAACCCGTTTTGCAAGAATCCTGTTGTTTTCTTGAGTTTAAAGAGCGCGAGCGTTCGCGCTGACATCATCGGCGATGACGACGAGATAGGCCAAATCTTCGGCTTCGCGCCAGCGGCGGCAGGCTTCTTTTGCGCCGGATTCGTCTTTTTCCTGAGATGCCAAGGGATTATTCAAAAGACGAAGATAGGCGTCATGCGCGGCTTCGGCGCGGGCTTCGAGCCACGAGGGCAAAGAATCGATATCTATGGAATCAAATTCCGACGACGTCAGTTCGCGGCGCACGCGCTGCGAAACATGGGTGCCATAACGGCGATGAAGCTCCTCATATGTCAAAATCGATCCCTCGTTGCGCTTTCTGTGTATTTAATGCCTGGTTTGACAGCGAATGTTGTCCTTCATGACCGAAATCACATTATTTAATCTGTCTTCGTAAGAAAGCTTGGCCACGCGATATTCCGGAATCCCCTCGAATTTCTCCAACGTGCGCAAAATGACGCGCGCATTGTCCATACCGAAGCGGTTTTCCAATTCAATAAAATCCAAGTCGCCGAAGCCGGTCGTATTTTTCTCCATGAAAAGATCGTCCTTCTTATTTCCGAAATAATTGCCGATAGAATTCGCTGAATTTATAATATACGATCGGCTTGGCTACCTTTTTTAGAAAATAACCTACCTATTATTGGTTGTAAAGTGGAAAAAAAGAGGGGATAGAGCATCCCCCTGCCCTTCCTAATATTATAAAATAAGTTAAAGGCGTTAGATCGACCCAGCCGCGAGCTTGACCTTCAGGCCGTCGAGGTCCTTGGTGAAGACGATCTGGCAAGCGAGGCGCGAATCCGCCGTGACGTCGAACGTGCCATCGAGCATGCCGATTTCCTCTTCGCTCGGTTCGGGAAGTTTGGCCTTCCACGCGGGATCGATATAAACGTGGCATGTCGCGCACGCGCAACTGCCGCCGCATTGCGCCAGAATGGGAATCCCTCCTTCGCGGATGATTTCCATCAGCGTCCATTCCTCGGTCGCCTGAAGTTCGTGCTCTTTGCCTTGCATATCGGTTAGAAATACTTTCATAGCCTTCATCCTGTTTTCTATCTGGTTATGATTTTACGCCGCATTCTTCCCGACGCCAAGCTTTCCTTGAATGTCGCTTGACGAGGTCGTGTACTGGAAGCGATAGCGTTTGTCGGGATGGATATAGGTAAACGCCTTTCTTGCCATCAGCGCGGATTCGTGAAAAGCCGACAAAATAAGCTTCATTTTTCCCGGATAAGTATTGATATCGCCAATGGCGAACACCGTGGGCTCGCTGGTTTCAAAATCCGCCGTGTTAACGGGGATAAGATTCTCTTGCAAATTCAAGCCGAAATTCGCGACCGGCCCAAGTTTCATCGTCAATCCATAAAAGGCCAGAATGGTATCGCACGACCAATCCACGGCATTCTTGGCTTCATCGACCAAGGTAACGCTTTGAACCTGTCTCTGTTCGCCTTTAATCGCCGTCAGGTTCGCGATTTTCAAGTCCATTTTTCCCGCCGCAACCAGAGCTTGCATTTTGCCGACGCTGTCGGGCGCGGCGCGGAATTCGCTGCGGCGATGGATGAGCGTGACGCGTTTAGCGATGGGCTGCAAATTCAACGCCCAATCGAGCGCCGAGTCCCCTCCCCCCGCGATGACGAGATTCTTGCCCCGGAATTGTTCTTTCTTGCGGACGGCATAGAAAACGGATGTGCCCTCGAAAGTTTCGATGTCCTTGATGGGAGGACGCTTGGGCGTGAAGCTGCCTCCGCCTGCGGCGATAATAACAAGGCGCGCGTCGATGACCGTTCCGGCATCCGTCGTCAGACGCCATTTGCCGTCTTGAAGCTTCGTCAGGCTTTCGGCCATTTGCCCGAGATGAAACACGGGATGAAAAGGCTCGATCTGCTTAAGCAAACGCTCGGTCAGCTCCGCGCCGGTGCAAATAGGAACGGCAGGAATATCGTAAATGGGTTTTTCGGGATAAAGCTCGGCGCATTGGCCGCCAGGCCTGTCGAGAATATCGACAAGGTGGCATTTGATATCGTTAATCCCCAGCTCGAACACCGAAAACAATCCCGCAGGCCCGGCGCCCACGATAACGGCGTCGGTTTCCATGGGATTTTGCGAAAGTGGCTCTGTCATTATTGATTTTCCTGTTTTTCGAACTTTATGCGAGTTCAGCGTCTTAGCCGAAGAGGAACATATCATCAAGTCTTCTGTCTATTTTTAGGTGTAATCCAACTTCCTTGCGGCGGCAAAAGAAAACCAATAGAATTACGCATGCCTTTTAGCGAAATCCTTATGGAAATACAGCGCATTGGAACGGCCGTGCGCGTCTCCGCCATCGACGCGGACAGCGGAACCGAGATCGTGTTTCAAGCGCCGGCCTCGACCAGCCGCGCCGCTTTGAAAAAACTCGCGGCGAGCAAAATGCGCTATGTGATTAGAAAAGAGAAGGACGCGAGAAAGCGGGAGGCCGAAAATAACGAGGATTAAGGCGATAAACATCCTCTTTTGCGCCTGAATCCCCGTATGCGAGAAACGCATGCAACTAAATATCCCGCTTGATTCAAAGGCCAACCTCGTCTAACAGTTCCCCCCTCATGGCTTATAAATATTGACGGTGCTGCTTAACGACTATAACACGCTACATGCACATGGATAGAAGCCGAAAGGCCTAATCATGAGCGTGTCCCCTTCGTCTAGAGGCCTAGGACATCACCCTTTCACGGTGGTAACACGAGTTCGAATCTCGTAGGGGACGCCATAAAGAAAAACCCCCAAATTGGGGGTTTTTCTTTATGCCCCTCCGAGGTTCGAAGTCGGAAAAGAGTTCGATGGCAAGCCATTCAATTAGCGTTCGCGGAAGCTCCGCGAACGCACGAAAACAAAAAAGTTATGGCGCAGACAGGGCGAGCGGCGCAAGCCGAGCTTGCGAGGCGAGGCGCCGAGAAGCCAATCTCGTAGGGGACGCCAAAGTTTTTTCATTGGAAAAATCAATAGAGTGCAGCAGCACACCAAACAAAATCTGGGCACTCAGAGTTGATATTGATTTGCAGTTAAAACTATAAATTAGGGCCTTTGCCTGCATCCAGTTTATTTTTTTGCTTTTTGGACGGTCGCTCTGGTTGTTCAACCGCCTTTTTATCCGCTTTTTTATCAGGAGACGCAGCCGCCGACGCAGTTGTATCAGCAGAGGGAGTCGGTTCTACACGAGGCACAGGGGTCGGTTTAGAGAAAGCAGAAAGCACCGTTTGCACGGACTCCCGAATTTTCGATGAATTGATAACCGGAGCTTTTTTCTTTTTGAACGGGTTAAATTTAAAAACGGCCATAGTAATCGCGCCGCCTCCGGCCAGAACGCCAACTACTCCAGTAATTCCAGCGACTCCGGATACTAAACCAGCGATTCCTAGCAGCAGAGTAACCGCAAAATATATATCATTTCTTTTACCGGAGTCTTTTTTGTCTTTCTCCCGTTCTGCTTTTTCCGTTTCAAGCTGCGATTTTACGGTAGTAAGCGACTTATTACTTTTAGCAAGCTCGTCATTGGCAGAAGTAAGCTCTTTTTGGGTTCGACTAAGTTGTTCATTTAAGACTCCCAAAGACGTGTTCGCAGACGTTAACATCCGGGCGTTTGTTTCGCGTTCTTTCTGTGCGGTCTTTCGCTCTTCTAACGCGGAGTCGCGTTCCTTCTGGGAAAACTCTCGTTCTATTTGAGCGGCGCGGCGCTCGCTTTTCAGTTCGATAGACAATTGGTCATATCGCTTTTCTTGCGCTTCGAACGCAATTTTATGATTGCCTTCAATTCGACTTAGAATTTGAAATAGTTCTTTGAAATATGAGATGAACGCTTGCTGACGAATTGCCTCATCGTATTTTTCATCTTTGGCGCGCTTATCCTGTCCAACATATTCAACAAAATTTGAAACCCATTTATCGTTCTTTAGATCAACGCGTGCCTTTGTTAAATTTTCATGACTTACTTCTGCCAATTTTATGAAGGCAATGTAAGCATACGGGGCAATAGGGTCAGACTTCCATCTGCCTTCCATGAAAACATCATGCGCCTGTGTAACAACATCGTGAGGAATACGAACAGCCATAAAATATCTCCGACAGAATATGAGGAGATTTTATAAGATTATGATTAGAAGATTGTTAATTCTGAAAAACAATTCCGCAGTACTGATGAAAAAAAGCACCGATTTAACCGACTTAAATTGTTTTTATAAATCGAGCGCGTTGGGGTGGTCTTTGACAAAACTCTGAACGAAGTCTTCACGCGGCGGCATAGCTTTTACTGCTTCAATCGTCGCTTGATTTAAGCGGGCAAAGGCCCAAACCATCCGCGCCTCGGGGGTTTCAGGAACGCGATCAGATACAGGCAAGGTAACTTCCCGCACCGCGCGCATGATAGATTTTTGAGTCATCAACACGTTTTTGGCCCCGATACCAGATGCCAGCGACATATCCATGCCAGCCACTCCGGCAACGCTTTCGCTGTCGCCCATAATGTAATCGTTCCTTTCCTATATTTCCAGACGTTGTTTCAAATAAATGCTTTCATACGAATATGTTAGATCAAGATACACGGGTATAATTGATAAACCATTAATATTATTGGTTAAAAAACCAAAAACATATCTAACCGTTGATAATGGTATGCGTTTTCATGGACTATTGCTTGTTTAGCTTGAGTCTAACTTGCCAGTGCCCAGATTTATCCCGTCCGGCACGCCAAAGAAAAAGCTCCCAATGGCTTCCGGGGAAAAAGCTCCATGGTCCGAATTGGGCGCATCGGCCAAACATCGAGCGTAGCCTCTTGTTTCTCAATAAAAACGATTCTGGCACGTGTATTGCGTGGCATCCCGGACGACTAACCATTCTCCGCTTCTTTCAAGGAAGAAAACTATGGCAGATTTTGCAGTTCCCTCTGCGCCCGCGCAAGACCAGTGGCCCGCGACAGCGCCGTTACCCGCCCCTTTCGCCGGTGTGCTTGACGGCGTTCATGAGCAAAGCCGAGCCTTTGAGAATCTGGATTCTTTGCGCGGGTTCGTATCGGTTGACACTCTTTGGCATCGGAAGACGCAATCGAATGTCCCGAACGCGCATTTCTGTTTTGCCCATAAAATATGGAGGCCCGTCACGGTGCATGAAGTCGTGGCGGAATTTCTTCGTTCGGAACGCTATAAATTTCCCGAAACAAGCCTGCCTGAACTAATGAGTCTGACGGAAACGCCAGATATTAAGAACGCGCACCACAACCATAGGCGCCTTAGGCTTCTTTATATTCTGCGCCGACATATCTTCGGAGAAATACCCCCCGATACGCAATGGTACGAAGTGCGGAATCTTACAGATCGGGAATTGGACGATTTGCACGTCATTGCACGCATTGGGTGGGATTGGCGGCCCAATCCGGACAACCAACACCCGGAGGACAAAAACGAAGTGCGAAAGGTTGCCAAACGCAGGCCTCTCGAACTAATCGCGCCGTCGGATGCATGGCCGCGGCCTATTTTATGGGGTCACGAAAAAACAGGCCCGTTTACGATCATCGAAGGCAACAATCGCCTGATTGCCTACGTTGGAAGCCGTCAAACGGGGCTGGATATCCCCGTGTTGATCGGTTTGTCAGCAACTCCGTGCCCTTGGCATATTTTCGACCCCGCCAAGTCGATAGTAAACGACCTATGGCAACATACAAACTGATACCAAACTCGGCACATCCTTCCTAAAAAGCGTCGGCGGCATACTCCGATATACAGGCACGTTGTATGTCGTTCGCTATTAGATATATAATATAGCCAAGGACCTAGAGATGCCGAATCGAGATGTCGCCTTCGGGCAAACAGGAGCTCTGCTTATGCAAAACATTCCCTCCGTCGATACGCATCTTCATTATAACCTCGCTTGTTTTTCGGATTGCTTTGCCTTCGGCGTCACAAAAACCCTGCTTTTCTTTACGAACATCCTTTTCGGCAAACGTTATGGGCATCGCGCCGTGGCGGTGGAAACCATAGCCGCGGTTCCGGGCATGGTCGGAGGAGCGATCACCCATCTGAGATGCCTGCAACGCGCGCGTAACGATAACGGATGGATCAGGACTCTTATCGAAGAGGCCGAGAATGAACGCATGCACCTCATGACTTTCATTCAGATTGCCAAGCCGACGTTGTTCGAACGTCTCTTTATTGCGACCGCGATGTGGCTTTTCTATTTCGGTTTCTTCGCCCTTTATCTGATAAGCGCGAAAACGGCTCACCGCACCGTCGGTTATTTCGAGGAAGAGGCCGTCAACAGTTATACGCAGTTTCTGCAGGCTATCGACGAAGGCCGCTTCGCTAATTGCGCGGCGCCCGCCATCGCCAAGCGTTATTGGAGCCTGCCCGACGACGCGACTTTGCGCAACGTCGTGCTTGCCGTGCGCGCCGACGAAGCCCATCATCGCGACGTCAATCATAATTTCTCGAGTGAATTGTCGAGGAAACCCGTTCTGCCGATATCCCCCTACCCCGAGCATGCCGAAGAGATACGCGATATTATGTAATTTTTCCGCGCCCGATGCTTTGGTTCATGCCCTACTTTATCCAACCGCCGCCGAGGCTTTTGTAAACCGCGATAAGATTTTGCGACTCGTCGGCGCGAGCCTGAATGAGGCGGCCTTGCGAGGCGTAGAACGCGCGGTCTGCGTCCAAAACTTCAAGCCGCGAGGTCAAGCCGTTTCGATAGCGTTCCTCGGCAACGGCGCGGGACCGTTCGTTCTTTTCGGCGTCGCTTTGAACCGATTGAAGGAATTTTTCCTGCTCGGCATAGGCGGTCAGCGAGCGTTCGACGTCCGATAAAGCGCTGATAACCGTTTTCTGGTAACGCGCCAGCGCTTCCTGCTGCTGCGCGTTCGCGGCGTCGAGATTGGCCGACAAGCCGTTGTAGCTAAGGATCGGCCATAAAATGCCGCCGCCCGCCGTCCACGATTGGTTGATCGGCGTCACAAGCTTGCTGGTGCTGGAATTCAAGACGCCGAAGAATCCGGTTAAAGAAACGTCGGGAAAGAATTTTGCCAGCGCGACGCCTTGTTGCGCCGTAGTTGCCGCAAGATTACGTTCCGCCGCGCGGACGTCGGGGCGCTGCGCGAGGACGGATGCCGGCGCTTTAAGAACCAGCTTTTTATCCGACGCAGGAATCGGCGCGAACGCGTCCACGATTTTATGCGCCGCGCCGGGTTGCTCGCCCAGCAATACGTCGAGGCTATATTCTTCCTGCGCTATCCTGTTGCGCGAAGCCGGAATTTGGGTTTGGGCTTCCTCAAGCCGCGATTCCGCCTGCGTCACGTCGAGACGCGGGGCTTCCCCCGCATCGAAACGCTGCCGCGCGAGCTCAAGCGTTTTTTGATCGGCGGCGGCGACGGCTTCCGCAAGAGATAGTTGCTCTTGAGCGGCGCGGATGGAAATATAGGCGCGGGCGACTTCGGCCAGAAGGCTGACGCGGATATCGTCGCGCGAGGCTTCGGAAGCTTGCATTTGCGCTTCGGCGGATTCCTCGGCACGGCGGGTTCCGCCGAACAAATCAAGCTCCCAACTCGCGTCGAAGCCCGTCTGATAGACGTTGAACGGCTTGCGCAGCAGAGCGGCGTCGGCGTTGTCGGCCAAAGCCATTTGATTGGCTTCGCGCGTCACGTCGCCCGTGACGTCGCCCGTAGGAAGCAAAGCGGCTTCGGCGGAGGATACCCCTGCCCGCGCTTCGACGATGCGCGCTTCGGCGATCATCAGATCGAGATTATCCGAGGCGGCTTTGGCGATAAGCTGCGTTAAAACCGGATCGTTGAAATAAGTCCACCAGTTTCGATCGACGCCGGCCTTTTCCGTCTGCGCGTAGAAATCGCCGGATATCCAGTCCGGCGGAAGCTTCGTCTCCGGCGGCTGGTAATCGGGGCCGACTTCGCAAGCCGACAAAGCAAAGGCAAAGCCCGCGGCAAGGATCGTTTGCAAAACGGAAAAGTTGGATAGCTTCATAAGAATCTCCTAATGAACGGCGACGATGTCGTCGTCCGATTTTTTGAGAACCTTGTTGCGCGGCAAAAACAGCGCGCAAACGCCGAGCGCGCCGATCATAACCGCGAAAAACTGGAACGCGTCACCATAGCCGAGCATCGACGCTTGATTGATCATGTGGATATACATCATGCCCATCGCCGAGGCTGCCGGATGAACGGCGCCCGTTGAAGCGATCGCATGGGAAGCCGCGGCGAGCGTCGTTTGATACACCGTATCGGTCGCGGCCAAATGCGCCGCCAGATAGGTTTGATGCAATTGTTCGCGGCGTTCGAGGAAAGTCAGGATGATCGAAATGCCGAAACTCCCGCCCAAATTGCGCATGAGCGAGAATAGAGCCGACGCTTTGCCGCTTTTCTCCTTGGGAATGGCGCTGAAAGCCATTGTGCCGAGCGGAACGAACATGAACGGCATCATCGCGACTTGAAGAATGCGCATGAAAACGAACGTGCGGAAATCGGTTTGCGGCGTGAAAAACATCGTTGCGATCATGCCTATGGACGATACCGTCATCGCCACAAATATCAGAGTGCGCGCCTGTATTTTGTTCACCAGTTTTCCGACGACCACCATTGACGTGATGACCGCGATTCCGCCCGGCGACAAAACAAGACCCGCCAACGTCGCGTCATATCCAAATTCCGTTTGCAGCAACAACGGCAGGAGGGTTTGGGCTCCGTACAGCATGAAGCCGACGAAAAAAAGCAAAAGGCAGGAAGGCCCGAAATACTTATCTTTAAACAGCCGCAGATCGACGACGGGGTCTTTCTGCCGCAAAAGCCATATGACCCCCGCGACAAGGCATGCGCCGGAGATAATCGCGAACGTCGTGATAAAGGGACTGCCGAACCAGTCGTCTTCCTGCCCTTTGTCCAGCACGATCTGCAGGCACCCCAATCCCGTCGCCAGCAAACCGAGCCCTATGAAATCGATCGATCCAACGCCTTTGCCTTCGGCGTGCGGCGGATCGGTGACAAGGTTCCTGACCAGAAGGATGGCGAGAACGCCGACGGGAACGTTGATAAAAAACACCCAGCGCCAGCTGAAATTATCGGTGATGTAGCCGCCGAGCGTCGGCCCAAGAATGGGCGCAAGAACGATCGTGATTCCCGTAATGGCGAACGCGACTCCACGCTTCGAAAGAGGAAAAGCGTCCATCACGATCGCCTGCTGCATCGGTTGCAGGCCGCCTCCCGCCAATCCTTGCACAAGGCGGAAAAAAATCAGCATCGGCAACGACGTCGACATGCCGCAGGCCAAAGACGCGAGGGTGAACCCCGCGATGCAGAACAGAAAAAAGGTTTTACGTCCCATGACTTCCGCAAGCCAGCCCGACAATGGCAAGACAATGCCGTTGGCGACAAGATAAGACGTCAGCACCCATGTGCTTTCGTTCTGGCTCGCGGCAAGGCTTCCCGCGATATGAGTCAGCGACACGTTGGTGATCGTCGTGTCGAGCACTTCCATGAAAGCGGCTATGCTGACCACCGTGGCGATCAGAACCGGATGCGCGGGCAAAGCCCGAGGTTGCATGGGCGAGGTCAGGGACATCTATTCCTGCGTTGACGTATCGACGATGGGGATGACCGACATGCCGGGCCCCAGCGCCAGCGAAGGATCGGGCGCTTGGTCGAACGTGATTTTAACCGGCACGCGCTGTACGATCTTGACGAAGTTGCCCGTGGCGTTTTCGGGAGGGAAGGCCGAGAAAAACGCGCCTGTTCCCGATTGAATGCTGTCGATCTTTCCCATCAGCGTTAAATTCGGGTAGGCGTCAAGCTCAATCGTCACCGGCTGGCCGGCATGCATATGGCTCAATTGGGTTTCCTTGAAATTGGCGACGACCCACAGATCGTTGCCGACCAGCGTGGCCAAAGCTTGCCCTGGCTGGATGTAATTGCCGCGCTCGACGCTGCGTTTGGCGATGCGCCCGTCGATGGGAGCGATGATTTTAGTGTCAGCGAGGTCGATTTCCGCTTGGGCGAGCGTGGCTTCCGCTTCCTTGACCTGCGCCGCAAGATTATCGAGGTTAGCCTGCGCTTCTGCCATCGTCTCGGGGGCAGTTTCCGCCGAGCGCAATCTGGCGTTCGCATCGTCGAGGCTCGATCTTGCCGCCTTCTCTACGGCCATGGCTTGTTCAAGCTGTTCCTGGCTTCGAGCCTCGTTGCTTAAGCGTTGCATGCGTTTCAAATCGCTGGCCGCTTTATCCCAACGGGCCTGTGATTCGGCGACTTGAGCTTGCGCGGCGTCTTGATTTGACGGCGCGGATACGTTGATCGTATCGAGGTTATTCCGGGCCGCCTCGGCCGCGGCTTTGGCGGCGTCCAATGCAGCCTGCGCATGATCGCGCTTGGCAATGTAGTCTGCCGGATCGATTTCCAGAAGAACGTCGCCAACCTTGACTTTCTGATTGTCGTCAACGTTCAGTTTCAGGACATAGCCGGAAATTTTCGGGCTGATCGTCACGGTGCGGCCGCTGATCGCGGCGTCGTCCGTCGATTCCTCGTTGCGGTGGATGTAGATATATCCAACGCTGGCCACGACGGCGGCGGCGATAACGAGAATAAGGATAAGTTTGGAAAGAGGCGTTTTCATAGCGTGTCCGTTTGGGTTTCAGAATTGGCGTTGGGTTTGTACGAGGCAAGAAAAAGACCGACCGTTTCCTCGATATGCGCCTCGATTTCTTCCGCGGGAGGCGTCGGGGCGCGAAGCATCAGGATGTTTTGAAGCATCTCGCCCTTCAAAAGGCAGAAAAATTGCTCGGAAGCGCACGCAGGGTCTTGGATCGACACTTTTCCCTGACGGTCAAATTCGCGCAGGAGATCGGCGAATGCGGTTCTGACGCGGTTCGGGCCGACTTCATAATAAATTCGGACTATTTCCGGACGGTGCATGGCTTCGGCCTGAACGACGCGGATAAGGTGAATGGTATCCGGATTTAGGATTCTTTCGAGCGCCGCGCGCGAAATTTCCAGAAGCGCCTCTTCGACCGGAAGCTTTGCGTATTCCATAAGAGACGTCGGCATCCCGATTTCGTCGCAGCGCGTTTGAACGATGGCGCGGAACAATTCCTGCTTGTCGGCGAAGTGGCTGTAGATCGTCAATTTCGAAACGCCCGCTTGCCGAGCGACCGCTTCCATGCTGGTCAGCTCATAACCGTTTTCCATGAAAAGCCGGGTTGCAGCCGAAACAATATCCTCGCGTTTTGCGCTATCTTTTGGCCTTCCTTGGCGACATATAAGCCGTGATATTAACGTGTTGTCTTTCATATACTGTACCGTATAGTTCATTAATAATTGAATATTATATATACAGCTGAAAGACAAGATAAATTTGAAATGTATAGTTAATTTATTGGAATATTTCGCTCTCTTGCGCATAAACAAACCGCGCTGGGACAAATTTTCCCTTTGACCGATTGATAGTAGAGTCCAAGCGCTAAATTTCATAAAAAAATAATTATAAATCAATTTGTTAAAGATATTTTACGCATGGCACGGCGCTTGCTTCAATGAAAGAGGCCAACAATTTAAATAACATCGGCGTTTTTAAAGGTTCGACATATGCAGACCTCTTTCGAGACTTTTCGCCAACGCTACGTTCGCGCGCCCGTCATCGGCGCGGCTTTCGCTCTTCTGCTCGTTTTGAGCCCCATTATCATGGGCGGGCAACCTTTTCTCATCGTTTTCAGCCTTGGCGGATTGGTGATTGTCATAGGCGGCGTCGTCACGGTCGCGTTTATGAGTTTCGACGCCGACGAGGTCCGAAAAGCCATTCAAACCATCATCATGATGTTCAAGGAAACCAAACCCGAGCCTCAGGAAAATCTTCATGACGACGTGACCGCCATTATTACCTGCGCGCGGTTGCTTAGGGAAAAAGGGGGCATGCGCAATTTTGAAACCATCATAGGTAAAATCGGCATCCGCGATCCTTTCCTTAAATACGGGCTCAATATGGTTCTGAGCGACTACGCGCCCGATGAAATTCGCGCCATGATGGAAACGGCGGCCGAGGCCAATTACGAACGCGACAGCGTTCCGGTCGAAATCCTGCAGGCCATGACAAGCCATGCGCCCGCTTTCGGGATGGTTGGAACGCTTGTCGGAATGGTAGCCATGCTTTGCAATTTGACCGACAACGTGTCCGAGATCGGGCCGAGCCTCGCCGTTGCTTTTCTTTCGACCCTCTACGGCGTTTTGTCGGCGCGCATTTTGTATATTCCGGCGGCGTCGAAGCTCCGGCGGAAGGTCGATTATTGCCGCACGCGCAACGGCCTGATAACCGAAGGACTCGTGATGCTCGTGAGCAAAAAAACGCCGATGTACGTTCAGGATCGCCTGAACGGATTCCTGCGGCCGGAGGCATACGATTATTTCGACAGCATTAACGCCGCATCGCCGGTTCCGGCGGCTCGGGCCGCGAACGCAGCATGATGTATCGCAGACAAGAAAAAAGAAAAACGCAGGCAAGCCACGCCGACGACTGGCTGATGACTTATGCGGACGTGATTACGCTCTTGCTGTGTTTCTTCGCGATTATTCTCATTGTTTCCGTTTCTAAAAAAAATGTTCTCCCCAAAGTTCAGGTTCAGCAAATCGTCGAAGAGGCGAAACCTCTGCCCGTTCAACTGCCGGAAAATGTGAGAAATGTCTTTCAAGGCAATTTGCCGTTTCACGATATCGAACAGGCAGATCAACCCGAAGAAGCCGCAGACCCCGTCCAAGCCAAAATCGACGAAACGCCGCCCCAAATCGCAATCGCCCCTGCCCCTTCGTCCGAAGCCGAAAAGAATCCTCCGGCGCAGGTTCCGGCGAATTTCGAGCAAAAAGGCGACAGGATTGCGACTTTCGAGGAAAGCAATGCCGCTTTTTTCACCAGCGGCTCCTCTGTCTTAAGCGGCACAGGGATATCCATTTTGCGATCCATGGCTGCCGATTTGAAATCGGACAAATTTAAGGATTACCAGATTACCGTCGAGGGCCATACGGACGACACCCCCATACAAACGGCCCAGTTTCCTTCCAACTGGGAACTTTCAACCGCACGCGCCGCAGCTGTCGTGCGGTTCTTTTTGGATCAGGGCATTCCGGCGCAAAGGCTTCGCGCCGCAGGTTATGCCGACACTTTTTCAAAAGTACCCAACCGCGACGCAAACGGAAATCCCATTCCGGCAAATCAGGCTCAGAACCGCCGCGTCGTCATTAAACTGGAAAAAATCGAGAAAGAGTAAAACTGAACGATACGGAAAACAGGCTCGGCTTAGATTGTATGCGCTATCGCTGCACCAATGGGCGCATAATTCCCGCCGTTCTTTAGCTCGCTTCGATGCTTGGCTTCAATAATTTCATCCACCCATTTTTCCCGCAATTTTGCCAATGCGCGGACAGAAGGGAACCCTTGCGTATAAATTTGTTTGACCGGAATGCAGGCCTTGATGCCCATAACTTCCAGCATTGTGTTAACAATATAACTTTTTGAACCGCTCGCGTGAATGCCGCAGAAATCCACGATAACATTTTGCCGGTTCTTTTCCTTAAATTCTTGAGCGGCATCCGTGATTTTTTCAAGGCTTCCCTGAAGCTCGGGAAAGAGGTACTCAAATGGGCTTACGTCTTTTTTGTTCTTTTTCATCCATTCTTCAATACCCGCGTTGTCGTTGCGTTCGACGCCGGTATGGTCGGTTGTTAAATCGCTTCCTCCAATTTTGATCATGAGGGGAACATTCGGATGGCCTATGGCCATTTCATCGAGAAGCGCGGCCGTATTATTCACGCCCTTGACGCTCTCGACCATCGCTCCGATGGCGACGGTTGGCGACGTTTCAAATTGATTATCCGTTAAAGAAGCGTATTTGGAACCCGGGCGGCGCATGGGATTTCTGAGTTGCGCCTCGCGAAGAATATCTTTGGCAAGCTTTAAATCCTCGACCGTTTCAGCATTGGGAACGATGAAGCGAAGGACGGAGCCTTTTTCGAGAAATTCAGGCGCGACTTCGAGCAACGCCTCCATCTGCGCCCGATAAACTTCCCTATGTTTGGAAGCAAACGCGTAGAATCCTCCCGCGCTTCTGAGAGTGGAACTATCGCCCTTTAAATTGGCCGAAAACCGGTCGTTGAAATCCATCCCGCGGAAAACGAGTTCGCGATAACGGCGCGTCGATCCCTCGAACATGGAATGAAAGTGGGCTTTCGTGACGGCTTTTAGCATTTGAATATTCTTCCGCGACGGATGCTCGATCGCCCGCAAAAGAACATCCGAAGTTCCCTCATAACAATTTTCCATGCGGCACAGCCCCAGAGGGTCGTCGCATTGTTCCAATTGTTCCACTTGCGAACGCTTGTCCGCCTGAAAGGAAAAATAATCCTGTTTTGGATTGCCCAGCTCTTTATAAATGTATTTGATAAGCCCTTGATAGGCGGGGGACTGCGCCTTTGCGGGTATCGTCTCAAGCTCTTCCAAAAAAAGACGGCGATTTTCCGGATCGAGAGTCACGGGATCGCCCGACCGCAGAATGGGCTTTCCGTTTTTGAGCAACGCGCCATTTTTTGTATCCAGAACGATCCCTTGTTTTCCGGCCGAAGCATCGTCCCAGATAAGGCAGGGAAGGTTCGTCGTATAAGCCTTCATATGAGACGCAGTTTTGCCGATAACGATAACGCCACCGACAAATGAGAGTTTTCCAATGGTATCCGAACCGCCGTCATCGGTGACGTAGATGATGGGCTTATCGGGATGGGCTTTCCGCAACCGTTGCAGGTCTTCCCACGAAAGAGCCGCAATTCCAGGTAAGGAGTCGCCGGTAGAATCGCGCGCGGAGAGGCTTTTTTCTATTTGTTTTTCATCGGCGCTCACCCCCGTCCGGAAAACCGAGAGCAATTCTTCGGGATATAATTTTTTTAGAGCGGCCCGAAGCTGCTCGTCGCTTGCTTGTCCCGCTTCGAACTTTTCATAGAGTGCGAGAACATCTTTTAATGAAATCGACACTTTAATAACTTTCCGTTCCAACGGCGCGTTTAACTAAATTTCGCCGCCTGCTAACATTCAGAACAATTATCAAGTAGTTATATCCTAAAAAGATGAAAGTATTTTTAATATTCAAATAGAACCCGAAAAGACGGCTATATATATGAAAATCAAGTAGATGAAAGTATTTTATTGTTTTTCACCGGATGTTAATCGTGATATGCTGTAGTATATTTTGAGCGCAGTTAAGGAGGATAGATATGTCGGACGCCACAACACCCGCCGCCCCTTCGGCATCAGAACTTACGCTTTCGCCGTCTACGCCAATGGCTCCTTCGACGCCTGTTCCGGCGGCTTTTTCCGCGCCTGATTCTGCAACGGACGAGGAAGAAGATATTCCTGGACGTGTCTCTCGGAGAAAAACGGCCGAAGACAATCAGGAAGAAGATAACAGCGAAAATGCGAGGCTGAAAGAAGAAGCGCGCCTGAAAAAAATCCGTGAGTGGTGGGCGGCTCAAGAAAATTGCAAGGTTGAAGAACTCGCCAAAGGCTCGAAGAGCGTCATTGTCACGATGTTCAAAGACACGCCTCTGTCCTTGCGCCAATTCTTAAATAGCGAAAAGAACGACGGCGTTATTTTTCAGATTACGAAGGACGGTATATTCGTGCAAAATTTTAATTCTCTCTCGCGCGAGAACCAAAAGAAAGCTGCAATGGCCATTCTTCTTCACAGCAAACAGGAAGGTTGGGGAAACGTCATAGATGTGGCGGGCAGCAGAAAATTTAAAAGGGCCATGCGGGAAGCGGCGCAGGAACTGAATAAGGGCACATTGAATCGGTTCGAGAAGGTCGTCATTACGGATGCTCCGTCACCTCCCAACATTTTGAAGCGTTTTATCGGCGGCACCAAACGCTATTTCGGTCGCGGCCCTTCGCAACAGAGCAGTCCCCCTTCGCAACGTAGGTCGTATATTCCCATGAAAGTACAAAATACCTCAACCACCCCTCCTCCAAGCAAGACGGAAGAGGATGCACCGCCCCTTACTGAGGATCTTGTGGTGTGGGATATGCTAAATATGGTGAATAGGTCGGAAGTTTCCGATGGTGAATCGGCCGATGGGCCGGATTTCGACGAGCCGGGACTCTAAACACAGCCAAGCCGTTAAAAATGAACGTGGTGCCGTTGGAGAGAATTGTAAAAACGCGCTTCAAGCGCGTTTTTATCCGGAGCATCACTCCGGACTTCGCTCGGCCTTCGGCCTCGCTACGCGCCAAACGCTCCTGACCGTCGCGTTTGGTGAACGTCGTTCAATTCTCACGCCGAAGATTCCATCAAAAAGGGGGACAAAAGTCCCCCTTTTTGATGGTGGTTGGAGAGAATTGAACTAATCTATTATCAATATGATTCTAAAATAATAATTGTAGAATAATTCCGTTCGTTACCCCAAAACTTACCCCGATTTTCATAAAGTCATTTGAGTTCAATCCTCGAATCCTACGCGGAAGTTTACTCACTTGCAAAACATAACTGTTCGCAACGAAAAACAGAAGTTATTTTTCAGCTATCGCTGTTGCGTGTACGGCTCGCCTGAATTCGCTCAAATAACCAGGCGTCAATCTCATGCTCAATCCATCCAACGGCGCGCGCCCCAAGGGAAACGGGCCTTGGAAAAGCCCCTCTAGTTATATATTGATAAATTGAAGCGCGTTTTAATCCAACGCGGGAAATGACATCCGGCAATCGTAGTATTCTAATTTTGTTCGCGTCAATAGCAATGCCTGCATCAACGGCTGTTGATGACAAAAGCGTTGCCTCTGATTGCGGTTGATTGCGGGGTGGCGTTTCCATTTACTCGCGCCAGAGACTGGTTGTTAGTTACAGGGGTCGAGCCGGTGTCCGAATTTTTGGACGACTTTGTAAAAGAGAACTAAGGAAGGGCCATTTCACTCCGGCCCTAATTCACTTCTGTGAAGTAATCTACCTGTTATTTGGCAATAGGAGGCAAACGCTCGTAACGAAATTCATGATTTTACCGATTCACTTAACGAGATTGGCAATGGATATAGTTTTAGTAAGGATTTCGTATTGAAGGCCTGTTTGTACCTTAGCGAGAATCTACCCATTCAGTACAAGGTCAAGAACTTCACCAAAACCAACCTTCGCACCATTGAAGAGAACTGGGAAAAGATCAAAGAGTCGCTTGCCGTAACCGTGCGGTTGATCTCTCGATTTGGATTTAACAACAAAAATGTCGTCGCTCAGCTGGGATTACTACCCATTGCCTTCTATCTCATGAAACGCGGCAATTCGTCTTTTGACACTTCCTCAAAGGCTGAGGATGCTGCCGCCCAGATTACTATTCGAAGGTGGTTTGTCTTCTCGACTCTTAAGAATGCCTTCGGTGGATCGTCCGATACCACACTCACGCGGTTGCGGGAGTTATTGAAAACCTGTGGCCCGACGACACCTTTTCCAGCGGATATCCTTTACAATTCTCTGGAAATTGAACCACAGCTTAACGACGCAGAGATTGATCGATACCTTGGGTATGAATACCAGAGTTCTGTCGAAGAAGAAGCAAAACCTCCTTGCCCTTACGCAGAACTAAATGAACGGCAACCGGCATTTTAAAATGCTTGGGTGGGGATTTCTTTCTAGCTTTCCCAACGATTTTTCTCATGACTGTCCCCTAAACTTTTTCGCGAAGCTGTCTGTCGCTCTCACCGTCGCATCCAAAATGCCCGGATCGTTGTAAACGTGCGCAGCTAACCGCAAAGTGAATGAATTATTTGTATAGACGAAGAAAAAATAAACGATATTCAGCTGTATCAGGCCTGTCTTTTCATAACAAAATTCGGCGCATGGTTAAGGCGCAATTACGTGTTAACAATTCGTAAACCATTGTTTTTATTATTACTTTCGCTCTTTCTGGGGTAGAATGGCTCCATTACTTAAAGTTATTGGAGCTTTCGATGAGCAAGAAATATTTGCCTAAAAATAATAATCGCGAACAGGTCGAACAGAAATTGATGGATCGCTTTATTGTTTTAAGTAGCAATATTTCAACAGACGCTCGCAACGATCGGCAGAATGCAAAAACAACTGCACACAACCCCCACATGATTAGCGAGGTTGAGAAAATCAGGGAAAAACTTGATTCAGACTCCAGGCGCGCAATCAATCTGGCCGATGACATGGAGCAGAAAAGAAAAGATATGCGGAGCTCTTTCGCATTTCAAGATTTTCTGAGTCAAGAGATTGCAAAAATGACCGAGGAAGAGGTTTTACTAAGTAACGTATACGAGCTTGTGTATAAATCTGAAAAATGCGGCGATAAAGAATTAGCCGAAATAGCTAAAGAAAAAGAATTTTGGTCCACCACAACCTTGGCCCTTCTGATCGCATCTGCCGGCATAGCCGCTACAATGGCAATAGCACCTTCAGGCCAAGAGCTCTGCTTATCTATTCTTTCCGGACTAGTGGGGGTAACAGCGCTAGCCGCATCAAAAGCCGCCGTAGTGTATTGCCAACATAAAAGCCTGGGAAGATCGGTTGATGATAAGGATTACATATGCAATGACGGCCCACAAAGACCAGGTGCGGGCAGAAGCGTTCTAGAATTCTTTGGCAAAAAAGAAAAACGCAAACAACTCATCGCATCTAAACGCTTATGAAAAATTGAATATGCAGTAATTATGCTAGCGATAGCGCAAATCGCGCGACGCCTTAACGTCTGCAGGCGATTGCAGCGGAGAATCGCTGTCTATGTCGCATGGGCCGTACTAAATTTTTAGCAGGTGAGCTTCGACCACCTAGAGCATTAAGTTGCGCGCTCAATTTTTCAATTTCAATAATGTTAGCATCGTTCTCTTTAGCTCGCGCCGCTCTTTTTCTTTCTTCAGCTTGTTCTCTTGCTTTTGCTTGAGGGGAATTTGCAGCAGCGATAACGGCCTCCCGTTTATTCTCACGGCGTTCCCTGTCTGAACGCCCCACCAACATTTCCGCCGCCGCATAAATAGCAAGAACTCCCGTCGTAGCCCCTGCGGAAACAACGACGGTCTTTGCAACTAGTATGGCGGCTTCAACGGACATTATTTCTTCCCTTCCATTCTTGGCATTATGAACTTTTCTCATATAAGTTCAACTGGCCGAATACTTTCTTCAAAGCAAGAAAATGCCAACATTTATCAATGAGTTGAAACTCTATGCGGTGTTTTAATCGTCCCAAAAAATATACCTTGGTCATTCAGACTTCAGAATTATAGGCCTGCGCTCAATGCAGTCCCGCGAAGCGAGACTCGACGTTAAGCTTCTAAATTATCAATATTCTTGAAAGAGGCTTCAATTTGCGCATCCTGCCTTTTATCTTTTCTTTCTTGGGCTTCTCTCTCTGCTATTGCTCCAAGAGAATTCTTGGCATCAAGGAGTTTTGCCGTCTCTCGTTCAAAAGCATTCGTTCGCGGACGATTAAGGATTTCTTTAAGCACGTCAAACCCAAACGTCACCCCTATTGCTTCAGCAACAATGGCATTTTCGACCAGCTGAACAATAAACTCCGTGGTCATTATCTTCTCCCACTTTCTTTGGTCATCTAAATCAGTTCAAACAGCTTGAGAATGCATCCATAGAAAGCACACCCTAAAGTTCGGCGCTTTGTCCGTGCACCATTTTGTGGAACGCTAGGATATCCCTGTCGAGTTGTTCTCCCCTAACCCTGGCAGCTTCTTTCGCCCTTATCGCCGCAGGAGATTTTTCCGCAGCAAGAAGCGCTTCGGTTTCCTTGTCATCGGCTTCTATCTCCCGACGATTGACCCATTCCCCAGCCAAATCGAACGCACACACAATGGGCAGCATCGGCATCCCCAGAACGGTGATGCCAACACGGAAAAGTTTCTCAGCGCGACTTTGGTTCTTAGCAATCATTTTTGAAGCCATAGTGTTCTCTAAAGCCCGCTAGTTGGAAGTCTCCTAATATATTGCGAAGCTATTCTGTGAACTTTATCTATAAGAGTTTTCTTTTCACTGTCTAGCTCCCCAGGCTTCTTCGACGTTATGCAATACCACGTAGCCAACTTATGAATTTCCCTTAAGTTATCATCAATGCTTCTGCCTAATTCTTGGCTCATCTTTTCCCTTGCCTTCGCTTCGGGAGAATTTTCTCTTGCGATACATGCTTCAACGTCCCGCTTGTGCTGCTCCCGCGCCGGACGAGTGATCCTGTCCTCCACCACCGCATAAAGACAGACAATCGATAGGCCCACCGGCACAGAAACGGCGACGACCTCGCCAATTTGAATGAGATTTTCAATTACAGGCATCATTTTTCTCCAATCGTCTTGGCATTATGAGCTTTTTTCGTGAAAATTCAATCCGGCTATAATAGAAAACCCCAATTATTCCGCTAGGTTACAGTCCTCAGAACATTTGGGCCTCGAAAACGCAATTTGTTGAAGCACCTAAACTAGTTTGAGCACCTTGAGAATACCTCCAAAGAATGTCTACAACCGCCGTGACGAATCTTGCAAATGAGCGGCGTAAATTATGAATGCGAACGTCCGCTGTCGCAGACTTATTTGGCCTTCTTTAGCTTGTCCAAATAATCAGACCATTTCTGCATCATCTTGCGGCGCTCGGGCAAATGGGCGGTGCGGTTATAAGCTCTGCCGTTCGGATCGCGAACGGCGTGGGCTAGTTGATGTTCGATGTAATCGGGACGGACGTGCAAAACTTCATCGAGAACTGTCCGCGCCATAGCGCGGAAGCCGTGGCCCGTCATTTCATCCTTGCTGATATCCATCCGGCGCAGGGCGCTGAGAATTGCGTTGTCACTCATTGGTTTTTGGTTAGAACGAGGGCTTGGAAAGAGATATGCGCTTCGCCCCGACATTGGGTGCAATTCTTTTAGAATCTCTATTGCCTGACGTGACAAGGGAACGAGATGCGGTTCGCGCATTTTCATACGTTCGGCGGGAATGCTCCATTCAGCCTTTTCAAAGTTAATTTCTTTCCATTCTGCTTTTCTCAATTCGCCGGGGCGAACAAAAACCAAGGGAGCAAGGCGCAAAGCACAACGGACAATGACGCTGCCTTGATAATCCTGCAGGATACGAAGTAATGAGCCAATGGCTTTCGGGTCCGTTACGGCGGCGAAGTGTCCCGATTTCATGGGTTGTAATGCGCCGCGCAGGTCAGCAGCGGGGTCGCGCATGGCACGGCCTGTGGCTATGGCATAACGGAATATCTGGCCGCAGGTCTGCAAAATCTTATGGGCCGTATGGATTGCCCCCCGCGCCTCCGTCCGGCGCAAAACCGATAAAAGTTCTGGGGCGGTAATATCGGCAATAGGATGATCTCCAAGCCAAGGGAAAATGTTAAGTTCAAGCTGCCCTGTTATTTTCTTCGTATTCGATGCCGCCCAGATAGCCGATTGCTTGCATATCCACTCCCGCGCCACTACCTCCAAGCTATTCGCCTGATTGTCGGCCCATGCCGCCTTTACCGCTTTCCGATTAGCGGCGGGATCAACGTTAGAGGCCAGCTTCTTGCGTTCTTGGTCGCGCCTGTCGCGGGCGTCCTTTAAAGAAACATCGGGATATGTCCCTAAAGACAGCAGTTTTTCCTTGTTATTAAAGCGGTATTTGAATCGCCACCACTTGCCGCCAGTAGGCGTTACCAGAAGGAACAAGCCTCCAGAATCAAACATTTTATGGGGTTTCTTTTGCGCCTTGGCGCGGCGGATGGCGGTGTCTGTCAGAGGCATTTTGGGGTAACTCCAAATTGCAATCTTTACTTACCCCCAACCCTACCCCCAACCGAACATGGATTTCAACAATTTTCTTTGGAAGATAATAGACGCTAAAATCAATATAAACCAACAAAACTCGCTGTATTTTAGACTTTCCTAGACATCCTTAGAAGTAGTAATGGTGCCGTTGGAGAGAATTGAACTCCCGACCTTGGCTTTACGAAAGCCCTGCTCTACCCCTGAGCTACAACGGCGCGTTTGGTGTCCTTTTTGATCGGAGCGTCATGCTCTTAAAGACTTCGGGCGCTTGCGTCAACGCACAATTTCTTCGATTTATGAATTTATTCGTCAATAAACACCAAATTAAATGTAATCTTGATTACTTTTTCATGCCCCCCATGCCTTTTTTGACAAGCTGAACGATCAGCAGGATAAGGCCAACGGCTTGCTGGATCGCGGCTATACCCGCCGCCCCTTTGATAGCAGCTGGTTCAGCAAAAGAAGTGCCTTCTATTGCAAAAAAATTTATAAACGGGTGCTCTTTAACAAACGATGCAAACTTTTGGATAAAATCCATAGTGTCTCTCTTTCTGCGTCCAATATGCCGTGCATACTTTCCGCAAGTCTGGTAAAAAAAGGATAATTTTTTCTTAATTCACGCGGTTTCTGGCCTCTTGCCATAAAGTCAATCCTTGCTTATACCGTCGCATGCCGAAATCGCGCGGCACATTTAGTCATCGGGAGATTTATCGTTATGCCTTATGTCGTTACCGAAGCCTGCATTCGCTGCAAATATATGGACTGCGTGGAAGTTTGCCCCGTCGATTGCTTTTATGAGGGCGAAAACATGCTTGTCATCAATCCCGATGAATGCATCGATTGCGGCGTTTGCGAGCCCGAATGCCCGGCTATCGCCATCGTTTCAGACACGGATCCGCGCGCCGAAAAATGGCTGGAGTTAAACCGCGAGTATTCAACGAAATGGCCTAACAGCACCCATAAAAAAGAGGCTCCTTCCGATGCCGACAAGTGGAAGGATGTTCCTGATAAATTCGCCAAATACTTCAGCGAAAAGCCCGGCGAGTAATCTTTATTAACATTTCATGCCCCCAATTATTAACCAATACGGTTAAAAAACGACTGATTCGATGCCGCATAACGCATTGAAATATAATAAAAGATAAAGAATTTGGCATGAAAGTTTTGTAATAATTGCTAATAAATGGTATACATGACTCGGCGCTGGGCAATCGCCGTGACAAAACAAAGGAAAAAAAGCGACGGAAAAAGGGAAGAAAGATTGTTTCGTTCCCGTTTTGTTAGTCGCCTTTGTTTCGTCACGATGGAGGTTCATAAGCGCGCGTTTAGTTCTTTGTAACAGGAAGAGAGTTGAGCACATGTCTGAGAAACTTGAATTCAAAAAAGGCGATTTTGTCGTTTATCCCGCGCATGGCGTTGGCCGTATCGAGGGCGTCGATGCGTTCTCCGTCTCCGGTCAGGACGTTATGCTTTATTCGATCTCGTTCGAACAGGACCGCATGCGTTTGAAGGTTCCCGTCTCTAAAGCCAAGACGTCGGGGCTTCGCCGCTTGTCGTCGCGCGACCGCATCAAGGAGGCTTTGTCCACGCTTCAGGGGCGCTCCAAGATTCGCCGCGTCATGTGGAGCCGCCGCGCTCAGGAATATGAATCGAAGATCAATTCGGGCGATCCCGTTTCGATCGCGGAAGTCGTGCGCGATTTGCATCGCGGTTCGGATCAGCCGGAGCAGTCCTACAGCGAACGCCAGATCTATCAGGCCGCGCTGGAACGCCTCGCCCGCGAGTTGGCCGCCGTCGAAAAGATCGATCAGGAAAAAGCCACCACGAAGCTGGAAACCGTTCTGACAAAAGAACGCGAGAAGAAGGCGGCATAAGCTTTTTGAGTTTATCAGAGTAGAGTCTGCAAAAAGGCGGGGTTTTTCGGAACCCCGCCTTTTTTTGTTGAGCTATAAGGTACCCTCCACATTCGCGTCAGGCCGGGGCGAAAAACGCGATTTTTGAGAACCGCAGCGCAAGCGTACTTTAAGGGTACGTGCGCAGCGGAAGCGCAGAGCGCGGTAAGAGCGGCGGTAGCGCTTTAAAAACAAAAGCTTGCCCGCGCCGCGTTTTGCAGCCCGGCCTCACGCGAATGAACCTCTACCGCCGACTGTCATTTGTTCGAGCCTCATCGTCGGCTGGCCGACGCCGCAAGGAACGCTTTGTCCGTTTTTGCCGCACGTGCCGATGCCTCCGTCAAGCGCCGTGTCGAAGCCTATCATGCTGATGCGCTTCAAGGCTTCGAAACCGGAGCCGACGAGCGACGCGCCTTTGATGGGCCTGCCGATGATTCCGTTTTCGATCTCATAGGCCTCGCTGGCCGTAAAGACGAATTTTCCCGACGTGATATCGACCTGTCCCCCGCCGAAATCCGGCGCGTAAATTCCTTTTTTCACCGAAGCGATGATTTCTTCTTTTGAATAAGTTCCCGGGCGCATGATCGTGTTCGTCATGCGGGGGATGGGCGACGAGGCAAAACTTTCGCGCCTCCCGTTGCCCGTCGTCTTGACGCCCATCAGCCGCGCGTTGAGTCTGTCCTGCATGAGACCGACGAGACGCCCGTCTTCGATCAGCGTGGTGCATTGCGTCGGCGTGCCTTCGTCATCGACGCTAAGCGAGCCGCGCCGCGCATCGAGCGTGCCGTCATCGACGACCGTGACGCCCTTGGCCGCGATCTGCTGGCCCATGAGTTCCGAAAATACGGACGTTTTCTTGCGGTTGAAATCGCCTTCCAATCCGTGGCCAATAGATTCATGAAGCATAACGGCAGGCCAGCCCGAACCGACGACGACCGTCATTTCTCCGGCTGGCGCATCGACGGCTTCCAGATTGACGAGCGCCTTGCGCAAGGCTTCGTCGGAGAGCGATTGCCATTCGGACGGATCGAACCAGCGCGCGTATTCACAGCGTCCTCCCCCGCCATGCCCGCCCGCTTCCATGCGGTCGCCGTCGCGGACGACAACCGACACATTCAAGCGCACAAGGGGCCGGATGTCCGCCGCGCGCCAACCCCCTGCGCGCAGGATTTGCACGGCCTGCCAATTTGCCCCGAGAGAAATGCTAACCTGATGCACACGCGGATCGCGATTGCGGATATACGCGTCAATTTGTTGAAGAAGATGGATTTTTTCTTCGAAGGTTTTTCCCAAGAGAGGATTTTCGTCCGAATAAAGATGCCTGTTTGTGCCGATCGGCGCTTCGGTCATAGCACCTGCGTGCCCTGCTTGCACTGCGCGGACGGTTTGCGCGGCGCGGCGGATCGCTTTTTCGTCCATTTCGACGGCATAGGCAAAGCCCGTCGTCTCGCCCGACACCGAGCGCAAGCCGAAGCCTTGCGTCGTATCGAAGCTCGCGCTTTTTAATTTACCGTCGTCCCACGAAAAACCTTCCGACTGGCGGTATTCGAGAAACAGTTCGCCGTCGTCGGCTCCAAAAAGCGCGTCGTCAACCGCGCGCTCGACGCCTTGGCGGGCCATGCCCGTTTGCGCGTAAAATAGATCGTCGGTGAGGGAAAGGGAGGACATGAGAGCGGCTAAACAAAAATATTCGGCTACTCAGGCTACGCGACAAGGCTTTTGTTATCAAGCCTGACAAAACTTTTCTCAAATCAACCCCGACAACGCGGTTAAGGACAGCGTTCCAATTCCCCAAAAACGCATACTGCGCGTGGCTGCGCGTCGTATGCCTGCGCCAATGCCCTTCTAAAATCAGCCGCGCGTCTTTTGCGCAGAGAGATGGATTCTTGCATAACCGTGGGGCCGAAACTGGTCACGATATAGCCCGGAGAACCGGGGCCGTAGAGCGGCTTTCCGTCGGGATGGATGACTTTGCGCGTGAATTTCCACTTCCTTTTCTTCAGTTTCTTTTGAATGTCCGACGAAGGAAGCCTGTCGAAGAATTGATAGGCATGAAACGCCAGTTGCGCGCGGAAAAGCGGAATGATGTTCATTTTAAATCTCGCGTTGTTTTATGGTTACCAGAAATACAAAGCCCTAATCTAACAAGCCGGATTATAAACGGATTCCCATAAAATTCGATTAATACGGGGAAAAATTCCGGTGAATGATCGGGGTCAAAGCGGAAAGCTTGCGTTTATCTTGTTGAAAAGAAAGATTTAATGCTAACTTGCCGAAACGGGGGTTAAAACATGAAGCCTTTCATAACAAAAGACGCGCCGGTCACCGACGAGGCGCTTAATCTCATCGCGCATTTGCCGACGAAAAGTTTGCCTTCGATCGTCGAAAAGGGATTCTTCGCAAAATTGAGCGACCGCGATTTTATGCGGATTGCCGTTTGGCTCGCGCAAAAAGGATACGACGAGGGCGGATGTCCTATCGGCGGCGTCGTTATCGACAACAAGACGAAGCAGATCGTCGGCAAGGGACATAATACGCTGGTGCAGGATAGCGATCCTTATAATCACGGGGAAACTTCGGCGATACGCGACGCGGGCCGCGTGGATTTCAGCGCGACGACGATATTCACGACGCTAAGCCCGTGCGACGTGTGCGCCACGCTTATTTATATGCGCGGATTCGACCGCGTGGTCGTGGGCGACGTGACGAACGCCTCGGGCAATGAAGAAATGCTGCGCAAGAAGGATATCAAGGTCGATATTTTGGAAGATTCTATGGGGATCGCCCTTTATGCAAAATATAGGAAGGAAAAGCCCGCTCTGGATTTAGAAGATTGGAAGGGATTGGCTGCGGTCAAAAAAGGGCGCTAACTCTCGCCCATCACGTCTTTGACCTTGCCCGCAAGCTGCTTGAGCGTGAAGGGCTTGGGAAGGAAGTAGATCGTTTCGCCCGACGTGAATTGCTCGCGCAGGCGGTCTTCGGTGTAGCCCGAGACGAAAATCACCTTGATCTTCGGCCATCTCTCGCGCACGTGCTTGTACATCGTGGGGCCGTCCATTTGCGGCATGACGACGTCGGAGACGATCAGATCGACATGATCGCCTTCCTTTTCGAGCACGTCGATCGCTTCCTCGCCGCTGCGCGCTTCGAGAATGTTGTACCCCTTGTTGCGCAACGCGCGCGACGAAAACACGCGCACCGCGTCTTCGTCTTCGACCAAGAGGATCGTGCCCGCGCCCGTAAGATCGGGACCCGGCTTGTCTTCGCGCGTTTCCTCGGGCTTGGCTTCGGCATCGGCTTCCGTCGGCTCGTAGACTGGCAGATAGACGTTGATCGTCGTGCCGATGCCCACCGTGCTTTCGACGCCGATGAAGCCTCCCGTCTGCCGCACGATTCCATAGACCGTCGAAAGGCCGAGGCCCGTTCCCGACCCGATTTCCTTCGTCGAAAAGAACGGCTCGAAAATGCGCTGAAGGTTTTCGGGCGGAATGCCGATGCCTAAATCAGAAATTTCGATCGCGACATAGTGCCCGGGCGGCATATCGTCCTGCCCGCGCATGACGCGCATTTCCTGCTTGTGGTTGCGCGTGCGGATCGTGACCGTGCCGCCGTTGGGCATCGCGTCGCGCGCGTTGACGACGAGATTGATGATGACTTGCTCCAACTGGCCCTGATCGACCTTGACGAGGCCGACATCGCGTCCGTGAATCATTTCGAGCCGGATTTGCGCGCCGATCAGGCGGCGGAGAAGATTGGTCAATTCCGACAAAACGTCGGCGAGGCTCAAGACCTTGGGCTGCAACGTCTGCTGGCGCGAGAAAGCGAGCAACTGCCGCACGAGATTGGCGGCTCGGTTGCCGTTCTGCTTGATCTGCATAATGTCGTTGAAGCTTTGGTCGCCGGGTTTATGGCGCTGCAGAAGCAAATCGCAGAAGCCAATCATCGCCGTCAGGAGATTGTTGAAATCGTGCGCGATGCCGCCCGCCAGCTGGCCGATCGCCTGCATCTTTTGCGATTGGGTGAATTGGACTTGCAGATGCTTCTGCTCGGTCGCGTCGATGAAATAAAGCATCAGGCCGCTTTGTTCCCCTGCCCCCGACGAATCCTTGCCGACAAGTCCGAAGCGTTTGACGAACACTTGCGTGATAATCTCGCGGTCGCTGACCATGCGAACTTCGAGCGGCTTGCTTTGGTCCGTTCCGTTCAGGACTTCGGCAAGCCGGTCCATCATTTCCTGCCGATCGGGGGGTGCGATCAACTCGGAAAGTTGGGTTCCGACGATTCCGCCGCGCGGGCGGCGAAGAATCCCGTGGAATGCGTGATTGCATTCCATGACCGTATATTTGCCGTCAACAAGCAGAATGCCGATCGGCGCTTCGGCGAACAATCGTTGGAAGCGATGCTCGGACACGGACAAAGCTTGCTGCCATTCGCGCTCCGGCGATTGGTCGCGCACGACGGAGCGCGTGCGCAAGGTCTTGCCGTCTTCGCTCCGCACGACGGTTTGCGTGATCGCTACCGGAAACAGCGTGCCGTCGCGGCGGCGCATGACCGCTTCGCCGAGCAATTCTCCTTGCGGCCCCGCCGCAATCGCATGCGCGACAACGCCTTTCGGGGGGTCGCGCAGAACATCGTGCAGGCGAACGTCGCCTCTAATCAACTCTTCCGGCGTCACCTGAAGCCATTCGGCCAGAGTCTTGTTCACGAAACGGAACAGCCCGTGTTCATCGACCGAATAAATGCCGACGGGTACGTTCCCCAGAAAGTCAACCAGCTTGGCTTGTTCGTCCTGCATGGCTTTTTCCATGCGGCGGCGTTCGCTGATATCGTCGAAGCGCCAATGATAGTAGCCGGTATATCCTTCGAGCGGGCGCGCCACGATCCGGCGCCATTCGATTATTTTTCCGCCGCGCACAATCGGAAGTTCGGCGATTCCGGCATGTCCTTTTTGGAGAGCCACGCGTATCTGCCCGAAGTCGCTGGTTACCGCAGGCGAAGCCGAAAAACGCGCGGCCAAGGCGTTTTCCACATTTTGCGAACCCAGATCGATCCATCCGCGAAAAGCCCGGTTGGCGAGGACGAGATTTCCTTTTTCATCGGTGATGAGCTGAGGGGTCAAGACGCTGTGGAAAGCTTCGCGCAGGAGAATTTCCTGCCGGCTTTCGGGCCGCGTGCGCTTGAAAAGACGCCATGTGGCTCCCGCCGAGCCGAAGAGCATCAGCGCAACGAACGTGCTGGCTCCCACCGCCATATTTCCCGTCGCCAGATGCGGGACGAGAATCGCGAGCGTTCCAAGCCCCGTCATTGCCGCCACGCCCCACAAAGCGGAAGGAACGATGCTTTCGGGAAGTTTATCGTTCTCCGGCTTCTTCGGCGGAGAGGCGTTCGTTTCTGATGTCTGAGGCACGTTCATGAAAATCGCTGGCGGCTTTTTTTGGGCGTTCCGGGGCTTAGGAATTGTTGCGGTTGTGGTAAATCCGCGCTTAGTTAAAACAATACAAATGTCCCATTAACAGGGTCTTAACGGCGGATTTATAGAGAAGTATTTCCTTATTTATCGCTGTTTTTCTATTTTCACGAGAAATCGGCTCTTGAGGAATCAAAAAGGCTAAATGCCGGTTGACTTTCCCTCATCAAAGAGCCAAAAACAACGCCTCTTATCGGCATTACTTGCATTAATCCTGCCGATAGATGTTTGGTATAGCGGGGTGGAGCAGCCCGCCCTAGCCTTTGCGAAGCAAAGGCGTAAGTTTGAGGTGCTATCGGGCTGCGGTTTCGCCGATAGCAAGTTTGGTATCGCGGGGTGGAGCAGCCCGGTAGCTCGTCAGGCTCATAACCTGAAGGTCAGAGGTTCAAATCCTCTCCCCGCAACCAAATTTCACAATAAAATCAACAAGATGCGCACAAGGCGAAGAGATCGCCAGCATCGCAGATTCAGCGCAGCTACCAAATAGCTACCAGATGAACTCCAATTTGAGCGTAGGTAGCTGAGGCATCTTTCGATGGCTTCCTGTGCGTTCCTTATCCTGCCCCCCCTACCCAATCAGTTATGATCCGCTAGCTGAGGCTTCCCGGTCGATCCAGCAGTTATTTGCCACAAGGTAGAATGGGGTGCTCGGCATGGAAAAGATTTATGAAGAGCGCCTCAGCAAAGTTCCCGCCGTTACGCTGGCTTTCTGGATCATAAAGATCGCGGCGACAACGCTGGGCGAGACGGGTGGAGACACCGTTACCATGACGCTGGGTTGGGGGTATCTGGCGGGCACAGTCCTTTTTCTGGTCGCGCTGATAGCCCTCGTTATCGCGCAAATTATTGCCAAAAGATTTCACCCCTTTCTCTATTGGTCCACCATTGTCGCTTCCACCACGTTTGGAACGACGATGGCCGATTTTGCAGACCGTTCGCTTGGCATTGGCTACACGGGTGGAACAACGCTGCTCTTTGTTTGCCTTATGGCTACGCTTGCCCTTTGGCATCGCGCGCAGGGAACAATTTCCGTGAACACGGTGAACACGCCAAAAGTGGAAGCGGTTTACTGGGCGGCGATTACTTTTTCGCAGACTCTTGGCACCGCGCTGGGGGATTGGATGGCTGATACTGGTGGTCTTGGTTATGTCGGCGGCGCTTTCGTTTTTGGAGCAGGCCTCGCAGGGATTGCCGCCCTTTATTTCTGGACGAAGGTATCGCGCGTATGGTTATTCTGGAGCGCCTTCATTCTCACGCGGCCTCTCGGGGCCACAGTCGGTGATTTTCTGGACAAGCCGTTGGATCATGGAGGGGTAGCGCTGAGCCGCCCGCTTGCGTCTGCCGTGATTGCCGTCTTCATTCTTATCTGTCTGTTCGTCTTGCCCCAAAAAGCAGGCACCCACTCAAAGGAGGCTTAAATGCTTGGAAAAACATCCCGCGCCTTTGTTCTCGGCATTCTTGCTTGCCTATCAACTCTATCAGGACATGCGCAGGCCGACAGCGTTAAGCCGAACTACGCTGTGACGGATACGCTTCATCTCCCCGGTGCAACACGTTGGGATATTCTGACTTTCGATCCCAAGGAACATCGGCTTTTTATCACACGCGGCGAAAGCGTCGATGTGCTGGACGTTGCCGCTCGAAAAGTTATTGGCACTATTCCTGACACCCACGGCGTTCACGCCGTTGCCCTCGCCCCGGAATTTGGTAAAGGTTTTATTAGTGATGGCGCGGCGAACACGGTTACCGTTTTCGACCTGACAACTTTGAAACCACTCGGCACGATACCGACAGGAACCAAGCCAGATGTCGTCACTTATGATGCCGCCACTGGGCGCATCTTTGTTGCCAATGGCGGCACGAATGACATGACTGTTATTGATGCCAAGAACGGAACGGTTGCCGGTACGATCAAGCTTGACGGCAAGCCAGAGTTTGCCGTGATTGACGACGCGGGACGGCTCTACGTCAATCTCGAGGACAAGTCACAGATGGATGTTGTTGATCTCAAAAGTCTAAAAGTTGTCACTCACTACGATCTTGCGCCAGCTTGCGATGGCCCCACGGGGCTGGCCATTGATATTCATAACCAGCGCCTGTTTGCCACTTGTGGAAATAAAGCGATGGTTGTTGTCGCGGCAAAAACAGGAAAGATACTCGCGACCATGCCCATTGGCGACCATAGCGACGGTGCGGCTTTCGATCCTGATACAAAATTTGCTTTCAGTTCAAATGGCGATGGCACATTAACGATCGTAGATGCTTCGGCCCCCGATCATTACACGGTTGCTCAAACCCTGAAATCGCTACCGACCGCCCGGACGATGGCGCTCGATCCCTCAACTCACACAATTTATCTGGCTGCGGCGGAAACCGATGGTTTCGATCCAGCGACCCCGGAACATCCGCATCCTCGCCCGCATATCAAGCCAGATACATTTATGATTCTGACCGTCAGCGCTTCTCGATAGGAAAGGTTGGACGGTGACTAAAATAGCTGCGGCATAGCCCTGACCGGAGGATGCTGTGCACCTGGCTCCGGTTACTTCCCTCGCGCCCCATCAAGCAAATGGCGGTAACCAGTAGAGAAGGAGATCACCCCATGTTTCCAGTCGTCCGCCGTACCGTCATTATCGGCATCCTGTTCTTTGCTTTCGTATGCTTCTGGCCTGCCGTGAACAAGGATCATGCCGGACCGACAAGAATCATCGACGCCAACACGCTTGAGGTCAAAGGCGAGCGGCATCGGCTTTATGGCCTCATGGACGCCGATCAAGCCTGTCGCAAATGGAACCGGGAGCCGAAGGCCTGCGCCGAGCAAACTGACGCCGCGCTTGCCGCTTTTCTTCACGGACGTCCGACCTATTGTCAGGTGCGTCAGAAGATCGGGCGCGATGATGCAAAGCGGTTCATCTCGATTTGCTATGTCGAGCACGACAACATAGCCATCTGGATGGTGGACAACGGTTGGGCTATGGCCGACCCGTCGGCGGATCGGCTGA
>CAZPKC010000007.1:0-105102 GCA_964587125.1 uncultured Rhodospirillaceae bacterium | reverse complement strand
CTTGCGACAAAATACCTTTTCGGACTAAACTTCGCGCTTAACCGGACAGTAGTGGGATTTCTCGGTTAAAATTTTTCCCATAAACGTAAACGCTTGCTACAGTCGTTAAGAATTTAATAACCACAACACATTGAAAGTATTGATTTATTTTACATGATATCCCTTTTGTGGTATACAAAAAATATAGAAGAACGCCATTGGGGACGAAACTTTTTTTGATCGGAGAAGAAAATGGAATATACTACGTCGCAAGGAAGGGGGATTTTCCCCGATCAAGCAGAGGCGACGGATATGGCACACATAAAACTTACCCCAGAGCTTGAACAAGCCGTTAATGCTGTCGTTGCTAGTATGGAGGCCGAGGATTCTATGCCCCCGGTAAATGCGTCAGAGACTGAGATGATTTCTTGGAGGGTTGGTCGGCATATGAGATCTCCTGAAGTTCAAAAAAGACTTCATAAACAAGTTAGAGCTGATGTTGAAGCTTTTGATCGTGGGGAGAATCCTTTTGCTACTCAGGCTCAACCTGCCTTTCCGGCGCAGAATGGAGGTATGAGATCTCGCTTTGGACGCGTTATTGCGTGCTTGTTTACGTAAATTTTTTTGAATGTTAATTCAGAGTTTTTTTGAGCGTTTCTCGGAAGAGTTTTTTAAAGAATTTTTAAGGGGACGATTATGCCAGAAGAACAAAATAGCAGTGACGAAAATGCCGATTCTACATCTGAAACAAAAACAAATAACAACCGGAAAGATGAAGTTTTAGATTTGGCCTTTGAGGTCTTTTCAAAAATTTTAAAAGAAAGAAGAGACCCTTCTGTTTGGGATGCTTATTTTGTTTTTACCGAGGAAATCGAAGACGATTCCTCAGAAGCAGCTCTCGACAAAGCAGAGAAAAAGCTTAGAACTCCGGAGAAACTCAATCCCTACATTGTTGCCTCTAAAAAGCGCGCGGATGATGAGAGAAAAGCCGAAATAGACGCGCAAGTGAAAGAGAGTGAAAGTAAAAGAATTAAGAATATCGAAAATTTGACCAACGGAATCGACACTAAAACCAGCGGTATCCACTCTAAAGTCGGCAGCATTGATAAGAAAGCCGACGACATCGGGGATAAAGTCAGTCTCAAAGCGGCCATAACCCTTAACACCGCTTTTTTACTTGCGGGCATAGTTATTACGGCTTGGTTGCAGCCAAGCGTTGACGATCTGATTCATCACAATTCGAATGAGATATCAAAAGGACAACCGCAATTTATCCTGCCCAATATCACGGCAAACAATCTTATTCTGATTATAGATAATCGCACGACAAACAACTATGTGACGATTGACAAGGGTTACTGCCGAAATCCAATGCCAGTTCTTCCCAAAAAACTGTACGCAGCCAACCGCACGAAGCAATTTCATCGACGGCATCTTCGCTACGGCGCGTGAGCGGGGCTATCTTCCCTTCGTTCTTTCCACCGAGTTGATCGCCGAGCTGGCGCGCAGGGCGGCGATGATGATCGTCAGATGCTTGAGATCGCGCACCTCGACATCGACGATGATGTCGAAAAATTCGGGCGTGCGGTTCGTGATCTTCATATTAAAAATGTTGCCGTTGTTTTTGCTGATGATCGTCGTCATCGCGGCGAGGCTGTTCGGTTTGTTGATAAGGACGACGTCGAGCCGCCCGACCATAAGTTCAGCTTTCTCTTTCTCGTCGTTCCATCCGACGTCGATCCAGCGTTCCGGCGAGCGGGTGAAGCTTTCCAGCGTTTCGCAATCCGTCGTGTGGATGGTCACGCCTTTTCCCGTCGTGACGATGCCGACGATCAAATCGCCCGGCAAAGGATGGCAACAGCCCGCGTAATGCACGGCCATCCCGGGGATCAGTCCCTTCAACGTCACAGGCGCGCTCTTGCCCGGCGTTTTTTGCTTGGCCAGCAATTTTTCGGCGCCTTTGTCGGGCTGCTTCAGGCGGTGGCCCGGGTAGGCGGCATGGAAAACTTCCCGCGCGGGATGCAACGACGCGCCGACGGATGCGAAAAGGTCTTCCGCCGTCGAGCTTTGGAATTTCTCGGCGATAGCTTCGAAAGCGGGCGCGGAGAAATCGACATTTTCCTGCTTGCACAGCTTTTCCAATATCGATTTGCCGAGCGTGACGTATTCCGTCCTTTGCTGCGCGCGGATAAAGCGGCGGATGCACGATTTCGCCTTGCCCGTGACGACAAAGCGTTCCCACGCGGGGCTTGGCGCGCTGCCTTTTTGCGTGACGATTTCGACTTGGTCGCCGTTTCGCAAGACCGTGCGCAAGGGAACCATGCGCCCGTTGACTTTCGCGCCGACGCAGGCGTCTCCTACGCGTCCGTGAATGGCGTAGGCAAAATCGACGGGCGACGCGCCGTTTGGCAACGCGATCAGATCGCCTTTCGGCGAAAAGCAGAAAACCTGATCCTGAAACAGTTCAAGCTTCGTGTTTTCCAAAAATTCTTCGGGTTTTTGCGCGTGCTCGACGATGTCCAGAAGCTCGCGCAGCCAACGGTATTGCAAGCCGTCGGTTCTCGGCGCGTCCTCTTTGTATCCCCAATGCGCGGCCACGCCCAGTTCGGCGACTTCGTGCATTTCCGTCGTGCGGATTTGAATTTCGATGCGCTGCTGTTCCGGCCCCATGATTCCGGTATGCAGGCTTTGATACCGGTTGGGTTTTGGCGTCGAGATGTAGTCCTTAAAGCGTCCCGGAATGACGTGGTAATGGCTGTGGATGACCCCCAGCGCTTGATAGCATTGGTCGGCGGTTTCGACCAGAATGCGGAAGGCCATGATGTCGGACAGTTGCTCGAAGCCGACATTTTTGCGCTGCATCTTGCGCCAGATTGAGTAGGGCGCTTTTTCGCGCCCCTCCACCGTGGCTTCGATGCCGGATTCCGCGAGAAGGGCCTTCAATTCCTTCAGGACTTTTTGCGCGATGACGTTGTCTTTGCTGCGCAGGAAATTTAGGCGCGCGACGATGCTGTCCCTCGCGTCGGGATTAAGCTCGCCGAAAGCCAAATCCTCAAGCTCGTCCTGCATCCTCTCGATGCCGATGCGCTGCGCGAGCGGCGCGTAGATATCCAAAGTTTCTCTTGCTATGCGCCTGCGCTTGTCGGGGTCCTTGAGATAATGCAGCGTGCGCATGTTGTGCAATCGGTCGGCCAGCTTGACGAGCAGGACGCGGATATCCTCTGACATAGCGACGACGAGCTTGCGAAAATTCTCCGCTTGCGTGGCCTGATCGGTTTGCAACTTGATGCGCGAAAGCTTGGTGACTCCGTCGACGAGCCTCGCCACGCCCGGGCCGAATTGCTTTTGGATATCGTCGAGCGACGCGAGCGTATCCTCGACTGTGTCGTGCAGCAAAGCCGTAGCGATCGTCGTGCTGTCCATCTTCATTTCAGTGAGGATGCCCGCGACTTCCAAGGGATGCGAAAAATAAGGATCGCCCGATGCGCGGGTTTGCATGCCGTGCGCCTGCATCGAAAAAACATACGCGCGGTTCAGTAAATCTTCGTTGACATCGGGATCGTAGGCGCGCACCCGTTCGACCAGTTCGTACTGGCGTATCAGGCGCAGGCGCGGAGGTTTCGCGGGCGGCTCGGGAGGGGATGCCGTTGGGGGCGGTGTCGTGGCGGAGGGCGATAAGGGATCGGAAGTCTGCATCACAGTTCCTTTAAAGGGAACTAATGATAGCAGCTTTAGCCTAACTAGTCCTTAACATCCGCGTCTTCGAACGAGGTCAAAGGAGCATCGGCGGCGGTTTCTTCGCCTTCCACGGGTTCCTCGCCTTCAATTTCGGCGTCGACGTCGTCTTCACCCTCGTCGTCTTCCGTCGAGTCGGCGGCGTTGATCCAGCTTTGCTGTTCGCCCGCCATCAATTCGGTGACTTCTTCTTCGGGCTGTTCAGGTTCGATGCGCTTCTGCAGGCTCTTGATCAGGGATTCCTCGAGCATGGGCAGTTCAAGCTGCTTTTCGGCGATTTCGCGCAACGCGACAACCGGATTTTTGTCGCGGTCGCGGCCGACTTTCAGTTCCGCGCCAGACCCCAATGCGCGCGCGCGATGCGCCGCGAGCATGACGAGCTCAAAACGGTTGGGAACTTGAACGATGCAATCTTCAACGGTAACGCGAGCCATCGGAATCCTCTTCCATTAAAACGTTCCGCCTTCGCCAAGAAGCTTCGGCGGATAAGTCGAGCGCGGAACCTACAATTTTATCCAACCCTTTGTAAAGCGGGATATTTCGGGATGACAATGAAAAAATGCGAGTTCTTCTTGTTAACGGAATTGAATTAAGGTATATTAAAGCTGTTGATTCACCTAACCCTTTCCGGGTGGCCTAGCTGACTATTCACTCGCCGGAGATACCTTTTTTTGGTAGTGTTTGAAGAAACTGCTGGCTTTTTGCGTGGGTCGTTAGTAAACAGGTCTTTTCAGGGAATATGAGGGAAAAAATGATATTTTATAAAGAAGAACGTTCGGCCATGTTTATCGACGGAGCCAATCTTTATGCCGCGGCTCGTGGTCTTGGCTTCGACATAGATTACAAGAAGTTATTGGAAGTTTTTGCGGGACGCGGACGTCTTGTGCGCGCGTTCTATTACACCGCGCTGATTGAAAACGAAGAGTATTCGCCCATTCGCCCGTTGGTGGATTGGCTTGATTATAACGGTTATTCGATGGTCACGAAGCCGACCAAGGAATTCACGGACGCTTTCGGCCGCCGAAAGATCAAAGGCAACATGGATATCGAACTCGCCATCGATGTGATGGAGATGTGCGATCATGTCGAACACATCATCATTTTCTCGGGCGACGGAGATTTCCGCCGTTTGGTCGAAGCCGTGCAGCGCAAAGGAGTCCGCGTGAGCGTCGTCAGCACGATGCGTTCTTCGCCTCCGATGGTGGCCGACGAATTGCGCCGCCAGGCCGACAATTTCATCGAGCTTCAGGACATCATGCCGCACATCGCGCGCGCGCGCACAGACATGCCGCAAGGACAGGGACAGCCCGCGATTCCCTCCACGCAACCGCAGCCGACGTTGAAGGATGTCGCGCAGAGCCTTGCCGAAACGCAGGAAGAAATCGCGGATGTCGCTTAAGCGCGTTTGCATAAGAATTAAAAAAAGGCCGGTGGAGAAATTCACCGGCCTTTTTTGTGTTCCTGTTTGCCCCCATGTATCTCCACTATGGTTAATTTTTGCCAAAAATCAGCGTAGGCGCAGCGTGAAAGTATTTTTCGAGCATGAAGAACGGGAAACAAAAAGAGTATAATCCGCGCGCATAATTATTAATTTACACGGAGACGTTATATGACTTCGACTTTTGTAAGAGCTGCCTGCAGCGTAATTAGAGAAAATGAGGCGATGGAACGTCTGAGGGAAGAACGTGCCCTTAAACGCGAAGAAACAATTCGCAAGGCCCGCAATGCAATTGTAACCGTCGCCGAAACGGCATCTGGAGCCGCTGCGTTCTCGGCATTGTTCGTACGCGAGCACTGGAATAAGGCGAAGAAAAATTTCCGAAACGGCCTTGGAACTCAGGTCGCAAAATTGACGAAAGAGGAACAAGTTCGCGCGGAATTCATGATCGTCGCGGAATCGCTTCTGAAGGAATTGAATGACTTCAGTATTGAACTTTATGGGACTGTTCCTGGATATCCCTTAAGTGCATTTCCCGTTTATACGTCAGAATATCCCACGAATTCGCCCCTTCGATTTTACGGGAATAGGATGGATATTAGAATTGAAGGCATTGAAAATTATGTAAATGGACATGGGGAATATTGGGAAGGCAAGAATAATCTCTATATCTCCTTCTATTCAAACGGCAAGATGGTTGTTCATGAACGAGCCAGTCGTGACCATTGGCATTCCGGCGAAGAACGTGTGAATACAACTATAGATATGATTATTCTTAAGGAAAACATCCGTCGGTTTCCCCTTGTTGGTAAAGTCGCGCGCGAAAACATAAATATGGACAGAGTCCGCCGCGCCTTGTGGAAAGCGTTGGATAGCGAATATATGCTTGGGAGCAGTAACAGACCCTATTATACCGTGAAAAACGGTTATCTCGATAATTGTTATAGAGATAAGCTTAGAAAGCTTTGCCTGAAGAAGCCTGCCGCTTGATTCTCGAAGGATAGGGCTAAGAAATAAAAAAGGCCGGTGAAGAAATTCACCGGCCTTTTTTGTCGTTTGGCGTTGAAACTTATCCCAAGCTTTTCATCATATCATCGTGGTCGATGACGGGCTGTTCATCTTCGGCGCTGCTCGGCGTGACGACGAAACCGTCCGTTGCGGGTTGCTCGGCCTCATGCGCTTCGGGCGCTTCTTTCGCCTTGGCGCCTTGTTCGCGAAGAATGCGGCGCTGGGCGCGTTTGACCGCGGCTTCGAGATCGGCTTGTTTGCAAAGGCCCAGAAGAACCGGATTCTGCGGTTTGATATTCGTGGTGTTCCAATGCGTCCGCTCGCGCACTTTGGCGATCGTGTCCTTGGTCGTTCCCAAGAGGCGCGCGATTTGCGCGTCGAGCAGGTCGGGATAATTCTTGATGAGATATGAAATCGCATCGGGCTTCTCGCCGCGCTTCGAGACGGGCGTATAGCGTGCGCCTTTCGTGCGCGTGATGGGATGCGGCAGGTCGCTCTTGGTCATTTTGAGGCGCGCGCGCGGATCGGCTTCGCAGCGCTTGATTTCGTCCTGCGTGAGCTGGCCGTTGAAAACCGGATCGAGGCCGACGATGCTGATCGCGACCTCTCCGTCGGCGATGGCCTGAACTTCGAGCTTATGTAAGCCGCAGAATTCGGCTATCTGATCGAACGTCAGCGTCGTGTTTTGAACCAGCCAGACGGCAGTTGCTTTGGGCATGAGGGGGATGGCCATAGGTGCTCTCCTTGAAAGCGTACAACTCAATTGAACAAAAAATAAAAAGCATTCCTGCCGGACGCGGTCAGGCATCCGAACGATCCTTAGAGTAGATTTTGAGGATCGATTAAAGCTTCCTTATGGAAACTTCGCCGTCCATTCTACCGATATATGCGCAGGATTCTACCTTTTTATGCGCTCCTAGGCGTTTTTCGTTGAGACAGGCTGAAAAACAAGGGATTCCCGCGTTTTTTAAAGGGAAAAAGAGGAAATAATGTTAAGGAAGAGCCGCTATCCGGATTGAAAACAGCCGTTTCCGTGGTAGCGTTCAAAACTTCGGGAGACGCTGCGAATTTTTGTGTGTTTTTAAGCGATGCAAAGAAGAGATGCACATATTCATCTGGGCGATATTGATAAGCTTTGGAATCTGACGGGCGAAGCCAGAAAAGCCATGAGCTTCAAGCTCGGACGGCGCATTCATCCCATTAAACCGACGACGATCGAGGACGTGCGCGCGCATATTGTTTCCCAACATCTGGCGCAGGCATGCCTTTATTGCGACGATGCGGACACTCTTGCGGAAGCGACGCTTGCTTTGTCCGGAATTGCTGACATTTCCCCGATATATTGGGTGCGCGATTGGGCGCGTCCGAATATTCCGCCTCATGCGACCGGCGTCAAAATCCATCCGATGTGCGAAATGCTGGATGCGAAGGTAGGCATTTTGCGCGGCGTTCTGGACACCGCGCAAGAGCAGCGCATCCCCGTTCTTTTTCACATGGAAGACGAGAACCTGACCCGCTCGCGCGGAAAGCTAATGTCCAAGCTGGCAAAGTCCTATCCCGACGTTACGCTTATCGGTTGCCATGCGGGGGCCTACGGAGCGCCGCAGTTTCTTGGAGTCTCCTATCTCGATCGGTATCGCAGAACAATGATTATGCTGGTGTCCGAGATGATCGAGGCTGCCAAGGCGCACGAGAATATCTATCTGGAAACGTCCTGCCTGGCGTTTTTCGAAAAGGCGCAGTTGTTGCGCGAAGCCACGCGCGAGAATCCCGAATTGCTCGATAAAATCCTGATGGGAAGCGATTTCCCCCTGCCGAGCGACGCGCCGGAGTACAAGATTTATAGTTCCTTCGCTCCTCAGGAAGACGCGCTCAGGAAAGCGGATTTTTCCGACGCGGAGATTCAAATGTTCTACGATAACGTGCGGAAGGTTATTCCAACGCTATCGCCGGAGGAACCAAGCCTTGTTCCTTATCGCAAGCAGGCTTTTCCTGCCAATTTCGGTTAGCCGCGCCGCCACGTCGTGCCGCCCGCGCCGTCTTCGAGAATGACGCCTTGCGAGGCCAGTGCGTCGCGGATGCGGTCGGCTTCGGCGAAGTTTTTGGCTTTTCGCGCGGCAAGACGCGCGGCAATTTGCGCGTCGATTTCGGCATCCGTCGGGCCGGATTTTCCGGCGGGTTGCCAACGGAACCACTCTTCGGGGGATTGTTGGAGAATTCCTAAAGCCGCGCCAGCAGCAAGCAACTGAGATTTTACCTTTTTGGGATTGCTTGTATGGAACAACTCGCTTGCAAGCTTATCAATTTCAACTATTGCTGATGGCGTATTTAGATCGTCGCACAACGCCTCCTCCAGAGATGGAGGGACAGGCGCGGCCTCGACTTGCATGGATGCGATTGTGCGTAGGGCAATATACCAACGGTCAAGTCTCGATTTGGCTTGGAAGAGGGATTGTTGGGAGAAATCCAGCGGCTGACGGTAATGCCCCGACAGCAAAGCCAACCGCACCGCTTCGCCCGGCGCGATCGCCAGCAAATCGCGCACCGTGAAAAAATTTTTCAGCGACTTCGACATTTTGTCGTTGTTGACCGTCAAAAAGCCGTTGTGCATCCAGTATTTCGCCAAAGGCGCGCCGTCGTGCGCCGAGCGGCTTTGGGCAATTTCGTTTTCGTGATGCGGGAAGATCAAATCCAGTCCTCCGCCGTGGATGTCGAACGTGACGCCCAGATATTTTTTCGCCATCGCTGAACATTCGATATGCCAGCCCGGGCGGCCCCGCCCCCACGGGCTGTCCCAACCGGGCTGATCGGGAGCGCTCGGCTTCCACAAAACGAAATCGGCAGGGTCTTTTTTATAGGGAGCGACTTCGATGCGCGCCCCAGCGACCAGCTCGTCGCGCGACCGGCGTGACAATTCCCCGTAATTCTTCATCGACGGCACGTTGAATAATACATGCCCTTCGGCTGCATAGGCGTGGCCTTTTTCGATCAGCATGCCGATCATCTCGAGCATTTCGGGAATGGTTTGGGTGCATAGGGGCTCTTCGTCGGGAGGAAGGGCGTTCAGGGCCTCCATGTCCTCGTGATAGGCTTGCGCGGTGCGTTTCGTGATGTCGCCGATGGATTCTCCGGTTTCCTTGGCTTTGGCGATGATTTTATCGTCAATGTCGGTGATGTTGCGGACGTAAGTCACGCGCGGATAAAGCCGTTTCAACAGCCGATACAGCGTATCGAAAACCACGACGGGCCGCGCGTTGCCCAGATGCGCTAAGTCGTAAACCGTGGGGCCGCAGACGTACATGCCGATGTGCTTGGGATCGATCGGCTTGAATTCTTCTTTTTTGCGCGAAAGCGTGTTGTGGATATAAAGAGTCGGCATGTTTGCGTCCATACTTCGAGGATAATCAAGATCGCCTTTTTAGTGAAAAAGATCAAGCGCGGTTAGAAGAGCTTGTCGATATCCGCCTGTGCGGTGGCATTGCCGCCGTGGATGATGCCGTTGCCTTCTTCCATCATTACGCGCATTTGCGCCGCCATCGTGCACGCGATATTGGAAAACGCTTCTTTTTCCCCGGCGTCGAGCAGGCGGCGAAGCATGCGCGCGAGCTCTTCTATAATGATGCGGATTCCATTGGCTTTGCGTTCAAGGGCTTCGCGCAGGTCGGGCGGGGCGAAAGGATAAACCTCGATCGCCAAATCCGCGAAGCTAAGGCCGCTGGCTTTGAAATGTTGGGCATAGTCGAGGAATCGCCAGTTTTCGACTTCCTCAACCAATTCGGGCGCGTCCGGCAGCATATCCAAAAGCATAACGATGGAATTGAACGCGTTGAGATAATCCGTCGATAAAAACGACCGCGCATCGATGTTCGTATCCACTATTCGTTGGCGGTACTCTTCAAGCTTCTCGGCGGAGGGTATCTGACATCCGTCGGGGAAGCGCGAAACGGAAAGCCCGGATGTCAAGGATCCAGGATCGGATGCGCCAGTTCCGTTAAGGTTGGCCGGATCGGGCAAACCGGGCTTTTCCATCTTTCGATTCCCTTTTCCGAAGTCACTTTTTTAAACATAGATGCCAGTTTCTAAGAAATGGTTACTAATAAACGGCGGTCCTTCGCCTATGGATAATCCTCTATGCATAAAGGAGTATTTGCGTCTGTACACGGGGCCAAGACCCCTCTATTTCCGTTGCCGTGCCTTGATTGTTGCGATTTTGACTCGGAAAGGGCATAAAATGAGGCCGTTAAAAAATCACGCAGGAAGAACGCCAAAATCCTTCTTTTTCAAGGAACGTCAAACGATATCATGAACCTTATCACTACCAACCGCCGACTGCTTGCCTTCGTTCATGATGTCCTGATAGCGGCGGTTTCGTTCTGGCTGGCGCTTTATCTGCGCGTCAGCGGGGATTTTAGTGTTTTGCCCGTCGGCGAAGCCGTCATAGCCTCGCTGCTTTTTACCGTGACCTGCGGGATCGTCTTTTGGGCGCAGGGGCTTTATCGGAGCATCTGGGCGTTCGCGTCGTTGCGCGATTTGACGGAAATTCTTCGCGCCGCAACGCTGGCCACGGCAATTTTTCTGGCGATCGCTTTCGTCACGACGCGTTTGGAAGGCGTGCCGCGCACGGTTCCCTTTATGGCGTGGTTTATCATGCTGGCGGGTCTTGGCGGACCCCGTATGATCTTCCGCATGTTGCGGGAAAGGCGCCTGAACGTCCTGTGGGAGCGTTCGGGCGGCGGACGCGTCAACGTTTTGCTCGTCGGCGCGGGCGACGAAGCCGATATTTTCCTGCGCGCCGTCAGCGCCAATCCACAAGCGCCTTATAACGTCGTAGGAATTATCGGGGAAAACGCCAAGCGCGTGAGGCGCACGATTCAAGGCGTCAACGTCATTGGCACTATCGACGAATTGCCCGCGATTGTCGCCGATTTGCGCGAGGGGGGGAAAGCGCCTTCCCGCCTGATCCTGACGCGGGCCGTTTCGCGCTTTAACAGCGGCCTTGTGAACCAGCTTCTGGAAACGGCATCCGCGCTCGGCTTAAGCTTGTCGCGCCTACCCGCTTTAACCGACGTGCGCTCGGACGTCGCTACGGCGCTGACGATGCGCGATCAGCCCTTGGCTTTGGAGGATTTGCTCGGACGCCCCGAAACGAAACTGAACCGCAGCGATATCCGCGCGATGATCCGCGGCAGACGCGTGCTGGTCACGGGCGCGGGAGGGACAATCGGTTCGGAATTGACGCGGCAGATCGCGGCCCTCGAGCCCAAGGAGCTGGCGCTTGTCGAATTCGGCGAATTCAACCTGTACCGCATCGATATGGAAATAAGGGAAACGTTCCCGCATCAGGCTGTCCATTCGCTGATCGGCGACGTGCGCGACGCCGCGCGCATCCGCCAGATTTTCGACGCCGAAAAGCCCGATCTGGTCTTTCACGCCGCCGCGATCAAGCACGTTCCGATCGCCGAAGAAAATATCCGCGAGGCGATTCTGACCAACGTGATCGGCACGCGCGTCATAGCCGACGCCTGCTTGCGCTCCGGTTGCGCGGCGATGGTTCTGATTTCGACCGACAAGGCCGTTCGTCCGTCGAGCGTCATGGGCGCGACGAAAAGGCTGGCGGAAATGTATTGCCAAGCGCTCGATCTGTCTTCCAAAGCCACGCGGTTCGTCACGGTGCGTTTCGGCAACGTGTTGGGATCGACGGGATCGGTCGTGCCGCGCTTTCAGGAGCAGCTGGCCAAGGGGGGGCCTTTGACCGTCACGCATCCCGATATGACTCGCTATTTTATGACGGTGCGCGAGGCGGTCGAGCTTGTGCTGCAAGCGTCGTCTTTAAGCATGAGGCCGGACGACCAGCGCGGCAAGGTTCTGGTTCTGGACATGGGCGAGCCGGTGAAAATTGCTGATCTTGCACGACAGATGATCCGCCTCGCGGGATTGCGTCCCGATGAGGATATCAGGATCGCCTATACGGGCTTGCGCAAGGGCGAAAAACTGCATGAAGAACTGTTCGCCGATGCCGAGGAACTCATTCCCTCCGCTGCTTCCGGCGTTAAGCTCGGCAAGGCCACGACGGTCGGGTTGGACTTTTTGCAGCAGCAGCTGAACGACTATGCCCTGCATCTGCGCGAAGGGATGGACGAAACGCAGTCCGTCTCTAAACTCATCGAGCTCGTACCTGAGTTTAAACGCGCCTAAGAAAGCTTCGGTTATAACGGAGCTCGTCCATAAATGGCGAAAGCATCCGGATTTTTCTCGCGTTCGATCCAAACGGCCAACTGATCTCCACGCGAGAAATGCCACCATTCGTTGAGATGCTGAACAAGACCCTCTGCTTCCAAAACTTCCCGCAACAGGACGCGGCAGGCGTGGGCTTTTTTTTCTGCGGCGTCGGAGGCTTCCTCGAAAGCTTCGGGAAAAGAAAGGTCGGAATTTTCATCGACGGGGCAACCCATATCGATTTCGCGCCCGGTTTCGTCGATCAGAGTACAATCGAAAGCCGCTCCCGTGCTGTGAGGAGGGGGCGTGGCGGGATCGTCACTTGGAATGCCCCAATGGCTGAACACTTTCGGGCTCAACCTTTCGCGTTCGGATTTCGACAGGGCGGCGGGGTTTAATCCTTCCGCTTTGGCCTGAACCGCAAATTCGCATTCGACCATATAGGCCTGCACCGAATTCGGGCGATAGGCGTCCATCAGCTTGATTTTCCATCCGGACCTGATCTTGCTCAAACGCTTTTGAGCCTTGAGGAGGGATTCCGCAACGGATAACCGCAGCATCCACGGCGACGCGCCGCCGTAGGGAGCTCCTGCCGCGACATAAGGATGCGGATCGGCAAAGGCCAAAACATCTTTCGGGAGATGAACCATCGGCTCGCCGCATTCCCGTATGGGAATTTGGCGATAAGGTTTGCCGGGAGGCATGCGGTGTTTAAAGGGGGGCATATTCATTCTTTCATCAGCATCGCTTCGCCGAACTTTTCCAAGGATTCCCGAAGCTCGCCGTTTTCTATGACCGAGGCTTTTTCTTTCATAGCGTTTAACGCAATAGGATCGGTCTGTTTTTCGCTTCTTACGGGAGGCGGGGGCACGAAAGAAGCGTCGAGCGCGAGGCGGGCGAAGGCTTCGTAACCGAAATAAGAATTAACGCGCTGGCGGATCAGATCGGCCTTGAAGCTGAATTCCATCGCCAATCCTTTGGGCAAACGCACGGTCAAAACGCCGTTTTTGCGCTGCGCTTCGGAAGGCTGATAGGGGAAAGTGATTTTGACGGGCGTCGTGACGCAAGCAAACTCCGTGCCGACGATTTCCGCCCAATGATCGAGTAAATTAGCGTACAATCCCCACTCTTTCCCGGCGGATTGACGGGCGACTTTATCGACGGCATCGGCTAGGGTGCGGGGTTTGTACACGTACATGGAAACGAGTGTGGCTTTGAAACGGAAAAAAGTCAAAAGGACGAGCGTCCAGCCTAAGAAGAAGGCTGAAGCTCTGCTTAACTGGTACGACCGGCATCGGCGCGTCATGCCGTGGCGGGCGGGCAGCGGAGAAAAGCCCGATCCTTATCGCGTCTGGCTTTCGGAAATCATGCTGCAACAAACCACGGTCGCAACGGTCGGACCGTATTTTCGGAAATTCGTCAAGCAGTGGCCCAGATTGAACGATCTGGCGGCGGCGGATTTAGACGATGTGCTGCGGATGTGGGCTGGCCTTGGCTATTACCGGCGTGCGCGGATGCTGCACCAGTGCGCCCAAAAGCTTAGTTTTGATTTCGGCGGCGTTTTTCCAAAGAACGAAGAAACGCTGCGGAAATTGCCAGGCTTCGGTCCCTACACGGCGGCTGCCGTTGCCGCGATCGCTTTCGGAAAATCGGCGAACGTCGTTGACGGAAACGTCGAACGCGTAATGTCGCGCGTATTTTGCATTCAAACTCCCTTGCCGAAAGCCAAGCCAAAATTGCGCGAGGCTGCGGCAACGCTTGTGCCCCAAAAGAGCTGCGGCGATTACGCGCAAGCCTTGATGGATTTGGGTGCGACGATTTGCACGCCGCGTCAGCCCCGATGCGATCTGTGCCCTTGGAACGCCGCATGTTTGGCTTATGCGAAGGGCGTTCAGGAGACATTGCCCCGCCGCGTCAGGAAAAAGGCCAAGCCCGTGCGCCGCGCGGTTGCATTCGTCCTCTTTAACGAACGCGGCGATATTCTTCTGCGCAAGAGGCCTCCACACGGATTATTGGGCGGCATGATGGAAGTTCCGAGCAGCCCGTGGAAAGAAGGCGTTAAGCTCGCGCTTGCCGAAGCCTTGAAATACGCGCCCGCTTCGGAAAAATGGAAATGCTGCGCGGGAGTTGTGCGGCATGTCTTCACGCATTTTACGCTAGAGGTTGTTGTCCTAACCGCAATAACCGCAAAAAAAATTAGAGGCCATTGGGCCGACGCGCAAAAGCTCGACAACGAGGCTTTGCCCAGCATAATGAAGAAAATTGTCAGGCACGTGGTAAAAGCGCAGGAGCATTAACCATAAATCCGGTCGGGGCTATTTCTCTTCTATGTTGCCGACAGGGGTTGTATAGTCGCCTCATTCATTTAACAAGGAGGTATTGCCGTGAAAAGCGCTGTTGAAGAAGCAAATAACTATGTTGCGGCAAAGCGCAAAAAGGATGCCGAAGAAGAAAAAGCCGCAATACTTCTAAGGCTAAGCAAAATTGAAAAATTTAAATTCGCTTTCGCTTCGTTAGTCGAAGACTTGAGAACGTTATCCAATCAGCAGGGGGCTCATTTTACAGTTGACGACGGGCCCCAAGAAGCATTCGAGAAGGCCAGATACGGCAGCGCCTATATGATCCGGCTGATTCCGTCCGAGAAAAACATTGCGCATGGCAAAAGCGAACATTTTGGCGGATTCAGAATCATTTTTCCCGAAAAGGGGAAGGTGCGTGTTTTTGAATTTTACGGTTGCTATGCCGACACCCCGATTTGCGACCTTGAAGAGTCTGACCCTTTCAGGCCGGAAGCAGTGCATGACAATATTTTGGGCATCCTCATAAAGCCGTTGGTCGATACGAAGCTTTACGATCCGCAACCGTAATTTCGGCAGCGCATTCCTTCATTTGGCAATCATCTCCTGAAACGCTATAGTGCGCAGCCGACTCCTTTCCGGATTGCCTCATGTTCCTTCGCGCCGTTTCTCTTGCCGTTCTTGTGCTGTTGCTTCTTTCGGGAAGCGCTCGGGCCGACGACTACGCGGATATATCGTGGGTCAATCTGGTGCGCACGCTGGTGCGTTTCAATGCGCTTGACTTGTCCGATCAAAATCTGCTCGACGAATATGCCATCGTTTCCGAATGCGATCTCTATAAAGCTTATTTCAACAACGACTTTAAATGGAATCAGGTACGGCAGGCCATTCGCGATTCCGTCGCGATGAACGTCGCCACTTTTCCCTCGAACTATCATTACGATATTTCGATGCGGCTGGATCGCTACGACTTTGCGGCCAAGCTTTTTCGGTTCACGGAAAAATCGTCGTTGCGCGGCGTCAACGCGTTTACGCTGTATTCGGTGACGGGAACGGGGTGCGGGCAGGCCGATGTGAAACTCCTTCCGCGCATCTTCCGCGCCGTTCTTTCGTCGCCCGTTTATCTGGATGGCCTGCCGCTGTCCGAGGGCGACGCAGAGGCGCTTCTTTCCCGCATGGACAAAAACAAGAATCCCGACCGAACCATCTACGCCCGCTATAATTTCCACACCGTCTACATCGAGCCTTTGCACAAAGTGGAAGGCTTTATGGAAACCAAAGAACTTCCTCATTATGAACAGGCAAAGGGAGCTAATCCGAAAGAGATGCGGCTCGACACGCAACTGGACTCCGTCGGCTTTTACGAAGACCCGCAGATGACGAAGCTGATTTATCTCTATACGCCTTAGGATCAGGTCCCGACCCTAACGAGCCTTTAATGGCTTGAGGCCTCGGCGCGTACCCGCTGCCGCAAAATGTCGATGGGAACCAAATGGCCTTGGCCGTCGGAGTCGTAGCACCAGAAAGTCCAGCCGTTGCACGCAGGCAACCCTTGCACCAAAGCGCCCACTTTGTGGATCGAACCCGTAATGCTGTCCCCCGATTTATTGGCTTGCAACGTCGCGTCGGCCTTGACTCTCGCACGATGCCGCTGCCTTTCGTCGAACAGAAACTGCCCGGGACGCAACAATCCGCGCTCGAGGATAATGCCGAAGGGAATGCGCGGCTCCTCGCGCTTCGAGAGCGTCGTCAGGACTTCATTATCCGGCGCTTCCATCGTCTGCTCGATGCGGCGTTCGGCATGTTTGGCATAAGTGCTGTCGCGGTCGATGCCGATAAAATGCCGCCCCAGAAGTTTCGCCGCCGCGCCCGTCGTGCCCGAACCGAAAAACGGATCGAGAATGACGTCGCCTGGTTTTGTGGACGACATAATGACGCGGTAGAGCAAAGGCAAAGGCTTTTGCGTTGGATGGACTTTCTCGCCGGTTTCGGTGCGCAGACGCTCGTTGCCGCTGCAAATCGGCAGATGCCAGTCGCTGCGCATCTGCTTTTCATCGTTCATGTTCTTCATCGCTTCATAGTTGAAGCAAGGCTTGGCGTCTTTCGATGTGGAAGCCCAGATCAGCGTTTCGTGCGCGTTCGTGAAGCGTTTGCCGCGAAAGTTTGGCATGGGATTGTTTTTGCACCAGACAATGTCGTTCAAAATCCAAAAACCTAGATTTTGCAAAATCGCTCCGACGCGGAAAATGTTATGATAGCTGCCGATGACCCACAGACATCCATCGGGTTTGAGCACGCGCTTGGCGGCTTTAAGCCAATCGGTAGTGAAAGCGTCGTAAGCGGCGAAATCGGCGAATTTATCCCAATCATCATCGCAGGCATCGACGGTGCTGTGATCGGGACGCAGCAGCTCGCCGCCCAATTGCAGATTGTAAGGAGGGTCGGCAAAAACCGCATCGACCGAGGCTTCCGGCAATTCATTCATCAAGCGAACGCTGTCGCCGATCAGAATGCGATCAAGAGGCAACGCAGAAGCCGAAATGGCCTGCGCGATTTTTTTAACGGGACGAGGCATGGCAGGCAGCATCCTATAGAGAGTTTAATAACTCGTAAAGAGTCATTGGAATCATTTGGTTAAAGGATTTTCTTGATATTTAGGGTCTACGCAGGGTCTTTATGTTCCGCTTCGTGGGCGGGAAGGTTGTGGCCGCTGATGACGGCTCCGGCGTCGCGTGCAAGAGGAATAAAGGCAATGACCGCAAACTGGCACAACGCAGCCACGCCGATAAAAGCGGGCCAGAAATCCCGAACCTCCAAGGCCGCACTGCCATGCCAGCCCAACGTCAAGTTAAGCGCCAAGGCTCCCACCGCGACGCCCAAGCTCAGGCTCAATTGCTGGACCATCGTATAAAGAGTATTGGCCCGCGCGAGCATATATTCGGGTACTTCGGCATAAGCGATCGTGTTCAAGGCGGTGAATTGCAGCGAACGGAAAAAGCCGCCGACCAGAAGAAAGGCGAAGATAAACCAAAGCGGGCTTTCCCGCGTAAAGAAAGCGCATCCGCCAAGGAAAAACGCCGAAAGCGCCGTGTTGGCGATAAGTATCCGGCGAAAGCCTACGGCACGTATGACCGATCTTGCCCAGATTTTCATCGTAAACGCGCCCACGGCGCTCGCAAGTGTGGTGAAACCCGACATTGCCGGAGAAAGGCCGAAGCCATATTGCAACAGCAACGGTAAAAGAAAAGGCAACGCGCCGATAGCTACGCGGAACAAAGACCCTCCTGTCAGCGAAGCGCGGTAAGTCTGGTATTGCAAAGTGCGCAGGTCGATGATCGGACACGTGATGCGACGCATATGCAAAAGATATAGAATAAAACTTAGGATGCCGGCGCTCACGACGCCGCAGATAACAGGAATGGGGACGACCTCGCGCCCCACGGCCTCGAACCCGAACATCAATCCCGACAACGATAAAGCCACAAGGACAAAACCGAGAAAATCGAGAGGCTCGCGCTTTCTGCCGCGTATGTTCTCGATATAGCGCGTCGACAGAAGATATCCTAAAATCCCAATCGGCACGTTGATGAAAAAAATCCACCGCCATGACGCGTACGTGACGATGATGCCGCCGACGGGAGGGCCCAAGACGGGGCCGATCATCGCGGGAGCCACCATCCATGCCATCGCATCGACCAGATAGGCTTTTGGCACGGTGCGCAAAAGAATTAACCGGCCGACAGGCACCATCATAGCGCCGCCCGCGCCCTGCAGAACGCGGGCAAGAACCAGCTCTTTCAGGTCGTTTGACAGACCGCACGCGATCGACCCCAAAACAAAGACAAGAATGGCGAGACGAAAAATATTGCGCGCGCCGAAACGGTCGGCGATCCAGCCGCTTAAGGGAATAAAAACAGCGAGGCTGAACATATAGCAGGTAATGGCGAGGTTCAGATGCACGGGGTCGGTTTGAAGCGACTGCGAAATGCGGGGCAGGGCCGTCGCGATGATCGAGCCGTCGATCTGCTCCATAAAGAGGGCGCAGGCGATGACGAGAGGAACGATAAGGTTGCGGTGGGGGGAAGACATGAAATTTAATGCTTCCTTGCTGCCGCGCGGACGGGGGCGAAAGAGGCGCGGTGGCATTCCGTGACGCCGTGCCGCGCCAAGGCTTCTATGTGTTCGCTTGTGCCGTATCCGGCGTTGTGATCCCAGCCGTAGAATGGGAATCTTTCGGCCAGTTTTTTCATCAAATCATCGCGGCAGACTTTGGCGATGATTGACGCTGCCGCGATGGAAAGAGATTTATCGTCGCCTTTCACGACAGGAACGGCCTCGCAATGAAGCTGGGGCGCGCGGTTGCCGTCGATAAGGGCGATGTCAATGGTTGTTTGGAGGAAGGCGACGGCGCGCTGCATCGCGAGCATCGTGGCCCACAAAATGTTCAGCCTGTCGATTTCTTCGACGCTGGCTTCGGCGATCGCGAAAAGGCAATGCTCTTTCAGGGGCCCGACGATCTTTTCTCGCGCCGAGGCGGACATTTTTTTACTGTCCTTGATTTTGATGCAAAGCGCTTCGGGAAAATCCGGAGGTAAAATCACAGCCGCCGCAACCACGGGTCCCGCCAAAGGCCCGCGCCCCACTTCGTCAACGCCGCAAATAATTTTTCCCATCAGGCGGCCATAGCGGATTTCATATGAGTAGTCGGGCATGGCGGGGCTTTCGGGATAAATTTAGCAATTACTTGCCTAACTATAGCAAAAACGCCGGATTTCCAGAAGACGAAAGGCGAAAAAAAAGAGTTGTAAGTTTTTGCGCGAATGGATTAGGATTGCCCAATTGCGAACGAAACTGCGTAAAAAAGATTGCGCGGAGATCGCACTAAAAAATGCGGCGCTCTTGCGAACAAAACGAACATTAAGGCAAGCAGGCCCGAGCGTAACAAAGTTAACGCAACCAGGAACGGTTATAAAAAATGAGACAAGGTCCTAACGGCAGGCGTCCCCGGGGCCGCCATCATGGCGGAAGCAACGGCGGAGGCGGCACTAATGGCGGCAACGGGAGTCCAATGGGCAATCGCCCGCGTTCCGCAGCTTCTCTAAGACATCAGTCGTTTGACAGCAATTGCGGCGATTTGCGCGTACGCGGCAACGCGTGGCAAGTCTATGAGAAATATCAAGCGCTTGCCCGCGATGCAGCTTCGGGCGGCGACCGCGTCGCAGCTGAGAATTACCTTCAGCATGCCGAGCACTATTTCCGCATCATCGAGGCAATCGACGAAGCGACTGCGGCGGAACAGCGCCTGCACGGCGAGCCGGTCTCGCCCTTCGGCCAGCAGCCAGAGATTCCTGCGAACTATTACACGCAGGGCAGCGTCGCCCCTCCGGCGGCAGGGGGAGATCCAAACGCCAATCCGCAATCCCAAGCGCCTCAGGCCGAAGCGACGGTGCAAACGCGCACGCCTCCGCCGCAACAGCCTAGTCCTTTCTTTACGCAAGAGGAAATCGACGAGCAAAACGGCGATCCGCCGCCTTTGGCTCTTTCGAGGTAGAAATGCCGCTTTCGAAACCTATCGGCAATCCTTTGCCTTTTCTCGAAATGCACGGGCTCGGTAACGATTTTGCCATCTTTGACGGTCGTTCGAGCGATTTTGCGCCTTCCGAAAATTTTCTTCGCGCTGTGGGAAACCGCAGACGCGGGGTCGGGTGCGACCAGATCATTGTTTTGCGCGAACCCGAAGAATTCGAAGCCGATGTGCATATGGAAATTTATAATGCCGACGGCAGCCGCGCGGGAGCCTGCGGCAACGCGACGCGCTGCGTGGCTTCCCTGATGTTCGATGAACTGGGACGCAAGAAATGCGTCGTCGAGACGATCTCCGGCCTTCTGGAGGCGTGGGAGGATTCTTCCGGCATGATCGCCGTCGATATGGGCGCGCCGCACCTCGCGTGGAACGAAATTCCCTTGGCGCGCGAAGCCGACACGTTGACGGCTCCCGTCGCTTCGGGCGGATTGTCTTCGCCCTGTTGCGTCAACGTGGGCAATCCCCATGCCGTGTTTTTCGTTCCCGATGCCGAAGCCGTCAAATTAAGCGAGGTCGGTTCTCGTTTGGAAAACGATCCGATGTTTCCCGAACGCTGCAATATCGAAATCGCGAAAATTATAACCCCGGATCGCATTCGTATGCGCGTGTGGGAACGCGGCTGCGGCATCACCGAAGCGTGCGGCACGGGAGCATGCGCGACGTTAGTCGCTGCCGTGAGGCGAGGCTTGAGCGCGCGCCGCGCGACGATTGTTTTAGACGGCGGCGAACTCGTCATCGAATGGCGCGGCGATAACCATGTCGTCATGATCGGCCCCGTCGGCTTTAGTTTTAGCGGCGTGATAGCCGAAGATTTTGGCGATGAAAAACGCCGCGCCTAAAGTTCTGACTTTCGGCTGCCGCTTGAACGCCGCCGAATCCGAGGCGATGGAGCGCGTTGCCGAAGCGGCTGGATTGCGCGATATCGTCATCGTCAACACGTGCGCCGTGACCGCCGAAGCCGAACGTCAAGCCGGACAGGCCATCCGCCGCCTGAAGCGCGAGAAACCCTTCGTAAAAATTATCGTCACAGGCTGTTCTTCCCAGATCAATCCGCAAAAATACGCTGCGATGCGCGAGGTTGATTGTGTCGTCGATAATAAGGCGAAAGTGCAGCCGGAAAGTTTTATCGCCCTTGTCGGAAATGCCGCGTTGCCCCAGCCCGTGTCTAAATTAAAAGGCCGTGCGGCACCCGCGCTGCAACGTGCTTTCGTGGAAATTCAGAACGGCTGCGACAACGCATGCACTTTTTGCATCATTCCCTTCGGGCGCGGCGCATCGCGCTCGGTGTCTTTTGAAGACATAACGGCGGAAGCGCGAATGCGCGTTGCGGAAGGCTTTAACGAAATTGTTTTAACTGGCGTCGATATAGCTTCGTATGGGCGCGATTTGCCGGGAGAACCCACACTGGGTTTCATGGTTCGGCGCGTTTTGTCGAAAGTGCCGGATTTAAGGCGTCTGCGCCTGTCTTCGCTCGATCCCGCCGGAATCGACGAGGATTTATGGGAGACGATCGCGGATGAGCCGCGCCTGATGCCGCATATCCACTTGAGCTTGCAATCGGGCGACGACATGATTCTGAAGCGCATGAAACGCCGCCATTCGCGCGCGGATGTTGTCCGTCTTATCGAGCGCGCGCGGAAAATACGACCCGATGTCGTTTTCGGCGCGGATATCATCGCCGGTTTTCCGACCGAAACCGAGGCGATGTTCGAACAGACGCGCACTCTTGTCGAGCAATGCGGCCTGACGTGGCTTCATGTGTTTCCTTATTCCTCGCGCAAGGGAACGCCTGCTTCGAAAATGCCGCAAATCCATGGGAACCTGCGGAAAGAACGCGCCCTTTGCCTGCGCGCTCTGGGCGAAAAAGCGACGCAACGGCATTACGAATCGCTCATCGGCAAAACGGTCGAGGTTTTGGTCGAAAACAACGGAATCGGCTGCACGCCGCAGTTCGCCAAACTGAAATTGATCGGCGAGGCTCCTGTCGGCCAAATCGTTGACGCGCGATGCGCGAGAGGCGAGAATGGCGAAGTTGTCGCAAAGGTTGGGAATAATTCATGAGCGAGGCAAATGAAGAATCTGGCTGGATTTCACGCTTGCGCAGAGGCTTGCAGCGTAGTTCGGCCAAATTGGGCGAAGACATTTCGAGCGTCTTCACCAAAAGCAAACTCGGCGCCGATAGGCTCGCGAAACTAGAGGAAGCGCTTATTTGCGCCGACCTCGGCCCGCAAACGGCGGCGAGGCTCGTTGCGGAATTTGGCAAATCGAGGTTCGGCAAGGAAGTCGGCGAAGACGAGGTCAAGCAGGCCTTGGCCGCGCTTATTGCCGCGATTTTGAAACCCGTCGCAAAACCTCTTGAGATCGATTTCTCGCGCAAGCCGTTCGTCATTTTGGTGGTCGGCGTCAACGGAACCGGCAAGACAACGACAATCGGGAAATTCGCGCAAAGCTATATCGACCACGGGCTGAAAGTCGCTTTGGCGGCAGGAGACACTTTTCGCGCGGCCGCGATCAAGCAACTCCAAATCTGGGGGGAGCGTGTCGGGGCGAAAGTCGTGACCGGCGCAGAGGGGAGCGATCCTGCGGCATTGGCCTATCGCGCGTTCGAGGAAGCGCGCTCGGAAGAAAGCGATATTCTGATGATTGATACCGCAGGGCGCCTTCATAACAAAGATAACCTGATGCAGGAATTGGCGAAAATTATCCGCGTGATCAAGAAGCTCGATGCGTCTGCGCCGCACGCGACGATTTTAACGCTCGACGCCACGACAGGGCAAAATGCCCACGCGCAGGTCGAAGCCTTTAAAGGCATGACGAACATAACGGGGCTTGTCGTGACAAAATTGGACGGTTCGGCCAAAGGGGGGGTACTTGTCGCGCTGGCGGATAGGTTCAAGCTTCCCATTTATGCGATCGGCGTTGGCGAGCAGGCGGACGATTTACAGCCGTTTCTGGCCGAAGATTTCGCTAAAGCCCTCGTAGGGGCCTGAAACTAAACGGAAGGTGTTGCAGACGCGGTAATTACCTGATAACAAAGGGCCCCTTCCGCAGGCGACCTCGTAGCTCAGCCGGTAGAGCATCTGACTTTTAATCAGGGGGTCACGGGTTCAAATCCCGTCGAGGTCACCAATGTTAAGGGGAAGGGGCGCAATCGCGTCCCTTCCCCTTAACATTTTGTGGCTTCGGGAATTGCCACTTTATTGCGAATCCAGCAATTTCTTCGCGTCTTCAATTCCGGGATAAGCCGCTCCCTTGGCGACCGCTAGTTCAAGCTCGGCTTTGGCCTTATCGGTTTTGCCGCTTTTCAAGAGAATCGCGCCATAGTGATAATGAAGCTGGGGGGGCAACGCGCCGCCAAGACCTATGGCGCGTTCCAGAATCGTCTGCGCCTGAGGCAAGTTCCCTTGCCGGAAGTAGACCCAGCCAAGCGTGTCGAGCAAAAGGGGATTGGTCGAGCCGCTGAATCGTTCCGCCGCGTTTCTCGCTTTTTCCAGCGCGGCGGAGTCGTTGTATTCGTTATCGGCAATCATTTCCGCGAGATTGTTGGCGGCGACGTCAAGTCCGGGATTGCGCGCCAAGATATCGTCATACATCGCGATCGCTTCCCGATATTTTCCCATGCTGCCCAGAAGGCTGGCCGCGTTCAGAGGCGCGCGGAAATCGTTGGGCACGGCCGCGGTGCCTTTTTTCAGAACGTCTAAAGCCTCGTCCATCTTGTGCTCTTCGAAAGAAAGGTGAGCGCGGTCGAGATAGGCGTCGGGGATGGCGGCATTCGCCTTAATGGCTTTGTCGTAGGCCGCGGCGCTTTCGCCCGTCTTGCCTTCTATGGCATAGCATTTGCCGATCAGAACCGACACAAGCGGGCTGTTGGTCTTCAGCGTTTCTAAATAGCGTGCAGCGGCGTCTATGCGGTTAAGTTTGTTATAAGCGTCGAGCAGCGACTTCAGCGCGTGCTCGGCGAGCGGCGTTTCCGGATCGGCATTGATCACCTCCATATATTTGGCGATCGCTTCCTCGCTCTTGCCGTTGCTCTCGAGAACCTGCCCTTCCAGATAACTGGCGGTCAGGTGCTGTCCATGCAATTTATCCAAAGTGCCGATGGCATTCTCGGCGGGAAGCCATTCCTTGGCGTCAATGGCGAAACGCGCCGCCGATTCCCATCCTATCGCGTAAGCAGGCGCGGCTTTGGTGACAAGCGAAATCAATTCCATCGCCTGTTTTGTGTCGCCGTTGAGATGAATGACTTGCGCTAAACGGACGCGCGCCGCTAGATTCGTCGGGTCGAGATCGGTCAATTTTTTCATAGTGTCGATCGCGAGGTCGAGATGTCCTTGCAAGAGAAGCGTTTCTCCCAGAAGTTGCAGGGCCTCCTTGTCGTTCGGCGTGTTACGGACGATAGTGCGAAGATCGGAAACGGCGCTTTGGGTATAGCCGTTGTCAAAAGCCATGCTGGCGCGGACAAGCAGCGCCGCGCGGTTATCCGGCGCTTTGGCCAGAACGGCTGCGACAAGTTTATTCGCCAAATCACGATTTCCGCGTTTGATGCTGATGCGCGCCAGAAGCGTGCGGGCGTTGAGCGCAGGGGCGTCGTATTGTCCGCGATCGACAATCTGGTTCAACAAATCGACGGCCTTGTCGGTGGCATTCGTGTTCACATAAAGATCGGCCAGCCAAAAATAAAGATCGTCGTTTTTAGGATAAGCTTCCATCAATTTACGGATTTCCGCTTCCGCTATGGCGGGGCTGCGGTGTTCGGCTAGAAACAGAACCAGTTGGTGCTTCATCTCCCAATTATCCGGCAAAGCGGCCATGCCGTTGCGGAGCGAGGTTTCGGCTTCGTCAAGCTTGTTCGCCTTGATGTATTCCTCGGCGAGATTCACGCGGAACTGCGTTTGGTCAGGCTTCAGTTTGAAGATGGCCTGATAGGATTCCGCGATTTTGGGCAAATCGTTCGCTTTTTCGAACAGAATGACGCGCAAAAGCAAAAGCGCGAGATTTTTAGGATTGCGTTCGATGCCGTCATTGATGACGGTGACGGCCTTTTGGGGTTCGCCTTTGGCCGAATATATCCCCGTAAGGGCCGAACAGGCCGAAACATTGGCGGGGTCTTTGGCCAGAGCAATGCGCGCTTCCGCCTCTGCGCCGTCAAGCTTTTTTTCGCGCAAGAGCAACGCGGCGGAAAGGGCGTGGGCTTCGGCATCGTTGGGATCTTCGCTTAACGTAGCGTCGATCCGCTTGCGGGCCTCGTCGAGTTGTTGCGCTCCCAGGAAATACTGGGCAACTTTAAGCGCGGCGGGATGATAATGGACGTCTTGCTGTTCGGCCGCCGTAAAGTTTGAAAAAGCATTTCGCAAATCGCCCTCTTGCTCGTCCACAAGCCCGATTCTGTATATAGGCTCTGCGTCCGTGGGCTTAATTTTCGCGGCGTTCTTATATTCGATCCGCGCCTTTTCAAACTCTTCTTTTTCAAACAGGGCGTTTCCGTGCCTGATATAGCGCGCTTCCTTCTGTTCCGGGTTGTCGCATCCCGTAAGCGGCAGCGCGAGAGCCAAGAATCCAAAAAGAGCGAGGATTTTTTTGCGAGAGCCCATGATAAAACCTCTAAAAACAGTTATTCAGTACCGTCCCGATGACTTTTGCACCGGAAAGCGTTTGAAGACAACGCTTAAGGTCTTCCGTGCGCGTAACGCCGTCGCGGACGACGACGAGAACTGCGTCGATCTGCGGCAGAAAGGCAATGGGATCGTCTTGGTTCAAAACGGGCGGCATATCGTAAATGACAAGACGGTCGGGATAGCGCGATTTCAGCTCATGCGCGAGCGAGATCATTTTAGGCGAGCCAAGAAGTTCCGACGAATAGTCCAAAGCCGATCCAGCCGGCAGCACGTTCACGCGTTCGAACGGGGGGCGCATGAAGCAGTCGGAAAGGGGCGTGTCGTTAAGCAGATAATCAGTCAGTCCCGCGTGCGGCTTGACGCCCAGATATTCGTGCATGTTTGGCTTGCGCAAATCGAGATCGACCAGCAAAACCGTCTGCTTGAGGTCGAGAGCGATGCTGATGCCGAGATTTAGCGTCACGGTCGTTTTTCCGTCGCCGTAATCCGGGCTGGTGATGGCCAGCGTCTTGGCTCCGGACGCGGCCATGATCTGTAAAACCTTCGTTCTCAACTGGCGGTAAACATCCGCTTCCGCGCAGCGCGTGCGGTGCGCGAAAATACGGCTGCGTTCCATTTGGTCTTCGTCGACCAAACTCGCATCGAACGGGGACTGGACAAAAGCGGGCGTTTTGCCGCCGATCTCCACTGCGTTCTGTCTTTGCGCAAGCTGCGGGTCCAAGGCGGCGCGCTGCTGTCTGGATTTTTCGAGGGCTTTTTCCAGCCTGTCCATGAGAAGTCTCCAGTTAAAATTTTGGCCGGATGAAACGCTTGCAGCAAGAAGCCAAGCGTTCGCGGCAATAAGGAATAAGCTTCTTGTGATAAGGCGCTGAAAATTCGGCGCACGCGCCTCCCAATGCGAAGGTTCCCTGACACAGGCGGTGCCGCAATGAGTACGTGTGTTCCTCGTGCGTGAAGATGTGGGGGATGCAGACAAGCGGCGCAACCCCGACAATCGACTCCACATGATGGGGGCCGACGATGCCTTGGTTCAGCATCTGGGCCGCAATGACGGCCGCAAAGCTTCCCACAAGAGAAAAAAGAACGCCGAAAGCGATAAGGAAAATGCGTAGCGGATAGGTGTCGATCGGAAGTTCCGGCGGGTTGACAAGAACCAAACGCGCACCCGTGCGGTCTTTCTGCATCTGCTCGTTCATATCGGCGGCCATTTTCTTTTCTTTAAGCTCGCGGTAGCGCAGCTCGGCGTTTTCATGATCGCGCGTAAGCGCCGCCATCTCCTTTTCGGCTTCTGGATTTTCGATAAGCGCCTTTTCATAGGTGTCCAGCTGTGCCTGAAGCTCTTTGCGCTGTTCCAGAAGCGATTTATGCTGTTCTTCCATTGTGTGTATCTGCGCCACAAGCTGCAGATAAGCGGGATTGTCGGCATCTGCCGCAACCGACGCGCTGGCAGGAGGCGCGCTTGCCTTGTTTGTGGCCAGCTGGTCTTCAAGCTTTTGCATCTGGTTCTTCATCGACACGACATCGGGATGTTCCGGCCCGTAAGTTTTTTCCGCCGCTTCGAGATTTGTGCGCAAATCGGCGATTTGAGCCTTGAGTTGGGACGTTTCCTTGGTCTCGTGGCCGGAATGGGATTCAAGCGCCTCGATCTGGTGCCGGACTTTGACGACATCGGGATATTCTGGTCCGTATTGCGCGGTTAGCGCGGCATACTGCGATTTCAAGGCTTTTAGCTGCGAGGAGGGAGTTGTCAAAACCTGACCGTCCGCGATGAGGCGCGAATAAGGATCGATCGAGGAAAGCTGGGCGCGCAAGGAGCCCGTAGAACCCTCATTGGCCGATATCTGGCTGTCGAGACCTTGCAGGTTAAGCGTCAACGTGGCGACAAGCTGCTGATTAAAGGCCAGACTTTCGGGACGGCTTGTGCCGTGCTGGCTCTGGTAGTCGGCGATCTTTTTTTCCTGATCGGACAAAGACGCTTCCAGATCCGCGATCTGCGAGCCGAGAAAAGCTGAAGTTTCATGCGCTTCCGTGCGGCGCTCCTTCAGGTCCTCGTCGAGAAAGCGCGTTACGAGTTCGTTCGTGACTTGTTGCGCGAGAAGGGGGGTATGATACTCGAAATTGATCGTGAACGCGATAGCTTCCTTGTTCGAAAGGGCGTTGCTGACAAGTTCAAGCTTGATATTCTTGAACATCGTTTTTTCGGCGATGTGGGCGATGGGCGTGTTCTCACGTTCTTTTGCGTAAAGATCGAATTTTGTAATGACCTCGATCAAGGAAGGCGTTGAAAGCACTTTTTGCTCGAGGGCATTAAGGCGCTGATCGGCCAGAGCCTCGATCTGCTCGCGGGAGGTTTCCCCCATATTTGTCGCGGCGGATGAAATTTCCGGCTGTTCGATCTGAACGGTGGCTGTTGCCCTGTAATTTGACCAGCGTAGCGCAAATGTCATTAACAACGCCAACAGGATCAGCGCCGTCAACAAAAAAACCTTCCGCCAACGCCGCAGAATGGCGAAATAATCAGAGAGTGTCAGCTCTTCCATAGGCCTTCATTTCCAAAAGTTGCCAAATAAGGCAAAAACATTAAGCCGTCAACGCACGAGAGTCCACATATTTGGGCGGTAAACAAGATTCACGGTGAACGAATGATCCTGCGCTATTTTTGTCTCGTCGGTCAGGGTTTCGTAGCGGTATTGATAGTTTGCAGAAAAATCGAGGCGCTCCGTCGCGTGATAGATAACTCCAGCGCTGCCGACGGAAAAGTCTTCCAGATTGCCGACGGTAACCGCCTGATACGTCGAAGATACATATTGGGCGTTAAAAGTTAATGAAAAAAGAGGGGTCAAATTGTGATTTTCGGCCAGAGATAAGGATGTTTGCAAGGCTTCCGTTCCGTTGCCGTAGGGAGTTTGCGCGCGCGTGGCAGTAAAATTTGCCGTATCCTGAACGCCCTTAAATGAAAGACTTCCCGAAAACGTATACTGCCAAGCCCATGGGCCTGTGGGCGTTCCGATGTCATATTGGCGGCTGGTTTGGACGCCAATGGAAGCGTTGCCTGTGAATCTCGGAGTAAAGATCGTCTGCCATCCGAAGGAAGGTCCCAAACTGTCGGTTCTGGTGGGCGCGTTGTTCGTGGTCAAATATCTCTGGGCCTGAATCGAAACGGAGCCCGAATTGAGCGGATCGAACTTGTGGTTATAGGCGGGCGAAACGGAGAAGGTATTATAATTCGAATAAGAAGCGCTGTTGTCATATGACGAAGTTCCGAGAGAACTGGTGAGAGAAAACAAGTCGGCTGCCGTGGGACTGAAGGCAGCGTTGGGCGAGAGCGCAAACCCCAAATGCCTTGCGATAGTCGGGGAAAGGCCGGTTGTCGTTTGGCTCGTGCGCGTGGTATCGTAGTCGGTGTTCGCCTGCACGCCCACCTCCCAGCGCTGGTTCATTCTCGAAAGGTTCGCGGTTTCGTGCAGGTCGGTGGAATCGTAAGAGGACTGGTTGAAGACGTTTTCGTCGATTTTCGTGTCGAAGAGGGCTTGGGATAGCGGTGTCGAATCTTTGATGATAAGTTCCGGCGATGTCGTCGACCCCCATAAAGACTGGGACCCATCCGTGGATAGCAAGGGGTTGGACGACCACGATCCGTTCTGGGAAAGGACGGATTGCAGCGTCAGCCCGCCCATCGCTCCCGGCGAAGGAGCCGGAGTCTGCTGCGCCAGCGCATGCGCCGGAAAGAAAGCAAGCAAATCCGCCGCAACAACGCCGCAGGCGAAGAAGAGCCTCTTAGCAGGCGCGCAAGGGGTTCTCTGTAACGGCATAAATCAGAATAGGTTCGACGTAGGAACGACGACCACATCGCCCGGTTCAAGAACGACATCCTTGCTCAGATTGTCGCCCTCAATGATGTCGTCATATGGAACGGGAATGGAAATATCCCTGCCATTGCTGTGCCGGATGATAAGAATGCCGCTCTCATTGGCATAGGGAGTTAGCCCACCCGCCTGACTTAAGGCCTGCAAGGTCGTCATGCGGCGGCTGATGATGAATTCCCCCGGCTTGGCGACTTGGCCGATAACGTTGACGGTATGTCCCAGCGCGGCCTTGACCGAAACCGTCACGGAAGCGTCCGGAACAAGGTCCTTAAGCTTATCCTTGACGATGGTCTGAACTTCGGCTGGCGTGCGCCCCTGAACCCTGATCGTGCCGATCAGGGGGAACGTGATGTCGCCGTTTGGAAGAACGAGAACCTCGCGGTCCAATCCATCTTCTTTCCAGACGGTGATTTGCAGCACGTCTCCAGCGATAATCGTAAAAGGAAGCTCCACAGCTGCCGCAGGCTTTGCCGACGTGATTGAGGCAATCAACAACGCCAATAAAATCAAAGTTTTTTTCATAGTATCCTCGCCTGTTGTTCGATTTTGCACGGCATTATAACGATTTTACCCGATGCAACAAAGAGATATCCTTCCCAAAAAGGGGCAAAATCCAGTTAAAAACACTATAATCGGCACTTGCTATAATTTGGTTAAGACCCTAAAGAATTGAGCCATGTACGAAAAATTCTATGGCCTTTCGGGGAAACCGTTCTCGCTTTTGCCGGACGGGGATTCCGTTTTTCAAAGCAAGCGTCATCGTCGCGCGATAACGCTTCTTGAGTACGGCGTCGTTTCTCAGGCCGGATTTGTCGTCATCAGCGGGGAAGTCGGTGCGGGAAAGACGACGGTTGTCCGCCGTTTCCTAAAAAGCATTGGCAAGGATATAGCCGTCGGCGTCATCACGAACCCCAGCGCTTCGGTTGGCCGCCTTTTCGACTGGGTCGCGCTTGCCTTTGATATCAAGGCGCGCGGCGCCGACACGACGACCCTTTACGACGCGATCGTCGATTTTCTGCTGGCGCAGTACGCTAAAGGCAAACGCACGATCCTGATCGTCGACGAAGCCCAAAATCTGACGGCGGCGATGCTCGAAGACCTGCGCATGCTTTCAAACGTCAACAACGAGCGCGACATGCTTTTGCAAATGGTTCTTGTCGGGCAGCCGGAAATGCTGGAGACGTTGAGAAAGCCTGAACTGCGGCAGTTCGTCCAGCGCATCACCGTGCATTGCCATCTCGATCCCTTGTCTCCCTCCGAAACGGCGGCTTACATCCGTTATCGCCTGGGGCTTGTCGGGGGCTCGCCGGAGCTTTTCGACGATGAGGCTTGTGCGGCGGTCTATTATTTCACGCAAGGCGTTCCGCGCCTGATCAATCTTCTCTGCGATCAGGCGCTCGTCTACGGATTTTCCGAGGACATGGCGCGCATTCCTTTCGATACCATCGCCGAGGTTGCAATGGATCGCAGCCAATTCGGCCTCACCGCCTTCCGCAACGTGCCGAAATTTTTGTCCCCCGCCGAATTGAAGGAAAAAATCAAAGGGACGCTTGCCGAAATCCAGATGGACAAGCAAAAAACGGAGAAAACGACATGAATGGCCGCTCCCTGTTTTGCGCAGCGTTTTTGATGGCGTTCTTTTGGGCCGTTCCGGCGCGCGCCGACATAGACCAGCTTTGCCTGAAACAATGCGTCGCAAACGGGGGCGCTTCCGGCGCCTGCCTGAAGCAATGTACGTATGGACAGGTTGAGACCCCGGTTATCGGCGCGGCTGCGGCGGCTTCGTCCACGCAGCCGAATCTTTCGCAGCACAGGATTTTAAACGCTCCGGTTCCGGCTGACAGCGGCGCGATCCTTCCGAAAAAACAGGCTCCTGCAGCGCCGGACGAGGACTACGCCTGCCTTCAGAAATGTTTGAACAGCGGCGTGACTATCGGATTGTGCGACGAGCATTGCACGAAAACGCAAGGAACGTCGGAAACGGTATTGAAACCAAACGCGGCTGGCGCGGATCATTGACAGCGCATTCTTGAAAGGTTGCGCGATGCGTTATGCTTTTTTATCCCTTCTTTTAATGCTGGCTTCGTGCGCGATGATTTCGGGCCAGGAAAAGGAACGCGCAACGCTGACGCCGACCTCGTTTTCCGATCTCGACGGATGGCAAGTGGACAAGCTCCTTGAAGCTTTGGCGGCCTTTAAACTTTCCTGCGCCAAACTGGAGGCGAAGCCCGATTGGAAAAATGTTTGCGAGGCTGCGCAAAAAACGCCTCCAACCGACACGGCCGCGCGCGTCTTTTTCGAAGAAGAGTTTATTCCGTACATTGTCGAAGGAAACAACGGGAAATACGGGCTTTTTACGGGCTATTATATCCCTGAACTGCGCGGGTCCTTGCGCCGCGGGGGTGTCTACCAAACGCCCCTTTACGCGCGTCCCCATGATTTAGTTACAGCCGATCTCGGTGCGTTTAAAACGGATTTAAAAGGCCAGAAGATCGCCGGAAAAGTTCAAAAAGGGAAACTGGTTCCCTATGACGACCGTGCGGCTATCGCAAAAGGCGCTTTAAAATTCCGCGCGAAACCTGTTGTGTGGGTCGATGATCCTGCAGATGCCTTTTTTCTGGAAGTTCAAGGATCGGGCCGCGTGCGCTTGACGAACGGCAATTTTCTTACTCTCGGCTACGACGGCGCGAACGGACGCACCTACGCGTCCATCGGCCGCGCGCTCGCAGATCGCTGCGAAATTCCGATCCCCGTCACGATGGAGGATATCAGGGAAAGGCTCGACGCGCCCGACGCGCAGGCGATCATGAATCTGAATCCGTCTTATGTCTTTTTCCGCCGCTTGCCGAATGAGAACGTTTTAGGAGCTATCGGCGTCGCGTTGACTCCCAAGCGCAGCCTTGCTGTCGATCCGGATTTTCTGAATTTAGGAGCTCCCGTCTGGCTGGATACGACGGACGGCAAAGGCGACGTTCTGCAACGCCTGATGATCGCGCAAGATACAGGAGGCGCTATTAAGGGCGTCGTGCGCGGCGATTTTTTCTGGGGCGCGGGAGACGAAGCCGAGGCTCAAGCCGGATCGATGCAAAGCCGCGGGCGCTATTATGTCCTGTTGCCCAAAACCATGAAGCCGAATGACGAGTAGCTGGGAAACATACGCGCGCATGATTGAGCCGATGAAAAAGAAACGGCTCAAACCGCATACGGCAAAAAACGCGGTGGAGAAAACGGCGATACAAGTCAATGCCGAAAAAGAGCCACTAAAACGCCCAATGATTAACGCTTCCAAGCCATTGGCCGAAGATGTTCATCGTTCTCTCGAACGCAAGCGCGAGAAATCCTTGCGGCAGGGAAATGTCGAAATAGAGGCAAAACTCGATCTTCACGGCTTGACTCAAACCGAGGCATTCGAAGCGCTTGCGGATTTCATGCACGGAAAAGTCAAGGCGGGAAAGCGCCATTTGCTTATTATTACAGGCAAAGGACGTCGAGGCGCAGGCGTTCTCCGCAACAATCTCGAAAACTGGCTTGCGCAGTTGCCCGAAGCCAAACTGATTCTCGCCCTGCGTCCGGCAGCGTCCAAACACGGCGGCGAAGGCGCATTTTATGTTGTGTTGCGGAAGAAATAGACCGCGATCTTCCGGCATGAAAGCATCAATGTTTTCATGCCGGGAGTGAATCGCCGGTCTCAAAAATAAAAAACCCCAGAAAGAATCATTGCCTAAGCTTCTTTTTGCGTTAGAGAATCCATCCTTCATTCACTTTTTCACGGGGTGGGGCGTGGAACGACAAATCATTCAAAATGCCGTCGCGGCGGGTGTGCGCAAAGTCGCGCTCAAGGACGAACACATTCTTCATTATTTTTTGCGCGCGGCGTTGGCAGGACTTTATCTGGGGATCATCGTCTTTCTTTACTGGAATCTGGCTCAAAACCTTTCGGGGAGTCCGTTTGGCAAAGTCATTGCGTCTCTTTCCTTCGGTCTCGGGCTTTTCGTCATCATCGTAACGAACTCTGAGCTTTTCACGAGCAACAATATGTATCTGACCGTTTCTTCCCTGGCGAAGCGGACATCGTGGACGCAAACGCTGCGGTTGTGGGGCGTTTGCTGGCTTGGGAATCTGGCGGGATCCGTTTTAATCGCGCTTTTGCTCATGGGCGCTGGGTCTTTGGACGCGCTTCCTGCGGACCACGCGCTTTACAAAGGCGCTTTGGCCAAGACGGAACTCGCGGCCTCCGTCATTTTCTTTCGCGGAGTTCTTGCCAACTGGATCGTGTGCATTGCCGTGTGGGTCGGCATGCACATGAAAGAGGATATTGCGAAGATGACCGCGATTATCCTGATTATTTCGGTCTTTCTCTATCTGGGGTTCGAGCACTCGATTGCGAACATGGCGACGTTCGCGATGGCGTTTTTGGGCCACGGGACGATCACGCTTGCGGGCGCGGGATATAACCTTCTGTGGTCGACGTTGGGCAACATCGTCGGCGGAGGGTTTTTTATCGGCGCGTTGTATTGGGGAATGAACAAGAAGGCCGCGGCTGAATCCGCAAAATAGAAGTTAACCAGCAGGAAGGAGCACCCGATGAGCAAAACAGACGCGACTGATACGATGGCAAACCCGGCCCCCTTGGGGCTTTTAGGCTTCGGCATGACGACCGTCTTGCTAAATTTCCACAACGCGGGGCTTTTTCCCCTCGATTCCATGATCCTCGCGATGGGGATTTTTTACGGCGGACTGGCGCAGCTTATCGCCGGTGTTCTGGAGTGGAAGAAGGGAAACACCTTCGGCGCGACGGCCTTCACAAGCTACGGCGTTTTTTGGCTGACGCTTGTTGCGTTGATCCTTTTGCCCAAAACCTCGCTTGGAGTTGCCGTGCCCGATAAGTCGGCTATGGCGATGTTCCTGATGTTGTGGGGCATCTTCACGTTCGGAATGTATTTCGGAACGCGGAGGCTGAATAAAGCGCTGCAAGTCGTTTTCGGCTCGCTGACCGTTTTGTTTTTCCTTTTGGCCGCGGGCGACGGGCTTCAAGCCGAAAACATTACCCGCATCGCGGGATGGGAAGGCGTCTTCTGCGGCGCTTCAGCCATTTACGCGGCTCTCGCGCAAGTGCTGAATGAGGTCTACGGCAAAGTTCTTTTGCCCATGGGGCCGGTAAAGAAGTAGAGATTACTTCGCCAACCACGCGTTTTTAATATGCGCGGGCCAGCGTCCATGCACGGCCAGCATCACGTCGAAGCGTAAATTGGCGCGGGCAAAGAGAGGTGTGCGCGCGATGAAATGCCGCAAGGCGTTCGCAATGCGAGCCCGTTGCTGCGCGGATATCGATTCCACGGCTGTGTCGAGCGTCGCGCGGGCTTTGACTTCGACGGCGACGACAGTATTTCCCCGCGCCGCGATAATGTCGATTTCGCCGACGGGCGTTTTGTACCGCGTCGCGAGAATCCGGTAAAATTTCAGCCGCAACGCGAGGCGGCAAATCTTTTCCGCATAAAGTCCGGTTTGATAGGTCGTGCGGGTCATTTCGACAATTCCAATGCCCTTGCATAGACCTCTTTTTTTGAGCTTCCCGTCATGTCGGCGACTTCGGCCACGGCGTCGCGCACGCTTAAATGTTTGAGCCTTTCGGAGAGAAGCGCGTCGATATCGATTTTTTCCGCCCCCGCGTCCTCGCTTTTCCCGACCAGAATGACGATCTCGCCCTTGGCTTCGTTCGCGGCGTAATGCGTGGCGAGTTCGCCCAACGTTCCGCACCGCATTTCTTCATAAATTTTCGTCAATTCGCGCGCGACGGCGGTGGGACGGTCTGTGCCTAAAATCCCAGCCATATCCGCGAGGCTTTCCGCAAGCCGCTGCGGAGATTCATAGAAAATAAGCGTTGCGGCGCTTTGTTTAAAAGCGATAAGACTTTTCTTCCGCGCCGCGCTTTTGGGCGGCAGAAAACCCGCGAAAGTAAACTGATCCGTTGGCAATCCCGACGAAGCCAAAGCCGTTACAGCGGCATTTGCGCCCGGAATGACTGTCACATGATATCCGGCGTCGCGGCAATCACGCACGAGCTTGAAACCCGGATCGGCGATAGCGGGCATTCCGGCGTCGCTGATGAGCGCAACGGCTTGGCCTTCCGCGATGCGCCGCAGAATTTCGGGGCGCCGCGCGTCGGCGTTATGGTCGTGATAGGAGAAGGTCGGCTTGTCGATGCCAAAAGCCCGCAAAAGAATCCCGCTATGCTTCGTATCCTCGCAAGCGATAGCATCTACGTTCGCCAAAACCGCAAGCGCGCGGAGCGTGATATCGCCCAAATGCCCGATGGGCGTCGCGACCACATAAAGCCCCGCGGACGGTTTACATGCACCGCCGTTCCCGCTAACTTCAAGAACCATTTTTCCTAACTGCGGGTAATCGGGCGATGAAACGGTATCTTTTCTTGGCGGCATGCGTCGCTTTCGCGTTAACGGTTGGCGGCTGCGCGGATATGCTCCATCCGGCGGGGACAGTATCGCAAAAACAGGCCGCGACATACAAACCAAATAATCAAACGCCCGGAAACGCACAAAATGAGACGATCTCTCAGGCCCCAGCGCTTGCGGTTTCCCCAGCACCCCAAGGCAAAATCAAGGCGGCGATCCTTCTGCCTCTTTCGGGAAAGAACGCGACTCTGGGGCAAGCAATGCTGAATGCCGCGCAGCAGGCGGTTTTTGACGCGGCGGAAGCCAATTTTGAATTGCAGCCGCGTGATACCGCAAACGGCGCGGAGGAAGCGGCCCATGCAGCTGTTGCGGACGGCGCGAAGCTGATTATCGGTCCTCTGTTCGCGGCTGACGTTCCTGCGGTCAAGCTTGTGGCGCAAATCAACGGATTGATGATGCTTCCTTTGTCCACGGACACGTCGCTTGCCGATCGGGGAGTGTACGTGATGGGGCTGGCTCCTAGCGCGCAGGTAGAGCGCGTCATCCTTTATTCGGAAACGCGAGGGGCGCACACTTTCGCGGCGCTTATTCCTTCAACGCCCTATGGAACTTTAGTCGGTGAAGTTTTTCGCAAAATCGTCACGCATGAAGGGGAAAAGCTGGTCGATATCGAATTTTTCGATCCCTCTGGGCACAATCTGGAATCCTCGGTCAAGAAACTGGCCGAGCAGCGCGATTCCATCGACGCTTTGTTCTTGCCCGAAAGCGATAAGGATTTGAAAGTCGTCGCCGATCAACTTTCAGCGGCGGGATTCACGTCCGCGCGCACGCGCATTCTCGGCACGGGATTGTGGGACGTGCCGGACGTGGGACGCCAAAATCCCCTTCTTGTCGGGGGATGGTATGCCGCACCCGATCCTACGCAGCGCCGTAATTTTATATCGAGCTACGCGGTGGCTTATGGCTCCGAACCTCCGCGCCTCGCGACTTTGGCCTATGACGCAACGGCGCTGGCCGCAGTTCTGGCTAAAAACGGTGGGCATTACGACGAAGCGGCTTTGACGAACCCCAACGGCTTCGCGGGGCTTGACGGCATTTTTCGCCTGACTCCGTCGGGCGGAGTCGAACGCGCAATGGCCGTGAACGAAGTGACTCAAGACGGCGCGCGCGTGGTCGATCCCGCACCGACAAGCTTCGTGATTGGAAAAAAATAGGGTTTTTTCCGCCTAAATCCTGTCAAGAAAAATACGCGTGAAACGCGGAACAAAACTGCACATATAATCCACCCGTAACTCAATGCTTTCGTTTGAAAATTTACGAAATGTTTTTGGCTAACGATTCCTTAATCGCAAAATCGCTTTTCCTATTACTTTCATGGAGTTGCTTCCGGATTCAGCAACCTTTAACCCTGATGGGGTTAGAATAAAGCCATAAATAGGAAAAGGATTATTTGAATGTCGAGCTTGACCGCAAAAGATGTGGAAAGCGTCGTAGGTCCCCAGTTAGGGGTCACCGGCCCCGTTGCGGGATTCGGGATTCAATACGAAATCGCGGGCGACACGAAAGTTTCTTCTCCGACGGTAGGGGTCGAACTCAAGCTAAACGAAAAAAGCCTCGCACACGCCGAAAAAATGTCGGGCGTTACCCGCACGCCCAAGACTGGCACGCCTTCCATGGCTCCTTCCTCTCCCGCCGCGCAGCGTCAGGAGAAAAGCGACAATATGTACGCCAAGATGTTCGACAAGAAGGGGTTGTCCCCGTCGGTTTCGAAAGGAATGTCGCCGCGCGTCGGATTCGGCTCGCGTCCAGATTACCGCGCGGCATTCGGAATCAATCCGCTCATGCGCGTCAAGCAAAGAAGGCTTCTTGAACTCAGAAAGACGTTCGATCAGATCGCGGCGAAGAAAAAGAAATCGGTTGCGGTGAATCTGGAGAGCCTGCCGCAAGAGGCGATCAGGAAAATTGTCCTCGACGCTCTGGCGCGGGGCGACAGAATGACGCCCTTAGGCTCCCTTGCCCGCGCGATGAAATTGGCGGGAATGAAGCCTAAGGTTATGGGGCCGAAGAAACGCCAATGGGCCTTGTTCTGCAACCCTGAGATGGTTCCGTCCGGATGGGCGACGGATTAGGCGCGCCTAAATTCACTAATACCCAGATCCAAATACCCCAACACCGCGTTTAACCGTTGCAGCCCTGCGGGCGTTGCGCGCAGAGTTTTTTCGTTTTTTGCGATAAGGCCTTCTTTTTCCAATTTTGCCAGGCGTTCGGAGGAAAGAAAATCGGGCAGGGGGGTCTGAAATTTCTCGCGCCAACGATTTAAATCTATGCCTTCGGTCAGGCGCAATCCCATCATCAAGGCTTCGCGCATCGCCGTGATATCGTCGAGCGTCTCATCGGATTTGACGCCGTAGCCTTGCGCTTCGACATGTTCCATCCAGACATAGGGCGCGCGGATGTTTTCAACGGCACGGCGCGTTTGGCCGATGCGCATGCGACCGTGCGCCCCGGGCCCTATGCCTATATAATCCTCGTAATGCCAATAGGTCAGGTTATGACGGCTTTCGTGGCCTTTTCGCGCGTGGTTTGAAATTTCATAGGCGGGCAGCCCTGCGGCATTCATAATCTCCTGCGTCGCTTCGAACATCGCAGCTGCGTCGTCGCCTGAGGATGCAATCATTTCTCCGCGCTGCATGTGCGCGTGAAAAGGCGTTTGCGGTTCGATCGTGAGTTGATAAAGCGACAGATGATCCCCGGCATAAGCCAACGCCGAATGCAATTCCTGCTCCCATATTTCTGGCGTTTGATTCCGATAGGCATAGATTAAATCGAAGGAAAAACGCGGAAAATGTTTTGCGGCGAGCGTAAGCGCATTTTTGGCTTGTTCGACGTTATGGGCGCGGCCAAGAAATTTTAAAGCGTCGTCTTTCAACGATTGCACGCCGAGCGACAGCCGATTGACGCCAACCTTGCGAAAATCGGCAAATTTTGCGGATTCAGCCGAGGAAGGATTGGCTTCGAGCGTGATCTCGGCGTCTTTATCGACGCTCCACAACCGGGCGATGTCTTGCAGAACGGAATCGACGGTGCGCGCTTCCATCAAAGATGGCGTTCCGCCACCAAAGAAAACGGAACCGACGCTTTGGCGAGAAAGCAAATCCGCATCATGTTCCAGTTCGCGCCGGTATGCACGCCGCCATATTTCCTGATCCGAAACGTCGCCTTTGCGCGAGTTAAAGTCGCAATAGGGGCATTTGGAAACGCAAAACGGCCAATGAATATAAACGGCGATCATTCTTGCTGTTGCAACAGGCGTTCGACGTAACGCGCGAGCATATCCGCTTCGAAATTGACGCCGTCTCCAACCGAAAGCTTGCCCAAAGTCGTCGCGTTTTGCGTATGGGGGATGATATTGACGTTAAAAAGCGCGTGGTCGATTTCGTTCACCGTCAATGAAACACCGTCTATCGTCACCGATCCCTTAGGCGCTAAAAAACGCGCCAATTCATGCGGCGCGTCGAACTGCAAGCGCACGCTATCGCCGACTTTCTCCTTGGCGACGACAAAAGCCACGCCATCGATATGCCCCGTCACAATATGCCCGCCCATCTCGTCGCCCATGCGCAAGGATGGTTCTAGATTGACGGGTGCACCCGGAACCCAGTTCATCACCGTCGTTCTTTTGAGAGTTTCGGCGGAAACCTGCACCTGAAAGACATTGTACGTTTTCGAAATAACGGTCAGGCATATGCCCGAACAAGCGATGGATGAGCCGACCGATACGTTAAAAAGCGGCAACTTGTCGGTTTTGATCTTAAGGACCCAGTCGTCGCTTTTAGCGATATCGGCAACGGTTCCAATATCCCGAATAATACCTGTGAACATAGGTGTGCGTTCTCGATTGAGGAGGGGAGGTTAGGCCGACTCTTTCTTCAACGTATCGACGAAAGCTTCGAAATCGCCGGGTGAGCGGAAATCTTTATAGACCGAAGCATAGCGGACGTAGGCGACATGATCGAGTTTGCGCAAGGCATCCATGACGTGATCGCCAATTCCGGCCGCCGTTATTTCGCCTTCGCCCAGAGATTCCAGCTGCCGCACGACGCTGTTCGTGATTTGCTCGATGCGCTCGTCGTCCACGGGGCGCTTGCGTAGCGCGACACGCATCGAACGCAAAACTTTGTCGCGGTCGAAGGGCTCTTTATCGCCGTTGCGCTTGATCACCATCATTTCGCGCAATTGCACGCGCTCGAACGTCGTGAAGCGCGCGTCGCACTTGACGCAAAAACGCCTCCGCCGGATCGCGGCGTTGTCTTCCGTCGGACGGCTATCTTTCACTTGCGTGTCGTCCGCTCCGCAAAAAGGGCAACGCATGAAACTTCCTTAAGGATAAATCCCTTGTTTAGCCGGAATGAACTATAAACGCACAAGAGATTGTAATCAACCGGCATCCTTAGGGGGTGATTCGCGGGAAAAACTCTCGATAAAACGACGGCTAAACGTTTATCCTATATTACCGGGTAAGCGCATCGTATATGGCGCTATTCTTAGGATCTGGGCGAAGAAGGGTGGCAGCTTCGCCGATTCCAATGCCAATGGTCGTCAATACTATCGTTGCTTGCAATAATGAAAAAGCAAAAGAAGGAGACAGCCTCCCCGACGTGACATCCGAAAATATGCCGACGATGACGCCTATGCCTATAGCCATGCCCTCAAAGAAGATCAAATTCTGAAGTTTGCCCTTTTTCTCTTCATAAGAGAGGTACTCGCTGGAAAGTTCGACGCGATCAGCAGGAGTAATGCCTATGACCATAATGCCCTCCATAAACGGAAAATCCGATTCATATACTTATCTTCGCTCCTACGCGCAAAACAGTCCACTGAATTGTTTTGTGAACTCCAAGGGGTTCAAGTACACTCTGTATTTATACCAAGAAAAAGCCTCCCAAAGAGCGGGAGGCTTTTTCTTGGTGCGGGTAGAGGGACTTGAACCCACACTCCCGTGAAGAAAACAGATTTTGAGTCTGTCGCGTCTACCAGTTCCGCCATACCCGCACAAGGCGCCCTCTATAGCAACACTCCTGCCGTTCGCCAAGGTGCTTTTTGGTTAAAAGAACGCCGTTCAGAAGCTTTGCCGCAACTGGAGCATGAAGTTGTTTCCGAGATAATGGTCGCGTACCTCGAAATCGTACTTCGCGGAAACGGCTAATCCGCCAGTCGATTTCATGTCCAATCCGACGCCTGCAACCCCCGCTTCCTGAGCCATTTTTATGCCCGGTGTCGAGAAGGGAGACCCTCCCGCGAAGCTTGAGGTCATCGTCGGAGCGTCGTCGAAGAACTCATGCATCCACGCCAAGTGGGCGTTCGGGGTAAAACTCCAGTCTTCCGCCGATCCCATGGGAACTGAAATTTTTGTGCCGAGGCCCGAACGCAGGGAAGACGTGTCCGAGCTGTTAACCGTCAAATCCGCTCCGGGAGCGCCGGTTTCGGTATAGCTGTCCTGCGTCAAGTAATTGTACGTCAGTGAGGCATAGGGGGTGACGATGGTTTTCGAATAAGCTAGAAGAGGATACCCAACTTCGGCGCCTGCGCCGTATTGCTCTCCCGAAAAAGAGCCTTGAGCTGTTTGGCTTGTCGCGCCCGAGAAATTGACAAGGCGCGTGGTATTATAATCATGGTATCCGAACGTCATGTTGCCATCCACGTACCAGCGCTTTCCCGTATAGGAACCATAGGCCGTCCCGATATAGGAATTGATCTTCATGCCGCTGCCGGTAAGATTTCCGGTTTCGTTGACGTTTGTGTTGGCATAGGCGAACAACGCGCCGACGCGCACGTTTTTGTTCACGCGAGTATCTCCGCCGAAAGCGGCGCCGCCGGAGGTCGAGTTAAAGCCGTCAACGCCTTCCCGCGCGCCCTGATCTGCGAACGAGCCAAAACCCTGCGCCCAGAATCCATATCCATCAAAGGCCTCGCCCGAAGCCACACCGCTTTTGGCGATTTGGGCGACGCGCAGGGTATAGTTGCGCGTCAGAAGAGTATCAAGCGCAGCATTAACGACGCCGAACGTAGAAATCTGCCTCACGCCGTTGACTTGCGGAGACAATTGTGCGCCCGCCTTGTTGAGATCGCTTGACGAGGTAAGAGCGCCTTCCGCTTCCTGAAGCGCCTGCACGTCGGCATTCGAGCCCGTATATCTGTCCAAGCCGTTGGCACCTGTCGCGAGGATGGGATTAACCCCTGCAACGTTTGCCGCATTAAACGTCGCTGCCGTCAAAACGATGTCCGATCCGTAAATAGGGTTTCCATAAACATCCGTTCCCCCGCTTCCCGTTGTTGCAGTCCAACTGAAGCCGCCGGAATGAAAGGACGGGACAATCGAGCCGAGGCTAACCGTAGATTTGCTTGTATCGCCCATAATCAAGACGACTTTGCTTCCGTTCACAATGGGAGCCCCGCTCGCGACAAATGGCTCTATGGTCAATGCGTTAGAAAAAGTTGCGTTTGTCGTGGTAAGGGATTCATTGTTGTCGATATAACCATATCCGGTCGATAAACTGCCCAGAGTGGTTCTGATAATGGCGTCCGTGCCGGTTATATTGCCGCTGACGGCCAACGTATTTGTGCCGAGGCTCAACGTGCCGTTATTGGCCAAAGCGCCCGTCAAAGTATTTCCGGTTGCGCCGATGCTCAGGGTGCCCCCAGAAGAAACGTTCACGTTTCCTGTGATGTAGCCGAGGCTGCTCAAAGTTGCCCCGTTGCCGATGGTTACGGTCGTTGCGAATGTATCTCCCGTCACAGCGACTGTACCGCCGTCGCCGTCGATATTCAGGGCATAGAGAGGTGTCAGGGAGCCGCCAATCGTTCCGAAAGTGTTCGTGCCGCTGGTATTGCTCAGGGTCAGCGTGCCGGTATTGCCCGTCGAAACTTGCACCGTTCCAATGTTGGACCCGCCGGAGGTCCCCGTTATATTCAACGTTCCGTCAGCCCCAAAGCTTAATGCCGCCGCGACCACGCTGCCGGCGCTTGTCACGCCTGTGCCGCCGATCGCCAGAAGGGCAAGTTCTCCGGAGGAACTGCCGATGGAGTTAAAAGTATTCGTTCCACTGGAATAGTTCAAATTCAATACGCCGTTGTCGGTCGGCGAGACCGTCACCGTCGTTACGGCATTTCCGCCGCCGGTGATCGTCAACGTTCCCGAACCCATGTAGGTAATGGCTCCGGTAACGCTCGTTTCCGAAACGGTCGTGTTGTCGATGGAAACATCGGCACACGCAGGATCTGGCTGCATCGCCGCCATCGCCAGTACCGAAGCGCAGGCAAGGAGACATTGTTTTGACGTACAATTCATCGACGCACCCTCGGGGGCTTGTTTGGCAGATCAGACCTTGAAGAAATCTTATATGTCTTCGCTAGAATAGAAGGCTATGCGCGAAAGACAAACAAAGTGTTAACAAAAAATTTAACCACGTTTGGGCGATTCACTTGGTGGCGAGGGCCGTTAGAAGAGGGGGAAATCCGTTTCGCGCTCCACCGAACGGCGAGGAGGGGGAGTTTTGATATTTCCGGATATTTTTGCGCCCGAAAACTCTTCGCGGCGAATCGGTCGAAGGCGCGGAAATAAAAAATCGGAACACCGGAAATATAAACGGAAAGGCATTTTTCTGTTTGCTCGTCCGTCTTCGTCCATCGATTTTTCTTTGTGAGCGAAAGAAAAAAGCGAATGTTCTCGAAACGTCAGACATCTATTTCCGAAAGGAAACGCGTAAAAATTCTGAGTGAAAAGCCGGAAAATATTTTTATATAAAAAAACAGACCATTTATCGTTAAGGCCAGTGTTTAAAGCGTTATTGAAGCGTCGCAAAGGCCCCCAAAAAACTTAACCCCCGTTCGGCTTGCCAGCAATCGCGTAAGCCAACCGAACGGGGGTTGAAGAGAATAACTATCGCATTAAAGCGACAGAAATTATTTCTTCTTTCCCTTTTTAGCCTTCTTGACAACTTTCTTCTTTGCTTTTTTCTTGGCAGCCATAGTGACCTCCTTAGAGTTGACTAGAGTAGAGTGCGATGATGTTGTGTCTTGTCTTGAAAAGAGTCAACAAGATTTTGACCATCGATCGGAAATTCGGCGGCGAACAAGTCGCATCGTCAGGGTGCGTTGCATCCGCGCAACAGAAAAAATTCCCGCGCGCAGCGTCATCGATGCGCGGAAAAAGTTCAGACGAAAAGAAAATACGCGAACGAAGGCGACTCTGCGCGCGCGATGGATCTCATCTTTGAGCGTCAATTACTAACGAAAGATGAATCCGGATGTTACCGTTTCTCGGCGAAGAACTTTTTCAGCATTGCTTGCGCGCGTTTTTCATCGACGCCGCCAACGATCTCAGGCGCGTGATGACACGTTGGCTGAGAGAAGAAGCGCGGCCCATGTTCGACGGCGCCGCTTTTCGGATCGTAAGCGGCGAAAACGACGCGCCGCAACCGTGCGCCGCTGATGGCGGCAGCGCACATCGCGCAAGGTTCGAGAGTCACGTAAAGATCGCAGTCCGTCAGGCGGGGAGAACCGCGTTTTTTTGCGGCAATGCGCAACACAAGCATTTCGGCGTGAGCAGTGGGGTCGGCGTCGGCCTCGGTCTGGTTGCCCGCGCGGGCCAGAATGTTGCCGGTAGAGGAAACCAGCACCGCGCCGACGGGAACTTCGCCCCTTTGGGCGGCGGATTCAGCCTCGGCCAAAGCCATTTCCATAAAATTGGGCATCTTACTCTCGACCTGGATACATATTTTCTTTATGTTGCCGCTTATGAACACAAAAGACAATAAATCAAATTTCGAAGGCGAGAGGATCGCCAAACGGCTGGCGCGTTCGGGAATTTGCTCGCGCCGCGATGCCGAAAGGATGATTGCAGATGGCCGCGTGAGCGTGGACGGCACTATTCTGTCCTCGCCCGCGCTCAACGTCACCGAGACCAGCGTCATTCTTGTAGACGGCACTCCCCTCAATGCGCCCGAAGAGACTCGTATCTGGAGGTATCACAAACCGGCAGGAACGATCACGACCTCGCGCGATCCTCAGGGGCGTCCGACGGTATTCGAAAAGCTTCCACCGGAAATGCCGCGCGTCGTCAGCGTCGGGCGGCTAGATTTCAATACCGAAGGCCTGCTTCTTCTGACGAACGACGGAGAACTAGCGAGGCATCTCGAATTGCCCGCGAACGCGTGGCTCCGGCATTACCGCGTGCGCATATATGGGGATATCGATCCGGCGAAACTGGCGTCGGTCGCCAAAGGCGTGACGATTTCAGGAATCCGCTACGAGCCAGTGAGAATCGAAATAGAAAAGACAAAAGAAGAAGGCACAAATAAGTGGTTAGCCGTCACAATCCGCGAAGGTAAAAACCGCGAAGTCCGCAAGATTATGGAATATCTCGGTTTGCAGGTGACGCGGCTTATTCGCGTGGCGTTCGGACCGTTTCCCTTGGGCAAATTGCCGCGCGGCGGCATCGAGGAAATCCCGCGCCGCGCTTTGCGCGACTCGCTCGGCAATTTTTTCGAGATGCGGAAGGGCAAATAATGCGTATCGTCGGCGGAACATTGTCGGGGCGGAAAATCGAACCGCCGCTTAGCCTTGTCACAAGGCCGATGAGGGATCGCGTCCGCGAGGCGCTGTTCAACATTCTCGCTCATCGGGATTGGGGAAAAAATATCGGCGACCTGTTCGAGCCGGATGTATCCGTCCTCGACGCGTTTTGCGGGACGGGGGCTTTGGCGTTCGAGGCGATCTCGTGGGGGGCAGGGCACGCGACGTTGTTTGATAAAGACATGCAAGCCCTAAAAATCGCGCGCCAGAACGCTGCGACGCTCGGCATCGCCGACAAATGCCAAATCCTTTCGGCGGATTCGACGCTGCCGCCGCGCTCACAACAAAATCCCTGTAAACTTGTTTTCCTCGCGCCTCCCTATCGCAAAAATCTCATCCCTCCGGCTTTCGCCGCGCTCGATGCCGCAGGCTGGATAGCATCCCACGCCGTCATCGTCGCCGAAACGGCCAAAAAAGAATCCTTCGAACCGCTTTCAGACTGCGAAGTCGTGCTCGAACGTGGTTACGGCGACACAACGCTAAGGTTTTTAAAGCGGAATGCTTTCTAAGTTTTAGGGCGTAAGTCTTTAATCTGATTAGTTCATATGTTTTGATTTTAACCATGAATATTAAAGGTTTATCAACCAAACACACGTATTCTCAGGTTGAGGCTTTTTATGAAAGTTATAATGAACAGGGACATATAGAAATGTCAGAGGCTACGCGCTATAATTCCTCCGCTGGAGATCGCTCGGGGTCAGGAAGCGGAGACGTTGGAATGCAAGCAGAAGAGAACATATCGCCGCGCGAAGGATTGATTGCAACGGGGAAAGAAGTTGCGGACAATACGGCTGCGCGCGTGCCGGATCATTATACGGGAAAGTCTTTTGAGGGACTCTGTGAGCATATGGCGGAGCGTCGTGAACAGGCGATGAGAGATATGATTAACAGACTTGTCAATGACAAAAGCGTGTTTGGTTTCTAGGCGTTTTTAGTATGTAGCTGTCGGCACGATCTTGGCGCGCTTTTCTTATGAAATAATTATTCGAAATTAATCTTCCCCTAATCATAGTCTTATACAATCCCCGTATATTTTGGTGGAGGGAGTTTTATGGTTTTTGATATTCCAGACGTTTTTATTGCAGAAGCCTATAGAAAATTTTCAATGGGTCAACGAGAATTGGATCCATACGCGGCGTTGGCTCTATTTATATTTTTAGAAAAAGCCAAGAAAAGCCCTGAAAATTATAGAGGGGCGATTAACGTCTTACGAGACGGTCAAAAAATTTCGGATGGAATTACCCGCGTGCGCCGAGAATCCGAATCTTCGGAAAAGCATGAGAATCGTCAGGATATTAAGGATATTAAAGCATACAGCAGACAAATGGCTGCGGACCTGCAAGAAGTGCTTAATCATAACACAAAGCTGATTGATCAAAATACTCTGGTAATAAATAAACTGAATAATGCGGAAAGAGCGCGCGATGAAGCTCAAAGAGATCGCGATGCTACAAAACTGATGCTGACTCAGCATAAGCAAAAACTGGAGGAAATGAGCGGCGATCTAAAAACCGCAAACGAAAGAGCAAACGCTGCTAACAAAAGAGCTGATTTTTGGACGAAAGTGAGCATAGTGCTTGGTATAGTTAGCGTTGTTCTTGGTGTAGCAAGCATCGTGGCCGGTTTTGGGCTTGTTCCTCTTATAATAGGAGCGGCAGGAAGTTTAACGGCAGGCATGGGCGCGGCAGCGTCTCATTTCGGATTAATTCCTATTCAAAAAACGGCTCTCGCTCCCGCTCTTTCGCAGGCGCAAGCTCAAAAGAATTATACAAACACAGCAACACAGAAAGCCACGCTTGATGTTGAAGTAAAACCTGTCCTTACAAATGATGAAAGCTTGAAAGCCGCAAGCTTAAACGAAAAGCTACCGGAGCAGAGCAAGCAGGAACGGCGTTCGGAAAATTCCTGCAAACGCTCAAAAAGGCTAGAAATTCGCCATCTTTACGCATGTATGCAATGCCGGAGATAAGATTACTGTTTCTTCCCCACCACGCTCTCTATAAACGCCCCGAATGCTTTCGACATATCCTCGGTCACCGCTCCCGCGTTGTCGATGATCTGCTGCGCGACGCCGCCGTTTCCTAAACTCGCCTCGGGCAGATTTTCCTCGGCGTCCGTCATATAGTTATGCCACAAAGCGGCGGGCAAGCTTCCTCCGGTGACTTTGAGGGTAGGGGAGTTGTCGTCGTTGCCCATCCACACGACGGTCGTGTAATCGCCCGTGAATCCCGCAAACCACGCATCGCGGAAATCGGAAGTCGTTCCGGTTTTCCCCGCGACGGGGCGCGTGCCGAGCGCGGCTGCCTTGCCCGTTCCCCATTTTACGACGTCTTCCATCATGCGCGTCAGCGTCGTCACCGCGCTCGCGTCCACGACTTGCGGAGGCGTCACGTCGTCATGCCGGAAAAGAACCTGTCCCGCGCGGGTGTCGATTTCCTTGATCGCGTAAGGGCTGATCGCTCTGCCGCCAGCCGCCAACGACGCATAAACCGTCGCCAATTCCATAGGCGTCACTTCGCTTGCGCCCAATGCCAAGGCCGCGTCGTGTTCCAAGGGAGATGAAATTCCCAAATCGTTCGCGGTTTCGATAACCTTGCCGATACCCGCGCGTTGCAGAACGCGAACCGCGACCGTATTGATTGATTCCGCCAAAGCCTGCCGGACGGTAATCGGGCCGAGATATTTATTCTCAAAGTCGGTCGGTGAATAATCGCCGATTGTCAAAGGTTCGTCGGGGATAATGTCATCCGGCATCAATCCTTGCTCTATCGCGGCCAGATAAACAATCGGCTTGAAGGAAGATCCGGGCTGGCGCATCGCTTGCGTAGCGCGGTTGAACTGGCTTTTGCGGTAATCGCGGCCTCCCGTCAAAGCGCGCACCGCGCCGTCCGGAGCCATCGTTATTAATGCCGCTTCGGATATTTTCCGCGGCGCGCTTTGTTGGGAAAGCATGTCCTCGATATCGCGCACCGCGAGGCGCTCCAGATTCAAATCCAGCGTTGTCTTGACGATCATGTCCTGCTGCGTGTCCTGAATCAAAGGCCCAAGCTGGTCGTAAACCCAATCGGCGAAATAACGTTCGTTGTCGCCTCCCGTCTGCTTGATCTCGACTTTTGGCGCGCTGGTGATCGCTGCGTGGCGCTTCGCCTCCGTGATGAATCCTTCCTCGACCATTGCTTGCAAAACGACCTTGGCGCGTTCCATTGCCTGCGCGGGATCGTGCATGGGCGAATAGCGCGACGGCGCGCGCAGCAATCCCGCGATCAGCGCGGATTCCTGCAACGTCAGATCGCGCGCGGGCTTGCCGAAATATGTCCGTGCGGCGGCGTCGATGCCGTACGCCCCGCTGCCCAGATAAACGCGGTTCAGATAGGCGGTCAGGATTTGGTCTTTCGTATAGGTGTGCTCGAGCCACAAGGCGAGAAGCATCTCCTGAACCTTGCGCTTGATCGCGCGTTCGGGAGTCAGGAACAAATTCTTCGCCAACTGCTGCGTTAGAGTCGATCCGCCCTGAACGGTATGTCCGGCGGCAACGTTGCGCGTCAGCGCGCGCAGAATGCCCCATATATCGATGCCGAAGTGCTTGTAAAACCGGCGGTCTTCGATGGCGATAATCGCTTCGGGCACGTAATCGGGAAGTTCGGCAAGCGTGACCTGATCGCCGACCAAATCCCCGAAACGGGCGAAAACGGTTCCGTCCGCGGCCTCAAGCTCGACCGAAGGGCGCAAAGGGGCTTGCGTAACCTGATGAACGTCCGGTAGGTCGATCGCGCACGTGCCGACGTAGAGAATAACGGCGACAAAGCCCCAAATTCCGGCAAGGATGCAAAAACGAGCAAAAGAAGGCGCAACGTCTGGCTTTTTCTTGCTTTTTCGGACTTTGGGCGCGCGTTTTTTCGAGGGCATAACTCACACACTATATAGGGTGGGCAGAGAATGACCATTGATTATGGAAAAACAAGGGCAAAAGATGAGGCTTTCTTGCAATCGTATTTGGCATAAGTTGTCGATTTCCTCTTTAGTTGTTGACGAAACTCAGTTTTTCTTTAATTTGACGCGTCTGTCGGGGATTTCCCCGCTTTGTGCAACTATTAAAGGAGTCTTCCATCTCTCCACCACCAGTTAATCGCAGCCGCAGCGAACCGCCGCGTCGCGAAAAAGACGACGGTCCGCGCGTTAATGCCGATATTACCTGCCGAGAGGTTCGAGTTGTCGATGCCTCTGGCGAAATGCGCGGCGTCATGGTTATCCGCGATGCCCTCGCGCTGGCCGAAGAATCCGGGCTCGATCTGGTCGAAATTTCCCCGAACGCCGATCCGCCCGTCTGCAAGGTTCTCGATTACGGCAAATACAAATACGAAATGCAGAAAAAAGCCGCCGAAGCTCGCAAAAAGCAAAAGGTCATCGAACTTAAAGAGATCAAATTGCGTCCGACGATCGACGACCACGACTTCGACATCAAAATGAAAAGCGCGGTTGCGTTTTTAAAAGGCGGCGACAAAGTCAAGGTCACGATGCGCTTTCGGGGCCGCGAAATGGCGCATCAGGAGATTGCGTATCAGGTTTTTGCACGCGTCCGCGCCGAGCTTGATCCCTACGGTAAGATCGAAACCGATCCGAGCTTCGAAGGTCGCCAGATGATCATGATCATGTCGGCCAAATGAGACTTTTTCTTAGCGCTCGCTTCTTCGCGAGAGCTTAGAAAAACCGCATCCCCGCGAGAGCGGGGATCTATTTTCGTCTTATCCATAATCGTGCGTTTAGGTTTTACACGCCGGAACAAGGAGTTGTTTCTTCGGCGATAAATTCATTCGATTTTCGAAATTCCTCAAATTTTCATAAATCCTCACTATAGTTAACCCCATGGTAAGGCATAGGTGGGATACTTAGAGCGTGGGAATATCTCTCGTTTATGCAGTTATTCCAGCGAAGTAAGGGGGTCGCATCGCATGGCCGGATGCCTGTCATGGTTTCGATCGAGGACGAGGATGCCAAAGCGCGACGCATGGCGGCGCGGCAGCGTCACTATGGAATTTGCTCTTCTTTCGACGCCATTTTTCTACCTGCTCATAGGGATTGTCGAACTTTGCCTGATGGAAGGCGCGCAGCAATTGCTTGAAAACGCCGCTTTTAACGCGTCGCGCATAGGCAAAACCGGATACGTCGCGAGCGGAGACATCAATGGGCTGCCCGCAACGCAAGCTTCGACGATTCTGCAATACGTTAGCAACGAATTGTCCAATTACGGCTCGCTGTTCGATACATCCGTCGCATCGGGCCGCTTCACGATAATGGGAACGGATTACACAAGCTTTAGCAACGCGGCTGCGGGCGGAGGAACGGCGGTGCAGAATAATTTCGGCGGTGCGACGACCAGCACGACTAAATCCATCGTCGCCTATACCGTCACGTATAATTGGTATCTCTTCACGCCGTTTTTGTGCGCGGCTTTAATAAGTTCTTGCCAAACCGTCGGCGACAATAACGTTGTTCAATTAACCTCGACAATCATCGTGCAAAATGAAGCTTACTGAGAAAAAATCAGCAGAGTGGAGACGCCGCGCGCGCCGCGGCACGGCGGCGCTCGAATTTGCGCTGACTTTGCCGATATGGATGACGTTTATGCTCGGCCTTTTCGACGGAGGCTATTATTTGTTGGTCAATGAAAAGGTCGATCGGATCGCCTACACCACTACCGATATCGTCACGCAGTACAATCCGATCACGACGGAGAATATGAAGGATATCTTCACGGCGTCGAGCCTTCTGATGAATCCTTTCTCGTTCTCGAGCAACGGCGGCGTCGTGGTCGTTTCGTCCTTCTATCTGGGGCCGTCAAGCAGCACCATCCAGCTTTGCTGGAACTATTCGAGCGCGAATACGTCAGCCGTGCCGACGACGACCCATCCCACGCCGGTCGCCAACGATATTGTCATCAGCGGCGCCACGCTCACTTTGAAGAATGGGCAAACGCTGACGGTGGGCGCAAATGAAAACGTCATCGTCTCGGAAGTCACTTACAAATTTACCCCGGTATTTCTGAGTTCGGGGCTATTTCCATCGACGACGATTTACAGGGCCGCCGTGTATAAGCCGCGGCTGAGTTTGTTGATTACAGTGCCGACAACTTAAGAGAGGATGTCATGAAAACAATCGCATTCTTTCGTTTTCTTCCTGGCCGCATCGGCTTCTTCGGTCGTTCGGAAAGCGGGATGACGCTGCCGTTGATGGCGGGCGCGATTCTGACGCTTGTCACCTTCGTCGGGATTGCGATCGATCTGGGACGGGCGCAACTGGTGCAATCGAGATTGCAATTTTCGCTCGACGCGGCGACGCTCGCGGCCGGAACGCTCGTCGCGGGGGACCCTGTCGCCGAGGCGAATAAATATTTGGCTGTCAATTTCAACGGCTACCTCGGAGCCACGCTCGTTCCTCAGGATGGGAGCGGAGACGTCGTCGCGCAAACCTCCAACTCCAACGCGTCAACAACCGTGATCGGCCTGACGGCCTCGGCGACGGTGCCGACAACTTTCATGCAAGTGCTTGGCCCGTCAAGCGTGATCGTCAGCGCCAATTCGACGATCTCGCGCCAAATCGCGGGGCTTGAAGTGACGCTGATCATCGATGTCAGCTACGGCGACAGCTTGTCTGAATTCGTAAACGGGCTACAGGGGTTTATCACCGACTTGTTCACCAGCGCGCCAGGGGTCAGCGGCAATCTTTACGTGTCCATCGTGCCGTTTAACCAAACCGTCAACATCGGCACGCAAAACGTCGGATGGACGACCGCACCCACCAATTCTTCGTACGCCACGACGCAATGGGGCGGAGGTTCGTGGGGCGGTTGCGTCGATGCGCGGAGCGGCAACGGGACGGATATGAACGGAAACTCCGCGCCCGAGGCTTTGCTGGACGATACTCCGACAACGGCCTCGTTTGTCCAGAATTATTATCCTAGCGATACCGCAGCAACAATCGCCAGTAAAATGGCCATTTCGTCCACCGTTGCGAACGCCGATTTTTCGCACTACTCGGGAGGAACCGGATGTTCAGGAGGATCGGGCTATCTGAACAGTTCCGAGGGAAACAATTGTTTGGGGTGGAATGGCTTGAACAATCTGCAACAAACGGACTCGCAGCAAGGTTCGACATGGAAGAATGAGCTTGGGTTGAACATATGGCAGGGCGTTGTCAACGTGGGCAGCTCGAATCAGCAGTACTATACGACACCTTTGAACACGGCAAATCAGGGACCGAATTTCATGTGTCCGTCGCCGATCGTTCCGTTGACCAACAGCGCGACGGCCGCGATGGCCGCCATCGACAGCATCCAATGGGTTCAAGGCGACTGGTTGCCCGATCAGGGGCTGGAATGGGGATGGAACACGCTGTCTCCGAAATGGACGGGCTTATGGGGCAGCATGACGGATTCCCAAGGCAACGCGCTTCCTCATCCTTATAACACGACGGGGTGGAACAAAGTCATCGTCTGGGTCGAAGGAACGTCGACGGCCCAAGGCCCGTGGACGAGCTACAACATTATCGATAACAATATCCGCGGCGCTTACGGATACCTGAGCGATAACAAGTTGGGAACCACGAGTATGTCTTCGGCCGACACCATTATCGAAAATCGCGTGTATAATTCGAGCGGCACGCCGAACGTCTGCACGTATTTGAAGCAAAAAGGAATCCTGATCTATACGCTCGGCTATAGCCCCGATGGAACCGTCGACGGCCTTCCCTCGTTCATGTCGGGCTGCGCGACGGGATCGAACTACATCTATTGGTTTTCGAATAGCGACTGGTCGGCCTTCGACACGGCCCTTAACTCCATCGCCAATTCGCTGACCAAGCTGTGGCTGAGCGAGTAAGAAGAGCGCGCACTTTACTGAACGATACGCCACGTTCCGTCCTGCTGCAGGCAAGCGGTTCCATAGCTTTCCTGAAGTTGCCCGTCGATGCGGATTTCCTGCGAATAGGGGCGGCAATAGGTTCCGGCGTTCTGGTCGATATACGTCGGCGGCGGGGCGGGCGGCGCGACGTAGTTGGGCGCATAAGGATAATAAACGGTCGAAGGGGATTCGCTTATGATGGAATAACCCCCGCTCGGATAATGGGGAGAGGATTCCATATCCATATCGTGGCCGATGGCGTTGCCCATCATGCCCCCGATGCCGACGCCTATGCCAGTCGACAAAAGCTGCTCCGGGCCGTGTCCGATTTGGCTGCCGAGAACACCGCCAATCGCAGCGCCCAATCCGGTGCCGATAACGGCATCGTCGCCTGCGTAAGCGATAGTTGCCGCGCCGAGAGAGGCGATAAACATCGTGCCGAAAAGGATCGACGAGAGGGCGCGCATGAGCCGGACTTTCCTTCTTTCCCGATTTAGGGTCTAGGCCCCATTATCAAATTCTTATGGCAAGATTGGGGCAGAGAAAACTTTCCATTATACGGAAAAAGTGCGCAAGGCTCGCTCTGAAGAAACTTTTCCCATGATAAATGTTATGGCTGAATCCGCCGCCCTTTTATTAGATAGCGGAAATTCGATTTGAATGAGCGTCGCGTTACCGCTCGGCGAGGTTGTGGGCGGAAGGAGTTTAGTTTGCATGTCAAATTTTTTGAATTGGCCGCATATATAATTTTCGGCCAGTTTGGTTTCCTTCGGCGTTAATTTGCGGGCAAAATGGGCGACGCACGTCACCCTCTCTTCGGATGAAGTCGTTTCTTGGGTGCTTCTACTTTCCGGATAGTCGTAAGTGAATTCCAGGGCTTCCTCCATGATCAGGCGGAATCCGGCGTTTGTCTCTGCAGAAACTGCCTCGCTTTTCGTTGAGCAAAGGACAGTAGCACAAGGGGAAATATCGTTCTCGACGCCGGAGGTGAGCGAGTCCCAGCGTCGCGCTCTTTCTTTTGCCTCGGCGGCAGAATGGTTTTCGTATCCATAGTCGGCTTCAAATAATTTAACGAGATCGTCCAATTCTTTTTTAACGGATAAAGGGAGTCTAAGGGAGATAGCCGTTTCCATGCCTATTCCCTCAAGCGAGGCATTTTCCACAGAAATGGACATAGCCCGCTTAGCGTCTTCTAACTGGCCGAAGAAAAGGCGCAAGTCGTTTTCAACCAAATCTGCTTCCCCCACAGTAAGTGCGGGAAAATAGTGGGCGGTAAGAACAATCCCGCCCCCTTTTTCTTCGGATTCGAGTAACTGAAATCTCGCTTTCTCGATTTCGCGAGCGACATCGAGAACAAGCGCTCCGTCACGGAGAGCGAGAATGCCAGTATCAAACTCCTCGGTGAGATCGAGGACGAGAATATTTTTTCCAGATTCAGTCATAATGCGCGCTCCCGTTTTATAAGCTTTCGTAAATTCTTTGGATTAGCCTAGCAGAAAAAACGCGATGTAGAACAGGTAAAATACCTTTATCTGCATTAACCATAAATGGGGGCTTGGTTTAGATTTTCTCGATTATTCCCGTGGCTGCTGGGGTTTCAATCAACCTGCGGAGGGCCGTTACGACCTGCTCGGTCGTAACGATCTTGTCTCCGGCCAGTTTGCGGAAAGAAAGTTCGCTTTGCCGCAGGCTCGGCAAAACATACGAAGGCGCTACGCCGTTGACCCTGATTTTCGGCGCGAAAGATTTCGCCATGTTGAGCGTCATGTCGGCCAAAAAGTTTTTGCTTCGTGCGTAGGCGGAGAAATTGGACGCGGGCGGCGTGCCGTCGAGCATATTGACGATGACTCCGCGTTCGCCTTTGGGCAGCGTGTCGCGAAAGGCTTTGCTTAATAGTCGCGGCGCGTCGGCGTTGATCGCAAAGTGGCGCGAGCCGTCGGGATCATATTCGTCGGGCTCGAATAAAGCGGCGTTGTTCACAAGCGCGTGAATGGGGCCGATCTCTTTCGTCAGGGAAGGAATAAGTTTTTCCGCCGCTTTCGCGTCCGAAAGATCGATTTCGGCGAGGCAGGCGGATTGCCCCAAGTCCTGAATTTCAAAAGCCAGTTGTTTGGCTTCTTTTGCGGAGCTTCGGTAATGCACAACAATATTCCATCCATGAGCGGCGAGATCGAGCGCGACCGCGCGTCCGATGCGTTTTCCAGCCCCCGTGATAAGCGCCCAGTTGTTTTTCATTTTTGATTCCTCTTCGGTATGCCGATGAGAGCCGACAACACGCCGTGCCACGTCCGGATTTCCTGCTCGGTCATCGCGGCGCGTTGCAAAGTGTTTTGCAGGCTTCGCGTGATGGAAGGGCGAAGCTCAATGGTCGTAAAAAATCCGGCTTCTTCCAAAGAATCTTCAAGGCGGCGGAAGAAATTCAGGTATTCTTCGCGCGTGGCGGGAAGGCTGTTGCCGGTATGAAGGATGTCATCCGGCGTTTGGTCTTGCGCTTGATACCATTCGTAGCCGATAAGCAAAACAGATTGCGCGAGATTCAGCGAAGAAAAATAGGGATTGAGGGGTATGGTGATAAGAGTATTGGCAAGAACGATATAATCATTGATAAGCCCCGTGCGTTCGCGCCCGAACATCACGCCAATTTTCTGACCCTCTTTGGCGCGCGCGATCATGTCGGGCACAACCGCGCGAGGCGTCATAATCCGGTTGACCATGTCGTGCGTTCGCGCAGTCGTGGCGTAGACGAAATTCAGATCGGCCAATGCTTCTTCGAGCGTGGCAAAAACTTTGGCGTTTTCCAAAATTTCATCCGCGCCGCTCGAGGCAGCCGCCATGCGTTTTTGGTGAACTTCGCCCAAAGGCCACGGGTCGCGCGGATTCACAAGCCGCAAATCGCGCAAGCCCGTGTTCATCATCGCGCGCGCCGTCATGCCGATGTTCTCGACGAGTTGCGGTTCGACGAGGAGTATGGCGGGGGGATTCACCATAAGAGGCTACCCGGGAAATCTGACGGTCGCCACGGCCTGCGCGACAATGCCTTCGCCGCGTCCCGTGAAGCCCATTTTCTCGGTCGTCGTGGCCTTGACGCTCACACGCGAGGGATCGATTTCGAGCAATTCCGCCACGCGCTTGATCATCGCTTCGCGGTGCGGGCCGATGCGCGGCGCTTCGCACAAAAACGTGATGTCCGCGTTCGAGATAATTCCGCCGCGTTCGCTCACCATTCCGACCGCATGGCGCACGAAATGCGCGCTGTCCTTGCCTTTCCATTGCGGATCGGAAGGAGGGAAGTGTTTGCCGATATCGCCGCCGCTGATCGCGCCCAGAAGCGCGTCCGTCAGCGCGTGCAATCCGACGTCGGCGTCGGAATGCCCCTCGCATGAAAAAGCGTGCGGAATAGTAATGCCGCAAAGGATGATTTTATCGCCCGGGATCAGACGATGCACGTCCGTGCCCATGCCGGTGCGGATATCGCCGTAGTTCTGCCCCAAAAGGCGCGCGGCGCGGTCGAGGTCTTCGGGATTTGTGATTTTCATGTTGTCCGGATTTGAAGGAACGAGTTTGACGGTCATGCCGCATTTTTCGGCGACGGAGGCATCGTCCGTCAGTTGCGCTCCCGCCGCTTCCCTGTGCGCAACGAGAATATCGTTGAAATGAAAGGCCTGCGGCGTGTACGCTTGCCACAAATTGGCGCGGTCGATCGTCGCGACGATATCCGATCCGTTGCCGCGTTTGAGCGTATCGACGACGGGCTTGGCCGCGATGACGCCTTTGGCGGTATCCAAAGCTCTGCGAACGGCGGTGATCGTCGCGGCATCGACCAAAGGCCGCGCAGCGTCGTGAATCATGACGAGATCGGGACGCTTTTTCCCCGTCGCCAAAGTTTCAAGCCCCAAAAGGACGCTTTCCTGACGCGTCGCTCCTCCAGCGACGGGCTCCGGCAGACCGAGTTCGTCCACAGCCTCATCGTACATCGCGCGATGATCTGGATTGATGACAACCTGCACGCCGTCAATGTGCGGATGATGAAGGAAAGCGAGGACGCTCCGGCGCAAAATCATCTCGCCCGCAAGTTCGCAATACTGCTTGGGCAGCTTGCCTCCAAAACGCGAACCGGAACCGGCGGCGACAATAAGGGCTATGCAAGTAGGCATTCGACCTCCTTAACTTACGGGGAGAAACTACAGGGAGGATAGGAGAATGCAAGGATTTCATTGCAAATAGCGTTAATGCACCTCCAAATGGGTTATTTACTTTCGAATTTTTAGTATATAATAAACCCCGAAAAACAGACAAAAACCCATTCATTCGAAGCAAAGAAAAATATTATGGGAAGCAAAACAAACAGCGATACCTCAAAAATACTGCCTGATTTTTCTGGAACTCGGGAAGAGTTCGAAAAGGCTTTTGCTCGGGAAGTTAAAAAGACAACGAAAATGAGGGCCTTGAAAAGGGGCCCCATAGAGGATTTGGCCGTCATGATCGGTCAAGCGGCAGAGGATGTTTTTCATGACCGTGGAGAAGCCATCCCGAAAAATATTTCGGTCGCAATCGAAGAAATTGAAAAGCAACTTGAAAATATATCGAAAGAACGTCTGGATGCCAATAAAAGAGCTTCTCCTATTCAAGAAGACATCAAAAAAAACGGCTACACCCCCAGAAATATGGCGATGGCTCTCGACACGGTGATATCCGATAATCTTAAATTCGGAAGGTCTCTTATTTCTCTCATAGGCCTGATATCGGAAATGTCGGCGATCATTCCCGATTTCGATGCGGAGTCATTTAATAAAGAAACCAGTCATATGGTTGCCGGATTAATAAATCTTATGAAAGAGGATCAGGACACTCATTGCATGAGCGGAAAACGACATGAAAAAGAGGCGTTACGGCCAATCGTGCAAAAAAGTTCTCCCGAAGATTTGTGGCAATGGCTTAAGAAAAAGTTTCCAAGTTTATAGATTCTCTTGCAGAAGCTGAAGGATTACAGGCGCCGCGCCATTTGCCTAAATTTTAGGCAGATGCTATACGCATCGTCATGCACGGAAAACCCCAGACATTGCCGAAGATAAAGCCGATACAAATCGGCGCGGTGACGCTTGAATCTCCCGTCATTCTCGCGCCGATGGCGGGCGTTTCGGATTTGCCTTTTCGCCGCGCCGTCAAGAAATTCGGGGCAGGGATGGTCACATCCGAGATGATCGCTTCCCAAGCGATGATCCGCGAATGCCGCAAAACGATGCAAATGGTCCTGCGGACGGACGAAGAAGGGATTATGTCGGTTCAAATTGCCGGGTGCGAGCCCGAAGTCATGGCCGAAGCCGCCAAGCTGAACGAAGACAAAGGCGCGGACATCATCGACATCAACTTCGGCTGCCCCGTCAAGAAAGTCGTCAACGGCCACGCAGGTTCGGCCCTGATGCGCGACGAAATTCATGCGGCGCGGATACTGGAATCGGTTGTTAGGGCCGTCAAAATCCCGGTGACGCTTAAAATGCGGCTTGGATGGAATAATGAGAACAAGAATGCGCCGCGTCTCGCAAAAATCGCCGAAGATTGCGGCGTTCGAATGGTCACGGTTCACGGACGCACGCGCAGCCAGATGTACGAAGGACATGCGGACTGGGTGTTTATCCGCAACGTGCGCGACGCGATCAAAATCCCCCTTATTGCCAACGGCGACATCCGCGAACTCGCCGATGCGGACAAGGCTTTGGAACTTTCCGGCGCTGACGGGATAATGATCGGACGCGGAAGTTGCGGCAGGCCTTGGTTTTTACGTCAGGCGATGGATTATCTGAAGAACGGCGTCGTCACGCCTGCGCCTTCGCTTGAATGCCAGCTTATGACGCTTCTGGAGCATTTCGATGCGATGCTGGCTCATTATGGAGAACAGGCGGGATTGCACATTGCGCGTAAGCACATCGGCTGGTATTCCAAGGGACTGGTGCGTTCGGCTGAATTCCGCGCCGCAGTCAACGCAACCGACGATGCGAAAAAAACGCGCGCGCTTATCGAGAATTTCTATAAACCGTTGATGGAGCAAACCATATGAGCGCAAAAGGACTTGCATCGAGCGTCGAGCGGCATTTGCGCGATTATTTTGCCGCGCATGAGAACGGCTTGCCCTCGGCCGGATTGTACGACCGCGTTTTGCAGGAGGTCGAACGACCTCTTTTGAGCCTCGCGTTGTCCGAATGCCGCGGGAACCAATTGCGCGCCGCCGAGTTGCTGGGCTTGAACCGGAATACGCTGCGCAAAAAACTGCGCGATCTGGGCCTTGAAGCGGGGCGCTTGCGCAAAAACAAGAATAGGGCCGCGAATGATTGAATTCCCGCGCCTTATCGCCGAACAAATCCAGCGTTTTGCCATCTGGTCGATACGCACACGGCTGCGCGATAAAATGATCATTGCGCTGATTATCGCGTCGGTCGCGTCGGCGCTGGCGACTTACGCCGCGATGACGCGCTCGCCGTTCTTCGGAAACGATCCGACGACCGTGATGATCCTTTCGCTGCTCGATCTGGGCTTTTTGGTTTTGCTCGGAACCGTTGTCACGCACCGGATTTATCAGGCTTGGCGCAGGCGTCATCGCAATCAGGCGGGATCCAAATTGCAGATCAGGATGATCAACGTCTTTACGTTGCTTGCCGTCGCTCCCGCCTTGTTGGTCGCTATGTTTGCGGCGGCCTTCTTTTATTTTGGGGTGGAAACTTGGTTTTCCGGTCACGTGCGGACGTCTCTTAATGAATCGCTCGAAGTCGCGCAGGCATATCTTGAAGAACATAAACAGGTGCTTCGCGCCGACGCCTTGGCGATGGGAAACGACCTCAACCGGCAGGCCGCGCTTTTGTCCGAAGACCCCGTGCGATTCAATGAGGTGGTTTCGGCACAAGCCTATCTGCGCAACCTGACCGAAGTCATCGTTTTCGACGGATCTGGAAAGATTCTGGCGCGTTCGGGCCTGACGTTCGCGCTGACGTTCGAGCCTATCACCGACGATATGCGTGCCCGCGCGGCGCAGGGAGATGTCGTTTTATTGGTCAGCGACAACGACGACCGCGTGCGGGCGCTTCTCAGGCTCGATAATTTCGTCGATACGTATTTATTCGTAGGCCGCCCGGTCGAGCCGAAGGTTCTGGCGCATATGGCGGCGACGCAGACGGCGGTCGATGAATACAAACAATTGGAGGGTAAGCGCTTCGGATTGCAAGTGACAATCGGCGCAATCTTCATCGTCGTGGCGCTTTTATTGCTGCTTGCCGCCGTGTGGTTTGGATTGAATTTTGCGATGCGGCTGACACGCCCCATCGGCGACCTCATCAACGCGGCGGATCGCATACGTGGCGGCGATCTCAGCGCACGCGTATCGGAAGTCAGCCGCGAAAGCGACGACGAACTCGAGCTTCTCTCTCGCGCGTTCAACCGCATGACGAGTCAGCTAGAGGCGCAACGCGCCGATTTGATCGACGCCAACCGCCAGCTGGATTTTCGCCGCCGTTTCATCGAAGCGGTTTTGTCGGGCGTTTCCGCAGGCGTCATCGGGCTCGACCCGCGTGGGCGCATTAATTTAATGAATGCCTCGGCGGCGGAGTTCTTCGGCATAGAAGATAAGGCTTCGTTCTATGGGCAAGAGATGTCCCTTCTGGCGCCTGAAATTCAAAACATTATCGAGCAATTGCCGGACGGGGCGGGGCTGATCAGCGATCAGGTCGAAATCCGGCGTCCCAATATTCCTACCCGGACGATTCTTGTCCGCGTATCGTCCGAGCGAGCGGGGACGGAAACCAACGGTTATGTCGTGACTTTCGATGACGTTTCCGATCTTTTGTCGGCGCAGCGCAAAGCCGCGTGGGCCGACGTTGCGCGGCGCATCGCGCACGAGATCAAGAATCCGCTCACGCCGATCCAGCTTTCCGCCGAGCGTCTGCGCCGCAAATATTCCGATGAAATCGTCACCGATCCCGAAGTTTTCCTGACCTGCACCGAAACCATCGTACGCCATGTTGACGATATTGGTCGCATGGTCGATGAGTTTTCTGCCTTCGCGCGGATGCCCGCGCCCGTCATCAAAAAGCACGAGCTGCGGGAAATCGTCCGCCAGACCCTCTTTTTGCAAAGCAGCAGCCGTTCCGACATCCTTTATTCGCAGGATATACCCCCCACTCCTTGCATGGCGGAATGCGACGCGCGTCAGATCGCGCAGGCGCTCACGAATTTGTTGAAGAACGCTGCGGAAGCCATCGATGCGCGGACGGCTCCGACGGAAGGCGAGTTATTCAAAGGCAAAATTCTCGTGCGACTTGTGTGCAACGAGAAAGAGATAAGCTTATTTATTGAAGACAACGGTAAAGGCTTGCCCATCGAGGAAAGAAATACCCTAACCGAGCCCTATGTCACGACGCGCAAAAAAGGAACGGGTTTGGGGCTTGCCATCGTCAAGAAAATCATGGAAGACCATCACGGGAGATTGGTGCTTGAGGACAGACCGGGCGGCGGCGCTATCGTCGCCTTGATTTGGCCGCTCCACCAGCCTCTAGCGGAAACTTTGTCGAAGACGGGCGAATCTGATAGCGTTTCTCCCGCCCCACCGAAAAGCAAAAGGGCCTAAGAAAGACCATGCCATTGCAGATTAAAGAAAAGGGACTGACCAGCGATATTCTTGTCGTCGACGACGAGGCCGATATCCGCGCGCTTATCAAAGGCATTTTGAACGACGAAGGCTTGTCGGTGCGCGAGGCCGCGAACGCCGACGAGACGCTGAAAACTATCGCGGCGCGCAGGCCGACGTTGGTCATTCTCGATATTTGGCTCAGCGGAAGTTCGATGGATGGGATGCAGATTTTGCAGGCTCTTCGTCGCGACGCCCCCGACATGCCGGTCATCATGATCAGCGGCCACGGGAATATCGATACGGCAGTTTCCGCGATCAAGATGGGCGCGTACGATTTCATCGAAAAGCCGTTTAAGGCCGACCGCCTGATCTTGCAGGTTCGCCACGCTTTGGATGCCGCGCGCCTGAAGCGCGAAAATCAGGAACTGAAATTCCGCGCCAACGCCGATTATGAGATTATCGGCAAATCTTCCGCGATCAATCAGGTTCGCCAAATCGTCGAGCGCGTCGCGCCCACGGGAAGCCGCGTTTTGATTTCAGGACCGTCCGGCTCCGGCAAGGAAACCATCGCGCGAGCCTTGCACGGCGCCTCGCGCCGCGCGGAGGGCCCTTTTGTCGTCATTAATTGCGCGACGATGGTTCCCGATCAGCTCGAGCTGGAGCTTTTCGGGACAGAGCATGGCGTTGGTATTGCGGGAGGAACGCCGGGGTGCCGGAAGATCGGCGTGTTCGAACAGGCTCACGGGGGTACGCTTTATCTTGATGAAGTCGGCGATATGCCGCTTGAGACGCAAAGCAAGATCGTCCGCCTTTTGCAGGAGCAGGTTTTTACACGCATCGGAGGAACGACCCGCGTCGAAGTCGATGTGCGCGTGATAGCGTCTTCGAGCGGCGATTTGCAAACTGATATGCAGGCGGGAACGGTCCGGCAGGATTTGTATTACCGTCTTTCTGTCGTGCCGATTAAAGTTCCGCCCTTGTCCGAAAGGCGCGACGATATTCCCGTCATCGCCGAACATTTCCTCGGCAGAGCTGCCGAAGCGTCAGGCACGCCTTTGCGCACGCTGGGTGAGGATGCGATGGCGGCATTGCAGGCCTACGATTGGCCGGGCAACGTACGCCAGTTGCGCAATGCGATGGAATGGCTTCTGATTATGGCGCAAGGCAATCCAACCGACCCCATCCGCGCCGATATGTTGCCCCCGGAAATTACATCGTCCGCGCCCGGCGTCCTGCGCTGGGAAAAAGGTGGCGAGATCATGAAATTGCCATTGCGCGACGCGCGCGAAATGTTCGAACGCGAATATCTTCTGGCGCAGGTCACGCGCTTCGGCGGCAACATCTCGCGCACGGCGGGCTTTATCGGCATGGAAAGATCGGCGCTTCATCGCAAGCTGAAGCTTCTTGGCGTCCACGGCAGCAGTAACGAAAATCACGAGATAGCTTCTGAAAACATTAACTGATGAAACATTTTCTTCCCCGCGCCGTCATTTTCGATTGGGACAATACGCTCGTCGATAGCTGGGGCGCAATCGCGGAGGCGATCAACTTTACCCGCGCGCGCTACGGTTTGCAGACGTGGAACCGTGAAGAAATTCTTGCGAACTGCACACGCTCGGCGCGGCAGAGCTTTCCCGACTGGTTCGGCGACAAGTGGGAGGAGGCATGGAAAGTTTATTACGATACATTCGTGAAAGTAAGGGCGCGCGCGGGGATCGACAAAGCCGACGGCGCGGATGAGTTGCTTGTGTGGCTTAAGGAAAATAAAATTCCAGCACTCGTCGTCAGCAATAAGTCCGGCGAGCATTTGCGACTGGAGGCTGAAATGCTCGACTGGAAAAAATATTTTGCCTCCATCGTCGGCGCGCATGACGCTCCATTCGATAAACCCGCGCGCGAACACGCCGATCGAGCGTTGTTTCTGGCGGGGCTCGTGGGCGGGCCGGATATCTGGTTCATAGGCGACAGCGAAATCGACATCGCCTGCGCCAAAAACGCGGAATGCACGCCGGTGCTGATCGGAAGCGCCGGAGAAGCGAAAAGACTCGGCGTTAAGCTGTATTTTCCCAGTTGCCGCGCGGTTTTGGAACGGTTGAAGGAAATGCTCTTCCCTTGAACTGCGCCGGTAATTTGGGTATGGATAAGATATGACGAAACTTAGAGAAAACCTTCAAAACGTGTTTTTAAATCATTTATGTGAGCAAAAAGGCGCTTCCACCGTTTTTCTTATTAACGGAGTGAAGCTGCAGGGAGTCATCACGGCGTTCGACGACGCATCGCTGCTCCTGCGGCGCGAAGCGCACGAGCAATTAGTCTACAAGCACGCAATCTCGACCATTATGCCTCACGCCAAGATTACTCTTTTCGAGGGCGATATGCCCGAAGATCCCGATCTGTGACCGAAGCTTTTACAGATATATCCGGCATTCACCGTCATGAGTCAGCTCTAGTGTTGAATCCGGTGCTGAAATCCGACAGAGCGCGTGTCGATAACGACGAAGCCTTGCGGGAAATCGCAAACTTGGCGGAGGCTATCGACTTAAACGTCGTTCATCGGGCGACTTTGTTTTTGGCCAAGACGGTTCCGGCGACGCTTTTAGGCAAGGGGCAGGTCGAAGAATGCGCCCGCCTGATCGAAGAGAATAAAATTGTCGTCGCCATCGTCAATTATTCCCTGACCCCCGTGCAGCAGAGGAATTTGGAATGCGAGATGAAATGCAAGGTGATCGACCGAACCGGCATCATTCTCGAGATTTTCGGCGCGCGCGCGCGCACGCGCGAAGGAAAATTGCAAGTCGAACTGGCGGCGCTCGATTACCAGAAATCGCGTCTTGTGCGTTCATGGACTCATCTGGAAAGGCAGCGCGGCGGCTTCGGCTTTATGGGAGGCCCAGGAGAATCCCAGCTAGAGACCGACCGCCGCATGATTACGGATCGTATGGTGCGGCTTAAGCAGGAATTGGAGCAAGTTCGCCGTACGCGCGGCCTTCAGCGCGAAGCGCGGCAAAGCAAGGGGCTTCCGACCGTGGCTTTGGTTGGCTATACGAACGCCGGAAAATCGACGCTGTTCAACCGATTGACGGGCGCCGATGTGCTCGCGAAGGACATGCTGTTCGCGACGCTCGACCCCACGATGCGTGGCATGAAACTGCCCGGCGGGCACGAGATCATCCTGTCCGATACCGTCGGGTTTATCTCTGATCTGCCGACGCATCTGGTCGAGGCTTTCCGCGCGACCTTGGAAGAAGTCCAACTCGCAGACGTTATTTTGCACGTCCGCGATATCGCACACTCGGCCACGAAAAATCAGCGCGACGCAGTTATGGATATTCTGGCCGATCTCGGCATCCTTGCTTCTGACGATCGGCTGATTGAGGTTCAAAACAAAATCGATATTTTTCCGCCCGAAGAGCGCGAACGCGCCTGTAAATACGCCTCGCGTCTTTCGAAGGAAGGAGGACAAGCCGTTTTACTGGAAAGCCTTAGGCCCGAAGCCCACGGGGGAATCGCCAGCATTTCAGCCCTGACGGGCGAAGGGATTTCTCGGTTGCTTGAATTGATCGAAAAGCGCATTTTCTTCCGGCAAAACGCCTATGATATAACGGTTTCACTTTCCGATGGCGCGGCTTTATCGTGGCTTTTCGCTCACGGCAAAATCCTCAAACGCCGCGATACGAAAACGAGCGCGCATTTGAAGGTCGCGCTCGATGCGGCGGATTACGGGCGGTTTCAAAGCAAGTACGGAAAGCATATTTCCAATTAAGTCTCAAGCTTGCTTAATTGAAAACATGCTTTAAACAATAGATCTTCGCCTTTTTACGACATTCAGGGAATTAAGGGATGAGTAGTATCGATATTGCCGCTGTGCAAAAAATTATCGCGGAAGTCGCCGCTGCCGAAATCATGCCGCGCTTTCGCAAATTAAAGCAAGGCGACGTGGAGATGAAGGGCGTCGATGATCCCGTAACCGTGGCCGACAAGGCTGCCGAGGAGGCCCTGATCGCCAGTCTCGAGGGGATTCTTCCGGGCAGCGTTTTCGTCGGTGAGGAAAGCTGCGCAAAAGATCCCTGCATCCTGTCGCGATTCGGCGGCGACGACGATGTATGGGTGATTGATCCTATCGACGGCACGCGAGGCTTTATCGAAGGAAGAACCGAGTTCGGGGTCTTGGTCGCCTTAGTCCAGCGCAGGCGAACCGTTGCCGCGTGGATTCACGATCCCAATACGGGCGACACACTGACGGCGGAGAGGGGCGGGGGCGTTTGGATGCGCGGGAAAAAAATGCACTTGGCAACGGAGGATTCCGAAGACCTCCAATATGGCGTCATCGGCTCGCGCGTGAGAACGTTACTGAAAACGCCGGAAATCGCAAAAGTTATCGCCGCGTTGCCCGCCCTGACGCTAGGGTGCGCGGCTGCGTTCGACTATGCGCGGCTTTTTTCTGGCGAGGGTGGGGTTGTTTTTGCCAACAGCAAGGCTCCCCGCGCGGCTTTTCTTCTCTATCGCGCGCCGTCAAAGCCGTGGGATCATGTTCCCGGCGTATTTTTACATGGCGAAGCAGGGGGGTATTCCGCAGATTTGTCCCGCCATTCCTATAATATACAAGACAGTAAAGGTGGGTTGCTTCTTGCCTCCGATATTGCCTCGTGGGAACGCCTTTTCGATATCATAAGGCCCATAGCCGGAGCCTTATCTGCTGGAGATGAACCCCGTTCATGATCCCAGCACATGTTAAGCTGTAAAACGCGCTTTTTTTTGCGCTTCCGCTACGCACGTACCTTTAAAGATAAACGGGGTTTATTAATATTCGCGAATCGGTTCGTTCCAGAACGGAAATGGACAGGTTAAGGGCATTTTAAGTGTCGCGAAGGATGCGAATCGGCAGATTTCAAGGCCCGTTCCTCCGACAAATACCCATAATTTGACTTCTAAACTCCCATTTGATCCGAATCAGTATCCCCTTTTCCCCACTATTTGCGAATCACCAAGGATAAAAGGCCGAATCACATAAATATTGACCTTTTTAGGCAGGAAAAAGCGCCCCATTTCCTTGTTGTTACATTATCGGAACAAAAATAAACCCTTGTGGATAACTTTTAGCGTAATGCGTCAACGCAAGATGATTTCAACTACATATAGTAGATATATTGCACATGGCAATTTTGAGACTACCCCATATTTATAAAACTCTTTATTGTTCATAGGGTTAAAATACTTTCTTAAAGTACCTATTGTTGGCTGAAGAATAACAAAATTTGCTCTGCGATGATCTGAAAGCAAACCTCTTCGTAAAACAGTTTGTTCCTTCTTGGGCTGAGGTGTTTATAAATGAGATTGGGAGAAAAAATGGCTAAGCCGAAGATATTCATCGACGGAGAATCCGGCACGACGGGTTTGGAAATCCGGAAGCGTCTTGCATCTCGCGCGGACGTCGAAGTAATCGGCATCGCAGCCGATAAACGCAAAGATACCGCCGAGCGTAAAAGACTTTTGAACGGATGCGACCTCGCCATTTTATGCCTGCCCGACGATGCGGCGCGCGAGGCCGTTTCGTTTATCGAAAATCCGGCTGTGCGCGTCATCGACGCCAGTACGGCGCACCGGACGGCCCCGGGCTGGATTTATGGTTTTCCTGAAATGACAAAGGATCAGCCTGCAAAGATTCATGCCGCCATGTGGGTCAGCAATCCCGGATGCTATCCCACAGGTGCGATTGCGATGATCCGTCCTTTAGTGGATGCGGGGATTATTCCGGCTTCTTTCGGCCTCACGATTACCGCCATTTCCGGTTATTCCGGCGGAGGGAAAGAATTGATCGCGCTTTGTGAAAAAGGCGGGCCGGATGAAAAAGCCGCCGCCTTTTGCCTTTACGGCATCGATCAGAATCACAAGCATTTGTCCGAAATGCGCGCGCACAGCGGCCTTGATCAGGATCCGATTTTTTTGCCCGCCTACAGCAGCTCTTTTTATCGCGGCATGCTGGTTGTGGTCGCGCTGCATCTGAACGATTTAAACAGGCTGACGGGGAAATTAGCCGACGCCGAAACGGTGCGCGAAATTCTGGCGGCGCGCTACGAAGGCCAAAAATATGTCCGCGTCGAACCGTTGCAGAAAAAACTGGAAAAAGGCTATGTCCTGACGCCATTCGCGCAAAACGAAACCGATTGCTTGCAACTGCGCGTTTTCGGCAACGACGAGAAGGAAACGGTTATCCTTACCGCATGCCTCGATAACCTCGGCAAGGGCGCATCGGGCGCTGCCGTTCAGAACGCGGAGATTATGCTCAGTCTTTGAACAACTCCGACGACAGATAGCGTTCGGCCGTGTCGGGAAGAAGGACAACGATCGTTTTGCCTTTCATTGCGGAACGCTTGGCGATTTTAGTTGCTGCCGCTGCGGCTGCGCCTGAAGATATTCCGGCAAGAATGCCTTCCTGACGCGCGAGGCGGCGCGCAAAGGTAAGCGCTTCTTCGTCGGCGATATCGATGACCTCATCGAGGATTTTTCTGTCCAGAATGGCGGGGATGAAGTTCGCCCCGATGCCCTGAATTTTGTGGGGATTGGCTTTGCCCCCCGTTAAAACGGGGCTGCTTGCGGGCTGAACTGCGATAATTTTCACATCCTTTTTATGCTTTTTGAGGCCCGTTCCGACGCCCTGGATCGTGCCTCCGGTTCCGACTCCCGCGACAAAGGCATCGACGGCTCCTTTCGTATCGTTCCAGATTTCCTCGGCCGTTGTGAGTGTATGAATGGCGGGATTAGCCGGATTTTCGAATTGTTTCGGCATGATCGCGTCAGGCGTGCTTTTTACGATTTCCTCGGCTTTTTTGACCGCGCCGGACATGCCCTCGGCAGCAGGGGTCAGGACGATTTTCGCGCCCAAGAAAGCCAGCAATTTCCGGCGTTCGAGAGACATACTTTCCGGCATCGTCAGGATGAGATTGTACCCTCTCACGGCGGAGATGAATGCAAGGCCGATGCCTGTGTTGCCGGATGTCGCTTCGACCATCGTCCCGCCCGGTTTCAGGCTCCCGTCTTTTTCCGCCGCTTCGATCATGCCGAGAGCGGGACGGTCTTTGACGGACGACAGAGGATTAAAGAATTCAAGCTTTGCGTATAGTGTCGCGATGCATCCTTCTTCCTTCGCCAGTTTATTTAAGCGCACAAGAGGCGTGCCGCCTATAACTTCGGTTATGTCGGCATAAACTTTGTTGTGGGAATGCAAATTGACGGTCATGTTCCTCCGGGCAAACAAAATGGCCAATACGCGGGAATCGTTTGATCCATCTCGGCGGCGGGAGTCTCGCTTTTCGCCTTGCCGATGATTTTTGCGGGAACGCCGGCTACCGTCATATGCGCGGGCACGTTTTCAAGAACGACGCTTCCTGCGGCAATGCTTGCGCCCGTTCCGATTTCAACGTTTCCGAGAATCTTCGCGCCCGCGCCGATCATGACGCCTTCGCGAATTTTAGGATGGCGATCGCCCCTTTCTTTTCCGGTTCCCCCAAGCGTTGCGTCGTGAAGCATCGATACGTTATCTTCGACGACGGCCGTTTCTCCAATGACGATGCCGTGCGCGTGGTCCAGCATGATGCCCTTGCCGATTTTTGCTCCAGGATGCAAATCCACGCCGTAAAGCACGCTGCCTCGGTTTTGCAAAAATACCGCGGTGTCCTTTTGCCCATGTTCCCAAAGCCAGTGGGCGACTCGATGGGTTTGAAGGGCGTGAAATCCCTTAAAATGCATGAAGGGATACAAAATGTCCGTTGCCGCTGGATCGCGTTCTGTTACGGCGATGAGATCGTATGCGGCCGCAACGACAAGCTGCGGCGCTTTTGCATATACGGTAAGGAATAAGTTCGTAAGTTCTTTCCTTGCGACGAAAACGTCGAAATGTTGACGGGACAATACTCGAGCTAATGCCACCGCCATTTTAGGGCTTTCCAAAACAACCTCTTCTCCGAGCTTTTTGAGAAAGGGATCGGAGAAAATCATGCGCTTTGCAGAAACGCACAAGCGCTTCCAGACTTTTTCGATGAGTTTGGCGTCCGAATTCGAGGGTTTGGAACGTTGCGAGTTGTTAGCCATTTTTGTCTCCTGAAATTTTTCCGCCCTAAGGCGGATTCTGTTGTTGTCTTTCTCTTCTGTGGAAAAGCGCCGCAAAGGCCGTCGCATAACGGCAGGCGCGATTGAATTATCGACAACAACAGAGAGACATGAGCTTCTAACCCCGATTAATGAATAAAATCATCGTATTTATTTGCAGTCCGAGTGTCAAGCGTGGCGGACGTTTGGCGCGGTTTAGATCAAAAAAGCTTCAACTCGGAGGCCAGATGGGGCAGAATTGACGCATTATGATTAATAAAACGCGGGCAGCGGACAAACTCACCGACATCGAAGCCTCGGCCGAACTGGTCGATCTGGCTAAGCGAATCCGGCATCACGATATTCTTTATCATCAGAAAGACGCGCCGGAAATATCCGACGCCGACTATGACGATTTGCGAAATCGCTATAGAAGGCTGCTGGCGGAATTTCCGCATCTGAAACCATCCTTCGATCCCGAATCCCGCGTGGGATCGCCTCCCGCTGCGGGTTTTAGCAAGGTCACGCACGCGATACCGATGCTTTCTTTGTCCAACGCTTTTTCGGAGGAAGACGTCCGGGATTTTGCCGAACGTATACGGAAATTTCTGCAATTGCCCGAAAATACGGCGCTGGAATTCGTGGCCGAGCCCAAGATTGACGGATTGTCTTGTTCCCTGCGTTACGAGAAGGGCGCGTTGACAATCGCGGCGACGCGCGGTGATGGCGTGACAGGAGAAAACATAACGGCGAATGTTCTAACGATTAAAGACGCGCCGAAACATCTAAAGCCGCCTTTTCCTGAAATTCTGGAAGTTCGCGGCGAAATTTACATGAACCGCGAAGATTTTATGAAACTTAACGCCCAACGTGAAAAGGATGGCGAGGATATTTTTGCCAATCCGCGCAACGCAGCGGCGGGCAGCGTTCGGCAGCTTGACCCGTCCGTTTCGGGGTCGCGGCCCTTGCGGTTTTTCGCTTATGCGCTGGGAGAAAGCAAAAACGATCCTGATTTTAAGACGCAAGTCGATTTGCGAAAAGCGCTTGCCGGTTGGGGATTTAAACTCAACGAGCCCTCGGGGTTGTGCGAGAGCGCGGACGCGGCGTTGAACTATTACCATGATATCGAAGCCAAGCGTCACGCGCTTCCTTTCGATATTGACGGCGTCGTTTACAAGCTGAACCGCATCGATTGGCAGGAACGCTTAGGTTTTGTCAGTCGTTCTCCGCGCTGGGCGATCGCGCATAAATTTCCGGCGGAACAGGCGGAAACCAGATTGAACAGGATCATCGTTCAGGTCGGGCGAACGGGCGCGTTGACCCCCGTGGCCGAATTGGAGCCTGTCACGGTCGGCGGGGTGGTCGTCAGCCGCGCGACGTTGCATAACGAAGATGAAATCGCCCGCAAAGACATTCACGAAGGCGATGTCGTGAAAATTCAACGCGCGGGCGATGTTATTCCGCAAGTGGTCGAAGTCGATCTGAAGCAACGTTCCAAAATATCGAAGGCTTTTGTTTTTCCCGATCATTGCCCGGAATGTGGGTCTTTGGCTGTGCGCGAGGACGGCGAAGCGATACGCCGCTGCACAGGAGGTCTTATTTGTCCCGCTCAGGCCGTCGAGCGTTTGCGCCATTTTACGAGCCGGACGGCTTTTAACATCGAAGGTCTTGGAGACCAGCGTGTGCGCGAGTTGTGGGAAGAAAAGCTGATCCGCTCGCCTGTCGATATATTTTATCTTGAAAAACATAAGGAGGTTTTAAAAAAGCGCGAGGGCTGGGGCGAAAAATCGGTTGAAAAATTGCTGGCTGCAATCGAAGCGCGGCGCGTCATCGCTCTTGACCGCTTTATTTACGCGCTTGGCATCCGGCAAGTTGGCGAGGCGACGGCAAAACTTTTGGCGCGGCATTATCTGAACCTTCCTTCATGGCGGGCGGAAATGAGCGCGGCGCGTGATTCGGAATCCGATGCGCGGCGCGATCTGGAAGCCATCGACCAAATCGGGCCTTTGATCGCTCAAGACATTGCGGATTTTTTCAAGGAGCCACATAATCTTGAGATCATAAACAATTTATCCCGCATTTTGACGATTGAAGCATATGAAAAGCCATCCGGCGAATCATCCTCGGTCTTGGCGGGAAAAACAGTTGTTTTTACAGGAACTTTAGCTACGATGAGCCGTGCCGAAGCCAAGGCCAAGGCTGAAAGTCTGGGGGCGAAGGTTGCGGGTTCCGTTTCGTCCAAAACAGACTATGTTGTGATCGGCGAAGATGCTGGTAGCAAAGCCGATAAAGCCCGGGCGCTGGGAATCAAAGTATTGGACGAGGCCGCGTGGAGGGCCTTATAGTAATTCTTTGAAAAACGGAGTGGACGCGCGTATTCTGAGCGCGGTTATCGCGCTGGGCGGGTGGGAGCGTATTCACGGGAACGGGAGATAGTCTTTGGTTGTTGGGGGCGAAAATTTTCAGGCTGGCCTTTGGTCGAAGCAGGCGCTTGAGCGCCTATTGCATGACGGCGTTTTACCCACGCCGCAGAATTACTCCGTTTATTATGAATATATTTCCGGCAGGAATTTTGCGCTCAGCAGGGCTTTTGATGAAGTCTTTGCTCAAGGCAAGATGACGCAGCGACAGTGCGATGAAATTTATTATAAGTATATTGTTTCCGACAGCGAGAAGGAATTTATCAAAACAGCCGACGAGACTCTCGACAGGGAAATTAAAAAAGTTTTGGGGGTTCTCAACACGTCGGCCAAAGGAACGAATCAATTCGGAGAAAACCTCGATACCTTTTCCGGCGAATTAAAGAGCGCCAATTCCGTCGAAACCCTGCGGGAAGCCGTGAAGAAGATCGCAGAAGAAACGCAAAGCGTCGTCGACCAGAATAAAAAACTTCAGGAAGAATTGGCGGAAACTTCCGCCCAGCTCAGCCTCGTGCGCGACGACTTTGACCGTGTCCACCATGAATCCCAGATCGATGCACTGACGGAAGTTGGCAACAGAAAACTTTTTGATTCCGAGATTATCCGTGTTTTGAGGGAAGCGCGCGAGCAAAATTCAATAGTATCCCTGCTGATGGTTGATATCGACCACTTCAAGATATTCAACGATACGCACGGGCATTTGGTTGGAGATCAGGTCTTGCGCCTTGTCGCTCGCACGCTGGTTGAGAATTTAAAGGGCCGAGATATTATCGCGCGTTACGGCGGCGAAGAATTTGTCATTATATTGCCCAACACGCGCCTGCAAGACGCGGAGCGGGTCGCGGATTATTTGCGCACCAGCCTTGCCACCAAAAAAATCACCAAACGCGGAACGAATGAAATCGTTGGAACAGTGACCATCTCTATCGGCGTGGCTCAATACATACCGGGTGAAGACAGCGATGCGCTTGTTTCTCGCGCCGACGAAGCTTTGTATGAAGCCAAGCAAACGGGGCGCAACAAGGTCGTCTGTGCCGTTAGCGCATAGAAAAAAGTTGGTTAGTCTCTCTAAAAAGCGAAAGATTATGCCCGAACAGTCAGAATACGCGTGTCCTATTTGCGGGCGGCCTTGCTCCCTTTTTGATGTTGTCGATTTCAACAAATCGTGCGCGGAAGAAAAGGGGACGTTTCTCAAGCTTTCCGGAATCCCCGTTTATTATGTTTTATGTCAGGGCTGCGGCTTTTGTTTTGCGCCGGAGATTTCGGCGTGGAGTCTCGAAGAGTTCGAGAAAAAGATCTATAACGAAGAATATAAGATCGTCGACCCTAATTATTTGATGAGAAGGCCTCACGCTAATCACGAAACCCTCTTGTCTTTGTTTGGAAAAGAGTCGGCAAAGATCAAACATCTGGATTATGGCGGCGGGGAAGGATTTCTTTCGAGGTTGCTTTGCGATTCAGGCTGGGAGTCGACGTCCTACGACCCTTTTATCGATAAGAACATGAAAATTCAGGATTTGGGAACATTCGATCTCATCACGGCATTTGAAGTTTTTGAACATGTGCCGGATGTCAACGCGCTGATGTCCGATTTACGCTCTTTGCTCGCGCAGAAAGGAATTATGTTTTTTTCGACGGCACTTTCCGACGGGAATATCGTCAAAAACAGGCGCTTGGATTGGTGGTATGCCTCGCCCAGAAACGGGCACGTTAGTTTATTTTCAAAGCTGAGCCTTGCACTGCTTGCGAAAAAGAATGGACTTAATTTTGGGAGCGCGAGCAACTTTTTCCATTTCATATGGACAACCCTTCCGGATTGGGCCCCTTCTTTTATGCATAATACCGTAAAATCGCCCACGTAAAATGACTCTGGATGTAACTACGAATTCAACCGAACCCGCTTATCTGCGGAACCTGAACCCTGCGCAGCGCGCCGCTGTCGAGGCTTTGGACGGTCCTGTTCTGGTGCTGGCCGGGGCTGGAACGGGCAAAACGCGCGTTTTGACGGCGCGGTTGATCCATTTGTTGGTGACGGGAAAGGCGATGCCCTCGCAGATTCTGGCGGTCACGTTTACGAACAAAGCCGCCGGAGAAATACGCGCGCGCGTTTCTGAAATGCTGGGGCGTTCGGTCGAAGGGTGGTTTCTGGGCACGTTTCATGCGCTGGCGGCAAGAATGCTGCGGCCTCACGCCGAACTTGTCGGCTTGAAACCGAATTTCACGATTTTGGACGAGGACGATCAGGCGCGCCTGATCAAGCAACTTTTGGAAGCGGAAAACATCGACGATAAGAAATCGCCTCCACGCGCTGTCCTTGCGGTCATCAACCGATGGAAAGATCGCGGATTGCTCCCGCACGATGTCGCGCATGATAAAGGCGCTCTTGCGGAAGGAAAGCTTCCCAAAATTTATGCAGCTTATCAGCAAAGATTGCTCGATTTGAACGCCTGCGATTTCGGTGATTTGCTTTTGCATCATCTGACGATTTTAAGGAACCATCCCGACATTCTGGCCGAAGCGCACGACCGTTTTCGTTATATCCTCGTGGACGAATATCAGGACACGAACACGGCCCAATATTTGTGGCTGCGGCTTTTGGCTCAAAAAAGCAGGAATATCTGCTGCGTGGGCGACGAGGATCAATCCATCTATGGCTGGCGCGGCGCTGAAATCGGCAACATCCTCCGCTTTGAGGAGGATTTTCCGGGAGCGACCGTTGCTCGTCTCGAGCAGAATTACCGTTCGACGGGGCATATTCTGGGAGCCGCATCGCACCTTATTTCCAACAACCGCATGAGATTGGGCAAAAGCCTGTGGACGGGAGCCGAGTGCGGCGAATTGGTGCGCGTGCAAAGTTTGTGGGATGGCGAAGAAGAGGCGCGCTGGGTCGCGGATGAAATAGAAGAGCATCAACGCAAGGGCGTGTCGCTCAATGAAATGGCCGTGATGGTCCGTGCGGGATTTCAAACGCGTGCTTTCGAAGAGCGGTTCATTCAGCTTGGCATTCCTTATCGCGTGCTTGTCGGGGCGCGGTTTTATGAGCGCGCTGAAATCCGCGACGCGATGGCCTATATGCGGCTTCTCGTAACGCCCGAAGACGATCTTGCGTTCGAGCGCATCGTCAACATGCCCAAGCGCGGCGTCGGGCCCGCCGCGATTCAACAACTTTACGGATTTGCGCGAAGCGAGCGTATTTCATTGATGGAATCCGTGACGCGACTGGTCGAAACCGACGAACTAAAACCAAAATTAAGGCAGACGTTGCGCGGGTTTGCCGAGAATTTTGTGCGCTGGCGCGCCTTGCTACAAAATTTGCCGCATCCCGAAGTCGCGCAAGTCGTTTTGGACGATTCCGGCTATACGGGGATGTGGCAGGCCGATAAGTCGCCCGAAGCTCCTGGAAAACTCGACAACCTGAAAGAACTCATCGGCGCAATGGCGGAATTCGACACATTGCCCGCGTTTTTGGAGCATGTCAGTTTAGTGTTGGAAGCGACAAGTGACACGGCTGTCGAACAAGTCAGCCTCATGACGTTGCACGGCGCGAAGGGCTTGGAATTCGACATGGTGTTTTTGCCCGGATGGGAAGAGGAAATTTTTCCAAGCCGCCGGTCTATCGACGAAAACGGAACGGCGGGATTGGAAGAAGAACGCCGCTTGGCTTACGTCGGCATCACGCGGGCGAAAAAACGAGCCGCGATTTCTCACGTCGCCAACCGATTGCTTTACGGAAGCTGGATTAATCCTGTGCCTTCCAGGTTTTTGGAGGAACTACCCGATCCGCATATTTTGCGCGCTTCGACGATTGGGAACGCGGCTTCTTCTGGCGTGCGCCTGAATCAGGCACACGGCGAGGGCAGGGGACGCAAAGAGCGCATTCCTCCTTTATGGCAACAGTTGCGGGCGGGGCAGGGAAGGCATCAGAATTTTCCGGCTTCGTCTCGGCAGCGCGTGAAGGAAATCGAGGGGCATGCAACCGTCGTGCAAACGCCGTGCAATCCGGACGAACCGAACGTCGGCGACCGAGTTTCTCATGAAAAATTCGGTTTCGGCATCGTTCGCCGCGTCGATCATGACAAACTGGAAGTCGCGTTCGAGCGAAAAGGCGTGTTAAAAGTCATGGCGAGGTTCGTGAGGAAGGCGTGAGGCTCACAGTCCCCCGTGAAGCTTTCCGAATGCGATGGCGGACATTAGAGAAATCACAAAAATTCCGGCGAAGAGGGCCAGCACGTGCTTGGTTTTGCGGAGATCAAAGGTACCGACCCGGCAGACAAGCAAATAGCCGACGGCAAGGTTAAATAGACCCCACAGGACATTGACTATCGAAGAGGACAAACCCACCCCGGGCGGAGATGCGAAGGGACTCTGAAAAGCGTGTCCCGATACTCCATTGCCGAGATGAGGCAGGGCGTTTGCGAGAAAAGCTCCTCCAAAGAAATAGGCCACGTAGTAATACCAGCGCATTGTCGACTCCTTGATATAGGGTTTAGAAAAGGGCTAACATGTTTCAACAGAATGGCAACGGTCTTTAAGTTAGGGGCTAGCCGACAGCTATTTCATTGCTTTTGTTCGGATTTTTTTGCAACACAGGATATTTATTTTGTATACCCCATTGAAAAATAAAAATATTTTTCCGCTTGCAATCACGGATATATGTAGTCATATACCCGCGACAATTTGCTAGGAGAAGGCATAGCTGCTCAACGAACGATGAAATTCATCGTGTCGTCGCGCGGTTTTGTTTGCTTTTCCCATTCGTTTTTGAGTTCACGAAATTCCCGAATAATCGGGAGTTAGCTTTGATGGGGCAGTCGCGGTTGAGGGGAGCTTGCATAGCAAGCGAGCCCGCAGCGCCGTCGCCCCAAACTTTAAGAGGGCAAGAAGCATGGCGACCACTGGCGCAGCGATTAACATAAACCCGAGCAAAAGTTTCACAGGCCGCAAAAGAATCCGCAAAAGTTTCGGACGCATTGCAGAAATCGCCGAGATGCCGAATCTGATCGAAGTTCAGAGGCGCAGTTACGACGAATTCTTGCAAATGGATATTGCGCCTGCCGCGCGCGAACGCAAGGGATTGCAGGACGTTTTGATGTCAGCTTTCCCGATCTCCGATTTTTCGGGCCGCGCCGTTCTGGACTTTTTGTCCTATGAACTCGAACAACCCAAATACGATGTCGAGGAATGCCAACAGCGCGGTGTGACGTATGCCGCGCCGCTGAAGGTTACATTGCGCTTGACCGTGTTCGATGTCGAGGAAAACACCGGCGTCAAGTCGATCCGCGATATTAAAGAGCAGGACGTTTACATGGGCGATATGCCGCTCATGACCGCGAACGGCACGTTCATCGTCAACGGAACCGAACGCGTCATCGTCAGCCAGATGCATCGCAGCCCGGGCGTGTTTTTCGATCACGACAAGGGTAAGACCCATTCTTCCGGCAAATACCTTTTCAACGCGCGCGTCATTCCATACCGCGGTTCGTGGCTCGATTTCGAATTCGACGCCAAGGATTTGGTTTTCGCGCGCATCGACCGCCGTCGCAAGCTGCCGGTCACGTCGCTGCTTTACGCCTTGGACAACGCCGAAACCGAGAAGCTTCGCGCCAAGCGCCTGAAAGAAGGCAAGCCTGTCGAAGCGCACGAAGTGCAGGGCATGTCGAAAGAAAATATTCTTTCGGCTTTTTACGCCACCGTATTGTACAAAAAGGCCAAGAACGGTTGGGCGACAACGTTTATTCCCGATTCTTTCAAGGGACAAAAATTACTGGCCGATCTGGTCGACGCCAAGACGGGAAAGACTCTCTCCGAGGCGGGAAGCAAGCTCACTCCGCGCATTCTCGCCAAGCTGGCCGAGCATAACGTGAAAGAAATTCTCGTTCAAAACGAGGCCTTAATAGGGCGTTATCTGGCGACCGATATCATCGACGAAAAGACGGGCGAAGTCCTGTTCGAAGCCGGAGACGAAATATCGGCGGATTCGCTTGAGAAGCTGGTCGATTCCGGCATCAAGGAATTGCCCACGCTCGGCATTGACCACGTTAATGTAGGCCCCTATATCCGCAATACGCTGCAAGCCGATAAGAATGCAACGCGCGAAGAAGCGTTGATCGATATTTACCGCGTCATGCGTCCCGGCGAGCCGCCGACCCTGGAATCCGCCGAAGCGTTGTTTCACGGGTTGTTCTTCCAGATCGAACGCTACGATTTATCTCCCGTCGGTCGCGTCAAGATGAACTCGCGCCTTAATTTCAAGACCGACGATCAGGTTCGGACCTTACGCAAGGAAGACATTCTGAAGATCATCCAGATTATGTGCGATCTTAAAGATGGGCGCGGGGAAATCGACGATATCGATCACTTGGGCAACCGCCGCGTGCGCTCGGTCGGCGAATTGATGGAAAATCAATATCGCATCGGTCTTGTCCGCATGGAACGCGCGATCCGCGAGCGCATGAGCTCCATCGAGATCGACACCGTCATGCCGCACGATCTTATTAACGCGAAACCGGCCGCTGCCGCCGTGCGCGAATTCTTCGGATCGTCGCAGCTTTCGCAGTTTATGGATCAGACCAATCCTTTGTCGGAAATCACGCATAAGCGCCGCGTTTCGGCCCTTGGGCCCGGCGGCTTGACGCGCGAACGCGCGGGCTTCGAAGTCCGCGACGTGCATCCGACCCACTACGGACGCATCTGCCCGATTGAAACGCCGGAAGGTCCGAATATTGGCCTGATCAGTTCGCTCGCCACGTACGCGCGCGTGAATCAGTACGGATTCATCGAAAGCCCGTACCGCCGCGTCAAGAGCGGCAAAGTCACGTCCGAAGTCGTTTATCTTTCGGCTATGGAAGAAGGCCGCTTTGCGATCGCGCAGGCAAACGCCGCGCTCGATAAGTCCGGCAAGTTCACGGGTGAACACGTTATCGTCCGCAAAGCGGGCGAAAATATCACCGTTCCGCCCGACGCCGTCGATTTCATCGACGTGTCGCCGAAGCAGATCGTTTCGGTCGCCGCCGCTCTTATTCCCTTCTTGGAAAACGACGATGCCAACCGCGCCTTAATGGGTTCGAACATGCAACGTCAAGCTGTTCCCTTGCTGCGCAACGACGCGCCGCTTGTCGGAACCGGCATGGAAGGAACCGTGGCGCGCGATTCAGGCGTCACGATCGTCGCGAAGCGTTCGGGAGTCGTCGATCAAGTTGACGCAACGCGCATCGTTATCCGCGCCGATCAGGACGCAAATTCGGAAGCGCCTTCGGTCGATATTTATAATTTGCTTAAATTCCAACGCTCGAATCAAAGCACCTGCATCACGCAGCGTCCTCTGGTCACAGTTGGCGACAAGATCGCCAAGAACGATATTATTGCCGACGGGCCTGCCACGGAAATGGGCGAATTGGCTTTGGGACGCAACGTTCTGTGCGCCTTCATGCCGTGGAACGGCTACAACTTCGAAGACTCGATTTTGATCTCGGAACGCATCGTTAAGGACGACGTGTTTACCTCGATCCATATCGAGGAATTCGAGGTCATGGCGCGTGACACCAAACTTGGCCAGGAAGAAATCACGCGCGATATCCCGAACGTCGGCGAAGAGGCCTTGAAGAACCTCGATGAAGCCGGGATCGTTTACATCGGCGCGGAAGTGAATCCTGGCGACATTCTTGTCGGTAAAGTGACGCCGAAAGGCGAAAGCCCGATGACGCCGGAAGAAAAACTCTTGCGCGCCATTTTCGGCGAAAAGGCCGCCGACGTGCGCGACACCAGCTTGCGCCTGCCCCCGGGGGTCACCGGAACGATCGTCGAAGTGCGCGTGTTTTCACGCCGCGGCGTGGACAAGGATCAGCGCGCGATCGCGATCGAACGTTCGGAAATCGAACGCCTCGCCAAAGATCGCGACGACGAACGCGCCATTCTGGAACGCAGCTTCTATGCACGGTTGGAGAAGATGCTTCTCGGCAAGAAATCGGAAGCCGGCCCCAAGAGCTTTCCCGCCAACAAGATGATTACGGAAGAACTTCTGTCCGACTATACGCACGGCCAATGGCGCCAGATCAGCGTCAAGGACGACAAGACAATGGAGCAGATCGAAAGCCTTTCTAAGGTTTTCGACGAGCAAGTCAACGCCTTGAAGAAGCGTTTCGAGGACAAAGTCGCCAAACTGCAACGCGGCGACGAACTGCCTCCGGGCGTCATGAAGATGGTCAAGGTTTTCGTCGCGGTGAAGCGCAAGCTTCAACCGGGCGATAAAATGGCCGGACGCCACGGCAACAAGGGCGTCGTCTCGCGCATTCTTCCGGTCGAGGACATGCCATATCTCGAAGACGGCACATCGGTCGATATCGTCTTGAATCCGTTAGGCGTGCCTTCGCGCATGAACATCGGGCAAATTCTGGAAACGCACTTGGGATGGGCTTCGGCCAATCTCGGCCGCCAGATCGGCGCGGCTTATGACGCGTATCAGGCTCAGACCAGGCAGGACAAAAAGGCCGGAATTGCCGACTTGCGCGGCAAGCTGAAATCCATTTATGGCGAAGACTCCTATAAGCAGGATGTCGTTTCGCTGTCAGACGACGAGATTCTTGAACTCGCGCGCAATCTGCGTCTGGGCGTTCCGTTTGCAACGCCCGTTTTCGATGGCGCGCGCGGCGCGGATATCGAACAGATGCTGACGATGGCGGGCCTCGACACGTCCGGCCAATCGACGCTGATCGACGGACGCACGGGCGAGAAATTCGACCGTCCCGTTACCGTGGGATATATTTATATGCTCAAGCTTCACCATCTGGTCGATGACAAGATTCACGCGCGGTCGATTGGGCCTTACTCGCTCGTCACCCAGCAGCCATTGGGCGGCAAGGCGCAGTTCGGCGGCCAACGCTTCGGCGAAATGGAAGTCTGGGCGCTCGAAGCCTATGGCGCTGCTTACACCCTGCAGGAAATGCTGACCGTCAAGTCGGACGATGTTTCGGGCCGTACCAAGGTGTACGAAGCCATCGTTCGCGGCGAGGACAATTTCGAAGCTGGCATTCCCGAATCCTTCAACGTTTTGGTCAAAGAACTGCGTTCGCTTGGCCTCAACGTCGAACTGGATCAGAAGAAACTGGAAAAGCTGGAAGACGGATCCAACGACAATGCGCCGCAGACGGCTTTGCCGGCAGCGGAGGGATAGATTTATTAAAGACCGTAACTACGGGAGAAATCATGGCACAGGCGGTTTGTCCTGAGTTTAGTCCAAGTAATGCTGATGCTGTTGAGCGAATACTTGGCAAAGTGCCCGTTGTTGCCGAAACAAGTTTGAAGGACGGGAAGAGATCAATGGTTGTCTTTTTGCCGGACGGGGTATGTAAAAAGATTACCGAGAGCGGAGTACTTTCATCCGTTTCGCCCGTGGATGAAGAGGCACTTCACTTGATGCTGGACTAAACGTTGGGGCTGTAACTGTTTTGACCCTTTTTCTTGATTGGAGACTAATCTGATGAACGACTTAATGAGCATCTTTAATCAGCAAAGCGCGCCGCAGACTTTTGACCAGATGAAAATCTCGGTCGCATCGCCGGAACGCATTCGTTCCTGGTCGTTCGGCGAGATCAAGAAGCCGGAAACGATCAATTACCGCACGTTCAAGCCCGAACGCGATGGCTTGTTCTGCGCCCGCATCTTCGGGCCGATCCGCGATTACGAATGCTTGTGCGGCAAATACAAGCGCATGAAATATCGCGGCATCATCTGCGAAAAGTGCGGCGTCGAAGTCACGCTGCAGAAGGTTCGCCGCGAACGCATGGGGCATATCGAGCTGGCCGCGCCTGTCGCGCATATCTGGTTCATGAAATCTCTGCCTTCGCGCATCGGTTTGCTCTGCGATATGACGCTGAAGGAACTGGAACGCGTCCTCTATTTCGAAAATTACGTCGTGACGGAACCTGGCCTCACGCCGCTCAAGCTGAAACAGCTTTTGTCGGAAGAAGATTATCTCAAAGCCCAAGAAGAATACGGCGACGATGCCTTTACGGCCCTGATCGGCGCGGAAGCGATTAAGTTCATGCTTTCGGGCATCGACCTGCACGAAGAGAAAACAAGGCTGCGCGAGGAAATGATCGCGACGGCTTCCGACGCTAAACGCAAGAAGATCGTCAAGCGCCTGAAGGTCGTCGAGTCGTTCATCGAGTCCGGCGCGCGTCCCGAGTGGATGGTTCTGGAAGTCGTTCCCGTCATTCCGCCCGAACTGCGCCCGCTGGTTCCCCTCGACGGCGGTCGTTTTGCGACCTCCGACCTCAACGATCTGTACCGCCGCGTCATCAACCGCAATAACCGCCTCAAGCGCCTGATGGAACTGCGCGCGCCCGACATCATCGTGCGCAACGAAAAGCGCATGCTGCAGGAATCCGTCGATGCGTTGTTCGACAATGGGCGCCGCGGTCGCGTCATTACCGGCGCGAACAAGCGGCCCTTGAAATCTTTGTCTGATATGCTGAAAGGCAAGCAGGGCCGTTTCCGCCAGAACTTGCTCGGCAAGCGCGTCGATTATTCGGGACGTTCCGTCATCACCGTCGGCCCCGAGTTGAAATTGCATCAGTGCGGATTGCCGAAGAAAATGGCGCTCGAATTGTTCAAGCCGTTTATCTATGCGAAACTCGAACTCTACGGCATGGCGTCTACGATAAAGGCCGCCAAGCGCATGGTCGAAAAAGAACGCCCCGAAGTTTGGGATATTCTCGAAGAAGTCATCCGCGAACATCCGGTCATGCTGAACCGCGCGCCAACGCTTCACCGTTTGGGCATTCAGGCTTTCGAGCCGATCCTCATCGAAGGCAAGGCGATCCAGCTTCATCCTCTCGTTTGCACCGCCTTTAACGCCGACTTCGACGGCGATCAAATGGCGGTTCACGTTCCGCTTTCCCTTGAAGCGCAGCTGGAAGCGCGCGTTTTGATGATGTCTACCAACAACATCCTGTCGCCCGCGAATGGCAAGCCGATCATCGTTCCGTCGCAGGACATCGTTTTGGGTTTATATTACATCACGATGATACGCGAGGGCGATCCGGGCGAAGGCATGATTTTTGCCACGATCGCGGAAATCGAGCAGGCTTTGGATAACAAGACCGTGACATTGCACGCCAAAATCAAGGCGCGCTATCACGGCGTCGACGCCGAAGGCAAGCCTACGATCACGCGTGTCGAAACGACCCCGGGACGCATGCTTCTCTCGGAAATTTTCCCTCGTCATCCCAAGCTGCCGTTTAGCCTTATCAACCGCGTGTTGACGAAGAAGGACATCACGAACGTCATTGACGTCGTCTATCGCCATTGCGGCCAGAAGGAGACGGTGATTTTCGCCGACCGCATGATGGGGCTCGGTTACAGCAACGCTTGCAAGGCGGGCATTTCGTTCGGCAAGGACGATTTGGTTATTCCGCCTGCCAAGGGGCCTCTCATCAAGAAGGCGCAAACACAAGTCGACGAATACGAACAACAATATCAAGACGGCCTTATCACACGCGGCGAAAAGTACAACAAGGTCGTCGACGTGTGGTCGACCTGCACCGAGAAGGTGGCCGAAGAAATGATGAAGGGCATTTCGGACACCGGCAAAGGCAGGATCAATTCCGTTTTCATGATGGCGCATTCGGGCGCGCGCGGTTCTGCGGCGCAAATCAAGCAGCTCGCGGGCATGCGCGGCCTGATGGCAAAGCCGTCGGGTGAGATCATCGAAACGCCGATTATTTCCAACTTTAAGGAAGGACTGACGGTTCTCGAATACTTCAACTCGACCCACGGCGCGCGTAAAGGCTTGGCCGATACCGCGTTGAAGACCGCGAATTCCGGTTATCTGACGCGCCGTTTGGTGGATGTGGCGCAGGACGCCATTATCACCGAGCTCGATTGCGGCACCGACAAGGGCCTCAACGTCAAGGCGGTTATCGAAGGAGGCGAAGTCATTGCGCCGTTGTCGGAACGTATTCTCGGACGTTCGGCGCTTGTCGATATCGTCAATCCCAAAACCAAGCAGGTCATCGTTAAGGCGGGAGAACTGATCGAGGAAGTGCAGGTCGATTTGATCGACCGCGCGGGAATCGACACGGTCTCTATCCGTTCGGCATTGACGTGCAAGACGGAACTCGGCGTTTGCGCCAAGTGCTACGGACGCGATCTGGCCCGCGGGACTCCTGTTAACGTCGGCGAAGCGGTTGGCGTTATCGCTGCCCAATCAATCGGCGAACCAGGAACACAGCTAACCATGCGTACGTTCCACATCGGCGGCGCAGCGCAACGCGGTGCGGAGCAAGCTTCGGTCGAGGCTTCGTTCGACGCCAAGATGCAGGTGAAGAACAAGAACGTCGTCGCGAATTCCGAAGGCCGACCCGTTGTGATGAACCGCAACTGCGAAATCGTTCTGATCGACGCCGATGGGCGCGAAAAGGCGCGCCATCGCGTGCCTTACGGCGCCAAGCTTTTGGCCAATGAAGGCGATCAGGTTAAAAAGGGACAGAAGCTCGCTGAGTGGGATCCGTACACGATGCCGATCATCACCGACCGCGAAGGCACGGCGCACTATGCCGACTTGGTGGAAGGATTGTCGGTCAGCGAAATCGTGGACGAAGCGACAGGCATATCCTCGAAGAAGGTCATCGACTTCCGTCAGCAGGCCCGCGGCGCCGAATTGCGTCCGCGCATCGTCTTGCACGACAAGAAGGGGGAGATCATTAAATTGTCGAACGGTATGGAAGCGCGTTACTTCCTTCCTGTGGACGCCATTCTCAATATCGAGAACGATACCCATGTCAAGGCAGGCGACATTCTGGCCCGCGTGCCGCGCGAAAGCACTAAAACCCGCGACATCACGGGTGGTTTGCCTCGCGTCGCCGAATTGTTCGAAGCGCGCAGGCCCAAGGACTTCGCGATCATCTCGGACATCGACGGACGCATCGAATACGGCAAGGATTACAAGACCAAGCGCCGCATCATCGTTCGCCCGATGGATGAATCGATAGAACCGCGCGAATACCTGATTCCGAAAGGCAAGCACATTGCCGTTCAGGAAGGCGACATGGTGCAAAAGGGCGATTTGCTGATCGACGGCAATCCCGTGCCGCATGACATCCTGGCCGTTCTTGGCGTGGAGGCTTTGGCCGACTACATCATCAACGAAATCCAGGAAGTCTATCGGTTACAGGGCGTGAAGATCAACGACAAGCACATCGAAGTGATCGTGCGCCAGATGTTGCAGAAGGTCGAAATCACCGACTCCGGCGATACGACCCTTTTGGCGGGCGAACTGCTCGACCGTGGGGAATTTATCGCTGTGAACGAAAAGGCTGTTTTGGAAAATCTGCGTCCCGCGCAGGGCAAAGCGGTGCTGCAAGGCATCACTAAGGCCAGCTTGCAGACAAGGTCGTTCATCTCGGCCGCGTCGTTCCAGGAAACGACCCGCGTTCTGACCGAAGCGGCAGTGTCCGGCAAGGTCGATACGCTCGAAGGCTTGAAGGAAAACGTCATCGTCGGCCGCCTGATTCCGGCGGGCACGGGCGCTATCGTCAGCCGCTTGCGTCAGATTGCCGCGACGCGCGACATCGAAGCCGATAAGCTCGACGCCGATAAGGCAAAAGCGGCCTTGGCCGCAGCCGAACAAGCCCAAGCTACGGAACAAAAAGAAGTCGCGTAAATAATAACGTTTTGATCCAAGAAAACCCCGCCGAATTTATATTTCGGCGGGGTTTTCTTTTGAGCAGAAAATGCGTAAAGTAAGCGCATGAACGCGAAATTCGATAATCGTGAGCTTGCGCTTTACGCGACAAAAGCAAATGAGTCGCGCGGAAGGCTTATTTCCGAAGAAGCGAGCGCCTCTCGCACGCCGTTTCAGCGCGACCGCGACCGCATCATCCATTCTAACGCGTTCCGCAAAATGCGGAACAAGACGCAGGTCTTCGTCGAAAGCGAAGGCGATTATTACCGCACGCGCCTCACGCATTCTCTTGAAGTCGCGCAAATTGCTCGTTCCATAAGCCGCGCGCTTGGCCTCGACGAAGACCTCACCGAAACCATTGCGCTCGCTCATGACATTGGCCACACGTGCTTCGGCCATGCGGGCGAGGAGGGGCTAGATGCCGCGATGAAGCCCTTCGGCGGATTTAACCACAACGAACAGACCTTCCGCATTTTGACGAAACTCGAACAACGCTATGCGCGTTTCGACGGCCTGAACCTGACGTGGGAAACCTTGGAAGGCATTGTCAAACATAACGGCCCCATCGTACCGTCCGCTTCTCTGCCGACTATCCGCGCTTTTAACGCTATATGGGATTTGGAACTGACCAGCTTTGCCGGAGCCGAAGCGCAAGTCGCGGCCTTGGCCGACGATATCGCCTATAACACGCATGATGCCGACGACGGGCATCACGCCGGATTTTTCCGCCTGGAGGATTTAAGTGAATTGCCTTTGTTCGGCCCGTCCGCACGGAAAATGGAGAAGCTTTATCCCAACGTTGACCGCGCGCGATTGATGTATGAATCGGTGCGCGAAATCATCGGCCTTATGGTGGACGATGTTTTGGCCACGACGCGGCGCAATCTGGACGAATTGAAGCCAAAATCGGTCGAGGAGATACGCAAAGCGCGGAAAGCAACGGTCGGGTTTAGCGAAGAAATGTCTAAAAATATCAATGTATTACATAATTTTCTTCATGTGCGCATGTATCGGCATAGCGAGGTCAATCAAGCCTGCGACAAAGCGCGCAAAATCGTGCGCGAATTGTTCGATTATTATGCGAAGCAACCCGACCGCTTACCTTCGTCGTGGGGCGAAGAGATCAAGGTTTGCCAAGATGAAACCGCGCGAGCCCGCACGATTGCCGATTACATCGCGGGCATGACGGACCGCTTCGCCATTCGTGAATATCGAAAGATATTCGGGACGGAAATAATGATATAAAATCGTCTTATGCCGCGTTCTTGCGCGCCTGAACGTCGGCATCGCTTTCAATCGCGGCCTGAGCCGCTGCGAGGCGGGCGATCGGCACGCGATAGGGCGAACACGAAACGTAATCGAGCCCAGCGCGGTGGCAGAACTTAACGGATTCGGAATCTCCGCCGTGTTCGCCGCAAATCCCAAGCTTGATGTCCTTGCGCGTCTTGCGGCCGCGTTCCGCCGCAATCTGGATTAATTCGCCCACACCTTCCTGATCGAGCGTCGCGAAAGGATCGTGTTCGAAAACGTTCGCCTTGTAATAATCGGGAAGGAAAGTCGCGGCGTCGTCGCGGGAAAGGCCGAACGTCGTTTGCGTCAGATCGTTCGTGCCGAAGCTGAAGAACTGCGCGGTTTCGGCGATTTCTCCGGCGCGAAGGGCGGCGCGCGGCAATTCGATCATCGTGCCGACGAGATAATGAAGCTTCACGCCGGAATCCTTCGAAACTTCTCCGGCGACGCGGTCGATCATCGCTTTCAGGATGTCGAACTCCTTTTTGGTCGCGACGAGCGGGATCATGACTTCGGGCGTAATATCCTTGCCATTTTTGGCCATTTCGACCGTGGCAAGGAAAATCGCCCTCGCCTGCATCTCGTATATTTCCGGATAGGAAATGCCAAGACGGCAGCCGCGATGCCCCAGCATCGGGTTCGCTTCGTGAAGCGCGTGCGTGCGCTTTCTCACTTTATCGGGAGAAACGCCTGCGCCTGCGGCCACAGCCGCGATTTCGGCTTCCTCATGCGGCAAAAATTCGTGCAAAGGCGGGTCAAGAAGGCGGATCGTAACCGGCAGGCCTTCCATGATCGTAAACAGGTCGATGAAATCTTTCACCTGAATCGGTTGCAATTTCGCCAAAGCCGCGCGGCGGCCTTGTTCGTCGTCCGCGATAATCATTTCGCGCATCGAGGTGATGCGGTCGGTGTCGAAGAACATATGTTCCGTGCGGCACAAGCCGATGCCCTGAGCGCCAAACTTGCGCGCCGTGCGCGCGTCAAGAGGCGTTTCGGCATTGGCGCGAACTTTCAAACGGCGGATTTTATCGGCCCATCCCATCAGCGTGCCGAAATCTCCCGACAATTCAGGTTGAACCGTCGGAATTTCGCCGAGCATCACTTCGCCGGTCGAACCGTCGATCGTGATGATATCGCCTGCCTTGATCGTGACGTCTTTCACGGTCATTTGCTGCTTGGCGTAATCCATGTGCAGATCGCCTGCGCCCGCGACGCACGCGCGGCCCATGCCGCGCGCGACGACCGCCGCGTGGCTTGTCATACCGCCGCGACTCGTGACGATGCCCTTGGCGGCATGCATGCCGTGAATGTCTTCGGGGCTTGTTTCGACGCGGCAGAGGATGACTTTCTGGCCGTTGTTCGTCAATTCTTCGGCCTCGTCGGCGTTAAAAACGACTTTGCCCGAAGCCGCGCCGGGAGAAGCGGGAAGGCCTTTGGCGACGACTTTCTTTTTCGCTTTGGGGTCGAGCGTCGGATGTAACAACTGATCGAGCGATTTCGGATCGATGCGCTTGATCGCTTCTTTTTCGTCGATGACCTTGTCCTTGACCATATCGACGGCGACTTTCAAAGCCGCCGCTGCCGTGCGCTTGCCCGTGCGGGTTTGAAGCATGTAAAGCTTGCCCTGCTGAACCGTGAATTCGATGTCCTGCATGTCGCGGTAGTGTTTTTCAAGCTTGAGCCGCACGTTATTGAGCTGCGCGAAAACCTGCGGCATGACTTCTTCCATCGCCGGAAGCTTGGAGCCTTGCTCCTGCTTTCCCTTGACCGTAAGGTTTTGCGGCGTGCGGATTCCGGCCACGACGTCTTCGCCCTGCGCGTTGACGAGGTATTCGCCGTAGAATGCATTTTCTCCCGTCGAGGGATTGCGCGTGAAAGCGACGCCAGTGCAGCAATCGTCGCCACGGTTGCCGAAAACCATCGCCTGAACGTTGACCGCCGTGCCCCAATCGGCGGGGATGTCGTTCAGCTTGCGGTACGTAACGGCGCGTGGATTCATCCATGAACCGAACACGGCGCCGATCGCGCCCCACAACTGCTCATGCACATCCTGCGGGAACGGCTTGCCGTGATGTTTTTTCACGGTTTCCAGATAGGCCACGATGACTTCTTGCCAATCTTCCGCCGTGACCTGCGTATCAAGCGTATAATCCTTTGCGCGCTTGACGTCCTCTATCACCTCCTCGAATAAATGGTGTTCGAGGCCGAGGACGACATTCGAATACATCTGGATGAAGCGGCGGTAGCTGTCGTAGGCGAACCGCGGATTGCCGCTTTGCTTCTTTAAGCCCTCGACTGTTTCCTTGTTCAGGCCCAGATTCAAAACGGTATCCATCATGCCGGGCATCGATGCGCGTGCGCCCGAGCGAACCGAAACAAGCAGCGGGTTCTTCGCGTCGCCGAATTTCGCGCCGACGGTCTTTTCGACTTCCGCCAAGGCCACATCGACCTGAGCCTTTAGATCGCTAGGGTAGGTGTTTCCGTTCGCGTAATAATGCGTGCAAACATCCGTCGTCGCGGTGAATCCCGGAGGAACCGGAAGTCCTAAATTCGACATTTCGGCAAGCCCTGCGCCTTTGCCGCCCAAAAGATTGCGCATATCGGCGCGGCCTTCGGCTTTGCCGTTTCCAAAACAATAAACCCATTTTTTCGTAGTCATGTTGGCCTCTTGTTATGACAGTTTTGTTGATAGGTAAGATTGGACTTGGGAAAGAGCGATGCGTTCCTGTTGCGCCGTGTCGCGGTTTCGGACGGTGACTGTTTCGTAATTATCGCTTTTCTCGCTCAGTGTGTCGCCGTCGATCGTGATGCAGAAAGGAGTGCCCGCTTCGTCCATGCGCGCGTAGCGCTTGCCGATGCTTTGCTTGGCGTCGTACTGGCACATGAATTTTTGGCGCAAATCGAGATAAAGCTTCTCGGCGACTTCGGGCATGCCGTCTTTGTTGACGAGCGGAAATATGCCCGCCTTAATGGGCGCAAGGCTCGGTTTCAGCTTGAGCCATTCAGGTGAAGGACGGCTTTCATCGTATTGATATGCCTCGCAAAGAAGCACAAGAACGCCGCGTGTCAGGCCGCTCGCCGGTTCGATCACATGAGGGATATACCGGCGTTTATTTTCCTGATCGACGTATTCGAGATTTGTGTTGCTGAATTTTTGATGCTGTTTGAGGTCGTAATCGGTACGGTACGCGACGCCTTCGAGTTCGCCGAAGCCCGGAGCCGTGAACGGATATTTGTATTCGATGTCGGAAGTCGCGGCGGAGTAGAACGAACGATCGGCATCCGGAATTTCGTGGCGGAAAAGATTTGTTTTGCTGACGCCTTGCTCTTCCCACCATTTGAGGCGCTGCGCGACCCAGAACTCGTACCATTTCATGCCGTCTTCGGGAGGCACGAAGAATTCCATCTCCATCTGCTCGAATTCGCGCGTGCGGAAAATGAAATTGCGGGGCGTGACTTCGTTGCGGAACGACTTCCCGACCTGCGCGACGCCGAACGGCGGACGAACGCGCGAGGTGTCGAGAATGTTTTTGTATTGCAGGAAAATCCCCTGTGCCGTTTCGGGGCGAAGATAGACTTTGGAATCCTCGTTTTGGAAAACGCCGACATAGGAATTGAACATCAAATTGAACGCGCGAGGTTCCGTCAGAGTGCCCGGATTTTCCGCATCGGGGCCGATGACTTTTGCGCGTTCTTCGGGTGATAAGTCCGTATATGCTATTGTATGAAGAACGCCATCAACTTCTTCATTTTTTAAAAATCGATCGAGAGGGATCATCACAAGCGCGTGTGTAAAAGATTTTTCAATAACGACAGCTTTATTTGATGTCTTTCCATGCGTTATCTTTTTAATTTTCTTTTCGAGTTTTGATAACTTATTTTCATCCCCCTCAACTCCACTCATCAATGCAAAATTTGACCAAGCACCTTCTGAATCTTGTGTTCTTATTTCGAAGCATGAAATATGGTCGGCGCGGTAGCGGTTTTTGGTCTCTCTGCAATCAACCATAAGATCGGCAAACCCCGCCACGTGTCCCGAAGCTTCCCACGTTTTCGGATGCTGGATGATCGAGGTGTCGATGCCGACGATAGAAAGCGGCTCGTTGTCGGGGCCGAGCGGTGGACATTCAACCATTGCGCGCCACCACGCGTCGCGCAGGTTGTTTTTGAGCTGCGTGCCCAAAGGCCCGAAATCCCAGAAACCGTTCAATCCCCCGTAAATTTCGGAAGCGGGATAAACAAACCCGCGCCTTTTGGACAGGGAAACAAGGCGGTTCATCAAAGAAGTTTCTGGCTCTGCCATAATGAAATCAACCTATTGCGGTATTCAGTGAAAAACAAAACGTGCTGCTTTCTAGCACAGGAAAGGCCTTTGGAAACGTGAAAAAAGAGATATTTTTTTGATTATTATGTCAAAAAAAGGGCTTTTTTTTGCGTAGGCCTTCGCAAAACAGCTTGCTAATTCTTGGGGCGCGTTGAGTATAGTCAAACTTCGGGTTCTTTAGGGTTAAGGATAATCGCATGTCCACGACGCATACCACCAAAGTTCTTATCATCGGTGCAGGCCCTGCTGGCTATACGGCGGCGATTTACGCGTCGCGCGCGAATTTAAAGCCTCTTTTGGCTCAGGGAATGCAACCGGGCGGCCAGTTGACGATCACGACCGAAGTCGAAAATTTTCCGGGCTTTGCCGAGCCCGTGCAAGGGCCGTGGCTTGTCGAGCAAATGGCGGCGCAGGCAGCGCGTGTAGGAACCGTGCTTCTTTCCGATATGATTACCGAGGTCGATTTCAGCCGCCGTCCTTTCGTCTGCAAGGGGGAATCCGGCGATGTTTTCAAGGCCGACGCGGTGATTATCGCGACGGGCGCGCAGGCGCGCTGGTTGGGCATTCCAAGCGAGAAAAAGTTTCAGGGCTTCGGCGTTTCTGGATGTGCTACGTGCGACGGATTCTTTTATCGCGGCAAAGAAGTCTGCGTTGTTGGCGGCGGGAACACCGCGCTTGAGGAAGCTTTGTATTTGACCAATTTTGCGACCAAGGTCACGCTTATCCATCGCCGCGATTCGTTTCGCGGTGAAAAGATTCTCCACGACCGTGTGCTTAATCATCCGAAAATCGCCGTCGCGTGGGACAGCGTGGTAGATGAAATTATTGGCGACGAAAAACCGGTTCTTTCCGTCACGGGCGTGCGCGTGAAAAACGTCAAAACCAATCAGACGAGGGTTATTCCTGCCGCAGGCCTGTTTATCGCCATCGGCCACGATCCGGCGACGAAAATCTTCGAAGGCAAACTTGCAATGGACGCCGAAGGATATTTGCTGACGAAGCCCGACGGCACGGCGACCAATGTTGAAGGCGTTTTTGCCGCTGGCGACGTTAAAGATAAGGCGTATCGTCAGGCCGTCACGGCGGCGGGCATGGGGTGTATGGCGGCGCTGGAAGCCGAAAAATTTCTGGCGGCGCAGGAAGACTCCAGCCGTTCTCATTAACCGGATCAACCCAAACGGGGAGCGTCTCTTATGTCCTATGTAAATAAAATGCTGCTTCCCGACGAGCGTGTCGTTCATATTGCGACGCTCCATTGGATTATTTTTATCCCGGGCATGTTCTTCGCAGCCGCAGGAGGGCTTGTCGGATTTTACAGCTATGACATCGTCGGCGCGATATTCGGAGAACAATTTATGATGATGGGGCGCGCCCTTGCGGGCGTCGCTATGGTTTTTTCGCTGACCGGATTCGGCCTTTTGCTCGGCGCATTGGTCAAGCAATCGTCGACGGAACTTGCGATCACCAACAGAAGGCTTATCGCAAAATACGGCTTTATTTCGCGCGCGACCTTCGAGATTATGATTAACCGCGTTACGGGCGTAAATTTCGACCAGACGGTGATGGGGCGACTCCTCGGCTACGGCACGATTTTGGTGCATGGGGCAGGGGGCGATATTTCGCCGTTTGACGTCGTTTCGAACCCCCAACTTTTTCAGCGCGCCTTGATGGATGTTTTGGAACACGGAGGCAAGTAACAAATTTTTTCAGCGCACTATACAGAATGCATTTCCCTTGCTATCAGAAACCATGACCTTTTTTATGTTGTGAAAATGAGCGAAGATTTACTCCGTTACGATTTGATGATCGAGGCTGCTTTGCGCGATGTCGTGCGCGAGACCATGGAAACGGTCGCGCGCGACGGATTGCCTGGCGATCATCATTTCTATATCACGTTTTTGACGAAATTCTCGGGCGTCAAGGTTCCGGAGTATTTGCAGAAGCAATATCCCGAGGAAATGACGATCGTTCTGCAATACCAGTTCTTCGGCCTCAAGCTGGAAGACGATTGCATCAATGTCACGCTCAGTTTCAACAACGTGAAGGAAAATCTGGTCGTGCCGATCGATGCGATTACGACGTTCGCCGATCCTTCCGTCAATTTCGCCTTGCAATTCCAGAACGCCGGAGAGGTCGGCCCGGCGGTCGATGGCGGCGGTAAGGAAGCGCCTGCGGCGAATAGCGAAGAATTGGCTGCCGGAGCGAAAGCCGAGAAAAAAGAAGAACGCGGAGAAGTCATCAGTCTGGACAAATTCCGCAAGAAGTAGGAAATGTTTTTTTTAATGCGTCCCCTTCGTCTAGAGGCCCAGGACACCACCCTCTCACGGTGAGAACACGGGTTCAAATCCCGTAGGGGACGCCAATTAAATCAATAAGATAAAGCCGCCGCAGGGCGGTTTTTTCGTATCCATGGCTAATATTTGGCTAATATACCATCGTGTGACGTTGTCACGCAACCCCGTGTTTGTCACACACATCAACCTGCTTCGCGCAAGTTGAGCTTTTGGTAGTACCAAAGGGTTGAGCCTCGGCAAAGCCGAGGTAAAAAAATACCTTCGTTGCAGGCTTCGCTAGGTGTGGGTTGGCACCCATTCGCTTGGCTTTGTGCGGAGGCGAATTTCAGCTTTCCCGATCTGTTGCCGAGCGGAGTGCCGTTTTTTCGGCACAAGGCATCGCGCCGAAGGCGCATATACGCTGTTCTCAACACGCCGAAGGCGTGGCTAAGGTCGTCGCAACGCATCCAAATAGTTTTTTCGTCAAAAATGGTGTGGATTTACATAACTCATAGACGAAAACAAAAAGTAGCAACAAGAGTGAGGGAGGAAAAGAAATTTCTGGCGAGACTTATGATATGATTAAATTTGGCATCTTGCCCATTAAATACGACTTGTATTTTTCAAGTATTCTTTGACGGTTTTGTTAAGTTCGCTCGATTGCGCGCCCAGACAGTTTGCCGCATCCAAAACGTTTTTCGATCTTGCTCCGGCGATATCCATAATTTTCTTCGCTCCGGACACGCCGATTAATAGCTTTTCAGCCTCATCGGCAACGCCGTTGACGTTGCGGCTGATTTCAGCGGTTGCGGTCCCCTGATTTTCTATTTGACCCGCAAGAGCGACGGAAATTTCTGCCATTTTATTCAGTGTGTTGCGGATCGGCATGACAACGCCGAAGGGAATGGATTCGATCGCCTCCAAAGTGCTCTTCGCAAATTCGGAAAAATTCGATGTTTGCCGCGATATTTCGACGGACGACGATTTGAGCTCTTCCGTCGCGGCGGCGATCGATTTTGTATTTGATGAAATGTTACTAATGGAAGATTCCGCCGATTGGACGACAGTCGCCGCTTTCGTGACATTGAGCGACATATCTTTTGCCGTTTCGTTTAAATCCGTTTGGGCCTTCAAAAACAGGCCGAGAGTATTTTGCACGGATTTTTCAAAATCCATATTAAGGTCGAAAAGCCTCTTCGTTCTTTTTTCTTTATGCGCGAGCTCATAGACCCTTTCCGTCTGCATTTCGATGAGTTGCTCCGCTCTTTTAGCGTTAGATTCCATTTCCTGCTGTTTTTCCGTTTGCAGCCGGATAATTTCTTCCGCTCTTTTTGTATAGGCATCGACGGCTTGAGCCCGTTCTTCCTGCAGGCGCTTTTTTTCGATGATGTCGTCTTTAAAGGTTTGAATGGCATAAGCAATTTTTCCGATTTCATCGCCTCTTTCCAGCGAAGGCACGTTGACTTCTGTGTTCCCTTGGCGAAGAGACTCCACAACCTTCACCATTTTCAAAAGGGGTTTCATGCGGTAGCGGGAAATGGTCCAAATTCCCCCGGCCATAAACACAGAGATAAGCGCGATCGCGCTGCCTATGATCAACTCAAGCCTTGTGATAATGGCAAGTTCAGCCGTCTTATTTATTCCAACAAAGAATATACCGATAACTTTCCCGTTATTATCAAATATGGGATCATAGGCGGAGAGATAGGGTTCGCCTAAAATCATGATGTCGCCTTGATATTTCGTCTTTTCGCGAAAAACCGCATCATAGGCGGGGCCAGTCGCAAGTTTTGTTCCGATGGCGCGTGCGCCGGTTTTGGTATCCCTGATGTTCGTCAAGATTCGGGTGTCGCCCTTGAATATCGTCATGACATCGCCGGTTTTACCGAAAAGTGAGGTGATTTGATCGACCAGATTGATATCCTCATCGATCACATGCGTGCCAACAAGAAGATGATCGTCTTTCAGGCTGTAATTTGTGCCATATTTCAACTCAACAATAGTGCGCGCCAAAACGAGATTGGTGTTAATTTGTTCTTGCGCTCGGCTCAATAAATACGGATTTAAAATCAGATTTATCGTACAGGTGACGGTAATTCCGAAAATAAAGGAAAACAGAATTCCGAAAAGTCCGTTTTTGGTCGATATCGAAAGCTTGTTGATGAAGCTCATCCCAACTCTCCTGTTAACGCAGTCATATAATCTTCCTCAGGCTATCTGCGAGAGTTTAAAGAATGGTTCTAAAAATGATTACGTGGGTATTTCTTTTGGCAATCGCCGGAATTTTTATAACGTTATGCTTGATATTTCGAAATTTTGAAACTCACGCAAGAAAGTATCGCGCTCTTCGATTTTGGAATGTATTTCAAGATTTTTTTTGCGCGAGGGGAAGATTTCATCTGAAGCAGAAGCTCCATAAAGGATGCTGAAGCCTATTGCCGTATCCGAAATCGGCAATAAAAGGATTACAAAATCGATTTTACCTCTCCGGAGAGCAAAACTGGACAGAAGCAGGAAGCCTAAGCTATTCTATATCCCTTCTGTTTTCCCGACTTCCGCGCTTGTTTTCAAGGATTTCCATGCCATCTCTTCCCGAACTTAGGACTTTGGTTGCGGAGCTTCGGGAAGTCTATCAACCGATCTTCGGGCATTCCGAACTTTCCGGCGCCGCATCGCGCAATTCCGAAGCGCGCCTGCGGGATGTCATGGCTGTCTATCACGCACTTGCCCGCCAGCTTCAAAGGCCCCTCCGTGTGCTTGATCTGGGCTGCGCGCAAGGATGGTTCGGTTTTAATCTGGCGCACGCCGGAGCGCAGGTGCTCGGCGTCGATTATCTTGAGGAAAACATCAACGTCTGCAATATGCTGGCGCTTGAAAACCCGCATTTGCATATCCGCTTCAAGCCGATGGAAATCGAAATCGTCGCCGGTTTTCTCGAAAAGGATCAATTCGATCTCGTGTTGGGACTAAGCGTTTTCCATCATCTTTGTTTTAACGACGGCAAGGAAGCGGCGCGCGATCTGCTTGATAAAATATTCGAGAAAGTTCCGACAGGAATTCTGGAAATGGCGTTGGCCAGCGAGTCTCCCGCATGGGCGGCTGCGCAGCCGGAAAATCCGGATTACCTCATCGAACGGCAACCGTTTTACCGCGTCATCGCGCATCATGCGACGCATCTGTCGTCCAGTCGCCCGCTTTATTTCTGCAGCCGCCGTTATTGGTATCTGGACGGAGAGATGTCGGAATTTTCCGCCTTTTCCGATAACGGGCGCGGAAGAAGATATTTTTTCGGCGAAAAGATGCTTGCCAAACTTTATCGCACGACCGGCGAAAGAGGGGAGATCAATCGTTATGCCGTCGAGCAATCGGCGCGGTTTCTGAAATCTCCGCCAGCCGGATACGAAGGCGCACCCAAGCTCTATCAATTCGGAGAAGCCAACGGCGTCGCGTGGCTGGTGCAGGACAAACTTCCCGGGATCATGCTCGACGAACTCATTCGGGATGGAAAACCTTACGACGAGCGCGCCATTTTGCTAGGCGTTCTGAAACAACTTGCGGTTTTGGAGCGTGCAGGGCTGTATCATGCCGACGTAAGGGTTTGGAACATTCTGGTAGGCCCCGACGGTGCCCCGCGGCTGATTGACTATAACGAGATTTCCGAAGCGAAGCGCGATTGCGTGTGGCCGGATTCCGTGTATCTCGCGTTTTTCATATTTGTGAACGAAGTTGTAACGCACCGCCAATTCGATACCGAGCCGTCGCGCCCACCCTTCATCAGTCCCTTCAATTTGCAGGAACCGTATCGCAGTTGGCTTATGCAGATTTGGCGGATTCCGGTCGGCGAATGGAGTTTCGGATTTCTGCTTGAAACGCTTGAAAATTTAACGTTGTCGGGGAAAGGCGCGGCAAAGGGGGGCGACTCGGCGGAAGCTTTGTGGATGCAAAGCATCGAACAGAACCTCGATTCCCTTAATGCCACCGTGCGCTCCATGAGCCAGCTTGTCCTCAAACTGCACGAAGTCGTTACGGCCAAAAATCAATCGCGGAAGAGCAGTTCTTCCAAGCCGTAATACAGCTCTTTTTCCCCGACGATTTTCTTCGCGGCAAGGCAAACGCCCGTCATGAAGGATTCCCGATTAATGGAGGTGTGCTCGATCGTAAGGGTTTGTCCGACCGAGCCGAAAATCACGCGTTGATGCGCCAGAAAACCCGGAAGGCGTATCGAATGTATGGGAATACCCGCCGCGCGCCCGCCGCGAACGCCGGTTATCAGTTCCTTGCTTTTGTCCTGCGCTTCGGTGTCTTTTCCGATTGCTTGATGGATCATTTCCGCCGTGCGAAGTGCGGTGCCAGATGGGGCGTCCAGCTTTTGGTCGTGATGAGCCTCGACAATCTCTACGTTGGGAAAATATTTTGCGGCTTCTTCCGCGAATTTCATCATTAAGACGCCGCCGATCGAAAAATTCGGCGCGATAAGTCCGCCGATGCCCTTTTTGCCGCAAAGCTGCCTAAGCTCGGCAACCTGATCCTCATTAAATCCGCTGGTTCCGGCGACGGGATGCGCCCCTGATTCAACGATTTTGACGAAACTATCGTAACCCACGGAAGCATTTGTAAAATCAATAACGACGTCGGCGCGGCTTTCCTTTATTGCCTGCGCGAGATTGTCGCCTTTATCGGTTTGCCCGACCAAAGTCAGCGCCAGATCGGCTTTGACCGATGCAACCGTGATCGTTCCCATCTTTCCTTTAGCGCCGTTGACCAATACGCGTGTCATATTTTCCCTCGATTTGTTTGTGTGCTGCCTCTCTATCTAGCATTTTGGGCGTTTCTGCGCTAACAAGTATTTATGCGTGTTATTTCCATGATAAAGGAGCCAATGCATGCCTCAACTTGACCTTGCCGTTCTTTCCGGACTGTCTATTCCCGCCGTTACGCCGTTTCAAAATGACGAGAAATTGAGCATCGATTTTAAAAAACTCTCGAAACTCATCGATTATCTCATCGACGTGCAAAAAGCGGATTCTTTGATCGCAGTCGGGACGACGGGCGAGGCATCGTCCCTCAATCGCGAAGAAAAAGAGAGCGTGATCGCACATACCATAGAAGCTGCAAAAGGCCGCGTGCCCGTTATTGCGGGAACGGGCTCTTCCTGCACCGAAGATGCCATGTCTCTGACGCGCTTTGCCGAAAAATCCGGAGCGGCGGGCGTTCTTGTCATTTCTCCCTATTATATCCGCCCTAATCAGGACGGTTTGTGCAGGCATTTTTTGAAAGTCGCGGAATGCACGAAATTGCCGGTCATTCTTTACAACCATCCGGGGCGGACGGGCGTCTCGATCGAAGTAACTACCGTTATCAAGCTCGCGAATGCTGCGAAGAATATAATTGGGATTAAAGATTGCCCGGGTAGTCTTCTCGCATCGACCGAGCTTGCGCGACGCGCGCACGCGGAGATCAAACATTCTTTTGCCGTATTGGCAGGCGAAGACGAAAATCTTTTCGTGAACCTTTGTTTGGGCGCGGACGGAGCCGTTGCAGGCACGGGAAATCTTCTCGGAGCCGAAATCAAGACTCTGATGACGGCTTTTCGCGAAGGAACCCTTGCCAAAGCACGCGAGATACAATTCTCTCTTGTCGAATTTCAACGGATGCTTTTTACTATGCCAAGTCCCGCGCCCATCAAAGCGGCTTTGGATATTCTTGGAACCGGGCTTGGCGGTCCCGTTCGATCCCCATTGGTCGATGCGCCAAAGGAATTTTCAATGAAACTCGAGGCGCAACTGAAAAAAATGCACAAAGTTTAGTGTATTAAGGCCTGATTCTAAACACAGCATAAAGAACGCCACACAGACGAATGCGTGCTTTTCATTAAAGCTTTACCCTGTCAGTATCAACTTGGCGTTGAGTGATTCTATCTTTCCGCATCTTTGAGCGGGGATCGCTTCAGGGGTACGACATGAAGATTCGTAAAATTGTCCTTCTCGCTGCGATCGTTCTGATCCTTCCGGTGGCAGGCGTTCATGCTCAGCAAAGGACATACAGGATCGGCTATATTCTCTCGATGCGTTCCCAATTAGGCGAAGGAGCAACGGTTTTTGCCGACGAGGTTGCCAAACGCACGGGCGGAAAAATTACACTTGAGCAAATGCCCAATTCCACGATGGGCGGCGAACTTGAGATGCTAAAAGGGCTGCAACAGGGCACCGTCGATATGGCATTTATTACTGGCGCGCCTTTACCCAATATCCTTCCCGAAGCTGGCGTTTTCAACATTCCGTTTATTTTCCGCGATCTTGCCCATGCGCATGCCGTTCTCGATAGCCCCTTCGGCCAAGCCTATCTCGAGAAATTCAAGCAAAAAAACGTCATTGCTCTGGCATGGGGCGAAAATGGAATGCGGCATATAACGAATTCCAAACGTCCCATCCAAACGCCCGAAGATTTGAAAGGCTTGAAACTGCGTCTCCCCCAATCCGACGTCATGATGATCGGATTTAAGGCTATGGGAGCCGATGTCCAAACTCTGGCCTTTCCGCTTGTGTATAACGCCCTGCAATCGGGACTGTTCGATGGGCAAGAAAATCCCATCGCGACAATTCTTTCGTCGAAATTCGGGCAGGTGCAGAAATATCTAACGCTCAGCGGCCATGTTTACGACCCGGCCGTTTTTCTGGTCTCGAAGGATGTTTGGGGCGATTTGACAAAAGCCGAACAGGAAATTCTCGTCAAATCGGCGCAACTTGGCGCAGCGGCTTCTCGCCGCTACGCTTTTGAAGCCCAGCAGAAAGGCGTCGATTTTCTACGGCAGCAAGGCGTAGAAATCGTCGATAGCGTCGATCGGGCTTCCTTTGTCGCAGCGCTTCAATCGGCGCAGCCGCAATATGAAAAGATGTTCGGTCGCGATGTTCTTGAAGAAATCGCCGCGATTAAATAGAGCCGTTCTTTCGGTGTTTATTTGCAGGAGAATACAATGGTCAGATGGAATCATCTGGAAATCAGGAAAAAGGTTTCTTTCGCCCTTGGCTTTGTCGTGTTCTTCATGGTTCTTTTGGCTGGTGCCGCTTGGCTCAATCTTGAGTCCATCCACGGTGCCTCCATCCTGCTTGACGAGAAAATGCAAACGACGCGAAGGGTCGAAGACGGCGTCAAATATCTGACGAATGCCGCCGTGCACACGACGACGTATGCACTGTCGCAAACGGATTTCAATCTTCTTGCCGCGCGCCAGGCGTTGAGGGAGCTAAGGGATCATATCGATAGCATCGAAAAAGATTTCAACGACGCCGGGCAAGGAGCCGCGCTTTCGTCCTCCGTCGGCGAGTATGAAATGGCGACGCAGGAGCTTGTGGACGCCGCTCAGGAACAGTACGCCGAGATGGACGGTCTCGATCAATCCGGAACGGAGATCAATACGACGGGCGAGGCCATTGTCGAAGCGCTGTTGCGCGAAAACCGCCTCGACGTTCTGCGCGACGGGGTCAGGCTGAACGAAATATCGCGCAACAGCGCGACAGCGCTTAACGGATATCTCTTTCGCCAAAATCCTGCTCAGGCCGATGCCGCGGAGGAACAAATCGCCAGCCTCCAGAACGTTATCGCAAGGCTGCGCTCGGGAGCAGAGAAATCCGCTCGCATCCAGCGGTTTCTCGATATTATCGGGCCTAAAGTCGCGGTTTACAAGAGTACTGCCGATGCGTTGATCGCCTCGACGGACAAAGTTTCGCAGGCTGTCGTGAAGCATCAGGAAGCGGTCAAAAAGATACTCAGCCTTATTTACAATCTACGCCAGCGTAATATCGAGGAACAATCGGCGGCGATGAGATCGATGCGTTCGACTATTTTCCAATCGCGCATTATTCTTGGCCTTTTGTCTTTTGTCTCGCTTTTGATCGCGGGGCTTGGATGGTTTCTGGTCAAGCAGAATCTTATAGCCGCCCTGAAATATACAGATGCCGCGCAGGAGGCCAATCAGGCAAAATCCGATTTTCTGGCAAACATGTCGCACGAAATCCGCACGCCTTTAAACAGCATCATCGGCATGTCACGGCTGCTTTTGGATACGCCGTTGAGCGACGAACAGCGCGAGATTTCCAAGGTCGTTTCTCATTCTTCGTCGCATTTGCTGGCGCTCGTGAACGACATTCTCGATATTTCCAAGATTGAAGCCAATGAAGTCCAGCTTGAAAAAATCGGGTTTGATTTGCAGGAAGTTTTCCAAAACATAACGGCAACCATGCAGCCGCTTGCCGCAGATAAAGGGCTTGCGCTGCTTCGCGATGTCGACGTGAAATTTCCTTATGTTATCGGCGATCCGACACGCGTGGCCCGAATCCTAACGAACCTTGTCGGCAACGCGATCAAGTATACCGAAACAGGAAGCGTTAAAGTCCATGCTTCTTTCGAAGATTCCGGAGCCGGGTTCATAGATTTTTCGGCAAAAGTCATTGATACAGGCATTGGCATTCCGCCCGAAAAGTTCGGAGTTGTGTTCGAAAAATTCGTGCAGGCGGATTCGACCATAACAAGAAAATATGGTGGAACTGGCCTGGGACTGACCATAACCAAACAGCTTGTCGAGCTTATGGGTGGAAAGATCGGTTTCTCAAGCGAGCTTGGGAAGGGATCGACTTTCTGGATCGTCATTCCGTTTAAAACAACCCCTGAGATTTCCGTTTCCTTGGCATCCGTGCCGAACATCCATTCCGAGAACATTATGCCTGCCGGTCAGGTGCGCGCTTTGATCGCCGAAGATAACAAACTTAACCAGATGCTGATGTCTAAATTGATGAACTCTTTTGGCATCAAGAATTTCAAAATCGTCGAGACGGGGCGGCAGGCGCTTGACGCCTATAGGGCCGAAAAATGGGATGTTATTTTCATGGACGTTCATATGCCGGAGATGGACGGGTATGAAGCCGCGACGGAGATACGAAACATGGAAAAAGTCACCGGCGCGCGCATTTTAATCATAGCCTTGACGGCGGACGCCATGAGCGGAGACAAGGATAAATGTTTGCGTTATGGCATGGACGGCTATATCAGTAAGCCGATTAACGTGGATAAAATGAAAAGCATTCTGGCGCAGTGGATTCGTTTCGATAGTCCTGCATGATCCTAAAATATAAGGTTAAGCGATTATAATCTCTGTTTAAGCTTTAAACGGCGGCCTTTAATGTCAACTTGACTTCCCTCATGCATCTGCTTTATCTGTCCCCCTTCGCTAGTGTGGCAGCGTAGCTCAGGGGTAGAGCAGGGGAATCATAATCCCTTGGTCGGGGGTTCAAATCCCTCCGCTGCTACCAATTTCTTCTATTTATGTCTTGTATTTCAATGTGTTAATAAAGTTTAAATTTTCTAACACACAAATTAACCCACAAATACGAAGCTGCATAAACGAGAAAAAGAGAAATTCGCATATCCATAAAGAACTGATACAATCTTGCTCAATCATCAAAAGAGGGCATTAAATGGGAATAATGTTCACCATTGAAATCGCTGTCGGAGTAGCTCTTGGGATATTTATCGCAAGATTGTTGCCCCAACCAGAATGCAGATTGCCTCAATATGCGCGGGATGCACTGGCAAAGATAGGGCAGCGCTCCCCTATAGTAAGCGGCTGTTCAGATATAAAACGTCTTACAGAGCTTATGGCAAAATTTGTGCGTGGCGAGGAATTAGATGATGAGGAAAATAGAGAATTATTAGAGCTTCGTAAAGCAGAGGCGAGTTTTGACGCCGCGCCTGTAGGTGATGTCAAAACTCTATCTCTACTGGTTAGTGTATACTCCCTAATTGAAAGGGAGGCGTATCTTACAATAGAAAAACTTACAACCATATTGCCTGATATCATAATACGGCGAATGAAAGATTCAGGATAGCTCACGTTAAAGGCCGATAAATGACGACAGAAGCTTACGATCAAATGGTTTTGCATGTAAAATCGCTTCAGCAAGCCATCTTGGATTTGCAAAAATTCGGCATTGAAACTGGTTCGACTGCTCCATCGCATTACGGGTTTCTTGTTTCACACACCAACGCAACAATCTCGCTTCTCGCAATATGCGCGGCACGGTCAGGGGTTGCAAAAGTCGAATTTCCAGAACCGCTCAATCCACAGCAGTGGGCATCCCTGATTATCATGGTGCATCGGTCATATCTGGCTGGCCTTATTACAGCCGTCGAAGCAATCTGCTCAGGATACTGCGAAACTAAAACCCGAACCGTTTCCCCGTCTCGGTCAGGAAGGGCACCGGAATTTCTGGATTACGTAAATTCAGCGTTAAATGCGTCTCGGCTAAGCGAGGATCGGCGTACGTTCTGGCGAAAATGTTTTGATGGTATGAGGATATTACGAAATAAATGCTCCCATTTTGACACAAGCTTAGCCGAGCACGAAAAGACAGCATTGCATGATGCGGGGCTTGCGTCTCACATTGGAGGAGACGGACGAGTGCAAACTCAGTGGTCTGATTATTCGTCGTTGGCACAAAAGGTGCTTAGCTTTTCTCAGGAGCTTGAGACTACAAGCGCGGGCTGATAGGCAGAAGCTCTGCAAGAAATTGGCCCTCAAAACGAGAAATGGGGGACAATGTGCGCCATTCCACACGCTCAGAGACATTCAAACAGGAAGTTCGCACTGCTCTCCGGTTTGTTTTGTCTCTGTTTGGCCCTTGAGCTTTGACCTGCTCCCCGTAAACTGAGCCATTTTCTGGTAGAGTCTGTTCAACCTTTGT
>CAZPKC010000006.1:0-105884 GCA_964587125.1 uncultured Rhodospirillaceae bacterium | reverse complement strand
CCGTCCCCAGAGACGCCCACGATACCTCGCCCTTGGTTTTGCGGTATAGGCGCGCTTGCCCGATATGAGCTGCGCGCGCGGGGCCGTAACTGCGCACCACGGCGGCGAGACGGCCGCCTTCATCCAGCTGATCGAACAAAAAATCCGGCAGGAACTCGACGGAGCCGTTGATAAAAATGACATCGAAAGGCGCATGCGCAACGCATCCTTCGATAGGAGCGCCCGCGAAGACAATGGCTTTGCCGGGGGCTTTGTTGGCGATGTTTTTTTCGGCCTCTTCATGCAAAAGGGCATCAGGCTCGACGCAGAAAATGGAAGAAGTCAAGGCCGCCAACACAAGCGTCGAATAACCCGTCGCGGGCGCAAGCTCCAGCACGCGGTCATCCGCCTTAATTTCCGCAGCCTGCAAAAGCCGCGCGAGAACCAAGGGCTGCATCAAATACCGGCCCGGGATCAGTTGGATATTTTCGTCCGCGTAGGCGACGCCCACATGCGTGGAAGGCACGAACAATTCGCGGGGGAGCGCGCCCATAGCCGCGAGAATGCGGGAATCGGCGACTTTATTCGGGCGCAACTGCCCGTCGACCATAAAGCGTCGCGCAACCGAGAAATCGGTAACGGCGGAGTCATACATGGCGGGATAATTCCAGAAGGGAGCGCGGCGCGATTATAGGGGCTTCTAAGAAATTCCAAAGGAAAAACTAAATAGCCTTTTCCGAAAGAATCCATGAGGATTTTTCCAAAACCAAGCACCTATTTATAGAGCAAATGCCGATAATGCCGTAACAACGTTATATGCCAGCGTGACGCCATACCAAGCGCCTATGCCGCAGTTGGTCACCAGCACGCCGCCTTTATAAAGGGGCCTTTGCGCTTCGGGAGAATGTTCAGAAAAATATTTTAGAGCGAAATATTCGGCTGCAAGAATACCGCCGATAACGGCAAATTTAATCGCGGCGCTTTCCGGGGTAAACAACAGATCATTACCTCTGGCCAAAACGGGATTAAGCTCATGAATTTTTGGATTGAGGGTTTGGTCATAGGCGGTGATGAGGGCATCCGAAACGTTCAAGCCGACAACCAACGCCGCAGTAGACCTGTAGGTCAATTTCCGAGACGCTTCTTTGAAAAAGTTTTCCAGTTGAATGTTGGAAGGAAGCTTGATTTTTTTGATAACGCTACCTGCGACGCTACGGTAATTTGCAATCATACGATTTTTTCCAACGTGAAATTTAATGCGTTATGGCGTCACGGCAACGAGTGCATAAATCGGGATGATCTTTATGCGTCCCGACTTCGGGAAGGATTTGCCAGCAACGTTCGCATTTTTTGCCTTCGGCAAGGGTGATCGACGCAGATACAGCCGAGAATGGGGCTTCATCGACATCGGCGGGACGTTCTTCAATGGTGACATTTGAAACAATACATATTTCCGTAAGTAGTTTTTCTAGTTTCGTTTCTGGGAAGCTGTCCCTGAGACTGGATATATCGCCAGTAGTCATCATAATTCTTGGGTGAGCAAGAAGTCCGGAACGAATAGTTTTCTCATTTCTACGTTCCTCAATCTCCCCCATAACGCATGAACGAACAAAGCGAACATTTTTTATCGAATTACCTAATTTCTCGTCCTTCCACGCTTCGGGAACAACCGGAAAAGTTTTTAAATGCACGCTTTCGGCGTTGTCGCCGAAACGCGACAGCCACGCTTCTTCCGCCGTAAAGCACAAAATCGGCGCGAGCCACACAACCAGATGATTGAACACTTGTTCCAACACGGTTCGCGCGGCGCGGCGGCGCTTATTATCCGCGCGGTCGCAATACAAACTGTCCTTGCGGATGTCGAAATAAAACGCCGACAGATCGGTGTTGCAGAAATTATGCAATGTCGTCAGAAAATGGCCGAGATCGAATTTGGCGAAGTCCTCGCGCATGATGCCGTCGATCTCATAGAGGCGATGCAAAACCCAGCGTTCAAGCTCCGGCATTTCCGCGATCGGCAAACGTTCTCCTTCGCTCATGCCCTTCAACGCGCCGAGCAGATAACGAAGCGTGTTGCGGAAACGCCGGTACAAATCGCTTGTCTGTTTCAGGATTTCCGGCCCGATGCGCTGGTCTTCGGTAAAGTCGGATGAAACGACCCAAAGCCGCAAAATATCCGCGCCCATTTTCGAATACACGTCTTGGGGCGCTGTCGTATTGCCGAGAGATTTCGACATCTTGCGCCCTTGTTCGTCGAGCGTGAATCCGTGCGTCAAAACCTTGTCGAACGGCGCGCGGCCAAGCGTTCCGCACGATTCCAAAAGCGAAGAATGAAACCAGCCGCGATGCTGGTCCGAGCCTTCGAGGTAAAGCGAAGCTGGCCAGCGCAAATTCGGCCATTCGCCTTCTTTGAGGACGAACATATGCGTCGAGCCGGATTCGAACCATACATCGACGATGTCGAAAACTTGGGTAAAATCTTCCGCCTTGTATTTGTCGCCCAAAAATTCCTGAGCCGGACGGGCATACCACGCGTCCGCGCCGTCTTCGTCAAACGCAGCAGTCACGCGGTCGAGGACGGCCTTGTCGCGCAGCACTTCGCCCGTTTTTTTATTCACGAAAAGCGCAATCGGCACGCCCCACGCGCGCTGACGGCTGATGCACCAATCGGGGCGGCTTTCGATCATGCCGCGAATGCGGTTTTCGCCAATAGAGGGATACCAATCCGTTTTCTCAATCGCCGCAAGCGCGAGCTCGCGCAAAGTTTTGCCTTGGCCCGCGATAATCGCGTCCATGGCGATGAACCACTGCGGCGTCGTGCGGAAAATGAGCGGAGCTTTCGAGCGCCACGAATGCGGGTAGGGATGCTTGATGTTTTTCTTGGCGAGCAACGCGTTCGCTTCGAGAAGCGCCTTAATAACCGCGCCATTCGCCTCGCCGACTTTGCCGTCGAGCTTGTAAACATAAAGCCCCGCGAAGCCTTTCACGTTCGGCAAATATCTGCCGTCGTCGCCGACAGTTTCGTCGAATTTGATGCCGTATTTCTTGCCGAGATTGAAGTCGTCCTCGCCATGTCCGGGAGCGATGTGCACAAAGCCCGTTCCGGCTTCGGTCGTGACGAAATCGCCGTGATAAAGCGGAACGTCGTAGTCGAAATAAAAATCCGTGCCTTCTCGTTGTTTGAAGGGATGCGAACAAACCACGCCAGCCAAATCATTTTTAGAAATCGTTGCGAGCTTTGTTGCGCGGGCAATTTTTGTGTCTTGCAAAAATGCTTCATAAAGACTGTCCGCAACGACAAGCTTTTCTCCAATTTTTGCAAAAGCGCCTTCAGCAACCTCTTCCACGCGCAAAAGGGTATAAGTAAAATCCCCAAACGCAATCGCCCTGTTCGCAGGAATAGTCCAAGGAGTTGTCGTCCAAATGACGATGCTCGCGTCAGATAAGTCTTTATTCCAACCGCTACCGATCCGAAACTTCACCCACAGCGTCGTGGACGTGTGTTCCTGATATTCGATTTCGGCTTCGGCCAGCGCGGTTTTTTCCACGACCGACCACATGACGGGCTTCACGCCTTTATAAAGAAGCCCGTTCTGCGCGAACTTGTAAATCTCGCGCAAAATCTGCGCCTCGGCCTTTTTCGTCATCGTCGTGTAGGGAAGCGCCCAATCGCCTATGACGCCGAGCCTTTGAAATTCCTCCGACTGAACCTCTTTCCACTTCGCGGCGAACGCGCGGCACTCGGCGCGGAATTGCAAAACCGGAACGTCGTCCTTGTCCAAACCCTTGGCGCGATATTCTTCCTCGATCTTCCATTCGATGGGCAAGCCGTGGCAATCCCATCCGGGAACGTAAGGCGCGTCGAAACCGAGCATCTGCTGGCTGCGCACCACGACATCCTTCAGAATTTTGTTCAGCGCGTGGCCGATATGGATGTTGCCGTTCGCGTAAGGAGGGCCGTCGTGCAAAATAAATTGTTCGCGCCCTTTCGCCTGCGCGCGCAATTTGCCGTGCAGATCCATTTTCCGCCAGCGCGCGAGCAATTCGGGCTCTTTCTTCGCCAATCCGCCTTGCAAGGGGAAATCGGTCTGCGGCAGGAAAACGGTGTCGCGGTAGTCTATCTTTTTGTCGTCAGTCATCGGGTGTTAGTCCAAATCCATGTGTTTTTACGAAGAGGCGACACTATCATTGCATGACGCACGGCGAAAGCGGGAAAATGACGGCGAATTTATCCGGAATCCGATTTATTTTTGCTTGCCGAAAGAGAACCAAATCGGATTCCGCATAAACGCGCATTTGCAAGAGCAAAAAGCGCGTTTTGCGGAATGACGAAGGAATTTAGAGTTTCTTTGCCGTCGCTATGTCCTTTTCGATCTGCGCCTTGAGCACTTCCAAATTCTCGAACTTCTTTTCGGAACGAATGAAATGCGTTAAGGCGAATTCCCAATCCTCGCCGTAAATATTCCGGTCGAAATCGAACAAATGCGCTTCCAGATTTTCGCTTTTGCCGTTCACGGTCGGGCGTGTGCCGATGTTGGCGACGCCTTGATACGCCAGCGCCTCGCCGACTTTCCCCGCGCGAACGGCATAAACGCCGAATTTGGGGCGCAGGTATCCGTTAAGCGCGATATTCGCCGTATGAATGCCGATTTTCCGCCCGCGCCCCGTCCCTTTGACGACGGTTCCTTCGATCGACCAATCGCGCCCCAAAATCTTCGCTGCCGCTTCGACTTCGCCCTCCAGCAATAATTCCCTCACGCGCGTCGAGGAAAAAACTTCGCCGTCGTCTCCCATCGCCTCGATTTCCGTCACGCCGATCTTATGCGGCGCAAGAAGCGCCTTGAGCTTTTTCATATCTCCGTCGCGGTTATGGCCGAAAACGAAATCATGCCCTGCGACAAGATGCCGCGCGCCGAATTTTTTCAAAAGAATGCGCTCGACAAAATCCTGCGCAGGCATTTGAGCGATTTCCTGCGTGAAGGGGAGGGTCGCAACGTCGTCGATGCCAAGGGATAACAGCAAACGTTCCTTGGCTTTCGAAGGAGTCAGGCGGAAAGGCGGCAGGTTCGGCTGAAAAAATTCGCGCGGATGCGGCTCGAAAGTCAAAACGCGCGCGGGAAAATGCATTTGGCCGGCTTTTTCAACCGCAGCCTTAATCACGGCTTGATGCCCGCGATGCACGCCGTCGAAATTCCCAAGCGCGAAAACGCCGCCTTCCCTTTTTCCTTGGCTTTTCTTTTGCGAAATCACCCGGATATATCCTTTCAAGGCGAGGGCGCGACAAGCACGGCGGAAGTCTTGTCGGCTTCGCGCAGAACGGTCAGTAAATCTTCCCGCGCCAAAGTCACGCATCCGGCGGTCGGGCCGAAATCGGTCCGCGCTATATGCAGAAAAATGGCGCTTCCTTTGCCCGGAACGATCGGATCGACGTTATGTTTCAGAACCGCGAAAACATTGTATAAATGATCGTCGCGCCATAAATGCTCCGCGCTGGCAGGGTAGGGGTGTTTGACAAACCGGTTGTAAAAGGGGTCTTCGGGAGCGTCGCACCAGCCGTCGTCATGTTCCAAAGCGCGTACCGGCAAAATGGTCTTTGGCGGTTTTTCCCTGTCGGGGCGGTAAAAAACCTCGCGCAAGACCCATCGGCCGATTGGCGTCGTGTTATCGCCGTCTCTTCGCGCCTCCGCGGGAGAAAACCCGTTGCGGCCGACCGCGCAGCGAAATTCATGCCCGTTCCATAAGGCTAAATTTTCGTTCTTAACGATTAAATCCATAGTCAAACCCGATTGAATTTACCCGACGAAAAAGTGTAGCATAGCTTAAACAAAGCGGGAAACATGATCTATACGAAAAACGACCTTTTGAAACTTATTCTCGACACGCGCGCCGTTTCGATCTGGAACCGCGCCAAAGGCCCTGTCTTCTGGTACGCGGCCAACGTGCCCGGGCCTTTTTACGTCAATACGGAAATGATCATAGGGCAAGCGTTGTCCGAACGTCTGTTGCGCGAAATCACGGCGATCATCGCCGGAACGGTCGATGCGCAGGCGCGCGCCGAACAACTCGATCATCTGATATTGGAGGCCTTCAAAAACAGTCCTCCGTGGCAGCGTTTGATAGCGACGATGACCTCCCACGCGCAGAAGGAATTTCCGCCGGACTCATACGCCTTCGTGTCGGGAGGCGAACGCCGCGATTGGCTGTTTTCCATTCCGTTCGCGCATGTTGCCAATCTGCCGCATCTTTTCCTTTTCAAGAACGCAACGACGTTTTGCAAAAAGCTTTTGAAGCCCAAACAAGGCGTCCTGCACGTTTCGGACCTTATCAACAATGCCGCGAGCTTCTTCGATTTATGGCAACCCGTTTTGCAAAAAGCAAAGTTGAAGTGCTGCGGAAACCTGTGCGTCAACGTGCGCGGCGAAACCGGCCTGAAGCGCTTGCACGAAGCGGGGCAAAAAGTCGTCGCGCTCATGACGATCGACGTCGATTTTTTCCGCCGCCTTCACGCCGCCGATCTGGTTTCGCGCGAAACGTTCGAGGAAATTGCGGTGTTTTTCTCCTCGGCGCAGGAATGGGCGGCGAAATATCTGATCGACAGGCCGGAATTGTTCGACGTGAAAAACTGCGACGCGAAGGCCTTCGAACGCCTGCGTTTTTTCATCGAGCACGATCCGTGGAAATTGCGCCCGCAGCATAAAACTTTCTTCGCCGCGATGCAGAAGGCGATTGACGAGCGGGGGGCGAAAAAAGCCTGAGATTTTATTGGCACTTCTCCGCAATCGCCCAGAATCCGTCGGCGCTGAGGCTGGCGCTTCCGACCAGAACGCCATCGACTTCATTTTCTCCCAAAACGCCTTCCGCGTTCGACGGCGTGACCGAACCGCCGTAAAGGACGCGAACCGTTTCGCCGATTTCCCCCAAAACCTTGCGGATCAGCTTGTGCACGGTTCTTACGTCCTCGGGCGGCGGTTGCTGGCCCGTTCCTATCGCCCAGACGGGCTCGTAGGCGATGACCAGATTGGCAGTCTTGACGTTCTTCGGCAGGGATTCGCGCAGTTGCTTTTCGATAATGTCGGCCGTCGATCCGGCTTTTAAATCTTCCGCCGTTTCGCCGACGCAGACGATCGTCGTTAAGCCTGCGATCTGCGCGGCTTCGACCTTTTTGGCGATCAATTCGTTGCTTTCCCCGTGCCCGTGGCGGCGTTCGGAATGGCCGAGGATGATGTAACGGCATCCCAGATCGACGAACATCGCGGCGCTCAGGTCGCCGGTATAGGCTCCGTGCGTAGCCGTATGACAATCCTGTCCGCCAAGCATCACGGGCGTTCCTTGCAAAGCCTCGCTGATTGCCCAAGTTAAGGTTGCGGGAGGGCACAAGACGAGATCAAAGTTCAAAGGCTTCGCTGCTTCCGCCAAATTTGCGATATCGCGCGCCAGAACGAGCCCCGACGTCAGGCGTCCGTACATTTTCCAATTTGCGACTATTAAACGACGTCTTTTCGACATGGGAACCTCGCCGGAAATCGGTTAAGTTTTAGTGCCTATACAGAATCCTACCTTTATCATATCCTTCGGTTCATAAAAGAGTAATTTTCCAGTTTGAGGGGTCGTTATGCTTCAATCGATGCGCCAGTTAGCCCATTCGTGGGTCGTCAAAAGCCTTATGCTGTTTTTGATCGTGAGTTTCAGTATTTGGGGCATTGGCGATATTTTCAGGGGCAATTCGCTGCAAAAGACCGTGGCGAAGATCGGGGATACGGAAATTTCCGTCTCCGAACTTAACCGGTTGTTCGAGAAGGCGCTGGCCGAGGCGCGGCAAAAATACGATCCCAATCTGACTTCGCAGCAAGCGCGCCAGATGGGATTGCTCGATCAGGCCTTGCAGAGGGAAATCTCGCGCCAGCTTATCGACATGGACATCAAACGCCAGGGAATCAACGTCGGCCCCGACGTTATTTTGAAAATGCTCTCCGAGGAGTCGCAATTCCGCAGTCCCGACGGAAGCTTCAACAAACAGCTCTTCCGCCAGATTTTGGATCGCGAGAGGTTGAGCGAAAGCGCGTTTATTGCCCAGGGACAAAGGGATTTAGAACGCCAGATTTTGGTGGAAGCGCTGGAGGGAGCGACGTTTGCGCCGCAGACGGAAGTCGATGCGCTTTTTAAAGGGCGCGCGCAAAAGCGAATCCTCGATGTGGTGACCGTCGACGAAGCCAAGCTTGGGGGCATTCCCGCGCCCGAAGATAATGCGCTTCGGGCGTTCTATAACGGAAATCAGCAAATGTTTTCGGCGCCCGAATATCGCGGCATGACCATTGCGACTTTGTCCACGGAGGCGCTGGCCAAGGAAATTCCCATAACCGACGATCAGGTGAAAAAGGAATACGAAGCGAAGCTCGATCAGCTATCAACCCCCGAACGCCGCGATATCGTTCAAGTCGTTTTACAGGACGAAGAAAAAGCCAAGCAACTGGCCAAAGAAGCGCGCGCCTCGGGCGATCTGCCGGCGGCGGCGAAGGCTTTGAAAGAAACGGCCGTCCCTCTCGACCGGATGGAAAAAGATAATTTGATGCCCAATTTGTCGAAGGCCGTTTTTGCTTTGCGCGAAGGCGGCATCGGCGATCCGGTTAAAACGCAGCTCGGTTGGCACGTCGTTCAGCTCAAGAAAATCGAACCCGCAGGCAAACCGAACTTCGATAAGCTTAAGGATAAATTGCGCGAAGACATGCGCCGCGACCAGTCGATCGAAGCCGCGACGCGCATCGTCAATTCGCTCGACGATCAGTTGGCGGCGGGGCATTCGCTCGACGACATCGCGGACGGCTTGCGCCTGCGCCTTATCAAGATTCCCGCCGTGGATTCTAACGGCATGCAGCCCAACGGCAAGGAACCTTCGGAATTTCCGAACAAGGAAGAGGTTCTTAAATTCGCCTTTGCTCAAAGCGCGGGCGAGACAAGTCCCGTCGAAGACGACAAATCGGGTGCTTACTATGTCGTGCGCACAGACGACATAACGCCCTCCGGCGTCCGTCCCTTCGGCGAGGTCAAGGATAAAGTCGCCGCCGCATGGAAGGTGTATCAGCAACAGGTGAAAGCGCACGCCGAAGCCGATAAAATCATCAAGGGATTGCGCGACGGGGCAGCAGCTTCCTCTTTTAATAAAGACGATGGCGTGAACTCGCGCGAATCGTCGCCATTGTCGCTTCTGGGCGATACGGACAAGCAATTGCCGCCTTCGCTTGTCGCGCGCGCCTTCAGGCTCAAGAAAGGCGAAACGGCGTCGGAAGAGAACGACAACAAACAAATTATCGTGCGCTTGGCCTCCGTCGTCGATATCGACGCCTCGAAGCCGGATGCGCGCAAGGACGCGATTTCAGCCGAGATTAAAAAGGCGGAAGGAAACGAATTGATCGAGCAGTACGTCCAGCATTTGCACACGATATTCTCGGTCAAGGCAAACGCCGATCTTCTGGATCAGTTGCGGCAGAAGGAAGAGTAGACCCTACTTCCCCTCCACGAGACTGTTCAGCGGCACAAGCTCGATCTCTTGTTTGGAGGCTTCGGTTGTCGTCCACGTTTCGAGCACGTCCATCGTCGTCGCGTGAGGATGCCCTATGGCGACGGCATACCCTTTGCGCCGCGCGATATGCTCCGTCAGTTCCAGCTGCTTGCGAATGGCTTCGGGCGAAGGATCGTCGTCGAGAAAAACATCGCGGGCTATCGAAGGCAGGCCTTTTTCCTTGGCAACCTTAAACCCGACCGATTGCGCGCTGGTGCGCGAATCGAAGAAAAATAAATGCCGTTCCTTCAAATCGTCCACGACCATTGCCATTCCTTCTTCGTAGGCCGTGAATTTGCTGCCCATATGATTGTTGATGCCGTCCATTCCGGTAAAACTGGCCAAGGCGGCGTCGAGGCGCGTCCGCAATTCGGGCAGGGGCAAATCAACCAAAAGCGCGCCGGGGCCGGGACTTTCGTGACCCACGGGCTCCATCGGCATGTGCAGGATAAGTTCATGCCCTTTATCTTGCGCTTCTTTCGCCTGTTCGCGCACGCGAACGGCGTAAGGCAAAAAAGATAGCGTGACGGGAGCCGGCAAAGCGATGGCTCTTTCGCTGCCCTTTAAATCCGGCCCCACGTCGTCGATAACGATGGCGATTTTCACAAGATGTCCCGAAGGAACGATTTCCGGCGTTTCGGGAATCACGGGAACGGTGACGTTTCCGATTTGCGGCGGCGGCGGATTTTCCGGCGCGGGCTCCTCGCCCGCGAAAGTCGGCGGCGGCGCGGGTTGGGCTTCTTCCGGCTGCGGCGACGGCGACAGCGGCGGCTGTTCGACTTTGACGATGACCGACGGAGGCTCGATTTTCGTATGCGGAGCAAAAGCCACCCACAAGCATCCCGACAGAAAAACAACCCAGAACGCGACCGTAAGCTTCTTTTTAAACTTGGATTTTCTCATTTTATAATTGTGCGGAAAGTGAGAGGTTACGGATGTATTGACGTGTTATTTTCTGACACGCCGATGGGCGTTATACAACACTTTGAATTAAAAGAAGGCGCTAACTGGACAATCCTTTAAAAATCTTGTCTAAGCGGCTGTTTTCGCGCATTCTCTGCCGCGCGAGAGGATAGGTCGGTTTATTGAAATGCAGAACGGCGTTTGCGGCGCAGCGATGCGCGTTTTTTCCAAAGAAGAACTGAGCTCTGCGGCGGATCGCAGCGCCGAGGCCTTACTCGGGCGGCAGCGCGCCGACGGGCACTGGGCTTTCGAACTCGAAGCCGACGTGACGATTCCGGCGGAATACATCCTTTTGGATCATTTTCTCGGCACGATCAACCAGCCGTTGCATGAACGCATGGCCGCATACATACGCGACATTCAGGAAAACCACGGCGGATGGCCGCTTTTTCACAGGGGCGCGGTCAACGTCAGCGCGAGCGTGAAGGCGTATTTCGCGTTGAAATGCGTCGGCGACGCCTCCGATGCCGCGCACATGGTCCGCGCGCGCAACGCTATTTTGGAAAACGGCGGCGCTGAAAAAAGCAACGTCTTTACGCGCATTCAATTGGCGCTTTTCGGCGCGATTCCGTGGACAGCCGTGCCCGTCATGCCGGTCGAAATCATGTTGCTGCCCCGGTGGTTTCCTTTTCATCTGAGCAAGGTTTCCTACTGGTCGCGCACGGTGATCGTACCCTTGCTGGTTCTGATGGCGAAAAAGCCCCAAGCCAAAAACCCAAGAAATGTACGCATCGACGAACTTTTCAGGACGCCGCCCGCGCTCGTGAAAGAATGGCCGGGCAGCGGTTCGCACTCGCCTTTGGCTCCCGCCTTCGGGGTTCTCGATAAAATCCTGCGCTTTTTCGAACCACGCATGCCGCAAGGGCCGCGCCGGAAAGCGATCGATAAAGCCGTCGCGTGGGTTAAAGAACGCCTGAACGGAGAAGACGGTTTGGGCGCGATTTATCCGGCGATGGCGAATACGGTTATGATGTTCGACTGCCTTGGCACGGCGCCCGATCACCCCGATTACGCAATCGCGCGGAAATCGGTCGATAAGCTTGTCATCGATACTCCCGGGCGCGCCTATTGCCAACCGTGCCTGTCGCCCGTTTGGGATACGGCTTTGGCCGTCCACGCGCTGATGGAGGCCGGAGCCTCGCCGGATGCGATCCAAAAAGCCTGCGATTGGCTAAAAGAACGGCAGGTCCTCGATGTCGTGGGCGATTGGGTTGCGTGGCGTCCCGATGCGCGGCCCGGAGGCTGGGCGTTTCAATACAACAACGCGCACTATCCCGACCTTGACGACACGGCGGTCGTCGTCATGGCGCTTGATCGTTTCGATCGCGTCAAATACCGCGACGCCATCGAACGCGGCGTCGAATGGGTTCTTGGGCTTCAATCGAAAAACGGAGGCTGGGGCGCGTTCGACGCCGACAATAGCTATTATTACCTGAACCATATTCCGTTCGCCGATCACGGCGCGCTGCTCGATCCGCCCAGCGCCGACGTGACGGCCCGATGCCTTAGCATGCTGGCGCAAGTGGGGTACGGCAAAGACCATCCTCAAGTTGCGGCCGCCATCGATTATCTGCGCCGCGAGCAGGAACCCGAAGGCTGCTTCTTCGGACGTTGGGGAACGAATTATATTTACGGCACATGGTCCGTTTTATGCGCGTTGAACGCCGTCGGCATTTCCTCCGAAGACCCTATGATGCGCCGCGCCGCCGAGTGGCTGATAAAAAAGCAGCGGCCCGACGGCGGATGGGGCGAAGACGGCGCGAGCTATTGGAAAAATCAGCCGAAGGGCGAAGGTTCGGTCAGCACGCCCGCGCAAACCTCATGGGCGCTGATCGCGCTTATGGCGGCCGGAGGAGCCGATAGCGAATGCGTCAAACGCGGAATCGCGTGGCTCGCGAACGCACAAAAGTCCGACGGAACGTGGGACGAAGACTATTTTACCGCCGTGGGATTTCCGCGCGTTTTCTATCTGCGCTATCATGGGTATAAAGCCTATTTCCCCGAGTGGGCTTTGGCGCGCTATCGCAATTTGCAATCGAACAACGGCGCTCCGGCGCTTTATGGAATGTAAGTCATGCTCGGAATTCTCTGCGGCCTCAAATCGGAAAAGAAAATAGCCAGCAAAATCCGCGGGGCGATCGTCGCGTGCGCCGCCGCGCGGCCCCATAAAGCCCGCGAGTTGGCGCGGGAATTGGTCGCAATGGGCGCGACAAAATTGATGAGTTTCGGAATCGCGGGTTCTTTGGATTCTTCCGTGCATCTGGGCGACGTGTTCATCGGAACGCGCGTGGCGTCGGCGGCGGGGCAATGGATGTGCGACGAGGCGTGGGGCCGCGACTTGGCCAACAAGATTCCCCATTCCAAGCGCGGCGGCGTTTATGGCTCGGAAGTTCTCGTGGCGACGATTGCCGAAAAAGACGCGCTTTTTCAAAGCACGGGCTGCGCGATCGTCGATATGGAAAGCCAATGCGCGGCGGAAGTCGCGGCGGAAGCCGGGTTGCCGCTTACGGTCGTGCGCGCGGTATGCGACGATTCCGTCATGAACGTGCCGCCGTTCGTCATGGCCTCCATTGCGGAGGACGGAAGCATCAAGGGATTGAAGGCCCTAAGTTATCTGGCGCTGCATCCCGCGCAAACATCCGATCTCTTCAATGTGTCGCGCGGCATCGGCAAGGCCCTGGAAGCCCTCGGAGCGATCAAGAATTTGATAGGCGGTTAGGGCAGCGCGTTATTTATTATGCTGCTTGCTCCGCGGAGACGTTTTCGGTTCTCCATGCGCGTCCGGCTGAAGGATGCGTTCTTTCAGGATCGCCGAAATGGCCGCAGGCAAATCCGAAAGAGGCCCGACGACTTCAATCGCGCCCGCCGATTTCAGCTTTTCAGCATCCTTTTCGATCGTTTTCGAGCCACCGATCGAGCCGATGATATTCGCAAATCCGGCATCGGCGAACGATTGCACGCCGGAGGCGCGGCAAAAAACAAGGGTATTTTCTTTTTCGACTTTTTCATGACGGCAAAAATATTCTAAAGCCGTTCCGACGGTCGCCGCGGGGTCTTGCGATTGAAAGCTTTGCGCCTCGTAGAAATTTCCGTCGAACAAACGCAGCAATTCGTCGCCGCGCTTGTTATCGGCGGATTTAATCGCGCGCGTTCCGCGTTGAACGGAATTGTTCGAAACAAGAACGAGCTCGACTCCCATCCCTTTGACTTCCGTCAGGGCTTCGATGGCGCCGTCCGCCATTTTGGTTCCGATGTTGGCATAGGCGTCCATGCACGCGGCGTCGCGGCCTTTATATATTTCAGTAACGTCGAGAACGCGGCCAGAGACTCGGTCCGGAAAGGATTCCGTAATTTTATCGCAAAGCTTCCGCCGTCCCAGTCCTTTGAGCTGAGCATTATAGTCGCTCATCGTCAACGTAAGTCCGGGATATAATTGGTTGATCCGCTCCAGAAGGCTTGGAACGACGATGTCTTCGCTCATCACGAGCAAATCGGTCGGCGTGACGGCAAGAAGGATTTTTTTCGCATAGATGGGATTTTCAAGCATGGCAATGTTTCCTTGTAATAAGGGCGGACCTTGAAATCTGCCCCCACCCATCAGAGATGTAATGATTTTTCAACGTCAGTCGGCGGCAAGGGACATACTCTTTTGTTTCCGCTATCGAAAACGAGGCATGTTTTTTTCCTTCCAAATAGAAGGCCCGCGGGACGGTGTTTTGTTACTGCGCCGCGTTTGATGCAAACGCTGCCTTCGGGAGTCTCAACCCGGGAAACCCCGTAACTGGCGGCATTGTAGTCTTCTTTGAGATTATAATTCCTGGAGCCTATTTTCCCGCTCACCATAACCCTCATCTCTTTGGGAAAGCCTTTGATGCTGACGGAAGCCACGTAAATATCGGCCTTAGGGAGGTGAGTTTTAACGCCGATCATTTCAATATCTCCGGCGTCGATCGATACGTTTTCTAAATTCGGAAGGTGTCCGACGCGGAGAAGGCCTCTAAATCTTTTTAAGACGACGTTGGGCATGACATTTTCTCCTTCTATAATGGAGTAAAACATAAGTGAGAAATAATTAGTTTTCTCGCGCGAAATATACGGTCGGTTTCATGAAAGCAAAAAGAGAAAAATTTGGTTAACGGCGGGGTTTGAATGAAATAAATCACGAGCCATCGCGATGATTTCATGATAGGATGCGAAATTGTGCCGTCCTGTTTCGAGCCGCAAGTTCCCCGTTGCCGAAATTCGGTGGCGTCTTCCGCAAAAATCGTTCGTTGATTGATCGGCGAAGCGTTATTTATGCCTTGTGCATTTCCGTTTTGATCTGCTGCATGTGCGCGTCGAGAAGGCCGAGCGTGCCCACAAGCTCGCCCAAAATTTCCGTTTGTTTCTCGATCTGGATTTGCACTTCGTAATCCGACGTGCTCTTCGCCGCAGCCGGGGCCTTCGAGGCGGCAAGATGCCCTTCCATTTCGTGGAGTTGTTCGGAAACGGACGCGGCAAGGCTTGCGCGCGAGGCTTCGATCTGCGCCGACATCTGGAACCATTGGTCGAGGAATTGCTGTTGCAGTTCCGGCGGCAAAGCAACCGGCTTCGCAGGCTTCGCCATTTCCTGTTGCAGGCCTTCGGCGACGCGGTGCGTGGAAGCAAGGGAGGTTTCGAGTTCCGCCAGTTTGGCTTTGATTTCTTGTTGCTTGCCGTCAAGAGCGGCGCATTGGGAGTCGATACGCGCGGCCAACAGCTTTCCGATTCCGAGAATCTGGCCCGTCAATTCGGGCGATGCGCCCAGCGTTTTTTTCATATCCTCCTGCAAAGCGGCAAGTTTTTCCTGAAGCCCTGCGGCGGTATTTTGATCGAGCAGCTTCTGGATTTCCTCGCGCAAGGCCTGGCGCATGTCGCCCGGGAGGGCCGAGACAAATACGGCGATTTTTCCGTCCAGATCGGCAAGTTCCGAAATTTTGTCTCCGATCGCCGAGAGACCGTCTTGCGAAGCAACCGGGGCGGGCGCCTGCGCCGCCTCTGCTTGCGTTTTCGGTTGCTCATCCAGCTTCGCTTGCAGCGCGGCCAACTGGCTCAGGATTTGCTCAAGCTGGCCGAGGAGCGGGGCCAGAGCGGATTTTTGCGCCTCCTCCGCCGCGGTTTTGCTTTGCTCTAAACCCTGCTCCAAAGCTTTGGCTATGCCCAGCTGCGCCTTATCCGACGCGGCTTTGTTATGCTCGAACGTCTGTTCCAAAGCCTTGGCCAGGCCAAGCTGCGCGTCCGTTTGCGCGTTGAGCTTCGATTGCAATCCGGACAGGGCTTTTGCGATTTCATCCAAACGTCCGCTCCAATCCTGCACGGGGGCGATATCGTTCCACCGGCTTTTGATATTTTCGGTGGTTTCGCCCAAAACCTTGCCGCTGGCCTGAAGCAGATTGATCGCGCCGAATAAACGCGCGCCCAAATCGTCCGCCGTCGAGGAAAGCTTGGCCAGCGTCTCCTTCGACTTTTCCGCGTTCGATTTCAGGCTCATTTCGCTGGAGGCGAGGGATTGCAACGTATGGGTAAGCTGCTTGCCCGTAATTTGCGTGATCTCGGCAAGCCCTTGGGCGCGGTCCTGAATGACGGGGATCAGGCGGCCCAGCTGATCGGCGGCATGGGCGTGGGAATTTTTCAGATTTTCGACGCCGCCCGCCATTTCCTTGATAGCCTGCGCGATCAGCTTATCGCCGTTCTGGCCGCGCTCGCCGATATTCCGCAAAATCGCTTCGACTTTCTCCGCCAAAGCCGCAATGGATTCCTTTTGCTGGTTGACATCGGACGTGAGGGACGACGATTGCTTGTGAATGTTTTCGGAGTCTTCGGAAAGCGCCTTCATCATCGCCTCGAACAGCGACCGCGTCCCGCCTTCGAAACGCAGGCGCACGGGGCCTTCGTCGCTCAGAAGCGACAAATCGGGCAGATGGCTGAAATGGTAGCGCGCAAGGTCCAGCGCGCGCGCCAGTTCGCCGATCATATCGCGGCGTTCCGTTCCCCAAATGGCGGTGCGCATGTCGCCGTGCGCCATATTCTGGATGCTTTGCGCCAAGGCGCGCAAAGGCGCGGATTGCTTGTCGCGCAGGACGAGATAAATTCCCGCGGCGCAGGCGGCGGCGAGAATGAGGCTGAACCAGCTCGCGATCGTCAGCAGCATCGCCCAGAACTGGGCCTGATTTTGCGCGGCAAAGCGCGCTTCGGCGTTATCCGCCGTTCTGCGCGCGTCGAGGGTCGGCATTGCGGCGTAAAGCGGGGCAAGATCGGCGACGGTGACTTCGTTCGAGAGTTCTCCTCCGGCTGGCGCTTCGATTTTTTGCAAAGCGTCGTCGAACAGCGAGGCGATGGAAGCCAGCTCCGCCCTCGTTTGCGGAGACGTTTTCTCCGATAAACCGGCGACGATCGCATCGGCGGATTTGATCCGCTCCTTCATTTCCGGAAGGCCCGAAGCGTCGTGGGTGAAGACGTATTTTTGCGCGAGTCCGAGGAATCCGCCGAAACCCCATTCCTGACGCAATTGTCCGAACAAATCCTGATTGTCGGCAAGCGCGTTGTCCGGGGCGGCGAGCGTCGTTTCGGCGCGATCAAGCCGGTATTTCAAGTAGCTTGTCCCGCCGATCATCGTGACGCAGACAAAAACCACAAGCCCAAGGACAAGCGCCGTAAAACGACCGACGCCAAAGGAGGAGGAGGGACCGGACATGGATGCTAAAGGGAACAAAAGAGAGAAGCGCGAGATTATGGTAAATTTTAACCAAGAAAGCAATAACTTCAATGCGCTAAAATGATTCTTTAAGGCAAAGGGTTATTCGTTAAGCCCCGTCCGCGAAATCCGCAGGTCGCGATGCACGGAGATCGAGAGCAGAATCCCGCATCCGACAAGCAACGTCAGCATCGCCGTGCCCCCGTAGGAAACAAGGGGCAGGGGAATGCCCACGACGGGGATCGTTCCCGTGACCATTGCCACGTTGACGAACACGTAAAGAAAAAGCGTCGTCGTCAGGCCGAAAGCCGTCAGGCGTCCGAACTGGTTCCGGCAGGTCAGCGCGATCATATATCCGTAGGCGATCAGCAGGAAATAGAGCGCAAGGAGGAACAAGGCTCCCAACATCCCGAATTCCTCGGCCAAAACCACGAAAATGAAATCGGTGTGTTTTTCGGGCAAAAATTGCAGTTGGCTTTGCGTGCCTTGGCCGAACCCGCGCCCGAACAATCCGCCCGATCCCATCGCGATCTTCGATTGCAGGATATTATAGCCGTGCCCCAACGGATCGGCTTCCGGATTCAAAAACGTCAGCAGGCGGGCCTTCTGGTAATCGTGCAGATGCTCCCAAGCGATCGGCAAAACGGCGGCGACGAGGGCGATTACGACGACGAATTTCCACCAGCGCACGCCTCCCGCGAAGAAAACCGCGCCGCTTCCCAGCGTCAAAAGCAATGCCGTGCCCAAATTAGGCTGCATAAGAACCAAGCCGACGGGAGCCGCAACCATAAAAATCGGAGCCAGAAGCTTGAGGGGCTGCCCGATGTCTTCGAGCGAAAGGCCGTGGAAATATTTTGCCAGCGCCAGCACGAGCGTGATCTTCATAAGTTCCGAGGGTTGGATGACGATGAATCCGAGATTGATCCAGCGTTGGGCGCCCATGCCGACGTGTCCCATAATTTCGACCACGAGCAAAAGCAGCAACATGATGCCGTACATCGGATAGGCGAATTGCAGCCAGACCCGAACGTCCGTTAAGGAAATAAACATCATCAAACACAAGCCAACCGCGAATCGCCCCAATTGAGGCCCCGCCCACGGCGACCAGCTTTTTCCGCCCGCGGAGTACAAAAGCGCGACGCCGATCAAGCCGATCGCGACGATCAGCGCGATCATGCCCCAGTTCAGAAGCCGCAATTTTTCGGGGATGCTGAGGTTGTCTGAGGTCGAAAGTCGCGACATTAAGGCCCCTTGCCTAACCCTAACTCGGACGGGTGACTGCTTCGTCGCTCCGGTGCTCGGATCCGCACGTACCTTAGAGTACGCTTGCGGTCCTGCGCTCCGTGGGCTCCTCGCATTCCCCTCGTCCGAGCGGGTTATGCAAAGGGCCTGTTTTTCTTTCCGTTCAACGGATTTTTACGAAATGAACGACTACCCACTTTTATTCCTTCACAAAATGCCCTAAGTTGGCCGTGCTTTCCACAGAATTCGGGATTAATTTAATTATGCAATCAGCGATTATCGTATTTCCGGGCACAAACCGCGAGCGCGACGCGGTTTTGGCGCTTGAAAGCGCGACGGGGCATAAGCCGCATATGGTTTGGCATACGGACAGAACGTTGCCGAAAGTCGATCTGATCCTGCTTCCGGGCGGTTTTTCATACGGCGATTATTTGCGCACGGGCGCTATGGCCGCGCACGCGCCGATCATGCGGGAAGTCAAAGCGCGGGCCGCGCAGGGCGTGCGCGTCTGGGGCATCTGCAACGGCTTCCAGATTTTGTGCGAATCCGGCCTTTTGCCCGGCATCCTTCTACATAACAAAAACCTGAAATTCATCTGCAAGTCCGTCACGCTTAAAGTCGAAAACGCCGACAGCGATTTCACCAAGCTGTGCCGCAAGGGGCAGGATTTGCGCATGATTATCGCGCACGGCGACGGCAACTATTTCGCCGAACCTGAAACGCTGAAGGAAATCGAAGGCGAAGGCCGCGTGGCGTTCCGCTACCGCGAGAATCCGAACGGCTCCATCAACGACATCGCGGGTATTTTTAACGCGAAACGCAACGTGCTGGGCATGATGCCGCATCCCGAAGACGCGAACGAAGAGCTTCACGGCAGCACGGACGGAAAATTGTTGTTTGATAGCATTGCACAAGCGCTGGCGGCGTAGGCAATCACTATTTCGGATTCTATCGTTGATACCGGTTTGTGAAGTTGGCGTCATATCCTTTATTGGGTCGAAGTGCCGTCTGATTTTTATAATACAGCGAGCTTTTGTTCATCGTTTTATTGTCGTTACCGATCGACAGATTAAAATTGTTGGCCGAGATGTTCGCATAAAATATTTGCGCTTGTCCTTTTGTTATTTCACTCGCGTTATTCTTAATTTGATTATTAATCGAAGGTTGCGCATAAGCTGCAAAAAAGGGGCTAAATACGGCAGCGACAATCACGCCGGAAACTAAACCGGAAACGATTCCTGCAAAAAGAACGACGGGGAGACTTGTATTTTTCTGAATGGTTTCAAGCAGACTGAGTACGTTTAAATCATAGTTTTCATAGCGGGCTTTTAAAAGGGTCTCTTTGAAATTTTCAACGTAGATATTTTTTGCCGTATCAAGAAAGTTCTTAAGAATCGAGGGGGTGTTTAAAATTTTCTCCGCAGCATCAATTTTTAGCGTCCCGTCTTTAACCCTTTCATTAAAATACTCACGAGCCGCCAAGATAAAAGGTTCTTTTTCCGACCTATAAATATTTCCAAAAACCCTTGCGGATTGCGAAAGAATCCTTTGTGCGGGATCAGTTTCCGATCCGACATTGTTTTGTTTTGGGGTCTTTCTTGTTTTTCGTTTTGAATATTTAGGCACAATAACCCCGTTTCGAAAAATTCATTATAAAACATCGAAAATTAAATATAATTTTTGGGGCAAACTCAAAATCAAAAAAACCTATAAACCCAAATATCCAACAAGACAACCTACGCGGTTTAATATTCCACCCCCTGCGGGACGTTTCGCCTCATGTTTTCTGCCCCCAAGAATATCCGGCAGAGCTTCGTCCATCTCTTTATTAAACCTGCTCCTCACGCCTTCTTTCAAATCCCTACTATACTTCTCGTGAATTTTCGGGGAGGAATACACAACACGCTTCGCCCAGTCATAGAGAGCTGGGGATTTTTTCTCTATCTCAGCAAGCTTTCGAGCCGTGGATTCTGGATTTCTAAACATACCCGTCGCCTTTGTTAGATCGGGAACATTTTCCCCTATAGGCGACGCATTGTATTCCATTTTCATCTCCGTTCAAAAAATTTCATTTCAAACAACTTCATTCCGTATCTTCTGTATACCATAAAAAGGCGCTCATGTAAAAATAATTCAATACTTTCAATGTGTTGGTTACTAAATTCTTAACGTTATAGATGTTTGTTCATCTTTGCTGGGATAATTTTAACTGGGAATTTCCAAATCGTATTTAATATCAAGACCACTCAAATTACCGGCTTTCGCCGGAATGACGATTCTTAAAAATTACTCCGCATCTTTTTCTTCAATCTCCGCTTTTTTCGCCTTCATCATCGCCGCCGCGAAGAACCCGTCCGTTCCGTGTTGCGCGGGCGAGAGCGATAAGTATTCCGCGCCGTTCAATCCGCAAGGCGTCAGCGAAAAATCCTTATGCGCCGCGAGAAATTTTTCGATCTGTTTTTCGTTTTCTTCGGGCAAGAGAGAACACGTGGCATAAACCAGCCGCCCGCCCGATTTGACCAATCGCGCGGCGCTGTCGAGAATCTCGGCTTGCGTTTTCAAAAGAGCTTCAAGTCCTGGGCCCAATTCGCGCCAGCGCGCGTCCGGATTCCGCCGCCACGTTCCGGTTCCGCTGCAAGGCGCATCGACCAACACGTGATCGAAACTCCCTTTATGCTTTTTCACCCACGGATCGCGCTCGCTTGTTAAAGCGCGAACCTCGATATTATGCACACCCGCGCGGCGGAAACGTTCCGTGCTGCGTTCCAATCGTTTAGCCAGAACGTCGCAGGCGATAATTTTACCCTTGTTTTGCATCATAGCCGCTATAGCTAACGTCTTGCCGCCCGCGCCCGCGCAAAAGTCTACAACGCGCTCGCCGGGTTTTGCGTCGACAGCCAATGCGACCATTTGCGAGCCTTCGTCCTGAATTTCGACGAGCCCGTTTTTCAGCATCGGCAACGCGCTTAAATTAGGACGCTCGAACACGCGCACGCCCCACGGCGACAACAAACAGGCCTTGGCCTCCAATCCCTGTTCCTTCAGCGCCTTTAAAATTTCCTCGCGCGTGGTTTTGAGGGGATTAACGCGCAAGTCGAGCGTCGCCGGTTCTTGCATCGCGCGCATTTCGCGCATGAAATTCTTGCCGAATTTTTGCTTTAAAGCCGCGAGGCAATCCGGCGGGCATTCGGCGATAACTTCTTCCGGCATATCGGGGTGTTCGATCGTGCATCCTTGAAGCTTCCGCAAGAACGCGCGTTCGTTATCATCCAAAGGCGCGGGCGCGAATTTCCCGCCGCTGCAAATTTCGCCGATGTTTTTGAGCGTCATCTTTTCGCTTAAAGAAAGCCACGCGAGAAGGCGCGCGCGGGGGGCAGGGGGCGCATTTTCCTTATTCAGCCACCAATCCAGCCTCGCCTGATGCCGCAAAATGGCGTAAAGCCGCGTCGAAATCGCGGCGCGGTCGTGGCTTCCGATAAACCGCCGCGCGCGGAAATACGCGCTGACCAAAGCATCCGCAGGACGCGGCATATCGGCGATTTGTTGTAAAAGCTCAAGCGTGGCTTGGATGCGTGCGGAGGGGGTCATGATGGATTTACAAATGTATGTTTACGGGAGGCTTTTTCCCGTTGATAATGCGGCGACACTTATTACTGCCACAGGTGCAAACCATGCTGCCGCCCGGAATGAAGGAACCGGAATAATCGCTGGTTATTTCTTCGCCTGTTTCGATATTTCGGCTAGCAATGTCGCAATAATCGCCGATCGTTGTGTTGGAATCGCAAGAATGGTTGATGTATCGCTCCGGCGCTCCAAACAAGGCAGTCTTGCCTTCATAAAAACCCAAATAAATGTGATCCGATTCCGGCAAGCGCGCCAATTCTTCCTGATTTAGCCACGTTATTTTCCACTTAAGAACAACTTCGCCTTTTTGAAAGGGACGGGCCGCGAAAAGACCTTTTCCATGTATGGAAGAGTCCTTTACAACGACGTCGCTCATCCGAACTCCCCGGGCGGAGGATCGACCGGAACGTTCAAATCCTCCAAAAGCAAATCCTCATTCGTCAGCTTCATCTGGCCGATCGTGAAGTGCTCCGGCGCGTTAAGCTCTGGATCGAAAACGTCCATCTCGAACGGCGCGATTTTAATGTCGGTCTTGAACAACGCGTTCTTGAACACGACGGTCGCCGTCAGGGTGATAAGGTTGTCGCGCCCGATGCCTTTATAGGAGATGGGAATCAAACGCTGGTTGACCTCGGCTTTTTCCTTGTCGGTTGCGTTGGCGAGCCAAACGACTTCTTCCGGCTTTTCGACGATGATAAAGCGTCCCAACTGCCCGCGCACGTAATGGAAAAAGAACCGCGCATAGGGAATGCACGTCTTGCGGTCGATCTTGATGGGCGCGCGCTCGTTGACGGCGTAAATCGGCTCGTTCGTCCAGTTCATCAGGCTGACGTCGCCCGGCTTATAAAGCATATAGCGCGTGTTGGGCGGGGGCAGCGAGGAATCCGATACGGCATAAAGCTTGAACGCGTCGTAAAAAGGCAAGGCGGCGCATTGAACGGAGGTCTTGCCTTCGGCAAGTTTGACGGGCGCGATTCCTGTCGCGATATCTGCCAAAAATTTTTGCGTTGCAGCAACGTCGAGCGCTTGAAATGTGAGATCGATCATCTGAAAGCCTTTGCCGAGCTAGGAGTAAAAGGAAGCCTATAAACTGCAGTCAGGGCTCTCGCAAGCCCCGGCAGTCCCAATCTATACGAAAGACGAAAGATAGGCGATATGTCCTATCAAATTGTTAATAGAAACGGAAAAACCCGCCCTCCGAGCCGGCATCGTTAAATAGGGAGGCAGAATCTTACAACTCTGGTTGCATCCCTCGAGCGGCTTTGCTATCCCATGCGGACTAAAAGAATCTTAACTTTCCCGAGCAGTCCCTCACGTGTCAGAAAATCCATCCGCCTCCCTTCCTGCCTCAGGCGACAACGCGGTTCTTGCGAGCCGTTATATCAGCGCGCTTTTTGCTTTGGCCGAGGCCAATGGCGGCGTCGACGCTATCGTCGCCGATATGCAAAATCTCCGCAATTTGTGGAACGAAAGTCCCGAATGGCGCTTTATCGCGACCGATCCGCGGCTCAATCAGGAATCGGTCGATGCGGCGGCGAAGCAGGTCGGCCAGATTGCCGGAGTCAGCGCGTTGACGGCGAATTTTCTTTCGATCGTCGCGCAGCATCGCCGCCTGAACCTTTTGCCCTTGTTGATCGAGAAGTTTATCGATGAAGTCGGTTCGCGCCGCGGAGAATTCCGCGCCGACGTGCGCACGGCGCGTCCTTTGACCGATGTGCAGCGCGACAAGCTGACGCAGTTATTGGCGTCGGCCACGGGCGGCCGGATTCGTCTGGCCGTGACCGAAGACCCTTCGATCATCGGCGGCCTGACCGTGAAAATAGGATCTCAATTCGTCGACGCTTCGGTCAAGACCAAGCTCGATCATATGGAACGTACGTTAAGGGGAACAAACGCGGCGGCTTGACAGCCGCAAGGCATTCACGGTCGAACAACAAAAAGTGGAGCATCTTAGATGGACATTCATGTTTCTGAAATTTCGTCGGTTCTTAAGCAACAAATCGCCGGATTCGGCGCGGCGACCCAGATCGACGAGGTCGGGCAGGTTCTCTCGATCGGCGACGGCGTCGCGCGCGTCTATGGGCTGAATAACGTCCGCGCGGGCGAAATGGTCGAATTCTCGAGCGGCGTCAAAGGAATGGCCCTCAACCTCGAATCCGATAACGTCGGCGTCGTCGTTTTCGGCGACGACAGGGGCATCCGCGAAGGCGATACGGTCAAGCGCACGGGCGCGATCGTCGAAGTTCCCGTTGGCAAAGGCTTGCTGGGCCGCGTGGTCGACGGTTTGGGAAATCCGATCGACGGCAAGGGGCCTTTAACGAACGTCAAAATGACCCGAGTCGAGGTCAAGGCTCCCGGCATTATTCCGCGTAAATCTGTGTCCGAGCCTATGCAAACGGGATTGAAGGCTCTCGATGCGCTCGTGCCGATCGGCAGAGGACAGCGCGAACTTATCATCGGCGACCGCCAGACGGGCAAAACGGCTATCGTTCTCGATACCTTCATCAACCAGAAGCACATCAACCAAGGCAACGACGAATCGAAAAAGCTGTACTGCATCTATGTGGCTATCGGGCAAAAGCGCTCGACCGTCGCGCAGATCGTCAAAGCTTTGGAAGAAGCCGGCGCGATGAAATACACGATCGTCGTCGCCGCGACGGCTTCCGAACCCGCGCCGCTGCAATTTATCTCTCCCTATACGGGCTGCGCGATGGGCGAATATTTCCGCGACAACGGGATGCACGCCTTGATCGTTTACGACGATTTGTCGAAACAAGCCGTCGCTTATCGCCAGATGTCGCTGCTTTTGCGCCGTCCTCCGGGCCGCGAAGCGTATCCGGGCGACGTGTTTTATCTGCATTCGCGCTTGCTCGAACGCGCGGCCAAGCTGAACGAAAAGAACGGCGGCGGGTCCCTGACGGCGTTGCCGGTCATCGAAACGCAGGCGGGCGACGTTTCGGCCTACATTCCAACGAACGTGATTTCGATCACCGACGGGCAGATCTTCCTTGAAACCGGCCTGTTCTATAAGGGCGTGCGCCCTGCGATCAACGTCGGCCTTTCGGTCAGCCGCGTCGGTTCTTCGGCGCAAATCAAGGCGATGAAACAGGTGGCGGGATCGATCAAGCTTGAACTCGCCCAATTCCGCGAAATGGAGGCCTTCTCGCAATTTGCCTCCGATCTCGACGCGACGACCCGCAAATTGCTGGAACGCGGCCGCCGCCTGACGGAACTCTTGAAACAGCCCCAATATTCGCCCCTCGCGGTCGAAGAGCAGGTCTGCGTGATTTTCTCCGGCGTGAAGGGCTTCCTCGATACCGTCAAGGTCGAAGACGTTTCGCGCTATGAGCACGGATTGTTGCAGGAATTGCACGGGTCAGGTTCGGCGATCCTCGAGGCCATCCGCACGGACAAGCAAATCAAGCCCGATGTCGAGGAAAAACTGAAAGCTCTCCTCGTCTCCTACGGCAAGATGTTTGCATAAAAGCGATCCTTATAGAAAAGGCCGGAGGAGGAAACTCTTCCGCCCTTTTGTTTTTGGCTTGGGGAGATTATCTATCCGCGGCTTCAGGAAGGCATCTTATGGATGCTCCCTGCGTCTGCGTTGTCTTCGCGCGCGAACACCATTCGCGATCCAAGTCTTTTTTGTTGAGCATGAATTGGAGAAACAGGGCATAGGAAACGGCGTGCACGGACGACCCTTTGCGTTTGATGTTTGCAAATAACTCTTCCGGCGAGCCGACGCAGACTTTGGTTCGTTCATTTTCGGCTGCATTTCCGTAAACGCTGCCGTTATCAAATCGGGAAAAAGAGGTTTTGGCGACGAAAAGATAGCTTTTGGCGCCGAACACCGATGGTTCCGAATAAGTACTGCCTAAAAAGTGAAGGTCTTCTTTTTCGATCTCTTTCCCCATCTCTTCGGCTGGCTCCCGTATAGCCCCTTGTTCAACTGACTCGCCGGGCTTCAGGGTGCCCGCCACGGTGGACAGGACAAAGGGGTCTTGATGAAATCCCGTAGGAACAGGCTTAAATTCCCGAATCCAGCCTATTTTATTGGCCTCCGGATCATAGGGGAGAACAAAAACGGCTTTGGCTCCCGGATCGAGAATAGAGCTGGTTCTTTCCGTCGGCATTCCGGCCACCAGGCTGAAACGAACGTCGTAAAGCGTGTGCTTGCCTTTGTATACTTGGGTGTTTTCCAGAATTTTTCCTGCCGAACTTATTTTAAAAAGGGGACGGCCGTCCACCGGGCTTGGCGGATTTGTCTCCGGGGTCAGGCTTCCGGGAAACTCACGGCGATGCAAAAGAAACCAGGACAAAAGAATCCGCGCCGATGCGTCCATGGGAGGGGCGTCTTTTGCATTAAGAAGCCGTAAGGCTTCTTCGGGAGAATAGGCGCGGCACAGGCCATACAAAGAAAAAGAATAGGGATCTTTGTTTTCGGAAGAAGAAATACTCCTAATCCGAAGCGTATTTCTGATGCTAAGCGTGGCAGGCGCGGGGTAAGAAAACCCGACAGCATGAGACCAGTAAGATTCACATCTCGTGTATGTTTCTACCGACTTATGGCCGTTTTCCAATATATAAGTGCCGGGTCTGAGGCGGCAGGACGGAGTTGATAAAACCCAGGGACCTTCATTGTGCCAGAGAGGCGCTGGCGTAGATTCTAAAAGCAGAAGAACTTTATCCGTGCGGGGATCGTAAGGGAGCGTGTGTAAATACTTCCTTTGCCAATAAAGGATTTCGTAATTTGTGTCTCTTTTCTTTCCGTCGGGATCGAGGACTTCATGCTTGACGGCAAAAAGCGTCTCGCCGCCCCTTCTTTTGAACAGGCGCGTTTTTTCTTTAAGTTTAAATCCGGCGTTCTCGATCATTTATAATTCTAATTCGGCATGAAAATTGGTTAAAAATACGATGCGATTATAAGCATAAAGTGGCCTTTAACCAAGGCGAACATTACTTTCACGCAAACTTTTACGCCGCCCCTTTTTCTTTTCCCCGTTTTTTATGCGGGAGGACATTCAAAGTTTCGACGTTTTCCGCGTATTGGAAGCGTTCCATGTCGGCTTCGATGATCGCCGTATATTCTTTAACATGGGGAGGGTCGGGCGGCAGGGGCGGCGGCGCTGCGCTGTTGGGATTTGGAACTAAAGAACCCTGATTTTTCCGTAAGGCTCCTATCGCGCCGAAAAGAGCCGATAGAACGGAAAAGAAAAACCCGGATTCCGGCGAAGAATCCGGCGCGGCGGCGGAAGCGTTTTCCGCGCCCGACGCAGGCGCGGAAGAAGAAGTCGAAATTCTGCCCAGTCTTTCGATTTCCGCCAATTTCGGCAGGACTTCGTCGATGCGCTTGAGCAGAGTTTCCAAAGCTTGCTTCTTGGAAACTTCGAGCGCCGCAGTTCCCGTCGCCGGATTGTAAAGCGCGGCGTAATCGCTCGATTGCCCGTAAATCGAAGCCACCTGCCGCGCCAGTTCCGCGCCCAATAATCCCAAACGTCCGACATAAGCCTGATACAAAGTGGCGCGAATGCGTGGCCATACGGCGGTGCGGTCTTCGGCGTCGCAGGTGATGGCTTTGGCGCGGCCGAAACAGACGCCGCGCGCGGCCATAAGTTCGCCGCGCAAGGCCGCCGCCAAAGCCTTTGTCTCCTCGCGGCGGTCGCGGATTCTTTGCGTCTCCAAAGCGCTCGTGATGCAAAGCGCGGTTGCCAGCATCAAAAGACCGGAGATGAGGATTTGGTAGCGTTCGAAGAAACCCGCCTCTTCGCTTGCCGCCCACGCCGCGTCGTCGATCCTTCTTTCGGCTTGCTGCGACAAAACATCGGCGGTGACTTTTGCCTGCGCCTGCGCGGCTTGGTCGGGGGCGCGAGGCTTTTCTTCCTTTTTGGCTTCGGCTTCGGGCGCTGCGGCTTCCGGTTTAGATTGGGGCGCCGGGGCAGCGCTCGGCGCAGCAGCTACAGGTGCGGCCGTCGATACCGACCACAAGCCGATTCTCTGGCTTTGGGCGGTTTGTTCGGCGGAGGCGTAAGTCGCCGCCAATTCGGTGCCGATGATCGATCCGCGCGCCGCGACCGCTAAACCGCGCTTCAAAAGGTCGAGAGCCATATCATTGCCGCCCGCGTTAAAACAGGTCGCCAAGAGATGCCCCTCCCGATCCCTGTCGCGGATTTTGCATAAAACATTTTGGCCGCCGGCCAATGCGTCGAGAGCGGCGCGTGCCTGCGGGCCGAAACTGGCGGCCAATTGCGGCGGCACGACGCCGAAAAGGCGCAAATCGGTCTGGCCGATGCGCAGTTTCTCGCCGTCCATGATGACGGCAGGCCCCTGCATTTCCCTTGAAGAAGGAACAGGGGATTGCTCTTCCGTCAATGCCTGACGGCTGACCGGCGTGCGGGGCATGCTGCGCGGAGGAGGGGCCTCCTGCGCGAGAGCCGCCGTCGCGGTCAAAAGACCAAGAAGACAAATCGAAGCGGTTCTGCCCATAAGTGTTTTTCCGATCAGGATCATTCCAACTCAAGAAAACTGTTCAGCCATGCAAAATTTATTCATTTCCCGGCGCGGCGACAAGGGCCGGCCCGACGTCGGCGATGCTTTTGGCGACGGCCTGACTGATAAGATCCATGCGCGAAATATTCGCGATGCGCGCTTTCGAGCTTTGGGCCTCTTTTTCGTCCAGAATAAAACGGAACAAACCGCAGGATTCGACAAGGCCCGTCAACATGATGCCGCGCGGCGAAGGAACCTCGTCGCCATGAACGACCCTTAAAAGGCGCGATCTGACCTCTTGGATTCTTTGTTCGTTTGTCGCCTTCGACCGCCGCAGGCCGAACATCCAAAACAATCCCCAACCCGGATAACCGAACGTGCCGCGGTTTTCGAGGCGGCGCAGGGCTTTTTCCCTGAGAACGTCGCCTTCTTCGGCGATTTGGCGCAGCCAGAAGCCAATAGGATGCGGAGCCAGAACGGGAGCCTGCGACATCATTTGCAAAATGGGATCGAGAATCTCGTCGCCGGTCGGGGTCGGATCGACCGTAAACATATCGCGCAAGTCGTTATCGATGCGGTTGCGCAAAGTCAAATCCATAAGAACCGCGCCCGCCGTGGCGCAATTGAGCGTGGCGGGATCCAAAGGATACACCTGCCTCGTGCGCTCATCGAGAGCCAGAAGCAGAAATTCCTCGAGCAAAGTTAAGGGGGGATGGTTTGTCATTGGAAGAAGCTACCAAAAGCGGAAGCGGGGGAAAAGTAAGAAATGAGGGAACGGGAAAGAAGAGTCTGGGGTCGGACTCTAAAGAACCTTTCCTATAAACGAACCAACTCCGGCGGTTGCCGCCATGGCAAGCGCGCCCCAGAAGGCGACGCGAAGCGTAGGCCTGAAAAAACTCGATCCTCCGATTTTTGCCCCTAAAGCTCCCAGAAGAGCCAAAAAGACCAAAGCCGAGGCGAAAACGGTCGGCACGAGGGTGCGCGGGGGAGAGAGAAGAAGGGCCAAAAGAGGAAGAAACGCGCCAAGGGCGAAAGCCGCCGCCGACGCAAGAGCCGCTTGCACGGGCCGCGGCGTCGTGATTTCCGTGATCCCAAGCTCGTCGCGGGCATGGGCGCCGAGGGCGTCTTTTTTCATAAGCTGCACGGCGACGCTTCGCGCCAGCGGAGGGTCAAGCCCCCGATCGACGTATATCTGCGCCAATTCCTCGGTTTCGAAATCGGGATCGTCGATCAGTTCTTGCCTCTCCCGCGCGAGATCGGCTTTTTCGATGTCGGCTTGCGAGCTTACCGAAACGTACTCCCCCGCCGCCATCGACATGGCCCCCGCGATCATGCCGGCAATCCCGGCGATGACGACTTCGCTCAGCGAGTTGGAAGCGGACCCGACGCCGACGATCAAGCTGGCTGTGGAGATAATGCCGTCGTTAGCCCCTAGAACGGCCGCGCGCAGCCAGCCGATGCGTCCTATGCGGTGGTCTTCAAGAGGAGGAGAAGGAGCCATGAACTTGAAACCGGAAGTATGATTCTGGGAGCCATAGTACCAAAAATTCCGCCTTTTGTCGCATTCGCAATCTCTTTGCGCACATTTTCCCTTTTGCCTTCCGATTCCTCGGAGAAGTCAGTAGGTAAATCTGGGGCTCCCGTTGGGCAGAACAGGGAGAATATGACTTTTCTCCGGCTGCTTCCGCCTGTCGAAAAAGGAAAACTCGGAATCGCCTTCGCGCCTGTAAATTCCGAAAACATGCGCCTTCACAAGCTCGTTCGCGGAAGAAATACCGGTTTTTTGCGGCGCGCCGACAATGCCGTGAACGATCTCGATGTTGCCGGACACAATATCGGCTAAAGGAAAATTTGCGACCCATATCAGATTTTTTTCTGTAGACATCGCACGATCCTCCAATGATACTTATCGAAGCGCGCTAAGTATACCAGACGGAGATGCTTTCATCAAAGGCGCACTATAGTTAATCCTCATGCTCTCGAAACTTTACCGTTTTTTGACCGATCTTTGCGCGCCGCTTGTCGCAATTTTCTTGCGTGTCCGTTTGGCAAGGGGCCGCGAGGATGCCGAGCGTTTTGCCGAGCGTTTTGGCCACCCCTCGAAGCCCCGTCCCTCCGGACGGCTGGTTTGGTGCCATGCCGCCAGCGTGGGCGAAGCTTCGTCGCTGCTTCTTTTGATCGAAAGGATGCACGATATATTCCCCGATATTTTCGTCGTTCTAACCACGGGAACGGTGACGGCGGCGCAAATGGCGGAAAAACGGTTGCCGTCCTATGCGCTGCATCAATACGTCCCCGTCGATCTCGTTCCTTGCATCGCGCGATTTCTCGACCATTGGCAGCCGATATTGGCGATATGGACGGAATCCGAACTTTGGCCGAATACGCTGAAGGCATTGCGCGAACGCGCGATTCCCGCGATCCTTCTCAACGCCCGTATGTCGGATAAATCCTTCCGCAACTGGTCTTGCGTCAAAGGGTTCGCGCGGGAGCTTTTATCCTCATTCCGCCTTTGTCTCGCCCAGACCGAAAGCGACAGGGAGCGGTTTGCCGCGCTCGGGGCCACGCCGGTCAAATGCGTGGGCAACCTGAAATACGTCTCGTCGCCGCTGCCATTCGATGAGCGGGAACTGGCGCAAATGCGGGAGAAAACGAAAGGCCGGCCCCTTTGGCTTATGGCGTCGACGCACGAGGGCGAAGAAGAAATGGCTCTTTGCGCGCACTGCCTTCTCCTCCTTCAGCATCCGCGGCTTTTGACCGTGATCGTGCCGCGCCATCCCGCGCGCGGCGACGAAATCGCGGAACGTATCGGCTCTTTCGGCCTGACTTGCGCGCGCCGGTCGAAAGGCGAAACGATAGACGGGAACAGCCAAGTCTATCTCGCGGATACGATAGGCGAAATCGGCTTGTTTTACGCGTTGTGCCCCGTCACGGTTCTGGGAGGGTCATTTACGGAAACGGGAGGCCATAACCCGATAGAACCCGCGCAATTGGGATCGGCGGTCATCTTTGGCCCGTCAATGTTCAATTTTTCGGAAATCGCGCAGGAATTCATTTCCGATCATGCGGCGACGCAAATTCAGCGCGAAGACGAAATCGCGCCTGCGGTCAATCGCCTCTGGATGCAAAACGCCGAACGCGACCGCCAAATCGAGGCTGCGCGATTGCTCGCGGACAAGAAGAGGTCTATCCTCAATCAAATAATCCTCGAAATATCCCCTTGGCTTAAGGCATGAGAACCCCGCGTTTTTGGTACAAGGAAGACCGCGCATCGGCGCTTAAGGCCGGAGCGCTCGCGCCGTTGTCTCTCTTGTTTAAAATTGGAACATGCTTGCGCCGGACGTTTGCCGTTCCTTACCGCGCGCGCGTGCCGGTCGTTTGCATCGGCAATGTCGTGGCCGGAGGAGCCGGAAAAACGCCGACCGCACTGGCGTTAGCCGGAATTCTCAAAAATTCGGGACAAAAGCCCGTTTTTGTGACGCGCGGCTATAAAGGCAACGGCCAGTTGACCTGCGTCGATCTCTCCCGCCATAAGGTCAGCGATGTCGGCGATGAGGCGTTGCTTTTGGCGGCTGCGGCCCCGACGTGGGTTGCCCGCGACCGCGTCTGCGCCATACGCGAAGCCGAAATGCACGGGTCTATCGTCATCGTGGACGACGGCCTGCAAAATCCGAACCTTGCGCCGACGGCATCGATCCTCGTCGTTGACGGAGACGCAGGCCTTGGCAACGGGCGCATCATTCCCGCCGGACCGTTGCGCGAATCTTTGGCGAACGCCTTGAAGCGCGTCGCGGCGGTGATCGTTATCGGCGAGCGCGATTGCCAAAATCTCGCCGCGAAGGCGCAAGAAGCCAAAGTGCCCGTCTTTCGCGCGCGGCTTGAGCCGATGTTGCCTCCGGGTTTTCCAAAGCTTGGGAGGTTTGTCGCCTTTGCCGGATTGGCTCGGCCTGAGAAGTTTTTCGCCACGGCGCGGGCTTTTGGGCTCGATATCGCCAGCGCTTTGGAATTTCCCGATCATTATGTCTACGGCGAAGCGGATATCGACGCTTTGCGCCTTGAAGCGGAAGAGCAGGGCGCGCGCCTTCTGACGACGGAAAAAGACGCCGTCCGCCTGCCGCCCGATTTCCGCGCCGAAATCCTCGTTTTGCCCGTCAAGCTGACGTTCGCCGATGCAGGGGCTGAGAAAGTTCTAACGGATTTAATCCTGCGTGCGGGGCGATAGGCTTATGAATCTGTATGACTCGGTATTTGAGCCAATTTGGCAGCCGATGGCGATGGGGTTTTGCTGAAAAAGGAACAATCAGATCACGGTTGAGGCGGTGCTTCATTGCTGGATGTAGCATCTTTCGGCTTAAGGTGCATACAGTCAGCGGCTTGATTTTCTTCGACTGGTTTATCGGCAGCCGTTTTTGCGGCTTTTGTTTGTTCGGAATAGGCGGCGGCAAAGGCTTTTGCCGTGTTAGATGCAATATCTGACAATTTTGACGCAGCTTCCTCTGTGGCAACGGGAACTTCGCATTCGGCAATCGGATTTTTATCAGATGTTTTTTCGCGAGGGGCTGCGGTTGAATCCGGCTCGCCCAATAAAGGAGTTAAAGGGGCGGAAGATTCTTGCGTTGGCGCGACAAGAGGCTTATTCGAAGGCGCATCGGGCGATGCCGCAGATTTTGGTTCGTTTTGTCTTTGCGGCTCGACCTGCGTTTTCTGGTTCAATTGATCCAGCTCCCGAACCACATTTAAAATTTCTTTTTCCTTCTCTTTTATTTCCTTTTCAATCGGCCGAATGAAGACAAATTCACAAACAGCAGCGCCTGCGATACAGCCCACCATCGTCGCAGCTATAACGGGCAATCCGATTGAAGTTGCAAATACAGTCGCAAATGCGGCAGCACAGAGCGCCGCGCCAATTCCAGCGATGCCCAATGCTACACCAAATTTCACCCAAATATCGTCTTTTTCTTTAACTTTTTGTCTTCTCGCTTCATTCAAATCGTTTTGATTTCTCTCAAGGCTTGTTATCTTTCTTTGCAGCCGCAGCTCTGTTGTTAGTTCGTTGTTTATTTCCGTCAATTTACGAATAGTTTTCGTCAAATCGCTGGTGTTTTCCACCAAAGTATGAAGCTCTTCCTTGTTAGTCGTTCCTGCCCTCTGTTGCGTCAAACCGACCGTAATTTTGGCCTGTTCAGTCCAACGCCTGATTTCTTCGTCGCTATCTAGGATTTCATCTGTATGATTCTCTTCTTCTAAATTTTTGCTTTCCTTTGTTGATTCTATTAACGTGAAGTCTGCAAGCGCAACATCGTCGATACTGTAACCGTATTTTAGAAGGGAAAAGAATCTCTCATGCGATTTTCGATAAAGCTCAGCCGATATAATTTTAGGCATAAAAAAATCTCCGCAAAATACACCCGGAGATTTTATAGGGATATGATTACAAGAAGATTAATTTTGGAAGAAAATTGTCGCGCAGCTATGATCTGAACTGCGGGATATTCAGCTACAAGCGAGATGATTCTGCATAACTTTGACAACTCGATTGAGTTCTTCCAGTCCAGACTCTTTCTTTTTTCCAACATCCGGCGAGTGCAGTCCATACTTTCGATCAAGCCTTTCCTTTTCTGTAACCCACCAGGCCCTAAGCTCTTCCATAGACATACGTTCAAAATCTAATGTGTCAGGCACGTCGTCGAGGCCTGCAGCGACTTCTGTCTTCGCCGTGACTAATGTCTGAGTCAGACTCTTTCTCACGTTCTCCATGTTCAACTAAAGGCGAAATTCGCTCGCATAACTTTGACAACCCGATTGAGTTCTTCCACTCCCGACTCTTTCCTTCTTTCAACGACTGGCTGTTCTTCCGCTTCAATCTTCGCAATGAGGAGATTAATTTCCTTCTCGCGCGCAGCCCACCATGCAGGAAACTCCTCCATAGATCTGTGCTCAAAATCAAACGTACGAGGCACGCCGCCCGGGTTTGCGACGACTTCTTTCCCCGCTGCAGCCATAGTCTGAGTCAGATTCTTTTTTACTTCTTCCATAACCGCACCCAACACTCTCGGCATCGAGACACACTCGACGCCGCCAGATCGGATACCATTATAGGTGTTGTTTGGCTCCATTTCCAGATGCCTTTAAAATAATTACTTTCACTCAATGCACGATGCCGAGAATACAAGAACATGATTTATAAGCTCTTAATATTCTTGGTTAAAAACAGTTTAATCCGCTTTTATTTATCGCGTCCCGTTCATTTTAGCCAACTCAAGGCTCGCTAATTCAAGCCCTTCCGCGTCGGCGCGTTTCGTCGCGCTTGCGTCGCCTAATGCGTATCTCGGCCATTCGCCGCGCGCCAACGAGGCTGCTGCTGTATCCGGCTCCGACAGGCGCGAACGGTACATCCAATAGTGCATCATAACCTGCTGCACGTAATCGCGGGTCTCGCGGACGGGCAGGCTTTCGAGAAACAGAAGCGGATCGGAGCGGTCAGCTCCGGCGAGCCAATGCGCGAGATTTCCCGGGCCTCCGTTATAAGCGGCAAGCAGGAAAAGCAAATTATCGCCGATCATCGGCCTTTCGGCCAGAATGTGGACGAATTTCTGCCCCATGCTCATATTGGTCGAGGGATCCAACAGAGTGTCGGGGCAAGTGTGTCTCGCCACGCGGACGACCCTGTTATCGTTGGCGATGCGCCGCGCGGTCGAGGGCATAATCTGCATCAGGCCGCACGCGCCGCGCGAACTGACTGCCTCCGTATCGAACTGGGATTCATGAAGCATGATTGCGTAAATCAAGGCGCGATCGACCGTGAATCCGCCCGAAGGCTGCCACGGCGGAAGGGGATAAAGGGCGGCGTCGAAAGGCTTTCCGTTCGCGCGAACGGCTACGCTGCTGAGTTGAAGGAGGAGGGACGGCATGTGGGCTTCTTCCGCCAGAGCAAGAGCTGCCATCTGCATGTCGCGCGAACTTTCAACCGAAAGCATCTGGCGCAATTCGCTTTCCGCCAGATCGGCGCGCCCGATTTGAGCCAAAGCCAAAGCCTGCCAACCGGCATCTTGGGACGTCAAGAGAGAAATGGATTTGGCGCTTAATTCCGGCAATTTCCACGAATGTTCGGGGGAACGTCCCATCAGGCGGACAGCCATAGCCCCGTAGAAGCTTTGCGGAGATTTTGCCGCTTCGGCCAGCCAGCGGTGCGCCTGAGCCTTATCGCCAAGGCGGCTTTCGGCGCGATAGGCCCAATAAGCGGCCGTGGCGCGGTCCCATGAGGAAAGCCCCTTCGTATCGGCAAGCTCCGCGAAGGAATAGGCGGAAGTCCCGAAATCTCGCTGCGTCCAAGCCGAAAGCCCCTCGATCCATAATCCGAAAGGAACGCCGGAGTCGACGGCCCTGCGCGCCATCTTGCGCGCGTTCTCGATCTCGCCCTGATAATAGAAACTTGCGGCGATACGGCTGATAAGGTCGCCCGATTGGGTTATCGACAAGGCGCCCCGGTTTAATCCTGCATCCAGAATTTCACGCGCTTTGGCCGCATCGCCGTGGCGCAAAGCGGAATTTATTTCGGTTTCGATAGGATTTTTGGGAAGGGGATCGTCATTGTCGTTGACGTTTCGGAAGCCTGAAGAAGAAGTAAACCCGTTGCTGCCTTGCCATTCTTCGACGGCTTTAGGTTGGGGGATGGAAGCGGCAGGAAGGCCTTTAAGCTTTTTGACTTGGTCGTAAAGCGTCTCGGCTTCGGGCAGGGACGAATAGGAAGCGAACCATTGCGTGGCCTCGTTCGGGGTCATTTGCCTGCGCAAATAACGATCGGCCAAAACGTGCCCGACAAGCCTTTTATCCGTGATCTGCGCCAAGGCTTTATCGGCATAGGTCCAATCGGCCTTTTCCTGCGCGGCAAAGGCGGCGCGGTATAAAATGGCATCGTCTTCCGATAACACGCTGATTTGGTTATCATCGAAAGGGAGTTTTGCCTGAGGAGCGATATGCGGGGGCAAATCGTTCTGAAGCATCCAAACCGGCGCGGCGTCCAAAGGAGAGCCGGAACTTAATCCCCAAAAGACAAGCGCCATCGCTGCCATCTTGGGCAGGCGACGGGAGGGTTGTTCTTTGGCCGAAACGTCGTTCATGCGTGACGCTGTAGGGACGAAAGTAAGGGAGGGCAAGAAAAATCGACTGCCAAAAACAGGCAAATAAAATTTATTCGTTGTTTTTCAATGCGTTAATTTCTTTGAGGCGTTTTTTGAGCAATAAAATGTCGTTCCACGCTTGACGTTTGGCGCTTGCTTGACGCAGCAGATAGGCAGGGTGATAGATCGGCAGACAAGGAATGGGGGTATCGAAGCCAGACTCTTGGGGCATATTATAGGTCGTCCATCGGCCCCGAAGGCGCGTAATGCCCTCGGTCGTACGCAAAAGGGTTTTAGCTGCGACGCCGCCCAAAAGAACTAAAATTTTAGGTTTTATCAATGAGATATGGCGTTCGACAAAAGGAAGGCACGCCGCGATTTCGGCATCCGTCGGTGTCCTGTTGCCGGGAGGACGCCAAAACAGGATGTTGGATATATAAATGTCCTTGCGCGCCATGCTCGCTGCGACCAGCATCCGGTCGAACAGCTGGCCGCTAACCCCGACAAAGGGTTTTCCCTGCCGGTCTTCGTCTTCCCCGGGGGCTTCGCCGATGAACATGACGGGCGAGGCGGGATTCCCGTCGGCAAAAACCAGATTCATGGCTGTCGAGCGTAAAGCGCATCCTTCGAATTTCGAAAGCTCGTCGCGCAACTCGTCAAGCGTTTGGGCGGAACATCCGGCACGGGGCCTTGCATCCGGTATTGGGGCTTGGCGGGCGGGTTGGGGGAAGAGGGTATCGGATGGGGAAAATCTACCCTGTTTTTGGCTGTTTTCTAAAAACGGGGGTTCGGTTACGGCCTCTTTTTTATCCAATCCAACGTTTTTGGTTCCAGATGCCCACTTTGCGAGGCAGGGCTTTTCGCCGATAGCCTCGTCGGCGCCGATATCGACCTGCCATTCAAGATCGGCCAGCATTTGTTGCGGATTCGTCATGAATTTTGTCTAGCAGCAAAGTCCCCGTACTTCCAGTTGTTAGTTTAGGAAATGTTGTGTTAGATGATCGACAAAAGCCGATTTAGCTCAGGGGTAGAGCAGAGTGAAGTTAGCCGATTTAGCTCAGGGGTAGAGCACCCGCCCCGCGAGCGCAGGCGAGCAAAACCTGTTACAAGGCGGTTGCGGAGGAAATTAAGTTAGCCGATTTAGCTCAGGGGTAGAGCAACCGCCTTGTAAGCGGTAGGTCGTGTGTTCGAATCACACAATCGGCACCATTTTTCAATCTGTTAGTCACCGTCAAAATCTCCCTTTGTACTATTCAACCCCGTTTGTAATCGTAAGAATATCAATTATAAGCGTTCTCAACATCAAGCATAAGGATAAACAGGAACGAAAATATGGACTATAAAGAAATACTTTCCCATATTTGGAACGCTAACAGGCAAGCCAGACTCAGATTCTGGCAGCTTCCGGAAGAAACGCAAAATGCCGTCACTGACAAAATGACGGATGTTGAGCTTATGTTTGATATGGAGCTTGATGGAGTTCCGGACGATTGGCTGAAGGAAAAAGCTGTTTCTTGTGGTTACGAAGTATGTTTGGGCACGGTTGTAAAAACCGAAGGTAAAGTTGCGGCCTCCGAAATATGTTTAGGACCGTATGTAAGACCCGAAGGCGACATACTGGCTTCGTTGAACAGGCATAACCTGCGCCTTGGCCGGTGTCTGCCTATTATTGGTGAAGAGGGCATAGCCCTTCTCTATCGGGACACGGAATTTTCTCCAGGAAATGCCGAGCTTCTGCTGATGGAAAACTTTGGTTTTCGTAACATAAGCGACGCAATGAGATGGCGCATGGGCTTATCCTCCGAAACTTTGCAAAAAGCCAAACGACAAGATTTACAGCTTGAAAAGAAAGAACGCCTTAACAAGGAGAGTGAACCCTCTCCGTTTAGCCGGGCTAAAAAGGTCTGCGGACTTCTGCAGGAACTTATGAATAATGAAGGCCCAGACGGCTACTATATGGTCACTGATGCGACCGTCATGTTGGTCAAGAGCAAGTACAGCAAAAAACGCCCCAACCACAATGAAGCGGGGGCGTATATCACTGAACTCGTTAAGTCATCGCGAGTAACAGGCTTGATCGCAACCCAAAACATGTTCGGCGTTCGTGTTAAAGGTCCTATCGGAGATCTGACAGAAATTTTGGAAGAAAGAACGAAAAATTTGTCGCCTCAAGAAACAAGGGGGATCTCCCCACAAAAAAGCGTTCTTGATGGACATATGGAATGCAGGCTTGAAAGCCCAGATACTGTAACATTGCCTGATCCTGTCCTTGATACTCATTTAGAGGAAATCAGCGAAGGAGCCAGCATCATTTTGGCTGGAGGATGCTTCTGGGGCGTGCAGGCGGTGTTTGAGCATGTGAAGGGCGTGACAAGCGCCGTTTCAGGCTACTCGGGAGGGACAGCAGATTCGGCAAATTATGAACGCATTAGCACCGGTAAAACAGGACATGCCGAGTCAGTACGGGTGGCATATGACGCTGCCGAAATTACGCTTGGACAGGTTTTAAAAGTGTTTTTTTCGGCCGCTCACGATCCGACCCAGTTTGATCGCCATGAACCCGACGGCAGCGGGCAATATCGTTCGGCGATATTCTATGCGACACCGAGAGAGCAAGAGATAGCGGAAGCTTATATCGATCAGTTGCAACGCGCGAAGGTTTTCGCGGCTCCGATTGCGACCAAGGTTGAGCCCTTGAAGGGCTTCTATCCCGCCGAAGATTATCATCAGAACTATGCGCGTTCGCATCCGAAGGACACTTATATTAATCAGTCCATAAGCGAATACACTTTATAAAAATAAAAACGGCGTTACGTAGCCCCCTTGGATACAAGCGATGGAAAAACATCTCACGTAAGAGTACCTGGCGGGCCACTTCTCTGATTTTATTCCACGCTGTCCGACTCCACGGCGGCGTAATCCTTTCCGTCATCGACGGGAATCCCGTCCACGATCTCCGCGCCCAAGGGCTTGAGGACCTGCCGCTCGGTCGCCTCGTTCGACTCTTTTGCCAGAGGCGGCATTCCAAGCATCGGGGCGATCTGCGTCACCACGTTATTGACGAGCGGCGCGACGACCCAGCCCGCGGTCGCTATGCCTTTGGTTTTGGCGTTGCCTTTGGGATTGTCCAGCGACGCGAAAACCAGATATTTCGGCGCGTTGATCGGGAATAAGCCGATAAAAGACGAGATTCTGGCGTTTTCGAGATAATGGCCGTTGGCCAGCTTGTTCGCCGTGCCCGTTTTCCCGCCGACCATATAGCCTTCGACATCGGCCTTTTTGGCCGTTCCGCGCGTCACGACCAAACGCATCAATCCGCGAATGAGCGCGGAGGTATGGGGAGAAATAACGGTATCGACATCCCTTTCGTATGTATCGTCGCGTTTAAGGAGCGTCGGATGCACCGGGTGCCCGTCGTTGACGATGGTGGCGACGGCGCTTGCCAACTGCACGGCATTGACCGCAATTCCGTGGCCGAAAGCGGCGGTCATCGTGGTCGCCTCGCCCCACTCGCGCGCCGAGGGTATCAAGGGCGCGCCGACTTCCGGCAATTCAAGAGAAATTTTTTCAGTCAATCCCAGCCGTTCGAAAAAAGCGCGTTGTTTGACGCCGCCGAAACGCTCCGCCATGCGCGCCGATCCGATATTCGACGAATGGGTGAAAATCTCCGCGACATTTAGATTGCGGTCTTCCTTCTCAAAATCCCGGATCTTGTAGCTGCCGATTTCGATCGGATGCGTCGTATCGAACGTGTCGGCGAGATGGACCGTTCCGGACTCGAGCGCCAGCGCCGTGTTGAAAATCTTGAAAGTCGAGCCCATTTCGTAAACGCCGAGCGTGTCGCGGTTGAAAAGCTGGTCGTCGGAAGCTTGACCCGCGCGTATTGGATCGAAATCGGGCAGCGAGACCATGCCGAGAATTTCTCCGGTGTTGATGTCCATGACGAGGCCGGTCGCGGCTTCGGCGCGGTAATCGTTCATGGCCGCCAACAATTCGCGCCGCAAAACGGATTGCACGCGCAGATCGAGCGCCAGCGCCAGCGGTTTAGAATTTTCGTTCAGTCGCGTGTCCATCGACTTTTCGATTCCCGCCAACCCGTTATTGTCGATGTCGCTGAAGCCGACGACGTGCGCGGCCAAATTGCCCGCGGGATAGATGCGGCGTTCGTCGGGGAGAAAATCAAGCCCGGCGATGCCAAGCTTATTCACTTCGTAATATTGACGCGGGGTCAAATGGCGCCGGATGATCGAGCAATGCTTGCCGTTTTGCAAGTCCTCGCTGAGCTTCTGGGGATTGAGATCGGGCAAAACCCCGAGTAATTGCTTCGCCGCCTCGGCAGGATCGATGACGGATTTGGAATCGGCGCACAGAGAAACGGTGGGCAAAGAGGTCGCCAGAACCGTTCCGTTCCTATCGGTAATATCGGCGCGGTTGATCGGGTTGTCGTCCGGCTCCGCGCGCGCGACAGGGGCGTTCGGATCGCCGGAAAGGGATAGGTACGCCAGCCGCCCCCCGATCACGCCCCACGTAACCGCGAAAAGGAGAAAAACGACGCTAAGCCGAACCTTCGCCAAACTTAAGGCTTGTTCGTGCGGAGTGGAAAGGCGGTGTCTTTTCGGCTTCAAATCCAACCCCGGCAGACTGGGCTGCGGCGCTTCTGCTGACCCTTTAAGCCGCCATTTGGTCATGGATGCAAACCTAGTTTTCCGATCAACGCGCCGATTCTGTCCGTCGATGCTTCTGCTGCCGCGTGCTGCATCGTCATATGATCGTTGATGCGTCCCGCGTTAAGCGAAGCCATAATGCGTTCGTTTTTGTTGCGCGGGAGAGAAACCGTTTTCGCGGGAGATGAAGAGGGCGCATGGGACGCCGGTGTTTGAGCCATTTGAACGGGCGGCATGGAGACTCCGTCCTGCAACGGCAAAAGGTCGCCCATGTTTTTCAAGGCGGCGATGCGGTTCGGCGCTGTTGGCTGGATGCCGAGATGCCGCTTCGTTTCCGCTTCGACGCGCGAGGGATTGGCCAGATAAACCCACTCGGCTTTCAGCACATGCAGGCTCTTTTGCTCGTCTTCTATTTGCGCGTTAAGGGAGCGAAGTTGCTCGTCGAGAGCATGGACCCTGTCGCTGGTGTGATAAAGCATAAGGCTCGCCGCGATCGTCATGCCGAGCCAGAAAAGCAGGGAGGAATACGAGCGGATCATGCTTCCTCCTTCTGGATGGACGCGTCGGTTCTTTCGGCGACGCGCAATTTGGCCGAACGGGCGCGCGGATTGGCGGTCCTTTCGTCGTCTTTCGGCGTTTGCGGCTTTTTGGTCAGGATTTGGAAAAGAGGTTCCTTCTTTTCGTGATCGTTCGCGGGCAGATGGCGCGATACTTGCCCTCCCATGCCGCTTTGAGAGCGCATGAAATCCTTCACCACGCGGTCTTCGAGCGAATGGAATGAAACGACCGCCAAACGCCCCCGCGGGCTAAGCAACATGACGGCGGCGTTCAAGGCGCGGGTCAATTCGCCCATTTCGTCGTTCACGTAAATACGCAAAGCCTGAAAACTGCGCGTGGCGGGATCGAGGCCGTCGCTTGAGCGCGGCACGGCGCGGCGGATGATGTCGGCCAGTTGAGCCGTGCGCGCGATGCGGTTTTTCGCGCGCTCTTCGGCGATGCAGCGCGCGACGCGGCGCGAGAAACGCTCCTCGCCCAACGTATAGATGACATTCGCCAGTTCGCGCTCATCCATCGTGTTGACGACATCGGCGGCGCTGGGGCCGCACTTGCTCATGCGCATATCCAAAGGCCCGTCGGCGGCGAACGAAAAGCCGCGTTCCGGCTCGTCGATTTGCGGCGAGGAGACGCCCAGATCGAGCGTAATTCCGTCAACGCGGAAAATATGCTGGCCCGCCAGCAAGACATCCATCGCGCCGAAAGGACCTTGCAAAAGCGTGAGGCGCGGCTTGAATTCGGCGACCATTTTTTGTCCCGCTTCGATGGCGTCGGGATCGCGGTCGATGGCGACGACTTCGGTCTTGGCGGCGTCGAGCAGGGCGCGCGCGTAACCGCCGCGCCCGAAAGTTCCGTCCACATAGACGCCGCCATCTCGCGGGGCCAATGCGGCGATTACTTCGCGCAGCATGACGGGGATATGGGAGGGCGCGTCGGTCATCAGCCCTCCTTCGAAGACTGCGTGACGGCAGCGATGATCTTGCTCAGCGAAATATCCTTGGCGCGGGCTTTGGCGCGCGCGGCGTTCTCATGCGCGGCAAGTTTTTTCGGATCCCAGATTTGGAATGTCTTGCGCCGTCCGACAAACGCGACTTCTTCGGTGATGCCGACGCCGGTCAACAAATTTTGCGGCAGGCTGATGCGTCCTTCGCCGTCGAACGGCAACTGCACCGAGCCGCCGAAAATCGTCGTCTCGATCAACTCGAAAACGTCGGGAGGAAGGTCCTGTTTTTCGAGGCTTTGGCTGAGGAGTTCCAGATGCGCGATCGAGCAGCCTTCGAGAGCCTCGTATTGCAACGAACGGAAGACGACAATTCCGGAGGTGTCGGCGCCAAGCGCCGCGCGGAAAGGAGCCGGAACGGACACACGCCCCTTTTTGTCGATCTTATTGACAAAACTGGACAGGAAAACGGCCATAAGTTCCTCGGCGAAAACAAAAGGTTACATGGATGCCGGAAGCATCCTCGCGGGTCGTATTCTTGGTATCTGTGCGGACTTCGAACTTGGGATAACCCAGTCTCCCTCTGGGTTTGGATGGGATATCATGGGAAATATTGGGAGGTCAAGGGATTAATGAGTCGAATCTCAAAAAATCTGTGGATTATCAATTAACTAATACCGTGAACGAAACGAGTTCAATCTATTAAAGTTGCGGCGGAGCACAAGGGATTGGGCTGCGTTTCGAACAAGGCATACTTTAAGTGGAAGGGGTTACGGCGGGATGTGAATCAATTGCGCTAATAAAAATCACACCACCCTTATCTTCACATAACTTCCGGGCGCGTCTTCGATGCCGGACGTGACTTCGCGCGCGGGCACGTCGTCTCCGGCAAAAGATGCAAGCCATTTGATCCATTCCGGCCACCACGAGCCCTTGTGCGGCGTGGCTTCCTTCAACCAGTCGTCCGGATTTTGGGGCAAATCGCCGTTCATCCAATACCCGTATTTATTCGCATCCGGCGGATTGATGACGCCCGCGATGTGCCCGGACCCCGAAAGGACGAAAGTGACGGGCCCTTTGTAAAGATGCGTCGAGGCATAGGTCGAACGCCACGGAGCGATATGGTCTTCGCGCGTGGCGAGCAAAAAGCTCGGCGTCGAAATTTCGGCGAGATCGAGCGGGATATCTTTCATCTTGAGGGCGTTCGGTTCGATCAGCTTGTTTTCCAGATACATCTTGCGTAGGTAGTAGCTTTGCATGGCGGCGGGCAGATTGGTCGAATCCGCGTTCCAGTACAAAATGTCGAACGGGAAAGGTTCGCGGCCGAGCAAATAGTTATTGATGACGAAAGGCCAAACCAGATCGTTGGCGCGCAGCAGGTTGAAGGTCAGGACCAGACTGTTCGCGTCCATAAAACCGAGCCGCGCCATGCGGTCTTCCAAAAGGCTGATTTGATCTTCGTCGATGAAAACGCCCAGATCGCCCGGCTGGGAGAAATCGATCATCGTGACGAGATAAGTCGCGCTGGCGATTGTCGGCAGATCGGCCGGAGTCGCATGCAAACCCGCCAAATAAGCCTGCGTGCACGCCAAAAGAGTTCCGCCGATGCAATAACCGAGGACGTTGGCCTTGTCTTCCCCCGTCAGGCGCTTGACCTCGCGCAGAGCGGCCAAGGCCCCCGTTTCCATATAATCCTCGAACTGGGTCAGGGCGTGGCGTTTCATCGGATTGACCCAGCTGATGCAAAACACCGTGTGCCCTTGCGAAACGAGATATTTGATGAAGGAATTTTCCGGGCGCAGATCGAGAATATAATACTTGTTGATCCACGGCGGAATGATCAAAAACGGCACGCGATGCACGGAAGGCGTCGACGGCGCGTACTGGATAAGCTGCATCAAATCGTTTTGATAGACGACTTTTCCGGGCGTGACGGCGATGTTCTTGCCCAACTCGAAGGCGTGGTAGTCGCTCATGCGGATGCGCAAAAGACCGTTGCCGCTTTCCAAATCCCGCAGAAGATTCGCAAATCCCTTGATGAGATTTTCGCCCTTGCTTTCCAAAGTGACGCGCAAGACTTCGGGATTGGTCATGAAGAAATTGTTGGGCGCGCTCGCGTCTAAAAACAGGCGCGAGTAAAATTCGAGCTTCTTGGCCATTTTGGTTTCGACGTTCGACGCTTCCTGCTGCACCAGGCGGCGCGCTTCGTCGGAGGTCGAAAGATAGGCTTGCTTCAGAAAATCGAACATCCAGTTGGTTTGCCAATCCTTGGCCTTGAATCGTTTGTCATAGGCGGGAGGTTCCGCGACCGGGGGGGCCGAATGCCCTTGGAGGCGCAGCAAAGTCGCGCGCGTAAGGTCGATATAATTTTGCCACGTGGCGAGCTGCGCGTCGGTATAGGATTCGGGATTATCGAGAAAACGCGAGATCAGTTGCGAAAAAGAATCCATGAAGGGAACCGGAGAGATCGGCACGGTATTGACCGGCTTGTCCCGCGTGCGGACGATATAGTCGCGGACAAGCTTTTGGCTCTCTTCGGAAACATGAATCATGATCCGCGACCATTCGACGATGTCGAAATGGATGTCTGTTTCTTTTTGCGGCTCGGACTTTACCGAAGGTGCGGCGCTGCCCGCGTCATCTTTTCTCCGTGTTTGCTGCGGCGCATCTCCGGCTGTTTCGGCGGGCGCGGTTTCGGCTTTGGGTTGAGATTCTTGTTTGGGCCGGGATTCCTGCGCGGGTTTGGCTTCCGCCTTCGCGAAGGCTTCGGCGGACGCGTCGGCGGCTGTTTCGGCGAGACGCTCGGCCATCGCTTTGCGGAGAGCCGCGATGGCGTCGAGGGATTTCTCGAGTTTTTTTCCGGTTTGGGAATCGGGGGAATCTTCTGCTATGGTCATGGCCGGGCGGATTGAGAATGAAACGCAAAAAGGGTGCCTTGCAATCGATGCAAGGGGAAGGCGCGAGAACTTACATGAAAATCACGATCGGCGCATCATCAATCGTTCCTTTACTAAGTTTTTTTCTGCTTGCGGGGTGCGACAGCATCCACGTGCCGAATCTTTTCGGGCACGACGAGGTTCCGGACGAGGTCAAGGCGCAACCCCGTTTGGTCGAAACGCCCCCGCCTTCTCTTGATGAGATAAACTGGCCGCGCCTCGGCGATGTGCCTTTTAAACCAAGGAATTTTTCGGCTAAGGCGCTTTACGACCGCTCTATGGAGGAACTTGAATCCGAGCGCGTCGAAGCCGAAACGATTAAAAGGGAAACTTTTCAAAACAACCCGATTCCGGGGGATGCTGCGCCGCAAGATAAACAAAACCCGAACGCGCTTCAGCCCCCTCAATTCTTGAAATAGGGAGAATTCCTTGTTTCTGCCGCGCTTCTATCGTTTTGTCGTCGTCGCCCTTGTCTGTTTCTGTGGCGTTGCCGTGCCGTCAACGCCTTGGGCAGCGGTTGCCGAACAAAACTATATTCAGGCGCAATTTTTGCCGCCCCAACTTTTGCTCCCTCCGCCTGAAGAAGGCGGTTCCGCGTGGAAATCCCAAATCAAAGCCATTTTGCATGCGCAACGCCATCTGTCTCCCGCCGAACTTTTCGCGATCAGGGACGAACAAAAATTCCGGATTGAATTGCTTACGGATACCCTTGGCCCCGCTTTTACCCGCGAACGCTTGCCAAAAACATTCGCCCTTCTTGATCGCGTGATGAGTGCCACGGGGCAGGTGGTGGATGCCGACAAAAAATTCTGGCACACCAGAAGGCCTTATCTTGCCGATCCTCATGTAAAACTTTATGTCGATCCGATTGACGCAAGCCCAGCCTATCCCAGCGGCCACACAACCGGGTCGCGCGTGCTTGCCGAAGTTCTGGGGATGCTGGCTCCCGAGGAACTTTCCGCCTTACGCGCCCGCGCCGATGCCATCGCCCTCCGCAGGGTCGAAGCGGGCGTCCATTTTCCCGTCGATCTCGAAGGCGGACGCTTGCTGGCGATGCTGATTGTGGGCGCGCTGACCGCAAACCCAGATTTTCAGGACGATCTTAACGCCGCGCGTGAAGAGATCGAGGAACATTAAGAACAGCCCTCTGAATCCCCTTGATTTTCCCGCCTAACCATCGGATGTTTCAATCGTTTCCAGAGTCCCGCAACCCGAGTTTTTCCCCATGCTCAGCGGCCTTTTGATCGACTATCTTCCCATTCTGATCTTTCTTGGCGTCGCTTTTGCGGTCGCCCTTGCCGCCGTCGGGCTTTCCTTTCTTTTGGCCAAGCAAAAACCGGATGCCGAGAAGAATTCCGCCTACGAATGCGGCTTTCCGGCTTTCGGAGACGCGCGCGCCAAATTCGACGTGCGTTTTTATCTTGTCGCCATTTTATTTATCATCTTCGATCTCGAACTCGCGTTTCTTTTCCCGTGGGCGATTGCGCTCGGCGACATCGGCTTGGCCGGATTTTTGTCGATGATGCTGTTCCTTTTGGTGCTTGCCATAGGCTTTGTCTATGAATGGAAGAAAGGAGCCTTGGAATGGGAATAACCAATCCAAGCCAAATTGCCGCGCAGCCGAGCGAGGAGGGTGAAGGCAAGAACTTCGTTCTGGCGAAAATCGACGATCTTCTGACGTGGGCGCGCGCGGGATCTATGTGGCCGATGACGTTCGGCTTGGCGTGCTGCGGCATCGAAATGATCCACGCGTTCATGAGCCGCTATGACCTCGACCGTTACGGCATGATGCCGCGGCCTTCGCCGCGCCAATCCGACGTAATGATCGTGGCGGGAACTTTGACCAACAAAATGGCTCCGGCATTGCGCAGGCTCTACGACCAAATGCCGGAGCCGCGCTGGGTCATCTCGATGGGAAGTTGCGCGAACGGCGGCGGCTATTACCATTATTCCTATTCGGTAGTGCGCGGGTGCGACCGCATCGTTCCCGTCGATATCTACATTCCGGGTTGCCCGCCGTCGGCGGAGGCGCTTGTGTACGGGCTTTTGCAATTGCAGCGCAAGATCAGGCGCGGCAAAAAAGTCATCCGCAGGGTGTAATCATGTTTCCGATTGAAGACCTTCGAGACGAAGTCCTCCGCGCCCTCGGCACGGCAGTCATTCAATCGTCCGTCGATCTCGGCGAATTGTCGGTCGCGGTGCCGCGCGCGCGCATCGTCGAGGTTTTGCAAATTCTGCGCGACGATCCCAAAATCATGATGAGCCAGCTTATGGATATCTGCGGCGCGGATTATCCCGACCGTCCCGAGCGCTTTGAAGTCGTCTACCAGCTTCTCAGCCTGAAGTTTAACGCGCGAATACGCGTCAAACTTCATACTGACGAAAATACGCCTGTTCCGACGGCAACGGGCGTTTTTAAATCCGCAGGCTGGTTCGAGCGCGAGGCGTGGGACATGTTCGGCATCGCTTTTTCGGGCCATCCCGATTTGCGCCGTATTCTGACCGATTACGGATTCGAAGGGCATCCGCTCTGCAAGGATTTTCCTCTGACCGGCTACGTCGAAGTTCGTTATGACGCGGATCAGAAACGCGTCGTGTACGAGCCGGTCAAGCTTCCGCAGGACTTCCGCAATTTCGATTTCCTAAGTCCTTGGGAAGGCATGACGGACGTGCAACTTCGGGGAGACGGGGAAAAATGACCGACTTCTTTCCCGAACAGACTGAGGAACGCGACGGCAAAAAGATCGTGCCGTTCACGATCAATTTCGGCCCGCAACACCCTGCCGCGCACGGAGTCCTGCGCATGATTTTGGAAATGGACGGCGAAGTCGTCGAACGCGCCGATCCGCATATCGGCCTTCTTCATCGCGGCACGGAAAAGCTCATCGAATACAAAACCTATCTTCAGGCGCTTCCCTATTTCGACCGCCTCGATTACGTGGCGCCTTTGGGGCAGGAGCACGCGTTCGTTCTGGCGATAGAAAAACTGCTCGGCCTCGAACCGCCTTTGCGCGCGCAATATATCCGCGTCCTGTACGCGGAAATCACGCGCGTCATGAATCATCTTCTCTGCCTCACGACGTTTGCGATCGACTTGGGCGCGGTGACGCCGTCCTTGTGGGGGTTCGAACAACGCGAAATCCTGATGGAATTTTACGAACGCGTGTCCGGCGCGCGGATGCACACGAATTATTTCCGGCCCGGCGGCGTGCATCAGGATTTGCCCGAAGGCCTTGCCGAAGATATCGAGGCGTGGGCCGAGAATTTCCCCAAATTCATCGACGATCTCGAAGAGCTTCTGACCGGAAACCGCATTTTCCGCCAACGCACGGTGGACATCGGCATTGTTTCGAAGCAACAGGCGCTCGATTGGGGCTTTTCGGGCCCGATGCTGCGCGCGTCGGGCGTCGCGTGGGATTTGCGCAAGTCCCAGCCCTACGACGTTTACGACCGGTGCGATTTCGACATACCGGTCGGGAAAACGGGCGATTGCTTCGCGCGTTATCTCGTGCGGCTTAACGAAATGCGCCAATCGGCGCGCATCATCCGCCAATGCCTGAAAGACATGCCCGAAGGCCTTGTTATATCCGACGACCGCAAAGTGACCCCGCCGCGCCGCGACGAGATGAAAACGTCGATGGAAGCGATGATTCACCACTTCAAACTTTATTCCGAAGGCTTCCACGTTCCGGCCGGAGAAACCTACACGGCAGTTGAAAGCGCGAAAGGCGAATTCGGCGTCTACCTCGTGGCGGACGGCACGAACAGGCCGTACCGCTGCCACATCCGCTCGACGGGTTTCGCGCATCTGCAAGCCATTGATGAAATTTGCAAAGGCCATATGCTGGCCGATACCGTCGCGATCATCGGCAGCCTTGATCTTGTGTTCGGGGAGGTGGATAGATGAAGAAAGCGAACCAACAGCCCGAACCCTTCGCCTTTACCGCCGAAAATCTCGCGCAGGCGCAGAAAATTATCGCCAAATATCCGCAAGGCCGCCAAGCCAGCGCCGTGATACCTCTTCTCGACCTCGCGCAGCGGCAGTGCGGCAACTGGCTTCCTCAAGCCGCGATGGACGCGGTCGCAAAGATGCTCGATATGCCGCCCGTGCGCGTTTACGAGGTCGCCACTTTCTACACGATGTTCAATTTGAAGCCCGTCGGCGAAAACCTTGTCCAAATCTGCACGGCGATTTCGTGCGGACTGCGCGGCTCGGACGGCGTCGTCCACGCGTGCCAAAAGAAACTCGGCATCGGCATGGATGAAACGACGGGGGACGGAAAATTTACGCTATGCGAGGTCGAATGCCTTGGCGCGTGCGTCAACGCGCCGGTGGTTCAGATCAACGACGATGTTTACGAAGACCTCACGCCTGAAACAATGGAAAATATTCTTGACGCGCTGAAAGTCGGCAAAAGACCCAAAGCGGGCTCGCAAACGGGACGCCGCGGATCGTGCGCCCAAAGCGGGCCGACGAGCCTGAAAGAAAAGGCGAAACCAGATGCTTAAAGACAAAGATCGCGTCTTCACCAATCTTTACGGCTTCGAGAGCTGGAACCTCGCGGCCGCGCGGCGGCGCGGCGTTTGGGATAAAACGGCGGAAATCATCGGGAAAGGCGCATCCGCAATCATCGACGAAATCAAAAAATCGAGCTTGCGCGGACGCGGCGGGGCAGGGTTCCCCACGGGCATGAAATGGTCGTTCATGCCGAAGCCCTCCGAGAAGCCGCACTATCTTCTCGTCAACGCCGACGAATCCGAACCCGGAACGTGCAAGGACCGCGATATTTTGCGCCACGATCCGCATCGTCTGCTCGAAGGCGCGCTCATCGCGGCCTTCGCGATCAACGCGCATGCGGCCTATATCTACATTCGCGGAGAATTTTTCAACGAAGCCCAAATTCTGCAACAGGCGATCGACGAGGCTTATGCTTACGGCCTGCTCGGCAAAAACGCCGCGGGTTCGGGATGGGATTGCGACGTTTATCTGCATCGTGGGGCGGGCGGCTATATCTGCGGCGAAGAAACCGCGCTCATGGAAAGCCTCGAAGGCAAAAAAGGCCAGCCACGCAACAAGCCGCCGTTTCCGGCAAACGCGGGACTTTATTCCTGCCCGACGACGGTCAACAACGTCGAGACGCTCGCCTCGGTGCCTGAAATCCTCCGGCGCGGCGCGAATTGGTATACAAGCTTCGGACGTCCCAAAAACAGCGGCACGAAATTGTTCTGCCTTTCCGGCCATGTCAACGAACCCTGCAATGTCGAAGAGGCGATGAGCATTCCCTTGAAAGAGCTTATCGAGAAACACGCCGGAGGCGTTCGCGGCGGCTGGGATAATTTGCTTGCCGTCATTCCCGGCGGTTCCTCGATGCCGCTTATCCCCAAGGAAATCTGCGACACGGTGCTGATGGATTTTGACGCGCTGCAAAGCGTTCATTCGAGTCTCGGCACGGCGGCGGTGATCGTGATGGACAAATCAACCGATATTATTTCCGCCGTCGCGCGCATCAGCCGCTTTTACAAGCACGAAACGTGCGGCCAATGCACGCCGTGCCGCGAAGGCATGGGCTGGCTTTGGCGCATGATGACGCGGATGGCCGAGGGCAACGCGACGGTTGACGAAATCGACATGATGCTCGACGTGACGAAGGAAATCGAAGGCCGCACGATCTGCGCGTTCGCCGACGGCGCGGTCTGGCCCATCCAAGGCCTCATCCGCCACTTCAAGCCGCTTATGATCGAGCGTATCGAAAACTATCGCAAGAAAGCGAAGGTGGCATGAATGAAAGGCGCTTTTGGGTATATATCGTCACTGACGAACCTTACGGCACTCTCTATGTCGGCGTCACAAACAATATCGCGCGGCGCGCACATGAGCATCGAGAAGGACTTATCAAAGGACATACCAAAAAGTACGGCCTTAAAAAGCTTGTCTGGTGCGCCGAGTTTCCAACTGCAATCGAAGCCATTACCTTTGAAAAGAAAGTCAAAAAATGGAAACGCCTTTGGAAGATCGAGCTTGTTAAAAAGCTTAATCCGAAATGGATCGATCTCTACGACCATCTTAACTAACCCGTCTGCCATCAATATATCCTCGTCATTCCGCAAAATTTTCTCTTCGCAAAGCGAGAGAAAATTTATGCGGAATCCGATTTGGTTCTCTTTCCGTAAGCAAACCAAGCAAATCGGATTCCGGATAAATTCGCATTTTTGCAAGCAGGGGCAAAAAAGCGAATTTTCCGGAATGACGGCATTTTTTATCGGTGCAGTGCATGCCTAAACTGACCATCAATGGCATTCAACTTGAAGTCGCGGCGGGCACGAGCATTTTGCAGGCCGCGCAGCAGGCGGGCGTCGAAATCCCGCATTTCTGCTGCCACGACAAGCTCAGCGTTCCGGCCAATTGCCGCATGTGCCTCGTCGAAATCGAAAAAAATCCGAAACCAGTTCCCAGTTGCGCGCAACCCTGCGCCGAGGGAATGGTGGTGCATACAGACACGCCGATGGTCAAAAAAGCGCGCCAAGGCGTGATGGAACTTTTGCTCATCAACCACCCCCTCGATTGCCCCATCTGCGACCGCGGCGGCGAATGCGATCTGCAGGACGAAGCCGTGGCCTATGGATGTTCCTGCGGCCGGTATAAAGACGACAAACGCGTCGTTAAAGAAAAAGAACTGGGGCCGCTTATCAAAACCGCGATGACGCGCTGCATCCATTGCACGCGCTGCATCCGTTTTCTCGACGAGATTTGCGGCACGCCCGAATTGGGCGGCATGTATCGCGGCGAGAATCTTGAAATCGATACCTATATTTCGCGCGCGCTGACGTCCGAGCTTTCGGGCAATCTTATCGACATCTGCCCCACGGGGGCTTTGACGAATAAACCTGCGGCCTTTACCTATCGCTCGTGGGAACTTCAGAAAACCGAAACCATCGACGTGTTCGACGCAATTGGCAGCAATATCCGCGTCGATACGCGCGGCAACGAGGTCATGCGCGTCCTTCCTCGCCGCAACGACGGCATCAACGAGGAATGGATCAACGATAAAACGCGCTTCGCTATCGACGGGCTTAAACGCCAACGCCTCGACAAGCCCTATGTGCGCCGTGACGGAAAACTCGTTCCCGCTTCGTGGGATGAAGCCTTCTCCGTTATCGCCGAAAAACTTCATGACAGCGCGGCATCCCGCGTCGCGGCCTTGGCGGGAGACCTCGCGGATTGCGAATCCATGTTCGCGCTGAAATGCCTGATGGAGGCGATAGGTTCGCCCAACATGGATTGCAGGCAGGACGGCGCGGAGTACGACGTTTCGTGTCGCGCGGCCTATATGATGAACAGCGGCATCGCGGGGATCGAAGAGGCCGATGCGATTTTGCTTATCGGAACCAATCCGCGCGTTGAGGGAACGATGGTCAACGCGCGCATCCGCAAACGCTGGCTGCGTGGAGGTTGTCGCATAGGCCTCATAGGGTCTCCGGCCGATCTTTCGTACCCGCACGCATATATCGGCAACACGCCGCAATCCATCTCCGATCTGATGAACGGCGAAGGCGCATTCGCGGCGGTTTTTAAATCCGCGAAAAAGCCGATGCTCATTCTCGGCGCGAGTGCTTTGGCGCGTTCAGACGGTGCTGCTTTACACAGAACCGTCAGAGAGTTAGCCGAACATTTTAATGCAATACGCGAGGATTGGAACGGGTTCAATGTCCTTCAGCTTGCGGCATCGCGCGTGGGAGGAATCGATCTCGGTTTTCTGCCGCAAACGGGCGGCGCGGGAACGCGCAAAATCCTTAGCGGCGGTATGGATGTGATCTGGCTTCTGGGCGCGGATGAAATCGATTTCAAAAATTTAGGAGATGCGTTTGTGATCTATCAAGGGCATCACGGCGATAAAGGCGCGCATCATGCCGACGTGATTTTGCCGGGCGCGGCCTATACCGAAAAGACCGGAACTTACGTCAACACCGAAGGCCGCCCGCAATTGGCGTTGCAAGCGACGTTCCCGCCGGGCGACGCGCGCGAGGACTGGAAAATCATCCGCGCTTTCTCCGACGTTTTCGGAACGCCTTTGCCTTTCGACACGATTACGCAGCTGCGCGAGAAAATGGCCGAATGCGCTCCCGCGCTTGCCAACATCGGCGTTGCGGAAAAATCCGCGTGGTCGCGGTTCGGCGGCGCGGGAAGCGTTCAAAATATTCCGTTCGCGCCCGCAATCGAGAATTTCTATGCGACCGATCCCATCAGCCGCGCCTCGCCGACGATGAAGAAATGCGCCGAAGTTATCCTGCCCCTTCTTTCAAAGGAGGCTCCGGAATAAATCATGAAAGACTTTTTCTTCAATACCGTTTGGCCTTCTGTCTGGCCTCTCCTCTGGATCGTCCTCAAGGTCTTGTGCGTCGTGCTGCCGCTTTTAGCCGCCGTCGCGTATCTTACGTACGCCGAACGCAGGGTTATGGCCGCGATGCAACTGCGGCGCGGGCCGAACGTGACGGGGCCTTTTGGTTTGTTGCAGCCGGTTGCGGACGGCGTGAAGCTTTTGGGCAAGGAAACGGTTCTGCCGACGGGCGCGAACAAAGTCATATTCCTTCTCGCGCCGATTTTCGCTTTTTTCCTCGCGCTTGCGGCTTGGGCGGTCATCCCGTTTCAAGCCGGAGTGGTTTTGGCGGACATCAACGTCGGCGTTTTATATCTGATCGCCGTTTCGTCGCTCAGCGTCTATGGAATTGTTTTTGCGGGATGGGCGTCGAACTCCAAATACTCATTCTTGGGCGGGCTGCGCTCGGCCGCGCAGATGGTTTCCTATGAGGTATCGACGGGGCTTGCGATCGTCACCGTCCTTCTCTGCGCGGGTTCGCTGAATCTCTCGGCGATTGTCGAAGCGCAGCGCAACGGCTGGTTCGCATTCGGCCTTTTGACGCCGATGTTCGTCGTTACTTTTATTTGCGCGTTGGCGGAAACGAACCGGCATCCGTTCGATCTTCCCGAAGGCGAATCCGAACTCGTCGGCGGTTTTCACACCGAATATTCGTCGATGGCGTTCGCGATGTTCTTCTTAAGCGAATACGCCAACATGATTTTGCTGAGCGCGATCACCAGCATTTTGTTTTTGGGCGGCTGGCTTTCGCCGATCCCTGCGCTCGATTTCATCCCGGGCATCGTCTGGTTCGCCGCCAAGATCGCCCTGTGCCTTTTTGTGTTTTTGTGGGTGCGCGCGACGTTGCCGCGCTATCGCTACGACCAGTTGATGCGCATCGGCTGGAAAGTCCTTTTGCCGGTATCGCTGCTTTGGGTCGTGGTGACATCAGGGTATCTTGTTCTGTTCGACAAGTTGCCGAAATAGGGGAAAAGCATGAACTTTCTTCGCCCCATTAAAACTTTTTCCCTCTACGAAATACTTCGCGGCCTCGCGCTGACCTTTTCCTATCTGTTCCGGCGCAGGGTCACGATCAATTATCCGTATGAAAAAGGCCCGCTGAGCCCGCGTTTTCGCGGCGAGCATGTTTTGCGCCGTTATGCCAACGGCGAAGAACGCTGCATCGCGTGCAAGCTATGCGAAGCTATTTGCCCGGCGCTGGCGATTACGATCGATTCCGCGCCAAACGAAAAAGGAATCCGCCGTACGACGCGCTACGATATCGACATGACAAAATGTATTTACTGCGGTCTGTGCCAAGAAGCGTGTCCCGTGGATGCGATTGTCGAAGGGCCGAATTTCGAATTCGGTACGGAAACGCGCGAAGAGTTATACTATACCAAAGACCATCTTCTCTCGAACGGCGACAGATGGGAAGCGGAAGTCGCCGCAAATCTCGAAGCGGACGCGAAATACAGGTGATAATTATATGATAACATCCGTCATCTTCTACCTCTTCTCCGCCGTTCTTCTGGCATCGGCCGTTATGGTTATTTCGGCGCGCAATCCCGTTGTCGCGGTGTTGTTTCTGATCCTGTGTTTTTTCAACGCTGCCGGATTGTTTTTGATGATGGGGGCGGAATTCATCGCCTTCATCCTTCTGATCGTTTATGTCGGCGCGGTCGCGGTGTTGTTCCTGTTCGTCGTCATGATGCTCGACGTCGATTTCCGCGCCTTGAAGCGGCGCTATACGCGTTATTTGCCCGCAGGCTTCGCGGTTGCGCTCGTGCTTTTGGCGCAGCTCGTGCTAACCGCGAGCGCGTGGGTCACGGAACCTCATGCGATAACGGCGCTGGCGTCGTCCGAAGGAACGGTCGAAAACACCCGCGCGCTAGGGCGGGTTCTTTACACCGATTATTTTCTTCCGTTTCAGGTTTCGGGGATTATTTTGCTTGTGGCGATGACGGGCGCGATTGTCTTGACGCTGCGCTCCCGCAAAGACGCGCGCCGCCAAAAAACGCGCCGACAAACCGGAATATCCGTCGCCGACGCCGTTGAAATCAAAAAAGTCCCGACGGGGCAGGGGGTGGAGCTATGACCATAGGCCTTTCCCATTTTCTTATCGTCGCCGCGATTTTGTTTACGATCGGCCTGGTCGGCATCGTCGTCAATCGCCGCAACATTATCGTCATTTTGATGTCGATCGAGCTGATCTTGCTTGCGGTCAACGTCAATTTCGTCGCGTTTTCGGTCACTCAGCATAATCTGGTCGGGCAGGTTTTCACGATTTTTGTTTTGACGGTCGCCGCCGCCGAAACCGCGATAGGCCTTGCAATTTTGGTCTCCTACTTCCGCAATCGCGGCGACATCGATGTCGAACGCGCCAACTTGATGAAGGACCCATGAACTTTCCTTTTGACATTGCGGTCGTTTTTTTGCCCCTTCTTGGCGCGGGTATCGCCGGATTGTTTGGAAGGCGCATAGGAGACAAAGCCTCAGAGGCCGTTACGTGCGGCTGCGTTCTTCTGGCGGCGTGCCTGTCGGTTTATTTATTTCGCGAGGTCGCGCTGCAAGGCCATCCCACGACCCGCGTTTTGTTCGACTGGATTCAATCGGGAACGCTCTCGGTAAGCTGGGGCGTCAAGATCGATACGCTTGCCGCCGTGATGCTTTTTGTCGTCAACGGCGTGTCGTCGATGGTTCATCTTTATTCCATCGGGTATATGAGCGCCGATAAAAGCAAGCCGCGCTTTATGGCGTACCTGAGCCTTTTCACCTTTTTTATGTCGATGTTGGCGACCTCGGCCAATCTTTTGCAGATGTTTTTCGGCTGGGAGGGCGTCGGATTGATGTCGTACCTGCTCATCGATTTTTGGTACGAAAGGCCCGCCGCGAACGACGCGTCGATCAAGGCGTTCTTGGTCAACCGCATAGGCGATTTCGGTTTTATTCTCGGAATTTTCGGGTGCTTTACGTTGTTCGGCTCGCTCGATTACGCCGGAATGTTTCTGAAAGCGTCCGCGCTCGCTTCGGCAAAATGGATTTTTCTCGGCCATTCCTTTCCCGCATTGACGACCGTTTGCCTCCTTCTGTTTATGGGCGCGATGGGCAAATCGGCGCAGTTGGGCTTGCACACGTGGCTGCCCGACGCAATGGAAGGCCCGACGCCAGTTTCGGCCTTGATTCACGCCGCGACGATGGTGACGGCGGGCGTGTTTATGGTCGCGCGCATGTCGCCGGTATTCGAATACGCGCCCGGCGCTTTGGCTTTCGTCGCGGTCATAGGCGCTTTGACTTGCATCTTCGCGGCCGCGATAGGCCTGACGCAATTCGACATCAAGCGCGTCATCGCGTATTCGACGATAAGCCAGCTAGGCTACATGTTCTTCGCGGCGGGCGTGTCGGCTTATTCGGCGTCCATATTCCATTTGATGACGCACGCGTTCTTCAAAGCGCTTCTCTTCCTGTGCGCAGGTTCCGTCATTCACGCTTTGTCGGGCGAGCAGGATATGCGCAAGATGGGCGGCTTGCGTCGCGCGGCGCCCGTGACTTATACCTTAATGGCAATCGGCTTTTTGTCTCTGGCGGGCATAGGCATCGACGGCGTTTTCGGCTTTGCGGGATTTTATTCGAAAGACCTGATTTTGAATTCCGCGTTGGGACGGGGAACGAGCATCGGCACGTTCTCTTATGTCCTCGGCCTTTGCGCCGCGTTTATGACGGCGTTCTATTCGGGGCGTCTTTTGTTTATGACATTCCACGGCGAACCTCGCGAAGAAGAACGCGTTCTTGAACACGCGCATGAATCGCCATGGATCATGCTGGGGCCGCTCGTGCCTTTGGCGTTGGGAGCGATATTCGCAGGCTTTTTCGCGTATCAATGGTTCGGCGGCGCAGGCAGGGACGCGTTCTGGAACGGCGCGATTTTTGTTTTGCCCGCGCATGATTCCATTGCCGCTGCGGAACGCGTAAGCGCCGTTTACAAATGGCTGCCTTTTATCGTCGCGGTCTCGGGCATCGCCCTTTCGTACGTTTTTTATATCAGAAATCCCGAAATGCCCGCGATCGTTTCGACGGCATTCGGCAGCGTCTATCGCTTTGTTTATCATAAATTCTACTTCGACGAACTTTACGACGCTTTGTTCGCGGCGCCTACGCGTTTGATGGGCGACTTTTTGTGGAAAAAGGGCGACGATGCCTTTATCGACGGCTTCGGCCCCGACGGGATCGCGGCGTTATCCCTGCGTCTGGCGCGGCGCGTCAGCGCGCTCGAAAGCGGATATATCTATACGTATGCCTTAGCGATAGTTGTGGGATTGGCGGGTTTTGTCTCCTGGTTTTGGCTGAAAGGGTAATTCCATGAAAAACAAAATCGCGGTTTTGTCTCTCGTCGTCGCCCTTATCGCGTTGTTGGTTGTCGCCCTGCGTCCTGCGGGGCGCGAAAACGCGACTCCCGCCAAACAGGAAACGGCGTTCGACCGCGTGATGCGAACAAAGACAATCCGCTGCGGCTATGCGATATGGAGCCCCGTTCTTTTCAAGGACTTGAAAACCGGCGAGATCAAAGGCATTTCGCACGACATTATGGAAGAGATCGGCAAGAAGCTTAGCCTGCGTATCGAATGGGCGGAAGAAACGAATTGGGGAACGGTTGTCGAGGGCCTCGCGACGCATCGTTACGACGCCATTTGCACCGGGATTGGCGTGATTTCGGGCCGCGCGCGCGAGATTGATTTCAGCGCGCCGCTTTTTTACGCGCCTACGTATCTCGTCGTTCGCGCGGATGAAAACCGTATTCATAAAACGGATGACGCGAACGATCCGGCCTATACGATCTCGGTGCTTGACGGAGAAGCCTTCAGCTTTTTGGCTCCCGTAAGATTCCCAAAGGCTCAAATCAAATCGTTGCCGCAGATGAACGATTTTTCTTCGATTTTGCAGGAAGTCGAAACGAAGAAAGCCGATGCGACCGGCGTAACCTATTCCGATTTTCTCAGCTACGATAAAGCCAATCCGGGCAAAGTGAAGATTCTCGATAAAACGAGTCCCTTGCAAGTCTATGCGGCATCCTTTGGCTTGCCGCAGGGCGATGTTGCGTTCAAGACGATGATCGACGTTGCGCTTGGCGAACTGTTTTTTGACGGAACGGCCGATCGTATCATTCGCGTTTATTCCGATTCTGAAGAGTTTTTCCGTCCCATCAAACCCTACGCGCTTTCGTCTCACTGAAATGACCGTATGATGACAACCTTTCCCATCCTTTCCGCGCTCACATTTCTCCCGCTTTTCGGCGCGTTTCTTATTTTGTTGTTTGTCAAAGGCGACAGCCGCAACGACGAAGGCGCCAAAATCGCTCAGAAAGTCGCGTTTTTAGTCTCGCTTGGGACGCTCGTTTTGTCGTTCGACATGCTGCAACGGTTCGATTCGGCGAATACGGGCTTTCAGCTTATGGAACGTTTCGTCTGGATGCCGTCTTTCAGCATCGCCTATATCAAGGGCATCGACGGCATATCGGTTTGGTTCGTCATGATCTCGACGATTCTGACGCCGCTATGTATTCTTTCCTCCATCGGAAGCGTCAAAACGCGGGTCAAAGAATTCATGATCGCGCTTCTCGTTCTCGAAACGATGATGATCGGGACGTTCACGAGCCTCGATTTCGTATTGTTTTACGTCTTCTTCGAAGGCGTGCTGATCCCGATGTTTCTTATCATCGGCGTGTGGGGCGGAGAGAAACGCACCTACGCGGCCTATAAGTTTTTCCTCTATACGCTTCTCGGTTCGGTTCTGATGTTGATCGCGATCATCGCGATGGTTCTTCATGCGGGCACGACCGATATGACCGCGATGATGGGCGGCAAATTCCCCAAGGAAATGGTCCTTTGGTTGTGGCTCGCGTTTTTCGCATCATTCGCGGTCAAAACGCCTTTGTGGCCGTTCCACACGTGGTTGCCTTACGCGCATGTCGAAGCGCCCACGGCAGGTTCGGTCATCCTCGCGGGCGTTTTGCTGAAGATGGGAGCCTACGGCTTCATTCGCGTCTCTATTCAAATGCTTCCCGAAGCCAGCAAGTATTTCGCGCCGCTGATGATCGTCCTGAGCCTTATCGCGATTGTCTACGCCTCGCTTGTTGCCTTGGCGCAAACGGATATGAAAAAACTCATCGCGTATTCCTCCGTCGCGCATATGGGCTACGTCACATTGGGGTTGTTCACCTTCACCCAACAAGGCTTCGACGGCGCGATGTTCGTCATCATATCGCACGCTTTCGTCGCCGCCGCGTTGTTCCTCTGCGTCGGCGTTGTTTACGACCGCCTGCATACGCGCGAGATTTCGCGCTATGGAGGAATGGCAACAAATATGCCGCGTTATGCTGCGGTGTTCATGATCTTTATGCTGGCCGCGATAGGACTGCCCGGCACTTCCGGCTTCGTCGGCGAATTTCTCAGCATGCAGGGCGCGTTTTTGGCCAATAGCTGGTTTGCTTTCTTCGCGGCGACGGGCATTATTTTCGGCGCTTGCTATATGCTTTGGCTTTATCGCCGCCTGTTTTTCGGCGTGCTCGATAAGGAGGATGTTCGCGCTATGTCCGATCTGAACATGCGCGAGATCGCCGTTTTTGCCCCGCTTCTCGTTTTGGTTTTTTGGATCGGCATTTATCCTTCGACCTTCCACACTGTTTACGCGCCGACTTTGGAAAGGACTTTGACTCTTTTCGAAGCGCAGGCTGAAAGTGCGCAACATGATTGATCCCCGATCCTTTATGGTCGCGATGCCGGAAATCGAGATTGCCGTAGCGGCTCTCGTCTCCCTTATCGCTGCTGCGGTTTGCGGCGCGCGCGCGACGCGGCACATCGGCATTCTGGCGATTGCGGTTTTTGTCCTTGCCGTTGCAACGATGTTTTGCCCGTCGCGGCTTGGCCTTTTGCTGAACGGCGCGTTGCCTGTTTTCGCTTTCAACGCGCAATTCGTGGACGACGCTTTCGCCCGTTTTGCCAAAACGATTGTCCTCGGCGCTTCGGGGCTGTCGATCCTTTTGTCGTGGAGCTATTTTGAATCCGGCAAGCGCGAACGTCCCGAGTATCCCGTTTTGATGCTCTTCGCGGCGCTTGGCATGATGCTGATGATCTCGGCCAGCAATCTGCTTTCGCTTTACGTCGGAGTGGAGCTTCAAAGCCTGTCGCTCTATGTCCTTGCGGCGTTTTTGCGCGACGACGCGCGGTCGAGCGAAGCGGGGCTGAAATATTTCGTCCTCGGCGCTTTGTCGTCGGGGATTTTGCTCTACGGCATTTCTTTGATTTACGGTTTTGCCGGAACGACCGATTTCGTCGATCTGGCGTTCGCGTTGCGCGGAGCGGCGCATCCGGGCGTCGTCGCGGGGATGGTTTTCGTCTGCGCGGCGCTGGCATTTAAAATATCCGGCGTGCCTTTTCATATGTGGGCGCCGGACGTCTACGAAGGCGCGCCCACGCCCGTGACGGCGTTTTTCGCCTCGGCGCCGAAGCTTGCGGCGCTGGCTTTATTCGCGCGCTTTTTGCTGCAGCCGATGATCGGCCTGACGGCGCAGGCGCATCAGGTGATTATATTTATTTCCATAGCCTCGATGCTTTGGGGCGCGTTCGCGGGACTTGTGCAAACGAACCTGAAACGCCTTCTGGCCTACAGTTCCATCGCCAACGTCGGTACGCTCCTTATCGGGCTTGTCGTCGGAGGCGCTTCGGGCGTTCAAGCCATCCTGATTTATTTTGCGATCTATGCTTTGAATACGCTCGGCGCTTTCGCGGTTATTTTGTGCCTGCGCCGCCGTGGCAAAGCCGTCGAGTCGATCGTCGATCTTTCAGGCCTTTCGAAAACCAATCCGCTTGTGGCGCTGGCGATGGCGGTTTTGATGTTTTCTCTGGCGGGTGTTCCGCCGCTGGCGGGATTTTTCGGCAAATATTTCATGTTCCTTGCGGCGGTCAAAGCGGATTTGCTTCCGCTTGCGATCGTCGGCGTTTTGACGAGCGTCGTGACGGCGACTTATTATCTGCGCCTCATCAAGATCATGTATTTCGACGAACCTCTCATGGGCATCGATCCCTTGCCGGATTGGGGCGTCAAAACCGTTCTCGCGCTTTCATCCTTGGCGATGATTTGTTTTGCGCTCGTTCCCGCGCCGTTGATCGATAGCGCGCTTAGCGCGGCAAAAGGATTTATAGGCTGATGAAGTTCACTATCCGCCGCATAGAGGTGACCGCAAGCACGAACGACGACGCCAAAAGGGCGGCGGAAACCGGCGCTCCCGAAGGCTTGGTTGTTTGGGCTCTGACCCAAACCGCAGGACGGGGACGGCAGGGGCGCGCGTGGCAATCCCCCGAAGGCAATTTATATTTTTCCGTTCTTCTTCGCCCGCCTTTGCCAAAACGCGCGTGGGGAAATTACAGCTTCGTCGCGGCACTGGCGATAAGCGAGGTCGTGCGCGGATTTTTGCCCGATGCGATTGTCGAACTCAAATGGCCGAACGATGTTCTGGCGCAGGGCAAAAAAATCAGCGGCATTTTGCTGGAATCCGGCGGGGATTTTCTCATAGCAGGCATCGGCCTCAACGTACAAAATATTCCCGAAAATCCACTCTATCCGGCGACAAGCCTTGCGGCGGAGAAAAGCAACCTTCCCCCGCTCGAAGATGTTTTGAATGCAATTTTGGAATCTTTCAATGTGTGGTACGTCCGTATGAACGAAAAAGGCTTTGCTCCGATACGCGCCGCGTGGCTCGCAGAGGCCCGCAAAGGCAACCTGCGCGTCCGCCTTCCGGACAAAACCGAACTCGTCGGCGAATTTGTGGATTTGGATTCCGAAGGCAACCTTCACCTGCGCTTGCAAGACGGAACCGAGCGCAACATCAACGCAGGCGATGTGTTTTTCTAAGAAACTAACAAGAATTACCCGGTATTAGCGTTCGCGGATTGGCTTTAACTTGTGTTCTCGGTTTCGCGCGGTTGGGAAGAGGCAATCCGTTTTCGCAGGCATACTTGTCTTCCGCAGTAAGCCGCCTGACAATTGGAGCAGAAGATATGTCTTTCTTTTTGCGGGGAAAAAGACGACGGGTCATAACCACATAATTAGCAATCTCGTACGCTGCTGTCCCGGAAAGGATCGTAATTTCTGAAATATCCATGTCATCCTCCAACAGGCCACATTATCGATCCTTTATCGCCTGTTTTTTTTAAGCCATTTATTTGTTCGATAATACTTTCATCAATCTATTTTGCCAAAAAACAATGCCCCATTTCCGGAAACTTCCGCGCGCGCACTTCCTCCGCGTATTTTCCGACAGCAGCCGAAATAACAGGCGCCAATTCCGCATACCGTTTGACGAACTTCGGCGTGAAGGCCGTAAACAACCCGAGAATATCGTCGATCACCAAAACCTGCCCGTCGCACGCGGGCGACGCGCCGATCCCGATTGTGGGAACCGAAATCGCGTTCGTGATGTCTTTCGCCACGGGCTCTAACGTTCCTTCGATGACGACGCAAAAAGCTCCCGCGTCCGCTATGGCTTTGGCGTCGGCCATGACTTTTTTCGCGCCCTCGTCGTTGCGCCCCTGAATTTTATACCCGCCCATTTTCTCGACGGATTGAGGCATCAACCCGACATGCCCCATCACGGGCACGCCGTTTTCGACGAGGTGGCGCACGGTAGGAGCCAGTTCGACGCCGCCCTCCGGTTTGACCGCCGCGCATTTGGTTTCCTTCATGATGCGCCGCGCGTTTTCCAACGCCTGCTTCGGCGATTTCTCGTAAGTGCCTATGGGCATATCGACGACGACGAGCGCATGCGACGCGTTGCGAACCACGGCGGCTCCGTGCGCGATCATCATGTCGATCGTTACGGGCAGGGTATTTTCGAACCCGTAAATGGTCATGCCGAGCGAATCCCCGACCAGGATAATATCGACAAGGGGATCGACGATTTTCGCCATAGGCGCCGTATAGGAGGTGAGGCAAACAATGGGTTTTCCGCCCTTGACGATATCCTTGACTGTTATGGACATGGGATCCTCCGTGGGGGCCGTTAACCTTTCAATCTTGCCATTTTGCAGGGGAAGAATCTAGTGTAGTGTTTCGGGCGGTTAAGAAACGAAAGATCAACATGACAGAATCCAAGATAAAAACGGTTTCCAAAGAAAAAGGCGGCATCGACAAATTGCTGGCCGAACACAGCATGTCGCGCGAGGAATATAAAGTCCTTTTGGGCATCATGGGGCGCGAGCCGACTTTGGCGGAATTCGGCGTGGCCGCCGCGATGTGGTCGGAGCATTGCTCGTACAAATCGACGAAGCTGTGGCTCAAGCAACTACCGACGAAAGGGCCGCACGTCATCTGCGGGCCGGGCGAAAATGCGGGCGTGATCGACATAGGAGACGGCCAAGCTGCCATATTCAAAATGGAGAGCCACAACCATCCTTCCTACATCGAGCCTTATCAAGGCGCGGGCACGGGGGTAGGCGGAATCCTGCGCGATATTTTCACGATGGGCGCGCGGCCCGTCGCCAACCTCAACGCCTTGTGGTTCGGCGCGCTCGATCATCCGAAAACGAAATCCCTGATCGCGGGCGTCACGGCGGGGATCGGAGGCTACGGCAACTGCATCGGCGTTCCGACCGTCGGCGGCCAAACTAATTTTCATCCGAGCTACAACGGCAATAATCTCGTCAACGCGATGACGGTAGGCGTCGCCGACGCCAACAGGATTTTCTATTCCGCCGCGGCGGGCGTCGGCAATTCGGTCGTCTATGTCGGCTCCAAAACGGGGCGCGACGGAATCAAGGGCGCGACGATGGCCTCGGGCGAATTCAACCAAGATTCCGAGAGCAAACGCCCGACGGTGCAGGTGGGCGATCCGTTCACGGAAAAGCTGGTGCTCGAAGCGTGCCTCGAACTTATGGCGACCGATGCGATCATCGGCATTCAGGATATGGGCGCGGCGGGATTGACATGCTCGGCCGTCGAAATGGCCTCGAAAGGGGGCCTCGGCATCGAAATCGACCTCGACAAAGTGCCGTTGCGCGAGAAGGGGATGTCGGCTTACGAGATCATGCTTTCCGAAAGCCAGGAACGCATGCTGATGGTCTTGAAACCCGGACGCGAAGCCGAAGCTGAACGCATCTTCAAAAAATGGGAGCTGGACTTCGCCATCATCGGCCATTTGACTGACACGGGCCGCATGGTTTGCACGCTTCACGGCAATAAGGAAATCGATATCGCGGTTGCGCCGCTCGTCGATCAATCGCCGGTTTATGAACGCCCGTGGGAGCCGACGAAGCCTCCCGCCGAAATCGCGGCGTCAAGCTATCCGTTGCCAAAAGGCGAAACGATCTTAGGCGTCTTGCAAAAACTCATTGCCTCGCCCGATCTGTGCTCCAAGCGCTGGATATGGGAGCAATACGACAGCCTCGTTCGCGCGAACACGGCGCAAGGTTCCGGAGGCGATGCGGCTGTGGTGCGGCTTGACGACAGCAAGAAAGCCTTGGCGATAACGACCGATTGCACGCCGCGTTATTGCGCCGCCGATCCCGTCATGGGCGGCATGCAGGCTGTCGCCGAAACGTGGCGCAACATCAATGCGGTGGGAGCCAAGCCTTTGGCGATCACGGACTGCATGAACTTCGGCAATCCCGAAAAGCCGCGCATCATGGGCCAGTTCGTCGGCGCGATTCAGGGCATCAAAGAAGCGTGCCTTGCGCTTGATTACCCCGTCGTATCGGGAAATTGCAGCCTTTACAACGAAACGAGCGGCCATCCGATTTTTCCCGCGCCTTCGATCGGCGGCGTCGGCCTGATGCCGGACGTGACGAAAGCCGTTGGCATCGCGTTCCAGGGGGAGGGTGAAACCGTCTTCGCCCTCGGCGAGACGAAAGGCGCACTCGGACAATCCCTTTATTTGAGAGAAATTTTTGGCAAGGAAGAAGGCGCGCCGCCGCCAGTGAATTTGAAGGACGAACGCAAACGCGGCGAATTCGTCCGCGCGTTGATCGACGAAAAACTTCTGACCTCATGCCACGACGTTTCGGACGGAGGCTTGCTCGTGGCGATAGCCGAAATGGCGATGCCAAAAGGCGTCGGCATTTCGATCGAGCAGAAAGGCGACGCGGCTTTCTGGTTCGGCGAAGATCAGGGGCGTTATGTTATTGCGACCAAATTTCCCGATAGTGTTGCCCAAAAAGCCAAAGCATCAGGCATTCTTTTGACGAAGCTTGGCCAAACAAATGGCGCCGATATCGCGTTGCCCGACGGCGGCGTTGCCGTGGACGCGCTGCGCCGCGCGCATGAATCTTTCTTGCCGGACTATATGAGATAGGGGAACAAGACGATGCCGATGACCGAAGCGGAAATTTTGCGCCTGATTAAAGAAGCTTTGCCCGACGCCGTTGTGGAATTAAAAGACTTGCGCGGCGACGGCGATCATTTCCAAGCGACTGTGGAAAGCCGGTCTTTCGTCGGAAAAACGCGCGTGCAGCAGCATCAAATGGTCTACGCGGCTCTGCAGGGCCGCGTGGGTGGCGTTCTTCATGCGCTGTCGTTGAAAACGGCCATTCCGCAAAAAGAGTAATTAAAGAGTGATTATTGTTCTGTGCAAGAGCCGAAAGAAATAAGCGACGCTCCCACCTGCATATTCCTGTCGCAGACGAGCTTCTTTCCTTTAGGGCCAAAAAGAATTATGCCGACGATTGCGCCGACGCCTATAATAATGAACAAGACCTGCAGAATTCTTTTAACCCATAGCCACGCTTCCTCGCGTTTTGGAGAGGGAGGCTTCACATGATGATATTTTAAAGGTGGCGGCGAGTCGGGAGAAAACATACGCAATATCCTTGGAGCCGAAAAAGGTACGCATCGATAGCCGAAAAACAGTACGTCGATTCGACAAAAATGTCTCCCGATTTTTCTTCTCTCCCCGGCGTTCCGGAGGCATAATACGCCGTTGAACGAGGAGATTTTTTCATGATCAATCCTGTCGTCGCCGAGCGCATTCACTCCGAAGTTTCTACAAACCCCGTCGTTTTGTATATGAAAGGCACGCCCGTTTTTCCCCAATGCGGATTTTCGGCGCAGGCGGTGCAGATCCTCTCGATGCTTGGCGTAAAATATAAGGCGATTGACGTTCTGGCCGATCCCAGCCTTCATCAGGGCATTAAGGATTTCAGCAACTGGCCGACGCTGCCGCAGCTTTATATCAAAGGCGAATTTGTCGGCGGCAGCGACATCATGCGCGAGATGGTGGAGGAGGGCGAGATGCAGAAACTTCTCGCCGCGAAAGGCATTCCGTTCGAGGATCGGTAATGTTACTGAGCGGGAGGAAGAGCTAGCGCCCAATTTTCGGAAACCCCGTTTGTTCTTCGGGAGGGGCGGTTTGGAAGCTGAAGCGGGGGGCGTTTCGACGGATCGGGCTCGCGAGAGGTATTATCGAGAGATATCCCGATATTTTCTTGCAGTCTAAGGCTGCTTGCTCTCTCCACTCTTTCGTTATAGACGGATATCCTAGTCTGTTGGTCTGAATCAAAAGGGGAATTGATCATAAAAAGTTTCTCCTTACTTTATCGGCAAAACCATAAAGCCTCCGCGTATGCCGAATCGGACGCGGAAAAAATGCTATCAAAATTTGCCTTTAACTGAAGAGAATAGATCGAGGTTGAAACGATTGCCTTCATGATCGAAAACAGATTTAAATATGCGCGCCACTCTATTGTTAATAATGAATAAATCGTCTTTTTTCTTTTCGCATTTGTCGCCGAAAACCGGACGGAAAATTTCCGAAGAAAAGTTCTCCGTAACGCTTCCTTTTTCCCCTTACATCATCTATAAAGTCATTCCAGCCCAAAATAAGTCCTATGCAACTGAACCGGGTCATAAAGATTCGGTGCGGCTGTTTTTTGTTTGTTCGTTTTTTTCGAGGGGTTTTCTCAATGCAAAATGTCCTGCTTGTCGTTCAATTGATCCTCGCTCTGGCGCTGGTCGCCGTGATTTTGGTTCAGCGCACGGCGCAGGACGGCGGCGGCCTGATGGGCGGCGGAGGGGGCGGCACGATGGGCGGCCTGTTTACGGCGCGCGGTTCCGCCAATTTGCTGACGAGAACGACGGCGGTTCTCGCCACGCTATTCATTCTGAACAGTCTTGCGTTAGGCGTTATGGCCAGCAGCCAGCATAAAAGCGCCAGCCTGATCGATCAGATTGCGCCCGTGGCTCCTGTCGAAGAGCAAAAAGCGCCCGAAGCTCCTCAGGCTCCCGCAGGGCCGCAGGTTCCTTTGGCTAAATGAGGTTTTTCTTATTGACTGCCCTAAAGTCGTTTGAGTTGGCGGAGATTTGTTGAATGACTCGTTTTATTTTTATTACCGGCGGCGTTGTGTCCTCGTTGGGCAAGGGGCTCGCGTCTTCGGCGCTCGGCGCTTTGCTGCAGGCGCGGGGCTATAAAGTCCGCCTCCGCAAGCTCGATCCTTATCTCAACGTCGATCCGGGAACGATGGCGCCGACGCAACACGGCGAGGTTTACGTCACGGACGACGGCGCGGAAACCGATCTCGATCTGGGCCATTATGAACGCTTCACGGGCGTGGCCTCGCGGCAAAGCGACAACGTCACGTCGGGCAAGATTTATTCGTCCGTCATCGGCAAGGAACGCCACGGCGATTATCTGGGCGCGACGGTTCAGGTCATTCCGCACGTCACCGACGCGATCAAGGAATTTATCCGCGCCGATTTGCACGGCGAAGATTTCTGCCTTTGCGAGATCGGCGGCACGGTGGGCGATATCGAAGGCCTGCCGTTCCTCGAGGCGATCCGTCAATTGCGCAACGAAGAGGGATCGGCAAACTGCCTCTTCATCCACGTGACGCTTCTGCCTTACATCAAATCCGCGGGCGAGCTTAAAACAAAGCCGACCCAGCATTCGGTCAAGGAATTGCTCAGCGTCGGCATTCAACCCGAAATCCTTTTGTGCCGCGCGGAACGCGCGATCCCGGACAACGAGCGCAGAAAAATTGCGCTGTTCTGCAACGTCAAGCCCGAATGCGTGATCGAAGCGCTCGACATGGACACGATTTACAACGTGCCGGTCAAATATCACGAGCAGGGGCTCGACGAACAGGCGGTGCGCTATTTTAATTTGCCGACGGAACCGAAGCCGAATCTGACTCCGTGGAAGAACATCGTCCAGCGCGTGCGCGAGCCGGAAGGCGAAGTCACAATCGCGATCGTCGGCAAATACACAAGCCTTCTCGACAGCTATAAATCGCTCTCCGAGGCTCTGACGCACGGCGGCATCGCCAACAACGTGCGCGTGAATCTCAAATGGCTGGATTCGCAGGTGTTCGAGAACGCGGATACGCTGCATTATCTCGACGGCGTGGACGGCATTCTGGTTCCGGGCGGCTTCGGCGAACGCGGGACGGAAGGCAAAATCCGCGCGGCGCAATTCGCGCGCGAAAAAATGATCCCCTATTTCGGCATCTGCTTCGGCATGCAGCTCGCGGTGATCGAAGCCGCGCGGAATCTGGGCGGCGTGCCGAAAGCCACATCGAGCGAATTCGGCGCGAGCGATTTCGCCGTCATCGGCCTCATGACCGAATGGATGAAAGGCAATCAGCTTGAAATCCGCAAGTCGAACGGAAATCTGGGCGGCACGATGCGCCTTGGCGCGTATCCGTGCCGTTTGATTAAAGGAACCAAAGCGCACGAAATCTACGGAACCGACCTGATCCACGAGCGTCACAGGCATCGGTATGAAGTGAACATCACTTATCGCCCGCAGTTTGAAAAAGCCGGATTGGTGTTTTGCGGCATGTCGCCCGACGGACAGCTTCCCGAAATGGTCGAACGCAAAGACCATCCGTGGTTCATCGGCGTCCAGTTCCATCCGGAATTGAAATCCAAACCGCTCGATCCGCATCCGCTATTCAAATCGTTTATCGCGGCTGCCGTGCAGAAATCGAGATTGGTTTAGAATTTTAAATTACGAATCCCCATTTTCACTCTTTCGCCCAACGGAAGTTTTTTGTCGAGCGTTGGGCCTTTCAGCAGGGCTCCGCCTATTCTTTTGTCTGCCGCTTGGATAGACCTGTTAAGCATTTCTTCGGGCGAAAGCGTCACTTTGACGACAGCGTGGGTAAAGGGAATGCCTGCGGAATTGTTATCTTTCGGGGGAGGGTGCAGGGAAACGTCCTCTTTTTTGACGTCGTAAGATTTGGCGACAATGCCACAAATTTCCGCCGTCGAAAATTCAAAGTTTTTTTGGCCGCCCGTTCGGGTTTGCACAGGCTCCTTGGTAACGGCGAAAATTTGAAGAACACCCTCAACTTTCCGAACTTCGAATTTAAGGCTTTTTCGCGCGATTCCATGTCCAGAAACGCCGCGAGCGGTTACCATATAATCCATCAGGACGCTCTTTACGTCTTTGGCGCTTACCACGGTATCTTTGATACGATAGGACATGAGTATTTCTCCGCATAATCGTTAATTCGAACGAATAAAGGCGAGATATATCCTATTTTCAGGTCTTATGGATAAGTTTTTTTACTTTCAAGGGCTTCCCCTTGAGGAAAAAACAGATTCCCCCTTAAATCTTCCCCATCTTTGTTCGCTTGGCGGCGATGTATTTCTCGTTGTGCGGATTGACAGCCGTCCATAAAGGCACAGTCTTGCTGACGGAAACCCCGCCGCGTTCCAACGCCTCGATCTTGTCGTGGTTGTTTGTCAGAAGCCGCACCTTTTTTAATCCGAAATGTTTAAGAATATTTATGGCGTCGGCGTAGTCGCGTTCGTCCGGCGCAAAGCCCAGATGCACGTTGGCCTCGTACGTATCCATCCCTTTTTCCTGCAACGCGTAGGCGCGGATTTTGTTGCCAAGGCCTATCCCGCGCCCTTCGTGCCCGCGCATGTATATCAAAAGGCCGCATCCGGATTTGTCGATCATTTCCATCGACTCTTCGAGCTGATCGCGGCAATCGCAGCGCATCGAGCCCAGAATATCTCCCGTCGCGCATTCGGAATGCAGCCGCACAAGGCAATCGTCAACGGGCTTGCCCTTGACCAGAACGATATGCTCGACGTTCTCCGCGCCCGTGAATACCTGCAATTCGAAGTTTCCATACCGCGTCGGCAACAAGGCTGAAGGAATGGTCATTTATTTTACGCCCTTTAATTTTTCGCAGGCGCGCCTGATGCGCTTGCACGCCTCTGCCAGAGCTTCGGTCGATGTCGCATAGGAAAGGCGGAACGCGGGGCTAAGGCCGAAGCCCGATCCCGAAACGACCGCGACGCCTTCGCTTTGTAACAAGTAGGCGGCAAAATCGTCGTCGGTAGCTATCGTTTTGCCCTCATGCGTCTGGCTTCCGATCATGCCCGCGCACGAAGGATAAACATAGAAAGCGCCCTCGGGCTTGGGACAGACAATTCCGCGAATTTGGTTTAATTCGCTCACGACCAGATCGCGCCGCTTCTCGAAAACCTTGACGCGTTCTTTGAGAAAATCCTGATTTCCGTTCAACGCGGCCACGGCCGCCGCCTGGCTGATCGAGCAGGGGTTGCTTGTCGAATGTCCCTGTATTTCCGCCATTTTTTTGATGAGGATTTCCGGGCCGCCCGCGTAGCCGATGCGCCAGCCCGTCATGCTGTAGGCTTTCGATACGCCGTTAACCGTCAACGTGCGGTCGTAAAGTTTGGGTTCGACCTGCGCGATCGTGAAAAATTCAAAATCGTCGAAAACGAGATGCTCGTATATATCGTCCGACAAAATCCAAACGTGCGGATGGCGCAATAGAACGTCGGCAAGCGCGCGCAAATCGGCGCGCGAATATGCGCCGCCCGAAGGATTGCTCGGCGAGTTGAGGATCAGCCATTTTGTTTTAGGCGTGATCGCGCGTTCCAGATCGACGGGGTTCATCCTGAATTTATTCTGGGGCGTCGTCGCCACGAAAACGGGAACGCCTTCGGCCAGAGTGACCATATCGGGATACGAAACCCAATAAGGCGCGGGAATTATTACTTCATCCCCAATGCTCACAGAGGCCATTAACGCATTGAAAACAACCTGTTTTCCCCCGGCTCCGACAGAGATTTGGCTTGGCTTGTATGTCAACCCGTTCTCTCGCGCGAATTTGCCGGCAATCGCCTGTTTCAGAACGAGGGTTCCATCCACGGCGGTATATTTCGTTTGTCCCGCCGCGATGGCTTTGCAGGCCGCTTCCTTGATAAAATCGGGCGTGTCGAAATCCGGCTCTCCCGCTGCGAGGCCGATGATATCCTTGCCCTGCGCCCTAAGTTCGCACGCAAGCCGCGAAACGCCGAGCGTGGGGGAAGCCTTCACTTTCGAAAGTCTTTGGGCGATAAACCGATCAACCATATCAAACTCCTGATAACGAATGCTGTTTTATAGTCGCTTGTTGGCCGGTCGGCAAGGAATAGGCGTACTGGTACGAGATCCCAAATTAGACAAACGCACAAACAACCGCTAAATACAAACGGAAAGCATGAAGGTAAAGAACATGACGAAGGCTCATCATCCTTGGACTCCGGACAGTTGGCGCTCGAAGCCGGCAAAGCAAATGCCGAAATATCCCGACGCGGCTTCTTTGGCCGAAGTCGAGGCGCGTTTGGCGGGATTGCCGCCGCTCGTGTTCGCGGGCGAGGCGCGCAATCTGAAGAAAAGGCTCGCGCAAGTCGCCAAAGGCGAAGCCTTTTTGTTTCAAGGGGGCGACTGCGCCGAAAGCTTCGCCGAATTTTCCGCGAACAACATCAGGGATACGTTCCGCATTATTTTGCAAATGGCCGTCGTTTTGATCTTCGGCGGCGGATTGCCGGTCGTCAAAGTCGGGCGTATGGCGGGGCAATTCGCCAAGCCGCGCTCCGACGATCATGAAACGCGCGACGGCGTAACTTTTCCGAGCTATCGCGGAGACATCATCAACGGCATAGAATTTACGGAGAGCTCGCGGCGCCCCGATCCCGAACGCATGATTAAGGTTTATAACCAATCCGCCGCGACGTTGAACCTTCTGCGCGCGTTCGTGCAGGGCGGCTATTCCGATCTTCACCGCGTGCATCAATGGAATCTGGATTTCGTCGATCGCAGCCTTCAGGGAAGCCGGTACCGCGATCTTGCGAGCCGCATCGCCGAAACGCTGGATTTCATGGCGGCGTGCAACATCACGTCGGAAACCTCCGCGCAAATCCGCGAGACGGAATTTTACACCTCGCACGAGGCGTTGTTGCTTCCCTATGAGCAGGCAATGACGCGCATCGACAGCACGACGAACGATTGGTACGACGTTTCCGCCCATATGCTGTGGGTGGGAGAGCGCACGCGCCAGCCCGACAGCGCGCACATCGAATTTCTGCGCGGCATCAAGAATCCGATCGGCCTTAAATGCGGGCCGAAAATGAACGTGGACGCATTACTGCGGCTGATCGAGATTTTGAATCCCAAAAACGAACCCGGACGCCTGACGCTGATCGCGCGCATAGGTGACGAGAATATCGCCGAATGCCTGCCGCCCTTGCTCCGCGCGGCGAAGAAGGAAGGCCGCGCCGAAGCGTGGTGCAGCGATCCCATGCACGGCAACACGCACGTTTCCGACAGCGGTTATAAAACGCGCGATTTCAGCAATATTCTGGGAGAAGTGCGCGGCTTCTTCGACGTGTGCCGCGCGGAGGGCGTGCATCCGGGCGGCATTCATCTGGAGATGACCGGCAAGGAAGTGACCGAATGCATAGGGGGACTTTCGGCCGTGACGGATGAAGGGCTTAGCGAACGCTATGAGACGCATTGCGATCCGCGCCTGAACGCGACGCAGGCGTTGGAGCTGGCTTTCCTGATAGCGGATTACGTCAAGCAAGGGCGGAAGGCGTCGTAAGATTCCGAAGGGAAGCGGAAAAAGGCGCACATAACGTTAACCATGTTTTTCCGTTTTTTCTTTCGCGTTTCGATGTTATTAGGTATGGAGCTTTATTGACCGAATAATTTTCAAGGAGAGTCATATGACGGTTCCCTACCTGAATTTACACGAGCATTGCATAAGTTGCGAGATGGGGGTTCGAAAGTATGGCCTCATCATAAAGCTTAAAAAAATAGCCAAAGGGCATAAAAACAGCACGGCGCGTCTCGAAGCGTTGAAGCACTTGCGCAATATGGCGAAAACGCACAAAGACGGCGTCGACGCCGATCTAAGAAGCTTGGCTGTGCGCCGTAGCGTCAGGGACCCGGATCCGAAAAATCGCGGCATAGCGCAAGCGCTTGTTGCGAGCATCGATAGACATCGTCCCGATCTCGTCCCTGGCTAAAGAGGGAAGATGCCATCAAAGCCTTTTCAAAATCACACAGGTAACGTATGGGAATTATTTAATCTGTTTTTAACCTGCGAAGGCCAATTTAGCAGAGCTTGAAGCTTTGTCATTTGGATCGTTCGCACTATGAAGCTGCGCGTCACGCATTATCGGATTCTTTGGGCGATTGCGGTCTGCGCCGTGCTTGTCAGCGGCATCCTTTTTTATTCGATGTCCGCGCCGTCCCTGAAATCCCATCACGGAACGGTCAAAACGGCTCCGGTCGGAGAAGCTTTTCCAAGCAAAATTCAGGAAAAAACTCCAGCGCCGGAAAAACAGAAAGAAATCATTTCCGAAACGCCCGCAAAAACCGAGGAAGAAATCGCTCCCCCGGTTGAAACGCCTCAACCGCCTGCGCCCGTCGTCGAAACGCCGAAACCCGAGCAACCCGCGCCTGTTGTCGAGACACCCAAACCTGCGCCGGTTATCAAGACGCCGAAGTCTGCTCCCGTCGCCAAAACGCCCGCGCCTCAACCTGCGCCTGTTGTCGTCGAGCCCCCGAAGCTTCAACCGCCCGTCATTGCTGAAGCTCCGAAACCTCCTCCGCCCGTTATTGTCGAAGCCCCGAAACCGCCTCCTGCGCCGGTCGAACAGGAAGCCGAATCTTCGTCCGTGTTATCGAGCGGTTTTCATTCCTATTTTATCAATCGCGAAGTGCGCTCCAACAATATCGGCATGTTTCCAAGATGGACGGGGATGCTTTCGCGGTATAGCGCCGAGGCCCACACGCTCGATAGCGTCTGCGGTTCGCAGCAACATACGCCCTGCAAGCTGAAGGATTGGAAAGATTTTCTGGAAGGATTGCGCGGCGACTCTCTTCTCGACCAATTGGACGAGGTTAACCGCTTCCTCAACAAATATCCCTATATCGACGACATCGTGAACTGGGGCTTCGACAATTACTGGGAAACGCCTTACGAGTTCCAGCGCAAAAGCGGCAACTGCAAAGACTATGCGATCGCCAAATTCATGTCCCTTCGCGCGCTGGGCGTTCCCGACGATATCATGCGGGTCGTGGTTCTGAAGGACCTGAATCTGGGAGGGGTGATCCATGCGGTGCTGGTTGTCTCCGTCGGCGAAAAGTCCTATATGTTGGATAATCAGATCAAGCAGGTCGTCACCACCGATAAAGTTTATCACTATGTCCCGATATACTCCATCAACGAGGAGCACTGGTGGCAGCACTTTATGACCGAATAACTTCACGTTAGGTTGGTCTTCCGCCTACGCTATGGCTTCGGCGGACAGGGCAAAACGCGAAGTTCGATAAACCAGAAAAAGGGGTTGACTTATGACTCTCACGCCAAAAGGTTTTCCGAAGCTGAAAAATCCTTCGATCAACCCGAAGGTTCTCGTCCTGCTTGTGCTGATGATAGCCGTTCTGGGCAGCGCCGCCGTCATGCGCTTCGTTGCGACCGAGCAAAACCGCGAGCTTCTGTCGTGGCAAAACAGGTTGAGCCTTATCGCGGACAGCCGCGCTGCAGATGTCGAGGCGTGGCTCGACCGCCATTTCAAGGAACTTGGCGATGTCGCGAACAATCCGTCTTTGCAGCTTTACCTGACAGAGCTTCTGAGCGGGACGGAGGCGAAAAGCGCGGAAGACCCGGCGCAGGCCGTTTTTTTGCGCAATCTGATTTCCATAACCGCCGACAGGCTCGGTTTCGTCGAGAACGAATCGAAAGAGCTTAAATCAATCAACGCCAGCGTCGGGCAGCCTTCGGGCGTGGGCCTCGCGATTGTCGATAAAAGCGGGAAGATCATCGTTTCGACGGCGGGCTTGCCTGCTTTCGACGCCGATTTGACGCGCAAGATAGAGGAAGCGCCCGACGGGCAGGCCTCTCTCATCGATATTTTCACGTCGGAAAACGGCAAAAGCCGCATAGGCTTTGCGTTTCCGATTTATCCCATTCAATCCGCCGTTGGCACGGCACAACCTATTGGCCGACTCATCGCCGTGAAAAACGTGGGCGACGATCTTTTCAAGCTTCTTCATCATCCTGGCGCGACGGAAAAGACGTTGGAGGCCGTTTTGCTGCGCAAAGAAGGAGATAACGTCGCCGTTCTTTCGCCGCAGGAAAGCGGAAGCGCCGCCGCGTCGAAACTGGCGCTGAACACGCCCGATCTGGACGCCGCCTTTGCGATAGAGTCGCCTGGGGATTTTGCTGTGAAGAGAAACGCGGAGGCGCGCCGTACCCTGATGACAAGCCGCGCCCTCGCAAAGTCGCCGTGGATTCTTATGCTTCATATCGACCGCGATCAAGCGATGGGCGAGAGCGACGTGCGCTTGCGGCAAATCGAATACAGCTTGTTTTTCGCCTTGCTGGCGATGATCGGCGGAATCGTTTCGGTCTGGTATTACGGCACGTCCAGAAGGACTCTTTTATTGTCGCTCGAGACGCAGCGCATGGCCGCGCGTTCCGCGGCGCAGGAAAAGCTGTTGAAAGTCGTGGCCGATAATCAGATGGAGCCGATCGTCATAGCGGATCAGGGCAATATTGCCCGCTTCGCCAACGCCAAGGCGGCGAAGGCGTTTCGCCTGACGACGCCCGACGTCGCCGGAAAAAGCCTCATCGCGCTGATGGGAAGCTCTCGCGCCAAAGGCTATGAGGACGCGAATAAAATAGCTCTGGCGCGCCAAAGCCCTTACGTCCGCACGTGGTCGCTTGAGAACGGCTCCGGCGGCATCGTGGTGCGTTCGGAACATATTCCTTTAGATCATATTCCCGTCGAAGGATTGCCGGTGCCTTCACCCGGCGTTTTGATGATCGATCAGGACATCACCGAGATTGTGAACGAACGCGAGCACCGCGTGCGTATTTTGAACCAAGTGATCGATATGCTGGTCACGATGGTGGACAGGCGCGATCCTTTCGCCGCCAGTCATTCGGCGTGCGTGGCGCTTGTCGCGCGCGCCGTTGCCGTCGGCATGGGGCTTGACCGCGCGCGCGTGGAGACGGCGGAAACGGCGGGAAATCTCATGAACATCGGCAAGATTATCGTGCCGAGCGAACTTCTGACCAAAACAGCCGCTTTGACCGACGACGAGAAGCGTTCGATTCACGAATCCCTGCAAAGCAGCATCGGGCTTTTGGAAAAAATCGAATTCGACGGGCCCGTGGTCGATACGTTGCGCCAATCGCAAGAGCGTTACGACGGCTCCGGCCCCTTGCGGTTGAAAGGCGAGGATATTCTCATTACGGCGCGCATTATCGCGGTCGCCAACGCCTTTGTCGGAATGATCAGCAGGCGTTCGTATCGTCAGGCGCTGGGCATGGATCAGGCGATCAAAAATCTTCTGGACCAGATCGGCACGAATTTCGACCGCCGCGTCGTCGTCGCCTTGGCCGATTTTATGGAAAACAGGCAGGGCAGGGAAGAGATCGAGAAGCTTATTCCCTCGGAACCGAAGGAATAGGATGCCTTGTATAGTTAACGCATGAAACTAATTGCGTGAGCGTTCCGATGACGCTTATTATAGAGGATGCTTTATAAATCTTGGAGAATTCGATTCTTGCAAAGGAGATTTTAGATGAGCGTATTTGATTGCATAACTAAGCCGATTAGAGCGCATTTCCGTCATGCGGCGGAAGCGCAAGCCATTCGTGATTTTTTGAAAGCCAATAACGATAACGGCTATGGCGTCCGTGTGAACGATACCTTCGTCAAAGTGCGCTACGGAGGCTGGGGCGCTGCGCGCGAGATAGAAAGTTTTTATAAAATTCAGGTCTCGAGAACCGATCCGGATCAAACGACGGTTTTGATCGGCTATTGCGACGCGTATTACGAAAGGCCCGTGGGCCTGGCGCCGATACCTGTATGGGGCGACGACCATATCCAACGAGAATTGAAAAGCCCGATTACGGAATCGCCTTATCGCGAGAATATCCAGCTTATCCGGTCGGCCATGAAACAAGCGCTCTAGCACACGATCGGTTTGAATAGGTCCGAAGCATGTAAAAAACGCCCTTCTTCGGCATCGCCGAAGAAGGGCGTTTTTGTTGACTTGCCTTCTTCCGTTTAGAAGCGCGCCGTCATCGTGAAGAATATTCTCGGATCGTGCCGGTAATCGGTTTGATCGTCCACAGGCTTGATGACCGGAAAGTCCGCTTCCACGGCGCTCGAGAAATTATCCGTGAATTTGAAGCGCGTGCCGACTCCCACGGACGACATGCTGATGCTGTCGGGGGAGACTTTACGCATCCACGCTTCCTCGATGTCGAAGAAGGTAAAAAGCTGATAGGAGTCGAAGTAAGGTTCCTGAACGAGATCGTCATATCTCAATTCGGCTTTGCCGCCCACGCCGCTGTCGCCCAGCGCTTCGGCCGGATCGAACGCGCGGCCGTAATCCGCGCCGCCCAACGAGAACTGCTCGTCGGTCAGAAGAGGCTCGAACGAATATTGTCCCGTTGCCGCCGTCAGCAGCGAGAAATTTTCCGGCAAAGGCTGCAAGCGCGAAACATCGGCGTTGCCTTTCGTGAAAGCGCTGTCGCCGTTTGGATTCGACCGCTCGCTTCCGCTGCTGGTGGCTTCGAAAACGTTCATGCCTTGGCTCAACTGGGCGTCGAAGGAGTCGCTGCCCCGCAGAAGATCGAGGAAATTATACGTTCCGCCGACCCTCGCGATGCGCAGGCGGTCGCGGGTCAGGGGATCGGTTCCGAGCGCATCGACATCGGTGTTATGAACGTCCACGACAAAGCGGCCGACCAGAGATTCCTGACGCATGCGCATGAACGGATGGCTGATCTTGGCTTCGAACAAGTCGGAATCGCCGACAAAATGCTCTGGCGTTAAATAATCCCCGGGCTCGGTTCGCGTATGCGAAGCGAGGAACGTGAACTTGGTTCCTTCGTCGTCCAGAATCTCGTCGTGCTGGAATTCGGCGAGGAAAAGTTCCCTTAAAGGATCGGTTGTCATTACGCGCACTTGCGTATGATCATAGGCGTCGATCATCGAATTTGCGCCGAGCATGAATGTATGCTGCCACGGCCCCAAAACCCTGCTCCCGCGATTGTCGAGTGTGTAAGACCCTTCAAACGTCTTGCGAAAAACCGTCAAAACCAGATCGGCCGCGCCAAATTCGGAATTCGACGGGCGGATAAGGCCGGTAATCGTCGAGCCGGGAAGATCGTTCATCAGGAGCATATAGCGCTCCATATCCGATATATTGACGGGATGTAGGTTCTTGATGTTTTCGGCATAGGAATCGAGAAGTTTTTGTTCGGCCGGATCGCTCGGATCGCCTGTGTAGGAAACCGTGCCGATGAATCCTTCGACAACGCGGATTTTCAGCGTGCCGTTCGTGACGTCCTGCGCCGGAACGACGGCTTGGGAAAGGATGTATCCGTTGTTGCGGTAGAACGTCGTGATTTTGTTCGCAATGGCCCTTGCGTCGAGGAGGGAAATCGTTTTGCCGACGTATTCCTGATATGCGAACGCAAGATCGGCTTTCTGATAAACGGTTGCGCCTTCGATGACGATGTTTTTGAGCGCGAATTTCTGGCTTTCGAGCTTGGCGCGCAGCGCCTCGGGAAGCTGCTGGGATTCAACGGGAGCCGGGATGTTCAGTTGCAGACGGTTGGAAGGCGCGGGCGTCGGAAGCCTTTTTTCAACCTGTCCCGGGCTGGCGGAGGGAGGAGCGTCCGTGGACGAAGCTGCCCAAGCCTGTGAAACGCCCATGCTGCCGAGAGCAAGAAGGCTTAAGAGGGGAAGGATGGCCAGAGGACGGAAGCGGCGCAAGGCGATAATCCTATGGTTAACGGCGGTGTGGGGCATCGGATTTTCCCTTCGGCATAAAAGTCGATTTTCGAGACCAAACAGCGACGCGGAAGTGTATAGGATTAAAAACCGTGTGTAAACAAGAGTTTTCGGGGAAAAACGGGTAAATTCCCACATTTTTCCCGTACACAGGAGGGGTGAAAGTATTTTTTTCTGTTGCTAAAGAAACATTAAGACTTCATTGTGCATCAATAATCTGTTAATCCATATTCGGCGTTTGAAATTTGGGAGACTCGGCTATGACGAAAAAACACAATAAGAAATTTGCCAGCAGCATAGCTGGCCTTTTGACCGCCGTTTGCATTATCAATCCGGCGTTCGTTTCTTCCGCGTTGGCAGCGGTTCCCGCGCTCACGACGCCCGTTCCAACCAAGATCCTTACTCCGAGCAACATTGCTTCCAGCGGCAACGCCTCTTTGGGGTACAGCTTCGGCGGTACCATTTTGAAGCCTACCGTTACCGAAACGATCAAACAAACCTCAGCCAGCGCGATTATCAATTTTTTGAGCTTCAACGTCGGCTCCAGCGCTACGGTCGATTTTGTTAACAAATCTACTGCTTCAAGTATGGTGACTCTTGCCCAAATTGGCGGCAACAGCGCCTCGCAAATTTTCGGCAAGATCAGCGATCCGAACGGCACGCTTATTCTGGCTAACGGCAACGGCATCACGTTTGAAAATGGTTCGACCGTCAGCGTCGGCGGCTTGATCGCAACGGCGAGCGCGATCAGTTCTTCGAATTTCAATCCCAATGTTACGACCAATACGTTCGCCTTTGCGCCGGGCGGCAACGGCTCTGCGTCCGTCACGAATAACGGCACGATAACATCGAGCGGGCTTGTCGCGCTTGTCGCTCCTGAAGTGGTCAATAATGGCACGATCAACGCCAATGTCGGCACAGTCATTCTTGCTTCCGGCGATACGGCTACTTCCGTCGATCTTTATGGCGACGGGCTTCTTAGCATGACGGCCAGCGGAAATATCAAGGATCAGCTGGTCGAAAATACAGGCACGATCAATTCCAACGGCGGCCAAGTCATATTGACGGCGTCCGCAGCCGAGGCCGTCGTCGACAGCCAGATCAATCTGGACAGCATCGTTCAGGCCGAAAACGTCGAAACCGTAAACGGCCAGATCGTTCTGACGGCCAACTCCATCGATATGGGCGCAGGTTCGTCCATTACGACCAATGACGGCAGCGTTAAGGCGAGCGGCGGCTCGATCGAAATGGATCCGGGTTCGTCCATTGTCACGAACGGCGGAAACATCAAACTTGCCGGTCAGGGCAACAGTTCTTATACGGCCGGCGTTTATCTTAACGACGCCACGCTTAATGCGGGCAACGGCGGGAACATTTCCATCTCCGGCACGGGATATAACGGGGCATCTTCCTTTGTGGCCGGTTACGATTACGGCGTCGAGTTGGCCAACGCCTCTGTTGTCGAGACAAGCGGTAGCGGCAAGATTTCGATATTCGGCCAAGGCGGCGGTCAAGACGCTGCCAATGTCAGCGGAAACAACTATGGCGTCTTTATGATAACGCCGCCCGGCGCGGATGTCCCATCGGATAGCGGCGACGTCGTTTCATCGGATAGCGGCAACATCAAGATCGTTGGCATCGGCGGAGGCGCAGGCAGCGGTTTTGGCAGTGGAAACAACTATGGCGTTTATCTGACGTGTGGCACGGAAGTTTATTCGAATAGCGGCAACGTCAAAATCTTCGGCCAAGGTGGAAATGTTTCTGTCAGCGATAGCGAAGACTTCGTTGCCGCTGTCGAAAGCATTGGCGATGTTTCTCCTAGCGGAAACAACTATGGCGTCTTCATAACGTCCGACGCGGAAGTTCTTTCGACGAGCGGCAATATCAAGATCGTCGGCATCGGCGGCGGAGATAATCTCGCGAGCGACGGGAATTACGGTATCGTCGTGACCGACGGAGCCACGATCGGCAGTGTAGGGGACAGCGGAAACATCGTCTTCGTGACCGACACGATCAGCATGGACAATACGGCTACCATAGAAACAACCGGAGACGTTTTCTTCGAACCTCTTACGTCGGGCACCAACATCGGCGTCGGCGGATCGCCGGCGGACGAAGCGTTCAATAACGAAGGCGACCCCATCACCCTTCAACTGACAAATACCGTTTTGGGCGATGTGAATTCCGAAGCGGCGAGCATTACCGTCGGCAACACTTTCCGCGATTCGGGAACGATCACGGCCAACGGCTATACTTGGCAAACGAACGTGAACCTGTTGAACGACACCGGCAGCATCGAAATTAACGGCATGCAAACGATGGGCAACAGCGTGTTTCTGGCGGAGGTTCTTGCGGGGAACGCGAGCATCGGAGCCGGAAGCATTACTCTGGGCGCAAACGGCGGCGTCAATAGCACGGCAGAAGGAACGTCCGTGACGCTTGCCGACAGCTACGGCGACTTCATCAATAATAATGCAAGCCCCACCGCTTTGGACGGACGCTGGCTGGTTTATAGCTACAGTCCCCTGACGGACGTATTCGGCAACCTCGATAGCGGGAATACGGCCATTTGGGACACCGTTTATCCCACCAGCATTACCGTCGATGGCGACCGTTACGTCTTCGCCGTCGAGCCCGCTCTTACCGTGACCTTCAACGATCTGACCAAGTTTTTCGGGCAAGACTACACGTCGGTCGTGGCGAGCGATGGCTTTACGTCGAGCTATACGATTGGCGGGGCCGCTTATGATCCGAGCGCTTATCTCGGCGTCTTCCTTACAACGCCGCCGACCTTTAGTAATATAACGTCGGCGGGATCGCCGCCTCCGGCGCCCGTGGGTGCTTATCCTGACATCGGCGCGGTCGCCACAGTGGCGACTAATCCCGACGGCTACACTATTACGATAGTCCCGGGCACGTTGACGGTTGATCCTCTGGACATCGGCGACGTGCTTGAGCACGTTCCTCATAACTTCAACAGAAACGGACCCTATGGCACGCTTCTTTCGATCGTGAACGGCGGCGGCGGAGAGACCACGGGCGGGAATTTGGCTGATTTGTCGCCTCATGCGGGCGGCGATAACCCGACTTCTCTTGCCGAACTGTCGCCTCAGGCGGGCGGGGCTGGAAACGCGGGCATCACGCCGCTTATTCAGTGCAATGAAGTTACGCCTTGCGGCATTGACGGAATTAATCAGTAAGTCGTGATCGTTTCAAAATCGCCGCATCGATATTTATCGGTGCGGCGATTTTTATTGTGATAATTTTTCTCTCAACGCGGTTGCGATATCGGACACAACGCTTTGCCAATCGCCCGCGTGGATTTGCCTGAACGGGCGTAAAGTCGGATACCAAAGGCTCGCCGTTTCATCGTCGGCAAAACGCCAATCCGGCTTTGTTGAAAGCATCAAATAACACGTGCGGCCAAGGGCTCCGGCCAAATGCGCGACGGCGGTATCGACGCTTATGATAATATCGCACGCTTCCAAAACGGCGGCCGTATCGGAAAAATCTCTTAAGCCCGGCGATAAATCTCGAATAACGTCCGAAAGACGATTTTCCCGAATTTGTTCGTGCGCGTCGCCGCATTGAAGGCTGTACCAATCGATATTCTCGATCTCGAAAAGCGGCGTAAGAGAGGAAAGCGGCGCGCTTCTATCGGCGTCGTTTTTGAATTTTTGATTCCCAGCCCAAACCAATCCTACAGCAAGCTGTTTGGAACGATGGGGCAGGGACATCTGCTTTTTGCTTGAAAGATAAGGCGCGGTTCCCGCATTTCGTGGATCGGGCAAACCAAGGCGATAGGGCAGGCTGAGAAGCGGCGCTTCGGCGTCGATTTCGGGGAAGGGATCGTCGGGGCCGACGGCTCCCGTCACGCCGGGCGCCGTTGCGGCAATCGTTTTCAAGTCTTCCTGAACAAGCACCCAAACTTCATGCCCTTTTTCCGCCAGCAGGCGGGGATAACGGAGAAATTGAAGCGCGTCCCCTCTGCCTTGGTCGTTCCATAAGAAAATGCGTCGCGCCGGAACGTTTTTCGTCCACGCTTTTGCCAAAACCGGCGGCTTGAGCCAGCCCGGAAGCTGCAAACGCCATTCATATTCTTTCCATGCTTCTTCCCAAGAATGGGAACGCAATAAAACGTGAGATAAATTCCAATGCGCGACGACGTGGGAGGGGTCGAGCTTTAAGGCCTTGCGAAGCAGCGGCTCCGCGTTTTTCAAATCGCCGCGATCCGAATATATTTTAGCCAGATTGACCCAACCGGAAGCAAAATCGGGATGAGCGGTTGTCAACCGCCTGATAAGGTTTTCGGCGTCGGCGTCGCGCTTCTGACGTTTTTTCAGATTGGCAAGATTGAAAAGGGCGTCCCTATGCTCGGGGTGCAGAGCCAGAAGCTTTTCATAATTTTCCTCGGCGCCTTTTTCATCCCCCATTAAAGCCGAAGCGACAGCCAGATTATAAAGCGCAGGCGCGTGTTCCGGCGCAAGAACGAGGGCACGCCGCCATTCTTGCGCGGCGGCATTTATATCTCCTTTAATTTGGGCAGCGACGCCGCGCGCGAAAGCGTTATCTGCATCGTACCGTTCTGAAGGGAAGGGCGAATTCATGAAAACAAAACCCGGATCATGCTTTGACTCATCCAAAACGGGAGTATTATACAGGCTATTCTCGGTGACAGATTAATTGTAACGTGGCAAGGCATGTTTTGTTCGGGGGTTTAAGAAAATGACGGATTTGCCTGATGCCGTGGGGATTCTCGGAGCCGTAATTTCGATATACGCATACGGGCGCGCGCAATGGCAGCGCGAGTATGTGAAAAAACTTGGTTATTCGGCCATCAATCTGGCGGGGACGATCATGATCCTTCTCTCCCTCGTCTACCATCCGAACATAGCGTCTTCTATCTCCAATTTGGCATGGGGGCTTATCAGTCTTTATGGCGTTTACCGGTGTTTGAAATATAGGATGCGCGAAAAGAAAGCCGAACAACAAAATAATTCAGATTCAAGGGGATAGGTATGTTTCTCGATTCCATAAACACAAACCGTTCTTTTGCGCTGATCGAAAAACAAGGGCGCGTATTGTGCGCTCAGGGAGCGTTTCATGCGCTCGATAAAATCGACGACATTCATAAGCTTGCGCGCCAAACGGGGCGCGATATTGCTTTTGCCTTGCCTTACCGCGCCATCAGGGAACGCGGCTTCGAAGCGCGAGGGGACGAGCCTATTCTGGCGCTTGAAATCGAAATCGCTTTATCTATCCCGACGGAAACTCTGGCGGGCGAACTGCCGGGGTCCGAAATCGCGTGGGACGGGAAAATCGAGGCATCGCTTTCCGACAAAGCGTACGCCGATCTCGTCCGCGATTTTCAGAAAAACGAGATCGAAAAAGGCAACGCCTCCCAGACGACTCTGGCGCGGCGTTTTTCCGGAATTATCGAGGCTTTCGATATCCAAACCGCTTTAAGCATCTATCGCAAAATCCTGAATCAGCGCGGCCAGTATATGGCCGTGCTTTTCGCCAATATTCACCCGAAGGATAAATCCAAAAACCAATTTATCATAGGCGCTTCGCCTGAAAGGCATCTTGAAGTCCGCGGCAACGAAACAATCATGGTTCCTATCGCGGGAACCTTGCGCAAGGAAGACCGAGGGACATTCGTGGCGCGCCTCGACCGTTTCCTCGCCGACCCCAAGGAGATCAACGAGCTGTTTCAAGTCGTCGATGAGGAAATGAAAATTATGGGCGTCATTTGTCCGGACGGCGGCGAGGTCGAAGGGCCTTTTTTGCGCGACATCGGCGCGGTCGTGCATACGGAATACCGCCTTGTCGGGCGTCGGGGGCGCGATACGATATCGGCTCTGCGACGCACGCTTCATGCGCCGACGGTGGTCGGTTCGCCTATGGAAAGCGCCGCGCGCATCATTCACAAATACGAACCGGAATCGCGCCGGTATTACGCGGGAGAAATCGGAATCTATTCAAATCCGCGCACGGACATCCCCAACGGGGATTTGGACTGCGCTATTCTCATCCGTTGCGCGGAGATCGACGGCGACGGAAAGTTTCGCGTTCAGGCGGGAGGCGGCATCGTGCGCGATTCCGATCCCGACAACGAAGCCAAAGAATCCCGCGCGAAAGCGATGGGGTTGTTGGGCGTTTTGACGGGCGCGGCCCAGCTTAAAGAACCGTACCTGACCGACGATCTCTGCCGCAAGGTCGAGCCCATTTTGCGCGCGAGGAACGAAAAACTGTCGGCTTTCTGGATGAACCGCCAAAACCCTTATGCCGAGGGCGCGCTTGCCCTTGATAAGGTCAAAATAACGATTTTGAACAATGAAGATGACTTCGCGCACATGGCAGGGCATATGCTGCGCACGATGCGGGCGGAAGTTTCCGTCGTGGATAGCCTCGCGTTTGATCCGTCCAAAGACGACAGCGATATTGTGATCGTTGGGCCCGGTCCGGGCGATCCGACAGATATGACGCATCCGCGCATGCGTCGTTTGCAGGAGATCATAAGCGATTTAACAAAACGGCGGAAACCGATGCTTGGAATCTGCCTCGGGCATCAGGCTTTGGCGGTAAATAAAAAAATCGATGTCGAAAGGCAAATTCATTCGACGCAGGGCATGCAACGCGAAGTCGACCTTCTGGGGAAAAAATTCCGCCTTGGATTTTATAATTCGTTTTCGCCTGTCTTCAACGCGAACGCGCGGGCGCATGGGGACATTAAATTCGATATCGACGAGACAGACCGGATTATCGCGATGGAAGGCGTCCGCTTTATGGGATTTCAATTCCATCCGGAATCCATTATGTCGGAGGACGGCGCGAGCCTTCTGCATCGCGCCTTAACGCGTTTGCGTTTTGGAGAAATCAAATGAAAACGAGTTCTTCTCTCGATTATTTCATCGTTCCCGTCACGCCGTTCCAGCAGAACTGCACAATCGTCGCTTGCGCCAAGACGAAAAAATGCGCCGTCATCGATCCTGGCGGCGAGGTCGATCGAATTCTGGCCGAAGTCGAAAAGCGCGGCTTAACCGTCGAGAAAATTTGGATCACGCACGGGCATCTTGACCACGGCGGCGGCGCGAGCGAGCTTAGAGCCAGAACGGGCGCTCTGATCGAAGGGCCGCACGAAGACGACGATTTTTGGGTTGAAAACATTCCCCAGCACGCCACTTTTTACGGCATTGCGGGAATGGATACCTTCGATCCCGACCGTTGGCTTGAAGACGGCGACACGGTCACGGTTGGCGAGACGACATGGCAAGTTATTCATTGCCCCGGGCATACGCCCGGCCACGTCGTTTTTTACAATAAGGAAAATAATTTTGCCCAAGTCGGCGACGTTCTTTTCAAAGGCTCAATCGGGCGCACTGATCTTCCGCACAGCGATCCCGAAGCTTTGACCTATTCCATCACGCAAAAACTTTGGCCTTTGGGAGATGTTGACTTCGTTCCGGGTCACGGCGAAACATCAAGCTTTGCGCAAGAACGCAAAGATAATCCGTTCGTGTCGGATAGGGCCTTGACCGGAAAATAGCCCCGTCTTTTGTCAGGCTTGGCTGATTTTTGTCAGATAATCCTTGACGGTTTTGTTGAGTTCGTCGGATTGAGCGCCAAGGCAAATTGAAGCTGACAAGACTTTTCCCGACGACAATCCGGTTTTGTTGGTCGATTCTTCCGCGCTGGATATGTCGTTTAAGAGCTTCGACGCTTCTTTGGCGACGCTGCTGGCATTACGGCTAATTTCCGCCGTCGCTGAGCCCTGTTCTTCCGCATGATCCGCGACAGCGGCGGATATCTCCGACATTTCCTTAATTATGGTGCGAATTTTCATAATTGCAGCGACGGCAAACTGAGAAGTTTCCTGTATATGCGCAATTTGCGAAGCAACGTCTTCCGTCGCCATTGCCGTTTGGGCGGCAAGGGTTTTAACTTCGGAAGCAACGGCGGAAAACCCCTTTCCCGCATCGCCCGCGCGCGCCGCTTCAATCGTCGCATTAAGGGCCAACAAACGCGTCTGATAGGCGATGTTTTTGATGATATCGACGATACTGCCGATCTTTTTCCCCATATCCGCCAGAGAGTTTATAGTTTTAGAGGTGTCCTCGACCTCATTTATGGCGCTCATGGCAATTTTAGACGAATAGGAACCCTGCCGCGAAACCTCGACGGATGATGAGGTCAATTCTTCCGTCGCGGAAGCGATAGATTGTATGTTTGCCAAAACGTCCTGAACGGAAACCTCGGCCGACTGAACGGTATGTATGGCTACGGAAGCATTCTCCGACATGGCTCCCGCCGTGGCGTTCAGGTCCGTTTGGGCGGTTAGAAGCGAATCAAGAGCCGTCTCGATCGCTTTCTCAAAATCGATGTTAAGCTGAAATATCCGCACTGTTCTTTTTTCTTTAGCGGCAAGCTCTTGTTCTCTCTCCGCTTGCAGTTCGAGGATTTGGGCCGTTCTCTTCTCGTTGGCCTCCATCTCTTTTGCCTTCTCCGCCTGTAATTGGAGAATCTCCGCCGTCCGTTTTTCGGCAGCGGTTCTTTCTTTTTCTTGCTCTTCTTGCAGGCGGGCATTTTCGATGATGTCTTTTTTGAAAACTTCGATAGCGAAGGCCATTTTCCCAATTTCATCGCCTCGATCGAGAAAGGGCACGTCAATCCCCGTTTTTCCCTGACGAAGGCCTTCGACGACATCCACCATTTCTAAAAGAGGCTTCATTTGGAAGCGGGAAACCGACCAGAAAATACCGGCAACAAGCAAGGCGATAAACGCCGTCGCGCTGGCCATGATGGTTTCGAGTTTCTTGATGATGGCAAGTTCCGACGCTTTGTTAAGACCTACAAAAAAGATGCCTATGACCTTTCCATTTTCGTCAAAGATGGGATCGTAGGTCGAAAGATAGGTGGTTCCCAAAACCGTCGCTTCGCCATCGTATTTTTTCTTTTCGCGGAAAACCGAATTATAGGCGGGTCCTTCGGACAGCCTCGTTCCTATCGCGCGCGAATTGGTTTTGGGATCTATGACGTTCGTAATGATGCGCTCATCGTCTTTAAAAATCGTCATAACCTCGCCATCTTCACCAAACTGGGAGGTGATTTGATCGATTAAATTCATATCGTTATCGATAGCGTGATTTCCGACGAACAGACGACCGTCTTTTTGGCTATAATTCGTTCCATAGCTCCATTCGACGATGGTGCGCGCCAACCGCAGATTGGAGCCAACCTCTTTTTGTGCGTGTTCCAGTAAGTACGAAGTTAAGATAAGATGCGTCGAGCAGATGACGGCGATGCCAAATATAACGGAAACAAGAACTGCAACAAGACCCGTTTTGGTTGATAAAGAAAACCCGCGCAAACGACCCATTTTGCTTCTCCTGAATGATTCTCGTTGCCCGAAGAACGTAGCGCCACAGCCCTTAATACTTCCCTAACGAAAATTGTTTCTGACATTTTGAACTGGTGAATTTATCCGGGTTTTGGTAGAAGAGAATCTCTCGTTTAACTTTTTTGCTCCAACGTATAAGGAATTTTTTATGAAATCTGGCATTAAAATTATAGTGTTGCTTGGCGCGCTTCTGTTTCCGACGTCAGGGATTGCCGAAACGATTTCCATCCATGGATCGACCACGTTTGTCGCCGCGGTTTTTGATGCCCATGCCGCCGAAATTCAGCGGGATTCTGGGCTCGTTCTTGATATCGTGGCTAACGGTTCGGGCAAAGGCTTGCTCGATCTGGCGAAAGGCAAGGCCGACATAGCCATGATATCCAGCGATTTGGCAGCCACAGCCGCCAAAGTGAATGCGGAAACGCCCGGCGCTATCGATATTGCCGCGTTCAAGCCCTTGGAAATCTTAAAGACCTATGTTGCTTTTACAGTCAATCCATCTAATCCGGTTAAAGAGCTGAAAGAATCTCAAATCGCCGATATCCTGAGCGGAAAAACAACCAACTGGAAAGAGGTCGGCGGCGAGGATAGACCCATCCTCGTTGTGACCGAAATTCCATCGGGGGGGCTTCGCTCCGATGTCGAAAAGAATCTTCTGGGAGGCAAGCCGATAAAGGCGGATAGGCGCGAAATGCTTAATGCCACTATGATCGAAAGAATCGTAGCCCAAATACCGGAGGCATTAGGCATTATGAGCGAAAGCTCGACAACTCCGTCCGTGCGTCCGTTGGTGCTCGACAAAAAAGAAAAAATCTCTCTTTATTACGTCACCAAGGGAGATCCTCTGCCTGCGGCTAAAAGGCTGATTGCCGCGACGCTCAAGCAAGTCGGTAAATGAAAATCTTTTTTTACGGAAGCCTTAGTTGTGCTTGTCGGCCAGATTGCTGTGTCTGACCGAGTAGCCGAAGTAAACGGCGATGCCGATTACAAGCCAGATGACAAATCGAAGATGCGTGATGAGCGGCAAGAAAGCGATTAATGCGCCGCACGTCACGACGCCGAGCATCGGCAAGACGATGCCTCCCGGCACTTTGAAGGGGCGGTGCATTTTCGGATGCGTGTACCGCAGAACGATGACGCCCCCGCACACAAGAATAAAAGCCGCCAACGTGCCGATATTCACCAGTTCCGCCAAAATGCCGAGAGGAAAAAATCCTGCGATGATCGCCATAAGGATGCCCGGCAGTACCGTCGCGCGCACGGGGGTGAGCGTCCTCTCGTTGACGAGCGCCACGCCTCGCGGCAGCAAACCATCCCGTCCCATGGCGTAGATGATGCGGGTTAGGGCGTAGTAAAGCGCCAGCATCACCGAAGTCAGTCCCGCGATAACGCCCGTGGCGACCAATGCCGACGCCCAATGAATGCCGATCTGTTGAAGCGCGAAAGCGACCGGCGACGACACGTTAAGCTCGGTGTAGGGAACGAGAGAAGTCAGCAATCCCGATACGATAACATAGACAAGCGTGCAAAATCCCAGAGAGGCCAGAATGCCGATGGGCACATCGCGCCGCGGATTGCGCGTTTCTTCGACGGCGACCGAAACGGCGTCGAAACCTACATAGGCGAAAAACACCAAAGAAGCCGCAGCAAGGACGCCGACGGTCTTTCCGCCGGGCAGAGTTGAAAACCAGCCGTAAGGCATGAAAGGATGCCAGTTTGCCGGATGAATATTGAACAACGCAACAATGATGAAAACGGCAAGCGTCACGAGCTTGATAAAAACAATCGCCGCGTTCGTCTGCGCGCTTTGCCGGATGCCCAGCACAAGAACGCCCATCAGCGTCAGAATGATAAATGCGGCGGGAAGATTGACGATCCCGCTGTCGAAAGGCCCGCGCGTAAGCCAGTTGGGAAGCGACAAGCCGATGACAGTCAGAATGTTATTGAAATAACCCGACCAACCATTGGCGACGGCTGCGACCGAAACCCCATACTCGAGAATAAGGTCCCACCCCACGATCCATGCGATCAGTTCGCCGAATGCGGCATAGGAATAACCATAGGCGCTGCCGCAACCGCCCACGCAGGAAGCCAGTTCAGCATAGGAAAGAGCGGCCATAATGCAGGGGACGCTGGCGATCACAAAAGACAGGACAACGGCGGGACCGGCCTGCGTCGCGGCCGCTATGCCCGTAAGAACGAAAATTCCCGTGCCGATAATGCATCCGATGCCGAGCAACGTCAGGTCAAGGGCGGAAAGGCATTTTCGTAAAGAACTACGGTCATATTCGGAATCCGTATGGGTAATGATTTTCTTGCGAAAAATAGAACGCATATGGGGCTTTCCTTGGAAAGGGGATTGTTTTGCCTTCTCTCGCAAGTCTTACCTTAAAAAAGCCCCTGTTGTGAACCCTATTTCTAGAGCGCGATATTTTACATCGCTTTACAGGACAACGGACATGAAGGAATATAAGCCGCGCGGTACTGGCGGTCGAGATTGGCGGTTGTCATCGATCCGTATTGGCGTAAAAGCTCAAATCTTATCGAATCGCCCCAGATCAATTTTGCAGGATCAAAATCCGGATTTGAGGCTTTGATGCTGAGATCGCGAATGTCTCTCCGAAATTGCTCGAATTCCAGATTTTCGGGTGAACGAACGGCGGGGCCGTAAAAGGAAACGGAGCTTTTTGTGGAAGTAGCCCAACGTTTGTTCCACAAGTCAAAATGGTACAGTTCTCTTTCTCCGGGCGTAAAACCGACGATCGTCATGATCGTGTGAAGGAGACGGCGATTTTCTTCAATCTGCTTTTCCTCCTCGCTTAGCAAAAACTCGGGATTTTTTGGCTCGCGTTCTCTCTTTTCCGCAAAATAGCGCAGGTCTGATTTACGATAACCTTTTTCATCCCAAGAAACTTCGTCAAAAACGATTCCCATCGGCACCATCCGCGCCTTCTCTCGGAAAAGTTGATGGCGCTGCAATTCTATCTCGAAGATTCTGTCATCGGATTCGGATAAACCGAGATCAAGGAGATATTGCTGATCCCGATTAAGCTTTTGCAGGCATTCCCAGTCGTTTTTATCGAAGCGAACAAGGGTGAGATCAAGCGAACCTCCGGTCGTGTGAGTCGAATTTTCGGCATCCGGCGGTAGCCAATGCTTTTGGGCCTCGGAAAAAGCGTCTTCTTTCGTATAGGGACGCAAGAATCCCTGTTTTTCCTCGATAAAACTTCCTTTCTTGTCTTCGTAGAGTTTGTTGGCAAATCGCCCAAAAAAAGTTTTCTGATCCCTCACTTCACGGTGTCCTTCGAATACCAGAAAAGCATAGCCTTCCGGCAAAAGCATATTTGCAAGCGTGAGCCGTTCGGCGAGGCTTTCGCGAACGAAGGGAGTTATCGTTGCGCCTTCGATTTCACCGGGCGTATAGCAGGACGTTTCGCGTTCGCCCGCGTAAATGCCGTCCGTAAAAATGCTGAAATAGCGCGAAAAGGGGCCGAGCGGAACAAGCTTCTCATAAAAACGCGGATCGTTCTTGTCGATCCGAATTTTATCCCAATCGACGAAAGAGGGCAGAGGCTGAATCTGCGGATTATAAGGGGCCGAATCTACGCCGTGGAATAGGTCGATGACCTGTGCCCATAAATCGGTTGGAACAAGCGGCGTTGTGAGTTGTGCCGCCGCGGAAAGAAGGATCGCCTGATAGCAAAGCGTGCTGCTGTTGAAAATCGGAGAAGAAGGCTTGCCCGGGCGGTTCATCGTGCGCGGAAGAGATACGTGTACGCCCGTTTCAACTGAAAAATTCTTCTCCAATTGCTTCTTGACGTCCTGCGCCGTGGAATCCCCGTAGCAGATTTTGATTTCATTGACGATGTGCCCCAGAAGGGAGCGTGCATAGGGAAACGTTTCAGGTTGAAAAGTCCAGTCCATAAGAGGATTCACGTAATCGCGAAGAGTTTTGGCTTGGCGAACCAAATCGAACATCGGCCGTTTTCTAAGAACGCGATCCATGCATCCGGAAAGAAGGGGGTCCGTGATGTCTTGCAATTTCCGAGAAGCCTCTCCCTTTTGTTTTTTCAAGGAGGGTTTCGACACAAGAACAAGAGCTCCTTTTTCAGCCAAACGGGCGAACGCTTCGCGAGCCGTTTCTTCGTCAAGAAATTCTTCGGAAGAGGAAAGCAACCGATTGTTAAGAACGATGGAATCAGCGCTCATCGAGATCGATCCCGGCACGTCCATAATATCCCGTGCCGTTGCTTCGGTCAGGCGCCAATCATGCAACGCGTTCCCGTAATAGGCAGGGGCGCATAAATCATCCGAGCACGCGCCCCATAAGGAGAAATAAGAACGGTCTGTCGGGATTTTCGAAAAGGCGTCGATACGCGGGTCCTCAGGGCGGCAAGTCTTGAGCCACTCAAGAACGCGTTCTTTGATTTGGGTTGCATAAAGCACCTGTTCCATGCCGCCAACGGGCGCAAGCCCAGCTTCAAGAAGAAACACGAGAGTGTTCAGCGCCGATTTCGGGATAATCTCTGCGGCTTTCAACTTGTTGCATAATGTATCCGGAGAAAGGTCGCCTCGATAGGGCATGAGCTGAATCGGGCCTTTTGGCGTCGTATGCAACAAATCGAAAGGCGTTTCCCCGATTTTCCAGGCCGTACGGACATCCGAAAAGCGGGTTAAAATAAAATCGTTTCCCTCTTTTGTCCCCAAAAGCTGGTGCGTTGCGGAGGTTTTATCCTGAAGCACCTCTATCAAAAATTCCGGAGCAAAAAGTTCATAATCGATCGTAATTTGCCGAATCCGGGAGGGCAGAATTTCGTTATAAAGCGCCGAATACGCCGTGACGACTTGCCGCGAAAAATTTTCAGGATGTTTTTTTATCGCGCGTCGAACAATCTCTGCGCGTTGTTTTCCGGCCGTCGTCAGCTTAACGTTTTGCACCCTTTCTTCAAACGCCTCGGGCGTGAGGGGGGCCAATAGAAACTGAGGCGTGTGGTTATTTCCTTTGCGGGTATAGAAGCGAAGAATTTCATTTTCTTCAGGTTGAAAATGAGAAGCGCTACTTGACCCGTTACTAAGGGGAATGCGCCCCGTCGAACAACTGACATTATAATGGCGGGTTAGCCCAACTTGAACGCGGAGCCGTTCTCTTAAAGCCGTCATGCAGTCGTAATCAATTTGGTCAAACATGATGTTTTAAAATTCATATGATGAAAGCGCCTGAGTATATAACATGGACGAGGCTAAAAATACTTTCATCGGAAGTATCTTTTTTAACCATGTTTATCCAATAAGTTTTCTGGCTGAGTGATGGGCTCACCCTGTTTTCAGATCATTGAAATGAAAAGGGGCCACTTGGCCCCTTCTTTATTGGTCGAAGAGAGATTGGCTTCTCGATGTGCCTAAGAGGGCACATCGCTCGCCCTGTCTGCGCCATAAAATTATATTTTTGCGCGTTCGCGGTGCTGCCTCGAACGCTATAAGGAATGGCTTGGCATCCAACCTCCTTCTCGGACGGTCAAACCCATTCTCATCAACTGTGAAAAGAAAAAAGGGCCAAATTTGGCCCTTTTTTCTTTTCATGGTCGAGGTTAGTAGACGATATCCGAACCTCGTTACACTTAAGGGCAGCAGTTAGCGGTTTCAAGGGAAGAATAAATGTTAATCATTTTAACGCAGTGGCGTGAGGCTTCAAGTTCAAAGGGTCTGCACTTTGCGAAGGAGTCTTGGAAAAATCAGATAGTCGCGCCCAACGTTTAAATGTCCTGCACCGCAGGGTGAAACCGGATAGGAACTCCCTCCAACCGAAGAATATCAAGAAGGCAAAAGGCACAATTACTACAGTGATCTTTCAGTTCCGTAAGAATTGCGGACATTAGCGCGATCATGGTTAACGCTGAATTTTCTATTTACTTTCATTGCTTTCCTGTAAACTGCATTTTCCGATTATTATAAATTGTGTTTGAAGTAACGATTTGTTGTTACCGACAAAAAAATTATATAATTCAGTGGATTAATGATGCCAAACCTTGGTGAAATAAGACTTTCAGTACAAACGGAACTGGATCGCATATATAACGATCCTTTCACCGCGTATGCGCTTGACCTGAAAAAACGGTTTAACGAAAAATCCCTGAACGAAACGAGCTTTAAAGAATTCCTAGACGCTTTGCCATCGGAAGCCGCACAGGAACGGTCGAAGCTTGAACAGGTTATGACCGATCCAAGCGCCCGTGTTGAGGCGGATTTATCGACGCGTGCGGGGCAGTTGGTCTGGGCCGCTGGATTGGGGTTTGTTTTTCAAAACAGTAAATCTGGCACAATTCGTTCCAGTTCTCTGTGGAAAACGCTGACGCGCAATCCTCAGTTATCGGGGTCACTTGGCGCGTCCGCACGCTATGTCGATCTTTCGATTACCAACCGCAACGCTACAATGGATTGGGGAACGCCGGGGAGCTGGTTCTGGTTCTCGCCGGATAAAAACCATATCAACATCGACCTGTTTCATACACTGCTGCTCGGCTTTGGCAAAGACCCCGCGCCTGGAATGAAGGGGCTGGCTCATGCGACGGGCGTGATGATACACGAAGTTGGCCACGCGCAACTTTCAACCCGATATACGGATGCGATGCTTCCGTTGAAAGAGCGCGTAGATAAATTGTTAGAGGAAAGCAAGACACGCAAGCTGACGCGCGACGAATTCAAACAGCTTTCGCGCACCCGCAAAGAATTTGAATTGCGCCATGATATATACAACGCGACGGAAGACAATTGCGTGAACCGTTATGCCGCCAATCAAAGCATCGAGTTTCCGCACGATTTTGCTGAGTCGTTAAACACAGCGAACGTAACCCTGCAAGGCTCCGGCGCGTATTTAAGGGCAGTTGAGCAAGGCAATTTGCCCCAAAAACAGGGATTAACGCTTGCCCCAAAACAAAAAGAGATTGCTGACGCCGAGGAAGCCCTAAGCAAACTCAGAAAAGCCTTAGCGTTGTCTTTTTATACTACCAATGGGCTGTTTGAAACATCGGATACGGAGACATGGAAAAACCTTGGCGTTGATCCCGCCGACATTAAGGGCGTGGATAACAGCAACTTTGATGATCTTATGAAACAATGCGTTGGCGCGGAAGGCGTGGCCAATCTGCAACCCGCTGCACGCGACCGTTGGTTGTTCAGAAGCGTTTTCGCCCGTAGTGTAGAGGCCTATGCCGACCGACGTTGCAAGCTGATTGACGGCATCTGGGACAAATACGCCGCGCCCTACGCTCAAGTTCTGATCGACGCGGCAGAAGAAAATGCCGAAAACAAGATGAATCAGAAGCAACAGCAGTCCGAAGACCAGAAAAACGGGCAAAGCGAAGGTTCCAAACAGCAGGGCGAAAAACAATCCGACGGGACAAGCGGGTCTGGGTCACAACAAAATCAGCAAAATTCCGACGATCCGTCCCCCTCTCAAGGCAGTAGCAGCGGATCGGGCGGGGAGGAACAGCAAGGCGGCGATCCCGGCTCGGTTGATGTCGAGGGCGTCGGCAAAATGGATATTGACGGCAGCTTGCCGTCAACGCCGGAAGAAGCGCGGAAAGCCGACCGCCAAAAGAGCGAAGAAGAAGTCAACACGGACGATGCAAAGACTGTACGCGATCTCGCGCATGACGCCAAGCAGCAGGAACGCAAAAACAATGCCTCCAACGGCAAGGACGGCAAAGAGGCGCAAGGGGACGAAAAAGCCGGAAATGGAACTCCCTGTGACCTTAATATGGGGCAGGGCGGCAGCGATGGCCAAAGGAACGTTGATCTTACCAAACTGTCAGGCGGAGATTGGAAAGAATTCAGGAAGCGGATTAATGAACTTGAGCCTGTAATCTCTCGCGTCGCCGACGATTTTGTCTATATCCGCGATCAGCAAAAACAATTTGTGCGCGGCCTGTCGAAGCAAAAAGAACAATTGCCGCGTGGCGGCGACGTGCGCCAACGTCTCGATATGCGAGCGCACATGAATTTGGCCGCGAAACGCGCGACCGGACAAAAAATTGAGGATGCAGATTTACAACGCTGGAAAAAAGATCAGATTGAAACCGAGCCGACCAGCGTGGAGTTGTGGATTCTGGGCGATGGTTCCGGCAGTACAAGAAGGGCGCTGTCCGATGGAGGACGCCGGATCGACTCCTGCCTGCAAACAATGGCGATTCTTTATGAAGCAGGAAAACGGGCGAATTTTGACGTTTATGCAGGCGTGTGGGAAAACCACAGCATTCGTATGTTGGCCGAACCGGATTATGCCGAAAATCAAATCGGGGAAAATTTTGAGGCCGTTAAACAAGGCGGCGGGGTCGGCACGATTTATAATACGCCTTTTCCGAAAATTATCGACCGACTCGCGAAGCAAACGATCGACGCGCAAGGCAGACCGAAACGGTTTGCGGGCATGACGCATTTTCTCTGGATAGTGGATGGAACGGCAAATGATCTTGATGTTCAGGGAACGGCTGCGATGATTTCAAAACTGTTCCGTTATGGGCCTTCCGTCTCAGTCGATATTGCCTATATGGGAGGATATAGCGACTGTGAAACCAAGAAAATCGTCGCCTTGGTCAAGAAAGCCGTGCCGGGCGCTCAAATTGACACTTTGGAAGCGCGGAATGCTAAGGACGCTCCAATTCTGCTGGCCAGAAAGGTCAAAAGCCGATTTGAGCAATCAACGAGCAGCGGCAAGGCAGTTCCAGACAGGGTTAAGAGAGAGTCATTTTCAAGAGCTTACAACGCCATGACGCTTTGAAGTAGAAACGCACCGATTATTATAAAGGAACCGTATTATGGGCATATTTACGAGAAAGCAGAGCGTTGCACCGCCATCCGTGCCTGAGCCGGAGGCGGTGGAATACGCCGTGATGCCGAAGGCGCTGAGAATTTCTGCGGCCAGTTTTAAGGGGCACGCGCCTGTATCTGATGATGAGGTGGAGAAGGTGTTGGTGGCGGAAGTGTTTCCTATATCTGCGGCGATAAACAAAGAAGAGCGCCTAAAAGAAGCTGCGCAGAAGAAGGCAGAGGAGGAAGCGAAGAAGAACCTTCGCCCCGGATACCAAGCGGGAGACAAAGGCATATTTGTCGCCACGATTGAACATAAAGACCGGAGCGGCAAAAGCATAAAGCTGAATCTTTTTTCCATGCCAGAGGATTTGTATCCGTCGGACACTTCCGGTAAGAACTGCCGGACGTTTGTGGATACTGCGAAAGAAATTGGCAATAGGCGTGACGGGCTTAAGCTTGACCCGGAAAATTACGAAAAAGGCCTTATAGCGGCGCTCGAAGATGGAAGCGCATTCGGAAAATGGATTATCCCGCTCAGGGAGTGGGTTGATGGAAAGGATAGGGACGGGAAGGCAGTTGCCGGATTGGAAAAGAACAATCTATACGCCTTGCGGGATATTGGTGACTTCAAGGGAACATTTACAACAGAAGATAAAGCTCCTTCTCCCATGATCCCCAACCGTTACTGGTCCTGCACGGAGCGTCGTGACGGTTCTACACTCGTGTGGTACGTCCGCTTCTCGGATGGCGACGGCGGTTGGGACGATAAGGATTACGGTCGGTTGAGTTGCCGCCCGTGCCGAGTGGAGTTAGCCCTTTAATCATTCAATCATTTGAAATACCCCGCGTAGCGGGGTTGACTAAAAAATAGGCTATTTGTGATCGAATGGATTGATAATTTCTATGCCGAGGCGTTCAAAATCGCGCCCATTGCGCGTTGCAAGAGCGAATCCATGGGCTTTGGCAATCGCGCCGATGTAACCGTCAACCAGGGGCCTCGGCTTTCCCGCAGCGTAATCGGCGGCATTCATGTGCGCCCATGTATCGGCGGCGATTTGGTCAAACGATAACAAGCGCCGTGCAAAATTCGGATAAATCGCGTCCTTTACCCATTGCTCCAAAATCTCGCGGCGTTTGCCTTGCGCGAGTTTACGAATGCCAAATAGGATTTCGGCGATATTTATAGAGGTCAGGTAAAGACTCTCAAGTTCCTGTTTCAGAAACCAGCGTTTGACGTATGGGTCTTCCTGCGCATGAAACAAAGCGCTAACCACATTGGTGTCGAGAATGATGCCGTGCATTTTTCGATTGCGGTGAGTTAAAAAAGATCAACGGCTGGGGGCAGGGATTTGTCGCGTTCGAACGCAACGTCAAGCCCGACAAAAGGCGAACGGCGGAAAAGCTCATAGAGTTCCTCCGTCGATTGCGCGATCACGGCTTGCGGCTGCTTTATTTGTTCCAGCATGGAGCGCATCTGTTCCGCCGCGTCGCCGCCTTCGCGGATACGATTAACGGCATAACGGATCAGCTCGGCATCTCGCGCCGGAAGGTTGACTTCCAGTCGCTCATGTCCGGCGCGTTTTGCTTTCCGGCGATAAAGCGCCATGCGCTTGGCTGGTGTCGTTGTGATTTTGGTTTGTGGCATGAGCAATCTCCTTATACCGGTTATATTACCGGAAAATAATTAATAAAACAATACACTTTGAAAGTAATTAAAGTCATCGATATATCGCTGAAATTCGGGTATATTACAGCGAGGCAAAATGCGCGAATTTAGCATTATAATTCATATGGATATATTTTAAGGTAAAGCGATTATGAATTTATTGACGAATAATATCAATGGGTTGTCCTTGGAGGACTTAAGCGGCCTGTTTAAGGCCGTTGGCACATCCGATCTGCCTTATCCCGCAACCCGCTTTGCCCCCGATGTTAACGGCAAGTTGCAAATGGAAATCGGCATTATTGCCGATGACGCGCATCCGCTCGCCGTTTATTCAAACCGTCCCCACGATTATGTCGTTGGCCAGCTATACCGCCGGATGGCTATTCCGTCCCTTCTGCATGTCCAAAAAGAAGCCATCTTGCGCCGCGCGCCCGAATCGACCAGCCGCGTCATGATGATCCTCGGCAAGCCAGGAACCGGAAAAAGCGAACTTGCAAAAACAATTGCGGACGTTTGCGATAGCCGTGGCGCGGAAATCGTCGATTGCGGCGGACGCTATCTGAGCGACCTGCTTTGGGAACAAGTCATCGATTACGGCGAAGATTTTAAAACGGCGCTGACGGAGCGCATCCGTTCCGGCAAACTATCGGAAGCGAGCGTCAAGATATTCGAAGACCAGTTTGCCGGAGCATTGGTAAAAGACGATGCTGGCAAGATCACCGATATCTCTTGGGACAAGACGGCGAAGCCGAAGAAAAAAGGCGGCACGGAAGATGTCCCCGAATTTGAAAGCATGGCGGAAGCGGTCGAGCGCACGATGAAGCTTGCCGAAACAATCGCGAGATATGAAAATATCCCGACCCAGACCGTCAACAGCATCGGCATCAAAAAAATCCCCGGCGTCATCAAGCGTCTTCATGACGAAGGAAGAACGGGCATTCTTGACGAATACACAAAATCCGTCGAAGGCAGCGACGACTCTTTGCAAACGCTGCTGCAATATCTCAACGGTGAAATTGATGAGGTGACATTGACCAACAGCATGAAGGTCGGCGGACGCGAGGAAACCTATTCCTACACGCTGCGTCGTTCGGAAATGAAAGTCGGATTCTTTGTCTATTTGACGGGTAACGATCAGGACGACGGCGTTTCGACGCACATGCTTTCCAAATCGGCTTATTCGCGCCTGCCCGTGTTCAAGATTGAAGACCCCCTTTCCTTTGACTGGAAGCACCGTATTTCGCAGGTGATGACAGGGCTGCCTTTGTCCACGCTGTACTCCATTTTTTCAGATTCGGCGAAGGACGATCCGCAGGAATTCGGCGATATGCTTGTTGAGCTTCGCTTGATGGGGCTTTCGGCAGAAGCGCAGGCGAAAGCGCCCCTCCACCAATTAACGATGCTCAAAAACTGGCAACAGACGAACGCGGCGGTCGAAAAACTGGCTGATTTCTATATGTATTGGGCAAAGATCATCGACCCAAAATCCGATCTCTACGATCCTGAAAAAACGCAGAATAACGACAATATCGAGAACATCATGCCGGAAATCGGCGCGCTGTATCGCGACGAATGCGCACTCGATTTTCGTAAAGCCATTCACGATGTAAGCGAAGCGTTGAAAGTTAAGCCGGAAGTGAAAAAGATCGATGGTTCCCGTCTGCGCCTGAACTTCTCGGCTGTTGGTCGCAAGATGACAGCCCCAGCCGTAAAACCGGAAGTGCTTTCGTCGGAGTTTGGTTCCCGTCTGGAAGAGGTCATCTTGCAGCGTATTGGCACTATGACGGAAGGCCGCCCCAAGCTGCGGGAAGCTCTTATGAAAGAAGCGCATGAGCGCGGCGTCTTGACGCTTTCCACGCAAAAGGAACAGAAAACGGTCGCCAAATTACTTAATCAAGACATGTTAGCTGATATTGGCGGCACAAAAAGCGTCCTCGCTCTCCGCGAAGCACTGGTTGCGCGGTTGAAAAAGGCCAATCCGGATATGAAGAAGATGTCGGATAACGATATTATGCCGATGGATCGGGCTATTGCGGCGTGTGAAGAGCTAAAATCTCTGTCGTCGAGGAACGCGAGCGCGACCCCGCGCAAGGGGCGCATCATCTTGCTGGGCAAAGACCTGAACCATATTTTCGACGAAGTGTCCGCCGTCGATGGCATCGGAGGTAAAAACAAACCCGATCCGGCAGAACTTGTTTCGGCTTCCGATTTTCTGGAGTCGCTGAAAATTCCCGCCGTGGCAAACATGAATATGCAGGGCATCTGGAGAGACACGATTTCTGCCGAAAAACTGATTAAACCGTCACCTGAAACGACGCCGGTTGTGCAAATTGCGGAAGGCAAACACAGCATCGGAATTGGCATCACCACGCTAATGATGCAAGGGGAAGACGAGCATACCTCTGTTCCTGTGCATATTATGAAGGATGACGCGCGCAAGAAAACTTTGATCGTCACAGATACCGTGGATGCGCCCACCAAAGCTGCGCTTGGCAACGACTATACGGTTGTGGCATATGGCGAACCCGACGCCGAAAAACAGGTTGCAGCCTTCATTGGTGCGAGCCTGGAGGTCGCCTCTCAAAAATCAGCGCATCCCATTGAGCAGTGGATGACCTACGCCTTTATGCTGCGCGCGGGCAATGAATCTGAAATACAACCGTTGGCAAGAATGATGACGACGCGAGGCTTACCTGCCGAAGCGCCGGTCTACATCGTGAACCAGTTAGGTTAAAAGAGAGAAGCTGATGGGATTCTTTTCGAGAAAACAGAGCGTCGCACCGCCGCCCGTGCCTGAGCCGGAGTCGGTGGAATATGCCGTGATGCCGAAGGAGTTGCGTGCTGCCGTGGCTTCTTTAAAGGGCCGCGCTCCTGTGCCCGATGCGTCGGTTGTGAAGATACCGGTTGAGGAGGCCTTTCCTGTTTCTGCCGTTATAGTTCGGGAAGAACGTATAAAAGAGGCTGCGCAGAAGAAGGCCGAGGAGGACGCGAAAAAGAACCTACGGCCTGGATACAAGGCCGGGGACAGAGGAATTTTTATCTGCACAGTCGAACCCAAAGACCGGAACGGCAAAAGCTTGGGTGTGAAACTAAACGTTTTTGGTCTGCCAAAAGATTATGTTTTTAGTGGTAGCGAGCAATGTCAGACTTTTAAAAAAGCCGCTGAGGAAGTTGGCAACATCAAAGGACTGTTTGGTCATGACGGGCTGAAGCTCGATCCAGAACATTACGAAGAGGGATTTATAGCGGCGATCAAAGACGGGAGCGCCTTCGGCAAGTGGATCATTCCGTTTAGAGAGTGGGTTGACGGAAAAGATAGGGACGGGAAGATTGTTCAGGAGAAGAACAATCTCTATGCTCTTCAGAATGAGGGCGACTTTAAGAAAACGTTTACAACTGAACGGGGCGGTTCATCCAATTACCCTCATTACTACTGGTCCTGCACGGAGCATCGTGTCCCTTCTACCTACGTGTGGCTCGTCCGCTTCTCGGATGGCGACGACGGTTGGAGCCTTAAGGGTTACGGTCGGTTGAGTTGCCGCCCGTGCCGAGTGGAGTTAGCCCTTTAATCATTCAATCATTTAAAATACCCCGCGAAGCGGGGTTGCCTTTTTTCGGCTTTTTATAGCTGGGAAAAGATGGCGGCTTTTGCGTCCGCAAAGTCCAAATGTCCAAGTCTTGCCTTTATGGATCGGGCACACACAACCGATAGGAAAAATTAACGGAATCTTTGCCGAATCAGGAAGATCATAGAAATCAATAAAGAGAGATATTTTGATCGTTATTTTTTAAAAGTATTGGAGCTGAAACATGGCTCAATATCAACATTTACCAATATACAAGCAGACCTACGATATTCTCCTGCGCACGATGATAGCGACGAAAGATTTTCCCCGCGAGTACAAATTTACCCTCGGCCAGAAAATAAAAGACGAACTTATCGAGCTTGTCGTGATGATTTATCGCGCAAATAGTTCTATAAGCAAAAAGGGGCATATCGAATCGATATTGGAACGGATTCAGGCTGTACAGCTATTGATGAGATTAAGCCACGATATTCGGGTATTGCCGCGCAGTCATTATGCGGCATTATCTCAAATGACAGACATCCTTGGGCGGCAAGCACAGGGGTGGCTCAAGAGTTCGGAAAGGGGGAAGGCAGAACAGGCTTAGGTTACGACCTGGCTTGGCGAACATATTCAGCTCGGATGGCGGCGGTATTTATCAGATAAAGATAAACACCAAAGCCGCAGTTGAAAAACTGCGGGGTCAGGCAAATGAATTTCGTTTGCCCGTACTAAAAGATCGCCATCGATACGGTAGCGGCTGGTCCTGCACGGAGCATCGTGACAATTCAACAAACGTGTGGAACGTCCGCTTCTCGGATGGCGACGACGATTGGAACAATAAGGATAACAATCGGTTGAGTTGCCGCCCGTGCCGAGTGGTGGGAGCTGATAACCCCCTTTCCGATCCTTTTTGTTCTTCGTTGGCAAAGACGAGGATGCGATGGCTATTAACGCTGATATTGAAGGCCCCACCATTGAGGCTGTGTTTGATGCTTACTTCGATTGCCGGAAAGCGAAGCGCAACTCTATCAACCAATTGCGTTTTGAAATTGATTTGGAGAAGAACTTAGTCGAGCTGCATAAGCAGCTGTGTGACGGAACCTATAAGATAGGTCGAAGTGTTGCCTTCGTGGTGACTCATCCTAAAATTCGGGAGGTATGGGCTGCGGATTTTCGTGATCGTATCGTGCATCACGTTATCTATAACGCGATTTGTGACCGCTACTATCGTCGCTTTATCCGCGACAATTACGCCTGCATTCCCGGCAGAGGCACACACGATGGCCTTCGTCGAATATCAGGATTTGCGCGTTCAATAACGCGCAACTGGACGCGGCCTGCATATTTTCTAAAGGCAGATGTAGCGAATTTCTTCAATTCGATTGATCGGAATATTCTGATCGCGCTAGCCGAGCGCCACGTTCCGGAAGAATGGATACGTAAATTGATACGGCAGGTCATCCTGCATGATCCGCGCGCGAATTTTTCGATGCGCTCGCCGCCGCATCTCTTTGGTAAGGTGCCGCGCCATAAAAGTCTGCTAAATGCGCCTTCCGGCAAAGGGCTTCCGATTGGAAATCTGACAAGCCAGTTTTTTGCCAATCTCTATATGGATTATCTCGATCAGTATGTGAAGCATCAATTGAAAGCCAAGTATTATGGCCGATACGTCGATGACATGGTGCTTTTGCATGAAGACCCAAGCGTTCTTAATGCGTGGTACGAGAAGATAGATGACTTTTTGCAAACAAACCTCACGATCCATCTGCACCCCAACAAAAAACAACTGAATTTTGTCGATAAGGGTATCGATTTTACCGGATTCATTATCAAGCCAGGCCGAGTTTATTTGCGAAAAACAAGCCTTTCAAAGTGCAAGCAAAAAATAAAAAATTGGGAACGCAATGGATTGCCAGTTGACACGGAATCTCTGCAAGACCTTTCCAACAGCCTAAACAGTTATTTGGGAATGCTGCGCCAAGTTAATGGCTACAGCGAAAGAAAAGCTATATGCCAGCGCGTAGGCAGCCTTTTTCTGCAAAGCGACGCCGAGTATACGAAAATTCACCCCGGCGCCGCAGTGCAAGAATCGTCTTTATTCAAGCCACTTTAAAGATTTTGACGAAATCGTGCGAGATGAGGCGTGAGCGCGCGTAAAGGATATAAGAGGATTTTGAAATTTGGAAGATGATCGCCTTCAG
>CAZPKC010000005.1:84551-116727 GCA_964587125.1 uncultured Rhodospirillaceae bacterium | reverse complement strand
CCAAGAGCGTTGAACCGCGTCAGGCCGACCGTACCGTAGCCGAAATCGCGGCAAAAAATGGAGGGCGTTATAGCGTCAACCTGCATCTGAAACACGACCCCCGCGCTTCCTATGATTTTGCCGAAACGCATGTCCGGCGCTTAGAAGCCATACGCAAGGTAATTGGAGGGGCAAGACATGAGCTAGACGGCACATGGATTATCCCACCGGATCATCTTGATAAGGTGAGAGAGTACGAGAGGACGTTAGCAAAACGTGCGCCCGTGATCGTAGACAAGCTCTCGAACATAAGCCTTGAGAAACAAATAACGGCAGACGGGGCCACATGGCTAGACCGTGAGCTTGTTGCTGGGCACCCCGAAGCGCGGGGCGGCACCGGCTTTGGCAAGGAAGTACATGAGGCTATGGCGCGCCGCCAGCAATGGCTTATCGAACAGGGTTTGGCGCAGGAGCAGCAAGGGATGGTTTCCTACAAGGACAACATGCTCACCATGCTTCAACAACGGGAGCTAAAGCGCATTGCCGGAGGAATCGCGAAGCAAACAGGGCGTGAATATACCGCAGCGTTTGTTGGGAACCATGTCGAGGGCAAAGTGGGGAAGATGCTTGAGCTTGCCAGCGGCAAGTTCTCGGTGATCGAAAACAGCCGCGAGTTCTCGCTTGTCCCGTGGCGCGATGTTCTCGAAAAGAACATCGGCAGGTACGTCTCCGGTATCGTGCGTGGCGGCGGCATCGATTGGGAGATTGGAAGGCAAAGAGGCTTGGGAATAGGGATGTAAACGGGAATGCCGGGGACGGTATTCGCAAGTATTCCGCCTTCTTCCCTTCATGCCGCGCGAAACGCTGTCGAAGACACGCTATCAAGAAAGCATGGGGCAAAAGCGGGCGTTAGCGTATTTAAAGCATATAAGAGAGTTTGAACCTTCGTGAGAACCTTGTCCCGTTTCCACAGGAAACGGGACAAGGGGGAAGATGTCGCAGTGCGACAAAAATCGAGCAAGGGCGCGATTACAGAAACGGCACCATAGCTACAGATCAAAAAAGGGACAAATCATTATAGATGATCCCCTCGTGGATTCGCATGACCAAAGCCATGCGTGGAAACAAGTCGTTGATGGGATTCAAAAACTCTATCCGCAGCCGCTTCCGGTAGGCGAAGCGGAATGTGCGGCAAAAAATCTGGTGACATTCTATCAAACCCTGCTTGCCATCAAAAGAAGAACGGAGCAGAATCGATGTCATGAGCAACGTCGTTGATTTTCGCCATTCAAGAATTCCCGCAAAGATCGCCGTCATCTTGGTCAGGGTGAGTACGCGTGAACAAGAAGAGGGCTACTCTATCGATGCTCAACATAATCGTTTGAAGCTCTATTGTGAACGGCGTGGGCTTGAAGTTATACGAACCTTTGAAGTCGTCGAAAGCTCGACCAAAGGCGAACGCAAAAAGTTTATGGAAATGATCCGGTTTGCCGAGAAGCTTCGGCAGCCTGTGGCCATTGTGGCCGATAAGGTTGATCGGGTTCAGCGTTCCTTCCGTGAATATCCTTTGCTCGATAATCTGGTTTGCTGTGGCAAAATTGAACTACACTTTAACACTGAGAATTATATCATCCATAAGGACAGCGCCAGCCAAGAGCGGTTGATGTGGTCTATGGGCGTTATTATGGCCCAGTCTTACGTTGATAGCATGCGTGACAATATTCGGCGCGCCGTTGACCAGAAGATACGAAACGGCGAATACACGGGGCTTGCACCGCTCGGCTACGTCAACGTTCGTGATGAGAAGGGCAAGGGGAATATCATTATCGACCAAGACCGCGCCCCTTTGATCCGTAAGCTATTCGAGGAATATGCGACGGGGCTTTATACGCTTGGGCAAATGCTTGAAAAAACCAAAGAGTGGGGGCTTATCAACCGTACGCGGCTCAAAAGGCATTTGGTCAAATCGCATCTCTATAAGATCATCAACAATCCATTTTATTACGGCGAAATGCGTATCAAGGGACAAATTTTTTCCCATCGCTATGAACCGCTGATAACTCGCGAATTATGGGAACAAGGCCAAGCCGTGTTGAACGGATGGAAAAAGAAGCCGTTCAAATGGGGCGGGAAAGAATTTGTTTTTCGCGGCCTGATTACCTGCGGGGTAAGCGGCAAGGTTGTTACTTCGGAAACCCAGAAGAAAACATATGAGAACGGTTCAACGGGAGCTTGGACGTATTTGGTAGCCCGTAATCCGGAAAATCCAGATAAAAAGATATGGGTACGTGAAGAAAAGGTTGTCGAACAGGTCGAAGCCGTTCTTGATCGTCTGACAATGCCCGCCGATCTTTTTGAAAAAGTTAAAACGTATGTAAGGCAAACAGACAACACTGAGCGTGATTTTCTGCGGCGGCAGGTAACGGAACTTCGCAAAGAAGAAACATTGATTCAGGGGCGAATGGACGCGCTCACAGACCTTTTATTGGACAAGGTACTTAGTCGGGAAGAATACGATCAGAAACGCACATCACTGCGTTCAAAACTTGCCGCTGTTGACGAGAAAATCAAAAGCCAAAGACAATGCGACGATAATTTCAAGGACGCGCTTATTTCATTGATAACGCTGGCGCACGAAGCCAAGGGGCTTTTTGCAAGTTCGAAAACCGAGGAAAAGCGCACAATTCTCAATTGTGTGTTTTCGAACCTGACCTTAAACGGGCCAACGCTTTGTTACACTTTGCGAAAACCCTTCGACATGATGGTCGATAGGGCTGATTTTGCAAAGTGGTCGGAGAGAGAGGATTCGAACCTCCGGCCCCTGCCTCCCGAAGGCAGTGCTCTACCAGGCTGAGCTACTCTCCGAGCCTCGAATGCGCGGTTATAGCCACACGTACGCCGTGATGCAACTGCCTTCCCAAACGGTAAAAAATATTTTATAAACAACAACTCCTCCGATTTGTCCCGATTCGTTCTCCCATCGTGCATATATGAAGATCGCTGTCCCCAAAGAACGCCGCCCTTATGAACGCCGTGTCGCCATAGCGCCCGATACGGTTAAGAAATATAGGTCTTTAGGTTACGATGTCGCGCTTGAGGCGGGGGCGGGCAGCGAGGCTTCCTTTCATGACGACGCTTACGCGGCAGCAGGGGCCGCGATCATCCCCGATACCGCCGTTTTGCTCCGCGATGCCGACATCGTTTTGAAGGTTCAACGCCCGATGAGCGAAAGCGAAGGCCGCAACGAAATCGGGCTTTTGAAACCGGGCGTCGTATTAATCGGCATGCTTAATCCGTACGGCGCACGGGCCGATCTCGATATTTACGCGCGCTGCACTATCACGGCTATGTCGATGGAGCTTTTGCCGCGCATTACGCGCGCCCAAGCGATGGACGTTCTGTCCAGCCAATCCAATCTTGCGGGATATAAGGCCGTTCTCGATGCGGCCGAGCAATTTGGCCGCGCTTTTCCGATGATGATGACGGCGGCGGGCACTGTGCCGCCAGCTCGCGTGATGGTGATGGGGGCAGGCGTTTCCGGTTTGCAGGCTATCGCTACGGCGCGCCGTTTGGGCGCGGTCGTTTCCGCTACCGATGTGCGCCCCGTTGCGCGCGAACAAGTCGAAAGCTTGGGCGCGATATTCGTGATGGTCGAAAGCGAGGAAACCAAGCAGGCCGAAACATCCGGCGGCTATGCCAAGGAAATGAGCGACGATTACAAGCGGGCTCAGGCCGCATTGATCGCCGAGACCATCAAGAAACAGGATATCGTCATTTGCACGGCCCTTATTCCCGGACGCGCCGCGCCGAACCTCATTAGCGAAGCCATGCTTAAAACGATGAAGCCTGGCTCCGTCATTGTCGATCTTGCGGTAGAGCAGGGCGGCAATTGCGCGCTCAGCGAAGCCGGAAAAATCGTCGAAGCTTACGGAGTCAAAATTATAGGATATCGCAACGTTCCGAGCCGTATTCCTGTCGATGCTTCGTCGCTTTACGCGCGGAATCTTTACAACTTTGTTTCCTTGATTTCCGCAAAAAGTGGGGGAAAACTGGAGATAGACTGGAACGACGAAATTGTCCGCGCGATTACTTTAACGCACCAAGGCGCTATTGTGCATCCGCAATTTCTGAAACTTAACTGAAACCGTGAAGGAGAAGCTCATGTCCGTAGAAATGCCAGTAAATAAAATCCAAATCGTCCTGTGGTGGATTACCAGCATTGCCACGTCGGTTTTATGCTGTGCGGTTTTGTTCATTTTGTTCGCGAACTATCTTGTCGATGTCAGGGCATCCGTCAGAGATAACAACGAGCGCATCAACATCGTTCAGGAACGGGAGGATAGGATCCTTGCCGAGATCGAACTGATCCGCAAACATACGGTGCTTCAGGCCACCCAGCCCACGGCTGCGGTTCAGGTTCCTGCGGGGGCGACTACGACTACGGCGACGGAACCTCCGGTGTCATTGTCCGTCAGCGGAACAAATCCCGATAAAGCGCCGGAAGCTTCCTCGACGACGGTTCCGGTAACCCCTGCCGCGCCTGTTTCTCCGGCCAAGAAGTAAGGGCTTTTTATGGCGCTTAGCGACATCATCTCGGGCTTGAACGGCATTGCTGCAGATCAGCACAGGCTTTCCGATCTTGCTTCGGAATTGGCAAAGCAAGCCGCAGGAATCGCGGTGCAGGGAGCTCCTGTCGGAGAGGGGTTCTTTATCACCGGCCTGACGGTCTTCGTTCTGGCTTGTTTTGTGGGATATTATGTCGTGTGGCGCGTGACTCCGGCGCTGCATTCGCCTTTGATGGCCGTTACCAACGCGGTTTCCTCAGTCATTATCGTCGGGGCTTTGCTTGCCGCAGGCCCCGTCGATATGACTCTTTCGAAAGAAATGGGGCTTGGCGCCGTCGTTTTGGCCTCGATCAATATTTTCGGAGGATTCATCGTCACGCAGCGCATGTTGGCTATGTATAAAAAGAAAACGACAGAGAATGAAAAGGCCAAAAGATGAACGCGACCGTTTCCCTCGTTTATTTGGTTTCGGGCATTTGCTTCATTATGGCCTTGCGCGGCCTTGCTTCGCCGGAGACGGCGCGCAACGGCAACTTGTTCGGCGTTTTCGGCATGGCGCTCGCGATCGTCACGACCTTGTTCCTGATCGAAGCGTCGTCTTTGGGATGGATCGCGTTGGCGGTCGCGGCGGGCGGCGGCTGTGGCGCTTTCGTGGCGCGCAAGATCAAGATGACCGCGTTGCCGCAATTGGTCGCGGCCTTCCACTCATTGGTAGGTTTGGCCGCCGTGCTTGTAGCCTCGGCGGCGTTCTTGAATCCGAATGCCTACGGCATCGCCCAAGGCGGCAGCATCCATCTTTCAAGCCTTATCGAAATGGGATTGGGCGCGGCGATAGGCGCGATCACGTTTACCGGCTCGCTCGTCGCATTTTCCAAGCTTCAAGGGCTCGTTTCCGGCAAACCGCTGATCTTTAGATTTCAGCATCAACTGAATCTCGCCCTCGGCATCCTTATCGTGGTTTCCGTTCTGGTGCTTGTTTTAACGCAAGATTCGCTTGCTTATTGGACGATCGTTGCCGTCGCGTTGATTTTGGGATTTTTGCTGATCCTTCCTATCGGCGGCGCGGATATGCCGGTCGTCATCTCGATGCTGAACAGCTATTCGGGATGGGCGGCGGCTGCGACGGGCTTCACGCTCGAAAATTCGCTTCTGATTATTACGGGCGCTTTGGTCGGATCGTCAGGCGCGATCCTCAGCTATATCATGTGCAAGGGCATGAACCGCTCGATCTTTAACGTCATTCTGGGCGGGTTCGGGACGGATAGCGGGACAGCGGCCGCAGGGGCGGGAGCGGGCGATCGTCCGGTCAAAGCCGGTTCGGCGGATGATGCCGCGTTTATTCTCAAGAACGCGTCGAGCGTCGTTATCGTTCCGGGATATGGCATGGCCGTGGCGCAGGCGCAACACGCGTTGCGTGAAATGGCCGATCTGCTTAAGGCGGAAGGCGTATCCGTGCGTTATGCCATTCATCCCGTGGCGGGGCGCATGCCCGGGCACATGAACGTGCTTCTGGCCGAGGCCAATGTTCCCTATGACGAAGTTCTGGAGCTTGACGAAATCAACCGCGATTTCGGGCAGACGGACGTGGCCTTCGTCATCGGCGCGAACGATGTGACGAATCCCGCCGCGCACACCGATCCAAAATCCGCGATTTACGGCATGCCCGTTTTGGACGTCGAAAAGGCGAAAACCGTTCTTTTCGTCAAGCGGTCGATGGCGACGGGCTATGCGGGCGTCGAGAACGAGCTTTTTTATCGCACCAACACGATGATGCTTTTCGGCGACGCGAAGCAGATGTGCGAGAACATCGTGAAGGCGCTGGAAGCTTAGAATTTGGCCTTATTGAAAGAGACCGAAAAATCTTGCCGTTAGTCCATTTTTCAAATAGGTTTCCGTAAATAGGGAGGGGTAAAATGATAAATACTGCCGTCCAAAAAGAGATTTTAGAAAAATATAGAAGTGGGAAAATCCTTGATCCTAAAGATGAAGTGAGTGTTGGTCAGCTTTGTAGGATGGCCGAAATGCATGTGGGGTTTACACACATTGTTGATGTAGAAAAAGGAACAATAACTCCGCAGCCAATAGCCAAGACAACGCCACGAGGCGTTACCGACGTGGAGAGTTTTGATTTATAAGATTCCTTGTCGGAGTTGATCTTAATCTTGATTTTTCAGGTTTTGTAGGGATTCTCAACCCATGAATTCCGAACCTTCTTTCAATAACTTTCTCATCGACCGCTTGCCGGAAGTGCGCGGCACATACACATCCAATGGAATGCTTGCCGATCAATCCTGGTTTCGGGTCGGCGGCCCGGCGGAAGTCCTGTTTCATCCCCTTGATGTCGAAGACCTTTCTTTTTTCCTCAAGCATTGTCCTGTGGACGTTCCGGTGACCGTTCTTGGCGCGGCGTCGAATGTTCTCATCCGCGACGGCGGGATTCCCGGCGTCGTTGTCCGTTTCAGCCCTTCTTTCGCGTTTGTAAAAGTCGAATCCGACGGAATACACGTAGGCGCCGCAGCGGTCGATTTGAACGTCGCGCGCACGGCGCAAAGCGTCGGCGTTGGGGGACTCGAATTTTTATGCGGCATTCCGGGGACGATAGGCGGGGGCCTTAGAATGAACGCGGGTTCATACGGGCGCGAGTTCAAGGATATCGTTTTCAGGGCCAATATCGTCGACCGCAACGGAGCGCAGCGCACGCTGACTGCCGATCAGATCGGTTTTTCCTATCGCGCTACGAAGCTTCCCGCCGATGCCATTGTCGTTTCCGCGCTTTTGCAGGGCGAGGAGGGAGACCCCGACGCGATTTTGGCGCGCATGCAGGAAATACAAAAAACGCGCCGCGCCTCGCAGCCTATAGGCGAAAAAACATGCGGCTCGACATTTGCCAATCCGGAAAACGACCCTGAAAAACGCAAAGCTTGGCAGCTTATCGAAGCAGCGGGGTGCAGGGGCTTAAAAATCGGGCAGGCGAAAGTGTCGGAAAAGCATTGCAATTTCATCATCAACACGGGTCAAGCGACGGCGGCCGATCTTGAAAAACTCGGCGAAGAAGTTCGGCAACGCGTGCGCGAAAAATTCGGCATAGACTTGAGGTGGGAAGTCAAGCGGATAGGGATTGAGAAGAAGACGTAAGGCTTAAGCCGCCGCTGCGCGCAACAGGCCGATCACTTCGTCATGATAAAGCATGCGTTCGATCATAAGGTCTTCGCTGCTTTCGTCTTTGATGTCGTTCGCAAGATCGCAGACTTTTTCCAGCTCTTTGCGCATGGTTTCGTGCGCCTTCAGCAAGTCCTTGATAATCTCTTGCGGATTTTGGGGCACGAACGGCGCGTCTTTGCGGGCGCTGTCTTCCATGTAGTTTGCGATGTGCCCTAATGCCGCGATGTCGATTTCGCGAACGCGCTCGGTAATGCCGATGGCCGCCGTCAAAAGGTCCTGATACTGTTTGCCGAACATTTCGTGCAATTGCGGAAACATCTTGTCGGTCATGTTCCAGTGGCATGCGTGCGTCTTGATCGCGAGGACATATGTATCGCTAAGCACATTGACCAAATTTTCGGCAACTTTGGTGCCGAGTGTGGGCGCGAACGTTTGAGACATAAGTGCTTTCCCCATTAACGGATCGTTTCTTTAATCGCCCTAAATTTCGAAGCGATAGTCTTGCGGCAAGATATCCTGACATTCGCCATAGATCACCCAAAAACGTTGCTGCATCGCAACAATCAAGTTGTCGCATTAAACCGGCTAGTATTTTCTCTCAGCGAAAATTTTTTGTGCGCTGCAAGAAGGAATTATTTTCAAGAACGATTCTTTTGGATGAAGAAAAGAGCGTTTTCACCACCTCTTTCTATGCTTATGAGGGGTTTAATCCGATAAAAGCTGACAAACCGCGCACCAGCCGCTATGACAGCCCCCCATGATTGAATCGCTTGAAATCATAACTTCGCGCAGACGCACGTTTGCGATCATTGCGCATCCGGACGCGGGAAAGACGACGTTGACCGAAAAGCTTCTTTTGTTCGGCGGAGCGATTCAGTTGGCTGGCGCGGTCAAAGCTCGCGGCGACGCGCGGCGCGCGCGATCGGACTGGATGAAGGTCGAGCGCGAACGCGGCATTTCCGTGACCGCCTCGGTCATGAGCTTCGACTACGCGGAACGCAGCTTCAACCTTGTCGATACGCCCGGACATGAAGATTTTTCCGAAGACACGTACCGCACGCTTACCGCCGTGGATAGCGCGGTTATGGTCATCGACGCGGCCAAGGGCATCGAAAGCCAGACGCGCAAATTGTTCGAAGTGTGCCGCTTGCGCGATGTGCCGATTATGACGTTCATCAACAAAATGGACCGCGAAGCGCGCGATCCTTTCGATTTGATGAGCGAGATCGAGCAGACGTTGGCGTTGGATGTCACGCCCGCCAGTTGGCCCATCGGCATGGGACGCGAGTTCAAAGGTTGCTATGACCTCATCCGCGACCGCCTCATTCTTATGGATCGCACGCGGGGCGATAAATTGACCGAGGGTATTGCGTGCAACGGCCTTGATGATCCTAAGCTTGACGAATTGCTGGGAATGGAAGCCGCTCAAAAACTTCGAGACGATGTGGCAATGGCGCGCGGCCTATGCCCGCCGTTCGATGCGGAAGCCTATCTCGGCGGACATATGACGCCCGTCTATTTCGGCAGCGCGATCAATAATTTCGGCGTGCGCGAATTGCTCCTCGGACTCGCGGAATATGCGCCTTCGCCGAAACCGCAAAAAGCGGACACGCGGGACGTTAAACCCGCCGAAGACAAAGTCACGGGCTTCGTCTTTAAAATTCAAGCCAATATGGACCCCAATCATCGCGATCGCATCGCTTTCGTGCGCTTGTGTTCGGGTCATTTCAGGCGCGGCATGAAATTGCTTCATATCCGCAGCGGAAAACTTATTGCTGTCAACAACGCCGTTCTGTTTCTCGCGCGCGAACGCGAACTTGCGGAAGACGCCTACGCGGGCGACATTATGGGCATTCCCAATCACGGCACGATGCGCATCGGGGACACGCTGACGGAGGGCGAACATATCCGGTATCTCGGCGTTCCGAATTTCGCGCCTGAACTTTTGCAGCGCGTGCATATCGGCGATCCCCTGAAAGCCAAGCACATGCGCCGCGCCTTGGAGCATTTCGCCGAGGAAGGCGCATCGCAGGTTTTCAAACCCCTGACCGGATCGGAATGGGTGGTGGGCGTCGTCGGTCCTTTGCAATTCGAAGTCCTTGCCTCGCGCATCGAGGCCGAATATGGACTGGAAGCAAAATTCGAAGATGCCGGAGTTTCAGCGGCGCGCTGGATCGACTGCTCCGATCCCGTCCTGCTTAAAAAATTCACCGATGCGCAGCGGTCGAATCTCGCCGAAGATCATGACGGAGCCTTAGTTTTTCTCGCGCGCAATACGTGGCACCTGAACCGCACGCAGGACGAAAATCCAGGCATTCAGTTTTTAAAAACAAGGGAACAAAACAAATTACCAGCTTAAACCCCCCTATTTGACGCTCGAATATAAACGTGTAGAGTCAGGCGTCTTTTTCACGTTTTCTTGAGGAAAAAATGATGGAATCCCAAATGCCTGTTGTTCCGCTCAAGGGTTCGTTGATGTCCGGCAAGCGCGGCTTGATCATGGGCGTTGCGAACGAAAGATCCCTCGCGTGGGGCATCGCCTCCGTCTGCGCCGCGCAGGGAGCGGAACTTGCCTTCGCCCATTATAAAAGCGAATCGATGCAAAAACGCGTAGCGCCTCTGGCCGCTTCCGTCGGAGCCAAATTGGTTCTGCCTTGCGATGTGGTTGACGACGCAAGCGTCGACGCGCTGTTCGAGACGCTTCAAAAAGAATGGGGCTCGTTCGATTTTCTCGTTCACGCGATAGCCTATTCGGATAAAAATCAGCTCGACGGTCATTATGTCAATACAACGCGGGATAACTTCCTGCACACGATGGATGCTTCGTGTTACTCGTTCACGTCTCTTGCGCGCCGCGCGGCGCCTTTAATGCCTAATGGCGGAAGCCTGCTGACGCTCTCGTATCTCGGCGCGGAACGCGTCATGCCGCATTACAACGTCATGGGCATCGCCAAAGCCGCGCTCGAAGCCAGCGTGCATTATCTGGCGGTCGATCTGGGCGGGAAAGGCATACGGGTGAATGCAATTTCAGCGGGGCCGATCAAGACATTGGCCGCAAGCGGCATCGGCGATTTCCGCCATATCCTGAAATGGAACGAAGTCAACGCGCCGCTTAAACGCAACGTTTCGATCACAGAAGTCGGGAATTCGGCGCTTTATCTTCTCAGCGATCTCGGAACGGGAGTAACGGGCGAGACGATCCATGTCGATGCGGGTTACCACACGGTCGGCATGATCGCGGTGGATGAATTGGACAAGCTCTCCGAACTCATCGCCAATATGAAGGAGACGGTCGGAGGGGCGTAAAATTATTTTGACAGACCCCGAGGGGGATGATGGTTTCCGCCAGGTCGACGATCTGGACGGAAAAAACCAAGTCTTTCAAGTAAAGGTTTCTTTTGTGGTTCAATGTTGGCAACGCGAGATCCCCTGTCGTTCTTTTTTGGAGAGAACTTGATTTTGGTGACGGGTTTCGAGGAATCCGGCTCTTGCGTGGGGGGTATTTCTATTTCAAAAGTCTCCGGCGCGTAGGGCGTTGGCCACCGACGCCAATTCTCTTCCTGAAGTCTTTTGGGCGTTGTCTTGGCTCCAGCTTCCACCAGCGTCGACGGTGATTCAGGAATGATCACAGGGGGCAGTGCAGGTTCATCGATCTTATGTTCGGCGATTTTCAAATTTTTGACAACGCTTGGCTCCTGTCCGTCCGCATTTTGAGTGTTAGCGGGTGGCGTTTCTTTATTGCTGTATTCCTTCGCGCGGGCAGCCACCCCATTTGCATAATCGTTCTCAAGCATAATCATTCTCCAAATAATTCAACCAATACAGGCGCAGTTTAACTAAAAGGGATGAATATTTCGCTAATTTCGGCCCGTATGAGAGCATTTTAACCCTAAGTAAATACTTTCATAAACGAAAAGTCTGGTTAATAATAGTATTTGCGCCTTTTTGACCCTTTTCTTGCTGGTACTTACTATGGCCTCCAACAGCTTCGGCACTCTTTTCCGTTTTACCACGTGGGGCGAAAGCCACGGCCCCGCGATTGGCGTCGTGATTGACGGATGCCCACCGCTTATTCCTCTCTCCGAGGCCGATATCCAACCCTGGCTCGACAAACGCAAGCCGGGCCAGTCGCGCCTGACCACGCAGCGCAAGGAAAGCGACACAGTCAAAATCATGTCCGGCGTTTTCGAGGGGCTTACGACGGGCGCGCCCATTAGCCTCATGATCGAAAACGCGGACGCGCGGGGAAAAGACTATGACGACATCAAGGATAAATTCCGGCCCTCCCACGCCGATTATACGACGTGGGTTAAATACGGCATTCGAGACACTCGCGGAGGAGGGCGCTCGTCCGGGCGCGAAACCGCATGCCGCGTCGCGGCGGGAGCTATTGCGCGCAAAATTCTCGGCGATAAAATATCCGTGCGCGGCGCGGTCGTGCAAATCGGCGCGCATAAAATCGACCGCGAAAAATGGGACTGGAGCGAGGTCGATAAAAATCCGCTTTTTTGTCCCGATGCCGATGCCGCCGCCTTGTGGGCGGATTATCTCGACGATATCCGTCAAAAAGGCTCATCAATCGGCGCGGTTGTCGAAATCGTTGCTTCCGACGTTCCCGCCGGATGGGGCGATCCGGTTTACGACAAGCTGGACGGAGATATCGCGTGCGCCTTGATGGGAATTAACGCGGTCAAGGGCGTCGAAATCGGTGCGGGATTCGCGGCAGCCGAGTTAAGCGGCGAAGAAAATGCCGACGAAATGCGCGCAGGTAAAAACGGCGCGCCTATGTTTTTAACCAATAACGCGGGCGGTGTCCTCGGAGGTATTTCCAGCGGGCAGGATATTGTGGCTCGCTTTGTCGTCAAGCCGACGCCCTCGATTTTGAAGTCCCTTCAAACGGTTACGACATCCGGAGTAAACGCGGATATTTCGACCAAAGGCCGCCACGATCCTTGTATAGGCATCCGCGCCGTTCCGGTAGGCGAGGCCATGCTTGCCTGCGTTCTGGCAGATCATATGTTACGCCAGAGAAGCCTGCAGGAAAGTAATTAAGGTTAAGTTTTATTTACAACGAAGCGCCTCTTACGCTATAATCACCCTCGTTGGAGGTATGTTTGCAATGAATATGCGGCAGCAAACGCAAAAACCGGGGATTGCAGAATGGGCGCGCGCGGCGGAGATCCTTGCCGATCGGCTGACGGAGTGCGTCCATGTCTATAAGCGCAATGTCGATGTTTTTATGGCCGAGGCCGAACGGCAACGCAAAACGGATTTGACCATCAAAACTCTCCAAAAGCTTCACGCATTGCTCGATCAAATCGAAGGCCCCGAAGAACTCGTTTCCGATGTTCCAAAACACGACGAGCGGATCATTGGCGGATTGGAAGCGGTATTTCATGAAGCATTGAAGGCGTTGCCGTGGATTTCCGCCGATATGCAGAAATTGCTGAAGTCCCCTTGGATGAAAGGATTTCCGGGGAAGGCCGCTAAAATCCTGTTTTGGGGCGAAGGCGCGGAACAAGAAGGCAAGGACAAGGGCACGGGCATCGGAAGCGGCCTTCCCGAAGATGGGCGTTTGCCCGGCTTATTATCCGCGCTTTTGGAACGCGAGGAAATGGGCGAGATCAGGCCGCCGCGCGATTTGCTTTCCGGCGAACCGCAGCGTCACGATGTCGAAGGCCGCGTCCGTTGGGCTCAACAAAACAGCGGCTATCTGCGCTCAGCGGGAAAGGTCGAATAGAAACTTTTTCCCCTCTTTTTCCTGCGTTAATCATAAAATGCGAGATTAGCTCTTTTTTATGCCTGCCGTTTTTTGTAGCCTTCACCTACGAACTTTTTAACCCAAGGCGTTTCCCATGGCTCAAACGTATTCGCAAAAAGCTCCCTTCAATGACTGGTGGTACTGGTCGGAATGCCTTGTCAAAAGACTGCGCACGATGGGCGAACTGTACGCCGAGAACGGCGAGATCGAGCGCGGTGATCAGGCCAAAGAGTGGGCCAAGCGTCTTAAGGACAATTGCATGAAGCCCGTCATGGCCGCGCGCAAGGGCATGAAGACCGACGAACAAAAAGCCGAGATCAAAAAGCTCGAGGAGGAAGCGATCTACTCCGCCGCCGAGATGTTCCGGGAATTGTTGGTCAATTTGCCGTTTATGTCGTCCGCCGTGCAGGATTTTCTTTCGGTCGATTGGCAGGATTGCAAATGGGACGATGCCGACGAAAAGGAAGAGATCGACGAAGACACGGGGCTTGCCATTCGCAAGAAGAAAAAGAAAAGTTCGGGCGATCAGCGCGTCACCGAGTTGTTTTGGGGGCCAAAAGCGCGTCAGGACGAAGGCATCAGAAGCGGAAAGATCGAAGACGGCGGATTGCCCGGGATTCTTTATAACATGTTGATGGCCGAGAAAACGTCGTCGAACCGTTCGCCGACGGAATACGGACAGGCGATGCTGGCTTCAGCCACGCAAGCCAATTTGGCCACGTCGATGAACCAAATGGAGAAGATGGGCATTCAGGTTAATTTCAAACCCGGAAGCTCGATGTAATGGCCATTGAAGACGACGACAGCGTTATTCCCATCCATGGCGAAGAAGATTTCGAAGGCATGCGCAAGGCCGGTCGCCTTGCCGCCGAGCTTCTCGATTTTCTAACGCCTTTCGTCGTGCCGGGCGCGCGCACGGGCGATCTTGACGATATGTGCGACGCCTTTACGCGCGAACATGGAGGCGTCTCCGCGCCTTTGGGCTACCGCGGATATCCGCGCGCCACGTGCATGTCGATCAACCATGTCGTTTGCCACGGCATCCCTGGCGATAAAAAGCTGGAAGAAGGGGACATCGTCAATATCGACGTGACGCCTACGCTGGAAGGCTGGCATGGCGACGCGAGCCGCATGTTTTGCGTCGGCGAAAGAATCAGCCTTAAAGCGCGGCGCTTGGTCGACGTGACGTACGAATGCCTGATGCTGGGCATCGAAAAAGTTAAGCCTGGTGCTTCATTGGGCGATGTCGGCGCTGCCATACAAGAACACGCCGAAGCCGCGGGTTTTTCCGTCGTGCGCGATTTCTGCGGCCACGGAACGGGAAAGATTTTCCATTGCCAACCCTCGGTTCTGCATTTCGGAAAGCCCGGCGAAGGGCTGGTCTTGCAAAAAGGAATGATCTTCACGATCGAGCCGATGATCAACGCCGGAAAATACGACGTTAAAGTTTTATCCGATGGCTGGACGGCGGTGACGAAAGACAAATCCCTCTCGGCGCAGTTCGAGCACACGATCGGAGTCGCGGAAAACGGCGCGGAGATTTTCACGCTGTCGCCGAAAGGCTTCGACAGGCCTCCTTACGGGGTTTAGCGGATGGGTGGTTCGAACTCTCTCGGCTTTGAAAAAGAACCGAAGGATGCGCGCGTCGTCGTCGCGATGTCGGGCGGCGTGGACAGTTCCGTCACGGCGGCTCTTTTGAAAGAGCAGGGCTATGACGTCGTCGGCGTGACGATGCAGCTTTACGACCACGGGCTTGCGATTCAAAGAAAGGGAACATGCTGCGCGGGGCAAGATATTTACGACGCACGGGAAGTCGCCGAGAAAATAGGCATTCCGCATTATGTTCTCGATTATGAGGACCAATTCTCGCAAACCGTGATCGACGATTTTGTCGAAAGCTATCTGCGCGGCGAAACGCCCATTCCGTGCGTACGGTGCAACCAGAAAATAAAATTCGGCGCATTGATGGACTTTGCGCGCGATTTGGGGGCTGAAGCTTTGGCGACGGGGCATTATGCGCGGCGCGAAATGGGGCCAAAGGGCGCGGAATTGCGTTGCGCCTCGGATGACGCGCGCGACCAGAGTTATTTTCTCTTCGCAACATCGCAAGAGCAGCTTGACTATTTGCGTTTTCCTTTGGGCGGGATGAAGAACAAGGCTGAAACGCGGGATTTGGCTAAGCATTTCGGCTTGCCTGTCGCGGCGAAACCGGACAGTCAGGACATTTGCTTTGTGCCAAATGGCGATTACGCCAGCGTCGTCGCCTTGTGGCGGCCGGACGGAATAGTGCCCGGAGATATCGTCGATGAAAAAGGGAATGTTCTCGGCAGGCACGAAGGCATCGTTCATTTCACGGTCGGGCAAAGGCGCGGGATCAATCTGGCGAACCGCGTCGGAGAAAACAACGAACCGCTTTTTGTTTTGCGATTGGATGCCGAGAAAAAGCAGGTCGTCGTTGGGCCGCGCGAAGCCTTGGCGCAGCAAAAAGTTTTTTTGCGCGAAATGAATTGGCTCGGCGACGAAATGCCGAAGGAAGAGATTTCCGTCGCGGTTAAACTCCGTTCCGCGCAGCCGCCTCTTGCGGCGACGTTTAGGATGCTCGGCGAAGGCCGCGGCCTCATCACGCTCGCCGAATCCGCATTTGCCATAGCGCCCGGACAGGCGGGAGTCATTTACGACAAAGATCGCGTGCTCGGCGGAGGGTGGATTACGACAAAAGAGAGATAAGACTCAGTAATATCCCTCCGCCTTAAACCACTTAATCGCATCCTCAATCGCCTCGCGGGCGGGACGCGCTTTGTATCCCAATTCGCGTTCGGCTTTGGCCGATGTGAAGTACATTTTCTTTTTCGACATGCGCAACGCATCGTGCGTGACCATCGGTTCCCATCCCGTCAATCGCGCGGCGATTTCCATACCGAGCGCCACGGGATAAATCGCGGCGCGGGGAAGTTTGATCTTCGGGGCAGGGCGTCCGACAATTTCGGCGATGATTTTCAGAATGTCGCTCAACGGCAAATTGTTTCCGCCCAAAATATACCGCTCGCCGATAATTCCGCGTTCGAACGCCAGCCAATGCCCCGTCGCAACGTCGTCAACATGCGCGACATTCAATCCAGTATCGACGTATGCGGGCATCCTGCCCTTAACGGCATCGACGATGATGCGCCCCGTCGGAGTCGGCCTGATGTCGCGCGGGCCTACGGGCGTCGAGGGATTGACGATGACGGCAGGCAGCTTGTGATGCCGCACGAGACGCAGAACCTCTTCCTCGGCGAGATATTTCGATTGCTTATAAACGCCGATCATGTCGGAAAAAGAAACGGGAGAATCCTCGGATGCGGGCGTTCCGTCTTTGTGCAGACCCAAGGTTGCGACCGAACTCGTATAAACCACGCGCTCGATTCCTGAGTCCAAAGCTGCGAGCATCAGCGCGCGCGTGCCGTCGATATTAACGCGGTTCATCGCGGCTGCGTCCGGAACCCAAATCCTGTAATCCGCCGCGACGTGAAAGAGGTTCCGGCAGCCAGTTAGAGCATCGCGGTAGGTTTCCGGCTTCGTCAAATCTCCTTCGACGATTTCGACATCGAGTCCGTCCAGATTCCGGCGGTCGTTATGCGGGCGCGCCAGCACGCGCAGACGCTGCCCTTTGGCAAGAAGCAGACGGGCAACGGAGGCTCCGACGAAGCCGGTGGCTCCGGTAAGGAAGGTCGTATCGGTCATTCTACTGAATTAACACCTTGTTAAAGGCTTTTACACTTCTTTTTAAGGATAAAGCGCTATCACGGGAAAAGACGAAAGGAAAACCCTATGCCCGCGCAAAAAGCCACGTCTCTTCTCGATCGCACGTTTGACGAAAGCCTTGCCCTGACGCAAGAGGTGCGCAACTACATCGCGTATCACGAACAAGCCGACCGCAGGGAGTTCGAGCTTTCGCGCTGTTTGCACGTCGGCTATCACCACACCCGCGTTTCGGCGCGCCTGATTCAGGTGATGACATGGCTTCTTGCGATGAAGGCCTTGCTGTCCGGCGAGATTTCTCCCGAACAATTCACGGCGCCGCAATACGCGTTGACCGAAAGCGAAGAATGCTCCAGCGATAAGGGCGAAGACGATCCCGAAATGCCGGTTGGCTTGCGCGACCTTATGGCACGCAGCCACGCGTTGTACTCGCGTATCTTGCGTCTTGACGCGATGGTGAAGGAAAAACTGGCGGCGGGGGAAGTTCCGAACTTTGCCATGATATCGGGGCCGAGCATTATTCCGATGGAATAAATCAATGAAGCGATCTTGGGCAGCCCTAAAGCATAAACTGCTCTTTGATAATGCGTTCGCCCAAATGCTGATCGGGATCGAATAAAAGAGTAATGTTTTGGGTGCGATCAAGCCATATTTTCGCTTTGGCTGCGTTGTTGAGGACGGATTGCCCCGCTTCGATTCTTGCCGGACGTTTAACCGTTTCCAAAACCTCGACTTCCGTGACGACATCCTGCGGCAAAACCGCGTGAGACCAGCCGCGCGGACGGAATCCGCAAATCCCCGTTATAATCAACGTGTTGGCGTTTAACGGCATGATGGGGCCGCCGCAGGAGTGGTTGTAGGCGGTGCTTCCTGCGGGTGTCGAAACCAAAATGCCGTCGCCGCTGAACTTTGAAATGCGCTCGATGCCGTCGATCAAAATGCGCAAACGGACGGCCTGCGGCGTTTCGCGTAAAATGGAAACTTCGTTGATCGCGAGAGCTGAAAAACCGGAACCGTCCGTTGTTTCGGCGTCGATGCGCAGGGGATTTAGAATCACTTGCCGCGCGCGCGAGAGGCGTTGTTCGAGATCGCCTCTGTTATTGAAAGCGTTGCACAAAAATCCGACGGACTCGGTTCTGCGAATAGCAAAAACGGGTTTGCCGAGTTTCAGCGAATAGTCGTAAAGCGTGCTGAGCACCTGTCCGTCGCCTCCCAAAACGACGAGATAATCGGCCTCGTCCGCGCTTGTTTGGCCATAACGCTGCGTCATTTCGGCAAAAGCCTTTTGAGCGAGGGGAGAATGGCTGGCGGAGAAGAAAATTTTCATGGAAGGAGTTCTTACATCAGGAGTTGGGGGCTTGGAAACAGGCTTCGGAAAAATAAAAATTCTTTCCAAAACCTAAACCTTAATCCTTATTTTAAGCGTCTCTTAACGACTCACAAGTAATCCTAAGCTTCCTATCTAAGCTATTCAAATCTACCTGTAAAATATAAATAGGCGGCGGAGTCATGCAGATCGATATGCGCGTCATGGAGCTTTTGGCATCTAAGCTGTGCCATGACCTTGTTAGCCCCGTAAGCGCCATCAACAATGGGGTTGAGCTGATTGAGGATATAGGCGGTTCCGTCGTGGCCGAGTCGATGAAGCTTATCAACGACAGCGGCGTGAAAGCCGCGCGCCGTTTAAGGCTTTATCGTTTAGCCTATGGCCGTGCTGGAAGCGAGACTGAATTGAGCGTCAAAGACGTTCGGCAGGTTGCAGAGCAATATTTGGCCGACAGCAAGATATCATTGATATGGCCCGTAGATTTACCCGCCGCTGGCTTGAGCGAACGTCGCGGTTTTCTTAAAATTGTTCTCAACCTGATCGTTCTCGCGGAAGAATCGCTCGCTTATGGCGGCGCGATAACGTTAAGCGACATTAAGAAAACGGAGGATAACAAAAGCGGATGCCGCATAGAGGTCGTGGGGCGGAACGCTTCCCTAAACCTAAAGATTCAGGAAGCGCTGGAAGGTTCTGTACCCATTGAAGAATTGTCCCCGCGGAGCATACAGGCATACGTTACAGGCAGATTCGCAGAGCAATTTTCTTTTAAACTTGTCCACGATCATTCGATCCCCGATCGGCTCGACCTTTTGCTGACTTTGACCGACGACGAGCGCTGTATGCAAAGCGTAAAGGTTTCTTAAGAGTTTGACTCCCAAAATACCTAAAGAGATTCTCTGCGTCATCCGACGTCCCTTCTGCGTTAGAGGAAACAACCCATGGACGATCTTCTTAAAGACTTTTTGACCGAGACTTCCGAAAATCTTGCGACTCTCGATGTCGAATTGGTCAAGCTGGAACAGAATCCGAACGATCCGGATTTGATCGGAAGCATTTTCCGTCTCGTTCACACGATCAAGGGAACATGCGGTTTTCTGGGTTTGCCCCGCCTCGAGCATCTGGCGCACGCAGGCGAGAACGTTTTGGGCAAGTTTCGCGATCATGAGCTTGAGATAGTGCCGGCGTCCGTCGATGTTATTTTGGCATGTATCGACAGAATTAAGCTCCTTTTGGGATATCTCGAGCAGAACGAAAAAGAGTCTCCGGAAGGCGACGACGAAGACCTTATCGCTTCACTTAACGCAATGGCCGAGGGAAAACTTGGGGGAAAGAAAGCCGCTGCAGATGCTCCTGCCGCTGCTCCGGTAAAAGCCGAAGCTGCCGCGCCTTTGCCGCCCAATCCCGCTGTGCCGGACGAATTCGGATTTGTCCCCGTTCCTGCGGGAAACATGGCAGCTCTGGAAGCGAATATGTCGCCAGGGAAAAAGGATGCCGAGGCTTCTTCCGCGTCCGCCAAAACACAGAGCGCAAAGACTCCTGCCGTGACGAAACCTGCGGCGGCGGATGAACAGGTGAACAAAACGGCGGCAGGATCGTCCGTCGCCGACCAATCGATCCGTGTGAATGTCAATCAGTTGGAAACGCTGATGACGACCGTCAGCGAACTCGTTTTAACCCGCAACCAGTTGTTGCAAATTTTGCGCGGCGAGAAGGACAGCGCCTTCGCTTCGCCGTTGCAACGCTTGAATCAGGTTACGTCCGAATTGCAGGAAGGCGTGATGAAAACGCGCATGCAGCCGATCGGCAACGCGTGGGCGAAATTGCCGCGCATCGTCCGCGATCTGGCGCATGAGCTGAACAAGAAGATCGACCTGCAAATGCTCGGAGCCGAAACCGAACTTGATCGTCAGGTGCTTGAACTGATTAAGGATCCCCTGACCCATATGGTGCGCAATTCCGCCGATCACGGCATTGAAGTGCCAGCCGAACGCGTCCGCGTGGGCAAACCGGAAACGGGCGTCATCACGTTGAACGCCTATCATGAAGGCGGCCACATCATCATCGAGATTGTCGATGACGGCAAAGGCCTTCCAATGGATAAAATCCGCGCCAAGATTTTGGAGAAAGGCTTGGCGACGCAGAGCGAACTGGAAGCGATGACCGAACAGCAGATTATGCAGTTCATCTTCAGGGCAGGTTTTTCCACGGCGGAAAAGGTTACCTCGGTATCGGGGCGCGGCGTCGGCATGGACGTCGTCAGGACCAATATCGAACGCATCGGAGGCACGGTCGATTTTAAATCGGTCGCCGGTAAAGGATCGTCGTTCTCGATCAAGATACCTCTGACTCTGGCGATCGTTTCGGCTTTGATCGTCGAGTGCTCTGGCGAGCGTTTTGCGATCCCGCAGATCAGCGTCGTCGAATTAGTCAAGGCCTCGCCGGAAAGCGAACATCGGGTCGAGCTCATCAACGATACCCCGGTTCTTCGCCTGCGCAACCGTTTGCTGCCCCTTGTTTCCTTGCGCAAGACGCTCAAGCTCGGCGAAGACGATATTCGGGCCAACGGCAATGCTTTCATCGTCGTCGTTCAGGTCGGGAGTTCGACGCTCGGCATCATCGTCGATCGCGTGTTCGATACGGAAGAAATCGTCGTGAAGCCCGTCGCGCCGATTTTACGGAATATAGAGATGTTCTCGGGCAACACCATCCTTGGCGACGGCAGCGTTATCATGATCCTCGATCTGAACGCGATGATTTCCTATGCGGGCAATGTCAGCAGCCATGGGGCGCACGGCCAGACGGCGTCTTCGGTTCAAACATCGCGCGGAGGAAGCCGTCAATCGTTGCTTCTCTTCCGGGCGGGGGGCGGCGCGCAGAAAGCCGTTCCTTTGTCGCTTGTGGCGCGGTTGGAAGAAATCGACCGCAAAACGATCGAATACTCGGAAGGATCTCCGATGGTTCAATACCGCGGCAAGCTGATGCCGCTTATTCCCGTGGCCGCAGGGGCCACCATTCCCAAGGAAGGCTCTCAGGCCGTTCTGGTTTTTGCCGACAAAGACAAGCACATGGGGCTCGTCGTCGACGAAATTCTGGACATCGTCGAAGAACGCCTGCAGGTCGATTTGTCGGGACGCCGCCAAGGCACACTCGGTACGTCGATTATTTCTGGAAAGGCTACGGATGTCGTCGATGCGGCCTACTATCTGTCTCAAGCTTTTCAGGATTGGTTTGGCGAAGAGGATGGTGCATTCCAAGGCGATACGGCTCGCAGAGTTCTTCTGGTCGACGACAGCCCCTTTTTCCGCAATCTTCTGACGCCTTTATTGACCGTGGCCGGCTTTGACGTAACGGCGGTCGAAACGGCCAATGAAGCGCTTAAGCTTCAGGAAGAGGGCATAGCTTTCGATGCGATCGTGAGCGATATAGAAATGCCAGGCATGAACGGATTCGATTTTGTCTCCGCGCTCCGCGGCAGCGACGGCAAATGGAGCAAACTGCCGATTTTTGCCATGTCGTCTCATGCGACTCCGCGCGATCTTGAGCGTGGCAGGCTTGCCGGATTCACCGATTATGTCGCCAAGTTCAACCGCGAAGGGTTGTTGAACGCTTTGCACGAAACCTTGAAGCAAGGAGACGCCCATCATGAGTAATCTTCCGGTCCCGACGCCTGCGGCGGGGTTGACGGTTGCCTCGGATGCCGAGGGCATGTTTGTGACGATGACCGTCGCCAATCAAATCTTTGGCATCCCTGTGCTCGAAGTGCAGGATGTTTTGGGGCCGCAGCGCATCGCGCATGTTCCTTTGGCTCCTCCCGAAGTTTTGGGATCGCTTAATTTGCGCGGACGCATTGTCACGGCCGTTGACGTTCGTACGCGCTTGGGGCTTCAGCCGCTCAGTGATAACCGGCAGAGCATGAGCGTCGTGGTCGATCACGGGGGCGAGCTCTATAGCCTTGTTGTGGATAAGGTCGGCGAGGTGATGAGCTTGCAAGCCGCCGATTATGAACGGAATCCATCGACCCTTGATCCTCGTTGGCAGGAAGTTTCGAATGGAATTTATCGTTTACAAGGGACTTTGTTGGTTGTTCTGGATGTCTCGCGGCTTCTACGTTTGGAGCAGTCGCGGGCCGCATAGAACGCATTTACGATCTTGCATGTTTGACGACAATCCGCGTTTTTCCGCGCTTTCGGGGCTCGCGTGATAAAGTGTCGATGCCCAGGTTCCGAAGACCGCGGGTTCGTCCAGCTTGCAAAATCGTAAAAAGGAAAGGGTAAAACTCAAAGCGAAGGTGCAAAATGAAGACTTGTCTTATTGTCGATGATAGCCGCGTCATCCGGAAAGTCGCGCGCCAGATTTTCGAGGTCCTAGGATATTCCTGCACGGAAGCGGAAGACGGTCAGATTGCGTTTGAGGCCTGCAAAGCGGCGTTGCCGGATTTTGTTTTGCTTGATTGGAATATGCCTGTCATGAACGGATTGGAATTTCTTCACGCCTTGAGAAAATTGCCGGGCGGCAATGCGCCTAGCGTCGTTTTTTGCACGACAGAAAACGATCTTAATCACATTCAAGAGGCTCTGGGCGCGGGGGCCAATGAGTATATTATGAAGCCGTTTGACGCGGATATCATCCGCGGCAAGCTTGAACAATTGGGTTTGATCTGAAATTAACGGATATATGTGATGTCTTTTGTTCCTCCTTCTGATGTTAAAACGGCCGTTGGCGCGGCGCCTCAGGTGCGCGTGATGATCGTCGACGATTCGCTGGTCATTCGCGGGTTCATTTCGCGCGCTTTGGAAAGCGATCCTGCGTTTAAAGTCGTAGGCACCGCCAGCAACGGCCAATTGGCTATCGATGTTCTGCGCCACACGCCTGCGGACGTCATCATTCTCGATATCGAAATGCCGGTGATGGACGGCCTTACGGCTATTCCGAAGCTGAAAGAGATTGATCCCGCAGTGCAGATTGTCATGGCGTCGACTTTGACGCAGAAAAACGCCGAAATCAGCATTAAGGCCTTATCTTTAGGCGCGACTGACTATTTGCCTAAGCCGTCGGCGCGCGAAATGGCCGTTCCCGGGGAGTTTCAGCGCGATTTAAGGGAGAAAGTCAAGATACTTGGCGCAATCGCCTGGAAGAAAAATGCGCGGCAGACGCCGCAAAAATATGCGGCAGAGATTGCTCCAGCGCCGCCCGAGAAAAAGAAGATCGTCCTTCGTCCGATACCTCTGTTTAAGCCGGAGATTATCGCCATCGGTTCCTCAACCGGAGGGCCTCAGGCGTTATTCGAGGTTATCAGGACGATGGGCGCAGGGTTGATGCAGCCCATTGTGATTACCCAGCATATGCCCCCGTCTTTTACAACCATCCTTGCCGATCATATCAAAAAGCAATGCGGGGTCAGGTGCGAAGAGGCAAAAGAGGGGGACATTCTTCGCGGTGGCGATTACTATATTGCGCCTGGCGATTTTCATATGCTTATTACGAAAAAGCCCGAAGGTTCGGTCGTTCATCTCGTTAAAGATCCGCCTGAGAATTATTGCCGTCCCGCCGTCGATCCCATGTTGCGTTCTTTGGTGGCCGTTTATGGAGGCCGCATTCTGGCCGTCATTTTGACGGGCATGGGACAGGACGGGACAAAAGGCGGCGAGGCCGTTGTCAATGCGGGAGGAGGCATCGTCGCTCAGGACGAAGCCACAAGCGTTGTTTGGGGGATGCCTGGTTCGGCAGCTACGGCGGGGCTTTGTTCCGTCATAGCTCCTATTTCGGAAATCGGCTCGCTCGTGCGGAAAATGGCGACGCAAGGAACCGGCGCAGTCAACGGAGGCAGCGCATGAAGCCGGAAGATTTTGAACTTTTTTCGATGCTTGTGAAGCAACGCTCCGGTCTCGTCCTGACTCCTGAGAAGGCCTATCTTTTGGAATCGCGGCTTTTTCCCGTTGCGCGCAAACACAGCATCAAATCGCTTGAGGATATGGCTCAGGTTATCCGCGCCAAGCGCGAAGAAGCCCTGATGGCCGACATCACCGAGGCGATGACGACGAACGAGTCGTTTTTCTTCCGCGATCTGAAACCGTTCACCCTTTTCCAGAAAATCCTTCTTCCGCGCCTTTTAGTCGCGCGCGCGGCAAAAAGGCAAATCCGTATTTGGTCCGCGGCGGCGTCCAGCGGGCAGGAAGCCTATTCCTTGGCGATGATTTGCGTCGAAGAAGCAGCCAAGCTTCAGGGATGGAAAATCGACATTATCGGCACCGATTTGTCGCGTGAAATGGTCACGCGGGCAAAAGCCGGCATCTATTCGCAGTTTGAGGTGCAACGCGGCCTTCCCGTGACGCACTTGGTCAAATACTTCCAGCAAATTGCCGGAGATAAGTGGCAGATTAAAGAAAATATTCGTCAAATGGTTCAATTCCGCGAAGGCAACCTGTTGACCGATTTCGGCGTGGATGGTTCTTTCGACATCGTTTATTGCCGCAATGTTTTGATCTATTTCGATGCGGCGACCAAAACGCGCGTGCTTTCCGCCATCAGCCAAGTAATGCCTTCGGACGGATTTTTGATCCTCGGCGGCGCGGAAACCGTCCTTGGCATTTCCGACAAGTTCAAGGTTATTACCGGAGAACACGGGCTTTATGTGGGCGCGTCCTTCGATTACAAGTAAAAAAACCTGATTTACGATCTCGTCTGTTGGGTTGCAAATCGCGCTTTTTCTGAATTTTGATGTTACGGATTTTTCTCTAAATACTTCGCAACAGCGTCTTTAATGCGTTCTTTCGGGTCTTTGGATGGGTCTGGGAATGCGAATTTTTCCCCGGTTATTTTTTCATAAACAGAAACGTATGTTTCCGCCGTGGCAAGCCGGACGGAATCGGGAATGGGCGGAATTTTGTCCCTATAAGGATCGCAATGCTCGAGCAACCAACGCCGCGCAACGTCTTTGTCTAAAGTTTCCGGCGACTCTCCGGCGGTTAGGCGTTTTGAGTATGTCGCTTCGATCCAGTAACGGCTGCTGTCCGGCGTGTGTATTTCGTCGCCGAGAACGGCGGTTCCGTCCGGCAAAAGGCCGAATTCATATTTGGTGTCGGCGAGAATAAGGCCGCGTTCCTTGGCGATTTTCTGCCCGCGTGCGAACAACGCCAAAGCATAGGCGCTGACTTTATCCCACACGCTTTTATCGACGATGTTTTCGGCGACGATCTGCTGCGGCGACAACGGCGCGTCGTGCTCGCTGACCGCGGCTTTCGTCGTCGGCGTGATGATGGGGTGGGGCAATTCCTGATTGTCGCGCATCCCGTCGGGGAATTTGACGCCGTACATTTCGCGTTTTCCGGATTTATACATTTTTAAAATAGATGTCGCCGTCGATCCGGCCAGATAGCCGCGCACGACAAGCTCGACGGGAAGCATTTTCAGCTTGCGGCACACGACGACATTCGGATCGGGATAGGCAAGAACGTGGTTGGGGCAAATATCTTTCGTCTTCTCGAACCAATAGCGCGAAAGCTGGGTCAAAACCTGTCCCTTTAAAGGAATCGTCGTAATCTGCTTGTCGAAGGCGCTCAGGCGGTCGGTCGCGATGATAATTTTGCGTCCACCCGGCGCGTCATAGCTTTGTCGAACCTTGCCGGAATAGGGCGCAGATAAGCCGGACCCGATCAGCGAAATATCATCGATGGTTTTATTGAGAAAAGAGTCGATCATCGGAAGAAACCTTTGGTTAATGGGCTTAGCCTGTTTTCAGGACAGAATGCTATCCTATGCTGCGCGACGAGCCAAGGGGGGGGGGGGGGGGGGAGATGTAATTTTGTCGGAAAGGCCAACTGGATTCCGGCTGGAGCCTGCTCCGTTGAAAAACAGGGTCGGAATGACGGAAAACTATGCGCATCCCGCGACGTCGATCATCGAGGACGCCATAGCTTCGCTCGGGCGTTTGCCGCCCCAGATTACAAGCTGGAACGCGGGATAAAAGCGTTCGCATTCCGTCAGTGCGATTTCGACCAAATCTTCGAGCGATTCGATTCCCGGCACGCGTCCGCCGCGCGTTAAAACGGTATAGCGGAACAGGGGCATATTCTGGTGCGCGTCTAAATTAAAATGACCCAGCCACATACGGTCGTTCAGCATCGCCAGCAAATCGTGAACGTCGTTGCGCTTGGCGTCCGGAACCTTCATGTCGAATTGACACGAGAATTGTAGCGCACCGATTTCCTTCTGCCACACGAAGAACATGCGATAGTGACACCAGCGCCCCGAAAGCTCGACGATAAGCTCGTCGTCATTCGTTCGATCGAACAGCCACTCATTGGCGGAAACGATCTCCTCAAGAATGTCGAGAGGATTGGAAACGCTCTGTTGTTGTAAGGCGGCTTGAATCGACATGGAGAAACTCCATTTGTGAGACACAAAGGGGTATCAAACTTGGGAGTCGCGCCGCAAGAGCTTTGCGAACTTTTTTTGCGATACGGAATACCGTCGTGCTTTTTGAGTCACAGGGCACGGAAACGAAACGATTCTTTTTGCGCCGAAGCTAACGGATTCTAATGACTCGTAATTCCTGCGTTTTTACGGCGCAAAGGGAGTTATTTTATCGTGCGCTGCTTCTTCTTTGTTTTAACGGAAGGTAAATTTGAGATTTTCGTCTTTACCGTCTTTTTCCTTCTTGACAGATTCAAAAAGGATTCGATTTGCGACACGCGCGCCGCCAAATCATCCTGAATCGCGCGGGCTTTAGCCAACATGGCAAAAGCGGCGTCGAATTCTTCGCGGCTCACGAGGGCGAGTTCGCGCGCGATTTCTTCTGCGCGGCTCTTGGCGTGAGCCTTCAATTCGTGCTGCGCGTAGGCCAAATGGCTCAGTACGTCGCTGCCAAGGGCAAGAAGGTCTTCGATGAGGGTTTTATCGGGCATTTAAGATTCGGGGGCTGTTTAAATCCATTGTCCGGTTAGCATAAATTTTAGTGTAAAGGAATTCCATTCGGAGCTATTCTACAAGGACGTTAAACGAACTCCGAATCTCGATGCCTTTCCCTCATTTCGATCCTGTCGCTTTTTCCTTCGGCCCTCTGGTCGTGCGCTGGTACGCGCTTGCCTACTTGGCGGGGCTTGTCGCGGGATGGCGCTGGTGCATGGCGATGGCGCGCCGCGATTCATCTGCGCCCCGTCCCGAATTTTTCGATGAATTCCTGAGCTGGGCTGTTTTAGGCGTCATTTTGGGCGGACGCGTGGGCTATATTCTGTTTTACAATTTCAACCAATATCTCGCCGATCCTTTGGAGATTTTCAAGGTATGGCACGGAGGCATGTCTTTTCACGGCGGCATGCTGGGCGTGATTGCTGCCGCGTATGTTTTTACGCGAAAAAAGAAAATCCCATTTTTCGCCTTTACGGATTTACTGGCATGTGTGACGCCGATAGGGCTTGGGCTTGGCCGCCTCGCCAATTTTGTGAATGGCGAGCTTTTTGGAAGAGTTACGGATGTTCCTTGGGGAATTGTTTTTCCGCGCGGCGGCCCTATGCCCCGTCATCCAAGCCAGCTTTACGAGGCTTTGGCGGAAGGCCTGATTTTGCTTCTGATCATGTTCTTTTTGTCCAGCAAGCCCGAAATCCGCGCGAGGAAAGGCTTCCTGTCGGGCGTATTTTTGATACTATACGGGGTATTCCGCTTCGGCATCGAATTTTTCCGCGAACCGGACGCTCAGCTTGGATTTCTTTTTGCAGGCGCGACGATGGGGCAGTGGCTTTGCGTGCCGATGATTGTCGCGGGAATTATCATTTTGGCTCGATCGGTTAAAACGCATGAACGCGCTTGAGCAAATCATACGTGAGATCATCGCAAAGCAGGGGCCCATTTCAATGGCGGCCTATATGGAATTGGCGCTCCAGCATCCCAAGTTTGGCTATTACCGCGTGCGGGAGCCTTTGGGCCGGACGGGCGATTTCATTACATCGCCCGAAGTCAGCCAGATGTTCGGCGAGATGATCGGCGTTTGGTGCGCCGAGGCGTGGAGAAATTTAGGCCGTCCCGATCCGTTTGCGCATGTAGAATTGGGGCCGGGGCGCGGCACGATGATGCAGGATATCATGCGGGCAACGTCCAATATCGGCGGCTTTCATGCCGCGAAAAAACTGTATTTGATCGACAGCAACGAAGTCTTGCGCGAACAGCAGCAAAAAAATCTCGGCGACTTCGCGCCGCAATACATCGACGATATTTCCCGAACGCCGCCGATGCCGGTTCTTGTCGTTTCCAATGAATTTTTCGACGCATTGCCCGTGCGCCAGTTTGAAAAAACTTTTCGCGGTTGGGACGAACGTATGGTGACGGCGGAAGGCGACGCGTTGGTCTCGAGATTGCGCCCGCTAACGGAAGCCGAAAACAGCCTTATTCCTCAGGCGATGCGCGAGGCCGTGCCCGGAACGGTTTTTGAATTTTCTCCCAAGGCGCAAAGTCTTATGCGCGAGATTTCGCGCGTTATCGTTTCGCGAAAGGGTGCCGCGCTGGTGATCGATTATGGATATGCGGCGTCGTCTGGCGCGCCCACCGTTCAGGCCGTTTTGCGCCACGCTTCCGTGAACGTTTTCGAACGCGCGGGCGAGGTAGATCTGACGGCTCACGTCGATTTTTCTGCCCTATCACAGGCCGCGCGCGAAGGCGGAGCGAAAGTTTCGGCTGTCATTGGGCAGGGCGAGTTTCTAAAAAATTGTGGCATCGAAATCCGCGCCGAAAGCCTCAAAAAGCACGCGACGGAGCAACAGGCGATGGAAATAGACTCAGCCCTTCATCGCCTGATCGATGACGAGCAGATGGGAAGTCTTTTCAAGGTGATGGAAATAAGATCGAATTAAAAAATTCTTCCCGTCTGAATCAATTTTGCCATTTGTTGATCGGCGATCGTGCGGGTTTGGCCGATGCGTTTGTCGCGAATCATGGCGCGGATGGGTGAGCCTGAATTATCGGCTTCCGTCAGCATGAATTGCGCGAACAATCCCGAAGGCGAAAACGCCTGATAAAGCACTCCTGTTAGTCCCGTCGCCAAAAGCAAGGGCGCACGATGCCCTATATCCTGTTCCGCGAGTTGCAGAAGGCCTTCCAGAGCCTCTTCCATGCTTCCCGCATGCATCGTCGCAAGGACGGTATGGCCGGAAGTCGCCGCACGCAAAACATGATTGGCGGCATCGGGGGTGCGGATTTCTCCGACGGCGATATAGCGCGGATGCCAGCGCAAGGCGCGTTTCAGCATAGCGCCCCAGTCGGATTCCTGCCGGATTTCGGTTTGATAGCAATAGCCATTTTCGCCGAAACGGCCTTCCATATCGTATTCGACGGGGTCTTCCAGCGTGAAACCAATCCCGCCGTAGGTTTCAAGATAGCGCGCCAAAAGAGAAGAAAGCGTCGAGGTTTTGCCTTGGCCCGACGCGCCGCAAATAAGGGTTAAACCGCTGCGCCGTCCCAAATCCTGCAGCACCGGGGGCAACTGCGGAATAAGGCCGAGTTTTTCGAGAGGCGTCGGACGACAGGGCAAACGGCGCAAGGCGGCCCACACCTCGCCCTGGGCCGTTTCCAAACGCGTCGCGCGCATACGCATATCGCGGTAAGTTATCGCGGATTCATTGCCCGTGAAATATTCGCGCAAGTGGTTGGCAAGCAAAGCTGCGTCTTCGCGGAATTCCTCGGGCAAGTCGGCATCGGGCAACTCGATCGCGCCGCCGCGCCCTGCGCGAAAGTGGGGAACGGCTTCGGCGTCGAGACGCACGTAGATATCCATAAAATTCAGTTCGCTTAAGGGGCGGTGCCGAATGCTTTGGGTCGCGGTTTGAAGCATAAAATCCTCGAAAATATAATTAAAAACGATGTATGCTATCTCGTTTTTAACTCCATTTCCACCTGTTTATGTACCCTTCTTCTTGTGTTCTTTCTCAACCTGTGTTGTTCTATCCACTCCCTATTTATCGGAGGTTCCATGTCCCATATCGTTGCGTTGCATGGCCGCGAGATTCTCGATAGCCGCGGCAATCCTACGGTCGAAGTCGATGTCGTTCTGGAAAGCGGCGCTTTCGGACGCGCCGCCGTGCCCTCGGGCGCATCGACGGGCGCGCACGAAGCGGTCGAAGTGCGCGACAGCGATCCGGCGCGGTTCGGGGGCAAAGGCGTGCTTCGCGCCGTCGAAGCGGTGAACGAGGAAATTTCTGAAGCCGTCATTGGCGCGGACGCCGAGGATCAAAACGCCCTCGACGCAACCCTGATCGAACTTGACGGAACCCCCAACAAATCGCGCCTTGGCGCCAACGCTATTTTAGGCGTCAGCCTCGCCGTGGCCAGAGCGGCGGCGCAAGAGTCGAACCTGCCTTTATACCGCTATATCGGCGGCGTTTCGGCGTCTTTGCTGCCGGTTCCCATGATGAACATCATCAACGGCGGCGTTCATGCCGACAACCCCATCGACATTCAGGAATTTATGATCGCGCCCGTGGGGGCCGAAACCTGTTCCGACGCCATCCGCATGGGTGCGGAGATTTTTCACACGTTGAAAAAACTTCTGAAAGAAGTCAATCACAACACGAACGTCGGCGACGAAGGCGGATTTGCGCCCAACCTCGCCTCGACGGACGAAGCGCTCACGCTTATTTTGCGCGCGTGCGAAAAGGCGGGCTACAGGCCGGGCGAAGACGTGATGCTGGCGCTCGATCCCGCCGCGACGGAATTTTATAAAGACAGGCGCTACCAATTGGCGGGCGAACGCAAGATTCTTAATTCCGAGCAGATGGTAAGATATTACGCCGATCTCGTAGCGCGTTTCCCCATCTTCTCGATCGAAGACGGCATGGCCGAAGACGATTTCGAAGGCTGGGAAATGATGACCGAGGCTTTGGGCGATAAAATCCAGATCGTCGGCGACGATTTATTCGTGACAAACCCCGCGCGCATCGCGGACGGAATCGAACGCGGCTTGGCGAACGCCGTTCTTATCAAGCTGAACCAGATCGGGACGCTCAGCGAAACGATGGAGGCGGTCGAAATGGCGCATAAGGCGGGCTATCGCGCCGTCATCTCGCATCGCTCGGGAGAAACCGAGGATTCGGTTATTGCCGATCTGGCTGTCGCGACGAATTGCGGGCAGATCAAAACCGGCTCGGTGAGCCGCACCGACAGATTGGCGAAATATAATCAGTTGATCCGCATCGAAGAGCAATTGGGCCGCACGGCCCGTTTTGCGGGAAATTCGGTCCTGATAGGCTGAAGAAATGATAAACCGGCGCACATGGCAAATGGCCGCCTCGGTTATCGGAGCCTGCATCGTCGGATATTTTCTCTATCACACGGTCGAAGGCGAACGCGGCTGGGTCGCCCAGATGCATCTGCAGAATGAAACCAATGCGGCCGAAGAAGCATTGGCGAGGCTGAAAACCGAACGCGAAGCGTTGGAACATCGTGTGCATCTCATGCGCCCCGATAGCCTCGATCCCGATCTGCTCGATGAACAAGCGCGCAAGACGCTGGGATATACCAAGCCCAACGAGATCGTCATCCTGACGCCGGAGGAGAAGGACGGAGCAGGAGGAAAATAAGGATCATATTGCCCAGTTCTGAGTCCGTAATGATATTAACAAAAAATTAATGGGGGAGGGTAATCATTGAGAAAATTTC
>CAZPKC010000005.1:40143-84451 GCA_964587125.1 uncultured Rhodospirillaceae bacterium | reverse complement strand
CAAGGACCAAGGACCAAGGACCAAGGACCAAGGACCAAGGACCAAGGACCAAGGACCAAGGAGAACGCAATGCGCAACGCGATACTTCTTTCGGCGATTATTCTTTTGGCAAGCGAAACCCCTGCTATGGCGTTTTGCGCTCCACCTAACGCTGGCGCGAGTTGCTTAAATCAATCCTGCAACCAACTCGGCCAAACCATGATGGACGGAGACAGCGAAAATATTATCGCCTGCCTGTCGGCTTCCGGTGGAACGAACTGCGCAAACGGGACGGATTGCCAATGGAAAGCGATGTCAAGCTCCGGTTCAAGTTCCGGTTTTTGTGGCGAAGTAACTCAGATGACGGGTTATAACTGTATAATGACCGAAGATAAGGAAGGAAATATAACGAATGATTGTGCCGAAAAGATCCCTTTTTGCGTTATTTCTTCCCAATCCCCGTGTAATGGACAACCATTAGCGACGAGTTCAACTTGTGGTGGCGTGTCTTGTCCTTCAGGTTATATGCCCTTCCAAATCAGCGCGTCTAGCTCTACTTCAAGCAGTGCCGCGCCTTCTACTGGGAATGCTTCAACATATTCTTGTATAATGAATAATTGTACCGTGGCATACGGCTCCAAATTCTTCCAACTTTGCCCTTAGTGCTGTTGGGATCGGCAGAATTCTGAGGATACAATCTTACATGATTGTAAGCGCGCGGGGATGACGCCAATTTAAAATTTTCCTATTTCTTCATCTTTTGAATCGTCTTCGTCGTGCTTTGGCCTTCGACGATTTCCGCAAGCACGACTTTGCCGCCCCAGCTTTGCACTTCGGGCGCGCCCACCACGTTATCGACCGTATAATCCGCGCCTTTCACCAGAACGTCGGGGCGCACGATCTTGATAAGCTCAAGCGGCGTGTCCTCGCCGAAAATTACGATATTATCGACATCGACCAGCGATGCCAAAACCGCGCTGCGCGCCGCTTCGTTTTGCACGGGGCGCGTTTTTCCTTTCAGCCTTTTGACCGAAGCGTCGCTGTTAAGACCTATGACCAATTTGTCGCACGCGGCGCGCGCCTGCCGAAGCAGCGAGATATGCCCGGGATGCAGAAGATCGAAACAGCCGTTGGTAAAACCGACTTTCAATCCCTGTTTGCGCCAACGTTCCGCAATGTCGGCGATGGAAGACCAGCCGACGATTTTATCTTCGGCGGATTGCGCCTCGCCGTGCATCAATTCGCGTTGAAGCTCGTCGCGCGTGACGGAAGCCGTCCCGACTTTACCGACGACGATGGAGCCTGCGATATTGGCGAGTTCCGCAGCTTCCACCGCGTCGAATCGGCTTATCAATGCCAGCGTCAACGTCGCGATTACCGTGTCGCCCGCGCCCGAAACATCAAAAACTTCGCGCGCTTTGGTGTGCAAGTGCAAAGCGGGTTGGGCTTTGCGCACAAGGCAAACGCCTTCCGCGCCCAATTTGACGAGAACGGCGTCGATATCGAAATCGCTGATTAACGCGCGCGCAGCTGCTTCGGCCTCGCCCACATTTGTGATAGGCGACCCCGCGACTTCCGATAATTCCTTGCGGTTTGGGGTCAGATAGGAAGCGCCTTTGTATCGCGCAAAGTTGCGTCCTTTGGGATCGACAATAACGATAATCCCCGCCTTTTTCGCAAGGCGGATCGTTTCGGAAATAATCTTCGGCGTTAAAACGCCCTTGACGTAATCGGAAAGAATGACGGCTTTCACGGACTCAATTGCATCCGGAAGCAAAGAGATGATTTGTTCCTCGATGTCGCGTTCAATAGGCTTCGCGTTTTCGCGATCTGCGCGGAGAAGTTGCTGGCTTCCGGCGACGTAACGCGTTTTCTGCGTCGTGGGGCGCGACGCATCGGAAATTAAAGAAACCGTAACGCCGGACAACGCTTTAAATGCTGCGCCGATGTCTTCCCCAGCTTGATCCTTGCCGATGACGCCGATGACATCGACTTTGCCTCCCAGCGCAGCGATATTGCACACGACGTTGCCCGCACCGCCCAAAGTCGCGGTTTCCCTGTGCGTATGCAAAACGGGAATGGGAGCTTCTGGCGATATGCGTTCGACCTGTCCATATATGTAACGGTCGAGCATCAAATCGCCGATGCATAAAATGCGGCCATCGATGAATTGATCAAGGCGGGAAGCGAGGTCGGACATTGCTTTTTCCTCATTAATGACCCGCCTAATAGACCCGCTTGACTTAATTTTGACAAGTGTCTTGATAGAAGGCTGTTTACAAGGTTTTTAAGGAGTTTTCATGACACGCGCGCTTGTGTTCCCTGGTCAAGGCAGCCAATCCGTCGGTATGGGAAAGGCTTTGTTCGATGCTTATCCCGAAGCCTGCGAGGTCTTTGAAGAAGTTGACAAAGCTTTAAGCCAAAATCTGAGCAGCCTGATGTTCAACGGGCCTGCCGAAGAGCTGAATCTTACCGAAAACACGCAACCCGCGATCATGGCAGTCAGTATGGCCGTTATTCGCGTGCTGGAAAAACGGAGTAATTTTCGCCTTCCTCAAGCGGCGCAATTTGTCGCGGGGCATAGCCTTGGCGAATATTCGGCTTTGTGCGCCGCCGGAAGTTTGACGCTTTCCGATACGGCAAAATTGCTGAAAACGCGCGGGCAGGCGATGCAGCGGGCGGTTCCCGTGGGCGTCGGCGGAATGGCGGCGCTGATTGGTGCCGATTTGCAAGCGGCGCGGGAGATTGCCGCCGCCGCAGCGCAAGGCGAAGTTTGCGCGGCGGCCAACGATAACGCGCCCGGGCAAGTTGTCATAAGCGGCAACATTGCAGCCGTCGAGCGCGCGATTGCGCTTGCGGCGCAGCGCGGATTTAAAGGGCTTAAATTGAAAGTCAGCGCGCCGTTCCATTGCTTGTTGATGCAACCGGCAGCCGATGTCGTGCGGCAAGCGCTGGAAAAAGTAGACATCAAGCCGCCGGTCGTTCCCGTTATCGCCAACGTCTCGGCGCAGCCGGTAAGTGATCCCGCGATCATCCGCAAATTGTTGGTCGAACAAGTGACGGGTTCCGTGCTTTGGCGCGAGTCCGTTCTCTTCATGAAGCAGCAAGGCGTGACGCAACTCATCGAATGCGGGACAGGGAACGTTTTGTCAGGTATGGCCAAACGCATCGATAAGGAAATCGTCGCGACGGCGCTTTCTTCGCCGGAAAATATAGAGGCTTTTATCAAGGCGCTGGCATGAGCGAATTTTTGTCGGTTTACATAACGGCATCCTCGCGTGACGAAGCCGATAAAATTGCTTGTATGCTTATCGAGGAGCATTTGGCCGCTTGCGCCAATATTTTTCCGGGCGTTTTATCGGTTTATCGCTGGCAAGGTAAAATAGAACGCGCGGAAGAATGCGCGATCATCGCCAAAACAACCTCGGATAAATTTGTTGCGCTGCAAAAACGAGTTAAAGAACTTCATTCCTATGAATGTCCGTGCATCGTGGCGTGGCCGATTGTCGCGGGGAGCGAAGCCTTTCTGGAATGGGTGAAAAAAAGCTAAACGCATCAAAAAATATTCTTTTGATCTTTCAGGGAAGAAAGACTACTCCGATCGGATTTACGCGAAATCTACCACTCACGATCGAGAACAAATCCATGACCAAGCAAGAACTCTATGAAACAGGTAAAAGGTTCCTTTCTTTTACGCATTGGCGCAACCGGCTGATTTTTTGGTGCGGCGCGATTGTCATAGGGTTGATAGCTGCCGGGTTTGCCTATATTGCCGACTACGCTCAAAAAACCTTCGCCGGTCTTGTAGCCTTTGATCGTTTTCTTCCCCTCATTATTTGTCCGCTGATTCTTGGGATTGCTGGATGGCTGACTTTTGTCTTTGCTCCCAGTTCCACCGGAAGCGGTATTCCGCAAGCCATTGCCGCGCTTGCTTCGCAAGATTCGAAAGAACGGCGCAATCTTCTGGGGCCGAAAGTTATCTTCGGTAAAATCCTTTTTACTACGCTCGGTCTTCTGGGCGGTGCATCAATCGGGCGCGAAGGGCCGACCGTGCAAGTTGGCGCCGCTATTCTATATCTTGGCGCCTCCGTTGCAAACATGAGCGAGGAAATGTCGCGCAGCCTTATTCTGGCGGGCTCGGCGGCAGGAGTTGCCGCCGCATTCAACACGCCGTTGGCAGGCATTGTTTTTGCGATTGAAGAAATGGCCCGCGCCTATGAACACCGGTATAGCGGCGTGGTATTGACCGCCATCGTTTTGGCGGGCGCGTCATCTCTTTCTCTTCTCGGAAACTACAATTATTTTGGTGCGGCCATCGGGGGTTTTTCGCTTAACCGCGATTGGCTTGCCATCGCTATTTTAGGAGTCGTTGGAGGCATTTTGGGTGCCTCGTTCGCCTTACTTCTGAGCAAGGGCATTTCATGGATAAGCGCTCAGGATAAATCTGCGCCTTTGCTAAAACCGGTGCTTTTTGCGGCCGCCTGTGGGCTTATCATTGCGGTTTTAGGGTTGCTCACAGATGGCGCGACTTACGGCTCAGGTTACGAACAAGGCAAAGCTTTTCTTCATAATGGCACGGCAGGCTCGTGGGGTTATACGATAGCCAAATTTGTAGCAACGATTGCTTCCGGATATACCGGCATTCCGGGCGGCATTTTTTCGCCGAGCCTGTCGATCGGCGCGGGATTCGGCGCATCCATGGCTTCGTGGTTTCCTTCAACACCGGTTTCAGGCATGGTTTTGCTTGGTATGACGGCCTATTTTGCAGGCGTGACGCAAGCGCCGATTACGGCCTTCGTCATCGTGCTGGAAATTAGCGGGCGGCAATCCATGCCGGTTCCTTTGATCGCGGCGAGTATTATTGCAGCCGCCGTTAGCCGCATGATCTGTCCGGTATCGCTGTATCATGCATTGGCGAAGAATTTTGTTGCCAAGGTAAAAGAAATCCACTCCGGTCAAAATCAAGAAACTGTTTAACGCCGAAGAGTGAGAGATCATCGCCAAAGCCACAGCGGATAAATTTGTTGCGCTGCAAAAACGAGTTAAAGAACTTCATTCCTATGAATGTCCGTGCATCGTGGCGTGGCCTATCGTGGCGGGGAACGAAGAGTTTCTGAAATGGGTAAAAATGGTTAATAAAAATTAAATTAGCCCCCTATATTTATGGTGAAAATAATGGAAATAATAGACAATAAACTAATATTAAAGCTAATCTTAATAAAAATATGCTTTGCTTCTCTGTAAGAATTTTATAAGGAGATTTTCCCGTGGTTGCATCCAAAAAAAACTCATTTAAAAGATCAAAGAGCGAAATATTGGCGCAAAAGAAAAAAGACGCGAACCAACAATCAGGAGAGTCGTTCATGAGAGTCGCTGACCAGACCGATGCGAATAAAGTTATTGGATGGAACAATATTCCCGGAGCTTACGCCAGTTATCTGAGAAAGAACGCCGACGAGCTAGCAAAATATCCTCCCGATATGTTGCCCGTTATTACGAACGTCGCGCTCGGCGAAGAAATCATGCGCCAGAAATTCGAACAATATGACCAACTGCATGGTCACAGTCTGAGAGAGGGACAGCATCCGAAATATCTCGTGATAGCTCCTTTCGACAAAGGGAACATGAAATTCGTGATCGGCGATCTTGGCGCGGAAGCAGGAAATGCACTGATGACCCGCATTCCCGGAGGCATCGGCATAGACGGACGCATCGCTTTTGACGAGAAAAGCGGCAAATTAATATTTTCCACCGACGGGGGGGCCAGTTTTAGCAAGAAGGGAAAGCTAAGCCTTTCGCTAAGATTTTCGCTGGAATTGGCCCGTTCGAAGAAAATCGGAGTTGATGCTTATCTGAATACGTCCGGAAGCCGGTACTTGAAGAAGGCCTACCGATTCCATGAAGCGGGCGGTAATCTGGAAAGACTGGGAGAAGATATTTATCAGAAGCCCGTCGTTAAGGCGTTTCTTGAAGACATTAAGGGCATCTATGATTTGGTAAAATATAACATATTTAACCATGGCGCGGACTATTATGAAGACCGGATAGTCACGCTTGATCCTTCCGATCAGAGCGCCGTAAAAGAAAAGCTTTCTCGAGCCCCCACGGAAACGAGGTTTGTCCGAGGCATGTCGATGGAGCTGATATGGCTGCATGATAAGCTCATTAAAGAAAACGATTATGGTCCTGAAACACTTGCCTCTATTTTGCGCGGCCTGACGATTGGCATGGGGTTTGCGTGGAACGGCGAGGATTTCATTGAAATTCCGTCAACGCCGAGAAAGAAAAACGCTTTTCTGGAACGTTTTCCGGCAATCTATGCCGAGTCCCCGGGCGACGGCTATCCTCCTTTCGTCGATTCTCTGATCGATGGCGAAAGAGTGTTCAGGAAAGCATGGCCCGAATTGATGAGGATTGAAGAAAAACATATTCACTTGATTGGCACTGCCGGTTGCGCAGATTCTCGCTCGCTTGCTTTTTCGGCGGCCGCTTCATGCTCGGCGCCGGATCCCGTGCTGGCGGAATTGTGTAGCCCGGCGTTCCGTACTGCCGGCAACATCAGCGCTGGCCCTGACCTTAAGCTCGATCGCGAAAAAGCCCTTTTCTTGGCCTTGGAAGAGCGAAAAGGAGATAAAATATATAATGGCAAGCATTTGGACTGCGGCTTCTTGAACGTTGTCGCGGGTTTCCACTTCAGAGGGGATAAATTAACGCCCGCGTTCGAGGAAGCCTCAATACTCCACAAGCCGCTTTATGATGAGGTCGTGAAAAATGGCCCCGAATATTACGAGAAGACTTTTGGCGTAAAAGTCGTAAATTCTAAAGACGAAGTCAAAAATATCGCGGATGCGATGGCGGTACAAGCGGTTGTATGGGCCGCTAAGGCGATGGCTCTGGATTTTGGTGGCCTTGAGATACATCACGTTCTTCAGGATGTATACAGGGTCAAGAATATTTTGTATTACATCGACCCAAATAAACCTGGAGAGACAGGGAAATTCGTGAACGTTCCTTCGCTTGTCGATCGGAAAGACAAACCTCATCACCATTATCCGGAGAATAATAAATCTGGGTGCAATTGCGGTTGTTCTTGAGGGGAGTTCCATTCCGCGACGGAATGGCGGTGAGAAGAACGTCCAGCGGAACGCGGAAATCCGAAAAATCATTTTCTGGCGGAAAGGCTTTTTGGGGCCTATAAAAACTGCATTCACTTTCCGATTTTTCGCCGTTTGCAGGAGGTTCTCATGAAACAAACCGTTTTTTTCTTCGTCTTTTTCGCCACTTTTTGTTTCGCGGGACAGGCGCAGGCTTCCAATCCCATCGCGACGCAGCAAACCCTCATGAAGGAATGCGCGGCGCAGTATCACCAGAAAAAGCTTCCTAAAGCCCAATATCACGCGTTTATGTCAGAATGCCTGAAGGCGCATCCCGGAAAAATGTCCGTTGGACCTACGAAGTAGCAAGCTTAGGGAAGCGTTTTCAACCGCTCATTCCAACTTCCGTTCTTTTCTATAAGGCAGATTCGCGCGCCGTCCTCTGCGAGCAAAAAGCGAAGCGTCAATCGGTTCTCGGGCAGCCGTCCTTTTGCGCGTTCCGGCCATTCGACCAGCGCGACGCCTTCGGCTAAGACGTCGTCCCATCCAAGCTCATCGAGTTCGTCGGCGGATTTCAAGCGATAGAGGTCGACGTGGGAGACTAAAAACCCGCGCGTTTCATACGTCTGAACAAGCGTAAAAGTCGGGCTTGGCGCGTCGCCTTCGACGCCGAATTCGCGCAGCAAGGCGCGGGCGAATGCAGTTTTCCCCGTTCCAAGATCGCCGCTAAGGGCGACAACGTCGCCTATTTTCAACCGCTTTGCGACGATTTTCGCCAAAGATTTCGTCGCGGCAAGATCGGGCAAAGGAAATTTATCGGGACGCATGGACAGGCGCATGAACGGGGATAAAGCATGTTACGCGCGTGCCTTGGCGCGGCGTGCTGGTAATTTCGATCCGTCCGCCGTGCAGCTCGACAAAGCTTTTGACAAGGCTAAGCCCAAGCCCCACGCCCGATTGCCGCGCTTGCGGATTTGCGCGCTCGAATTTGCCGAATACGCGGTCCAGATCGCTTCCGGGAATCCCGATGCCGGTGTCGGAAACCGTTATAGCGATCCATTCGCCCTTGCTTTGCGCCTCCAAAGTAATACGGCCTCCGGCAGGCGTGTATTTGACGGCATTGCTGATAAGATTGAACAACACTTGTTTCATGCGGTGCACATCGACTTCGAAAGAACCGATATCGGAGGGGCAATTGATGACGATTTCCAAGGATTGCTGCCGCGCCCATTCCGCCGTCATCTGCTTGGCCGCGTTCAGAAGGTCCGCAACGGGGGTGACTTCCTGATCGAGCGCCATCCGCCCGGCCTCGATCGTGGCCAAATCCAGCACGTCGTTGATAAGCAAAAGCAGCTTCTTGCTGGCGTCCATGATGGTGCGGGTATATTCCATCTGGCGGTCATTCAGCGAGCCGAAATACTGGTTGGTGAGGATTTCCGAAAATCCCATTATCGTGTTGAGGGGCGTCCGCAACTGATAAGACACATTCGCAACGAACTCCGACTTCAAACGGTCCGCCGCAGCCAAAGCCATATTGCTGGCGCGCAAGGCGCGCTCGGCCTTGATCGAATCCGTGACGTCCAAATAGCTGTTAAGCACCGCGCCGTCGGGCAACGGCACGGCGACGTATTCCAGAACCTTGCCGTTCGTCAGATTCATCCGTCCCTTGCGCGGATTGCGGTCGAGTATGTAGGAAATCGTTTCTTTTTTATAATCGCTCCAATCGCCTTCGAAACTCTGCAAGTCTTTGGTTCTTTCCATGATGTCCGAAACGTGCGGGCCGGAAGAAAGATAATCAATCGGCAATTCCCATATCTGCGCGACGGCGGGATTGAACAAACCGACTTTGCCGTCGGGCCCGAACACGACGATGCCCTCGGCCAGATTATCCAAAGTCTCCCTCTGAACCGCGATCAGGGTGTTGTAGGAAGATTCCAGCGCCAATTTATCGGTCACGTCTTCGTGCACAAAAATAAGGCCGCCCATCGGATGCGGCGAAACGAGGATGCGCAGCGTCGTTCCGTCCGGCAAGTACATCAAGTCTTCGCGCGGCTCCAGAAGCGAGGTGAAGAGGGCGAGGCGTTCGCGCTTATAGCGCGGAAAATCGACTTGTTCGGGTGCTACGCGACGCGCACGCTGGTCTTCGAGAACGTCGCTGAAGGTAGGCTTGTTGTCCAGAAACGATTCTTCGGAATGCCACAAACGCAAATAAGCGCGATTATAGAATTCAAGCCGCGTATCGGGACCGTAAATCGCGATCGCGCTGCCCAGATGTTCGAGCACTTCGCGTTGAGAAGCGGCGTGGCGCGCGATTTCCGTTTCCTTATCCTCTTCCGCCGTGACGTTGACCGCGAAGCCGAACACGCCCTTGGAGCCGTTGGCTTCGTAGGGAGTTTCGGTAATCTCCAGCAACTGCCGTTTTCCCGCGACGATGACGTGGCGGCGTTCGGTCTGCGCGACGCCCGTTTCAAAAGCCTTAACCGCCAAAGCGCGCCCGCTTCCGCCCCGCGCCGTGGCGGAGGTCAACTCATGCTGTCCATTGATGACTTCTTCGATCGAAACGTCGAGCGCCTTGGCGTAGGCGGCGTTGCAACGGGCAATATTGATTCCGTCGTCGCGCCGCCACATGGGTATAGGCATCCTGTCGTAAACCGAGCGCACCTTTTCAAGTTTGCTTATGCTTTCGGCCAATTCAGCGTTCCGGCGCTCAAGAGCGCTCGCCGTAATGGGATTATCGCTGAACCACAGAATATCGAGCAAAGCCGCCTCAGGACCTATGCGCATCCGCGAGCCGGTGACTTGAATCGTTTTGTTTTCTTTCGCTTCCGCGATCGGCAGCGAGAACCCTTCGCCGGTCAGCTGCATCTTGCGGAAAGCCGCGACGAAATCTTCCGGTTCTTTAATAGCCGCAACCAAATCCTCGAAGTGCGATATTTTCTTGACGCCGAGCAAAGGCGCTATCCGCGTTGCTTCGCGCAAAATACCTTGCGTCGTGAAGATGCAATAAGCTTCGGGTACGGACGCCAGCATCGCCTGCATGCGTTCCGCGATTTGGCGCACATTCCGGGATTTTGAATCGCGTCGGCGCAGGGTGCTGCCCAGCATAATGGTTAGCCAGGCAAGTCCTGCCGTAACGCCCGCAAAAATAGTGATAATCAGCGTCGATGCCTGCACGCCCATATTCAGGCCAAGCATAAGCACCGCAGCCAGAATAATCGCCGCGACGGCCACAAAAGGAGTGTAAGTGAGCGACAAAGGAGCCATAGAATCGGTAATGAAAAGAGAGGCATCCTGAATAAGGCATCTTGACCGATAAGGAAATAGCTATCGCAAAACGAAATTAACCATATATCTGCATCATATCTGCGTCCTTCCGGCATGAAAGTATTAAAGAAGCTGAATTTTTCCGGAAAAAAAGATAAACTGCCGCGCGCATTACCAGCGGGCAAAGAGCATTTGAAATAGAACAATATGAATAAGAAGCAGAAAAATTTGATCGTATTGAAGGCGGAAGATTTTCTCCCATTGAACATTTTCAGGGACAAATATCCGATTCATATCGACATTGTATATGCCAATCTGAAGCATCCAGATAACCGCTTTCCAGGCCTTTACCACCCCAAGGTTACAACGCTCTGGATGCATGAAGATTATATTCCGATCGCTCTTTTAACGTCGATGATCTGCAAGCAATTTTATGGCTGGGAACTTAAATTTTACGATTGCTTACGTTTTGTCGAAGATCAGAAAAGAATGGAAAGCTATAACTTTCGACCGGACCTCGTTTATAAAGCGGGAGTTGGCGGTCATTCGAGAGGGATGGCCGGTGATTTCGCTCCCATATACGCAAACGGAGTGAACGTTGATCTGGGAACTCATTTTGACGTGTTTCCCGACAAGTCGAGAGAAAACTCTTCCCACAGGAATTTCGTCGATTTCGGCGAGAATTTCCCCAAAATTCTTGAATATCGTGAACGCAGAAACAAACTCGAAACGGCGATTCTTTTTGCGGCGCGCGCTTTGGGTAACAGAATTTTCCCATTGCCGGTCGAATTTTTTGACTTTCGCTTTTACGAAGCCCCGGATACCCCGGTAGATCGAACTGATGGCGAAACTTATTTCGGCGATTATGCGCCGGTTTATGAAAAAGACATGCCTGCCTATATGCATCATTCCAAAGAGCCGGAAGAAGCTCCTTCCGAAGTTGTTGAGCAGTGGAATAGGAAAAGGGAAGCTATTGAATATCACGTGGAACGAGCCGCCGCGCGTGAAGGAATCTCTCGGATTTTATTCCACGACAGCTCGTCGGAAGAACTTCCGCAAGAGTTGCACGATTACAGACAAAAAATGGACCTCCGCTACACTCAGAGATACTTTACCCCCCAATCCCAAACGGCAAGAAGGTAGAGAAGAAACGGGGCAGGGGTTAGTTCATCAATACCTGTATCTCTCCGCTTTAAATGGCCCCGTTTGCGAAACGCCGATATACTCGGCCTGCTTCTGTGTCAGTTGCGTCAGCGGCACGCCAAGCTTCTTCAAGTGCAGCCGCGCCACCTTTTCGTCGAGCGTCTTGGGCAGGATATAGACTTCGTTTTTGTATTTGCCTTGATTTGTCCATAACTCGATTTGCGCGAGCGTCTGGTTCGTAAAGGAAGCGCTCATGACGAAGCTGGGATGCCCCGTAGCGCAGCCTAAATTTACAAGCCGCCCCTTGGCGAGAACAATCAGCCGTTTGCCGTCGGGGAAAACGACCTCGTCGACCTGCGGCTTGACCTCTTCCCATTTGTAATTGCGCAAATCGCCGATATTAATTTCCGCGTCGAAATGCCCGATGTTGCAGACAATCGCGCGGTCCTTCATCTTCCGCATGTGTTCGAGCGTGATAACATCGACGTTGCCCGTCGCCGTGACGAAAAGATCGCCTTTCGGCGCGGCCTCGTCCATTGTCGTAACCTGATAGCCTTCCATCGCAGCCTGTAAGGCATTGATGGGGTCGATTTCCGTCACCATCACGCGCGCGCCGCCTGCGCGCAGCGAGGCGGCAGATCCCTTGCCGACGTCGCCGTAGCCGCAAACGACGGCAACTTTTCCCGCCAGCATCACGTCGGTCGCGCGGCGGATTCCATCCACGAGACTCTCGCGGCAGCCGTATAAATTGTCGAATTTCGATTTCGTCACGCTGTCGTTGACGTTAAAGGCGGGGATTTTCAGCTTTCCCTGTTCCATCATCGCATAAAGGCGATGCACGCCGGTCGTGGTTTCCTCGGACACGCCGCGAACGTCCTTGAGAAGTTCGGGATATTTTTCATGCATAATTTGCGTCAGATCGCCGCCGTCATCCAGCAGCATGTTGGGGCGCCAGCCCGCGGGGCCGATGATCGTCTGATCGATGCACCACACGTAGTCTTCCTCGGTCTCGCCCTTCCACGCGAAGACGGGAATGCCTTTGGCGGCGATGGCGGCCGCCGCATGGTCTTGCGTCGAGAAAATATTGCAAGACGACCAGCGCACCTGCGCGCCGAGCTTGATAAGCGTCTCGATCAGCACGGCGGTTTGGATCGTCATGTGCAGGCACCCCGCGATCCGCGCGCCTTTCAAAGGCTGCTTGGGGCCATATTCCTCGCGTATTGCCATGAGCCCAGGCATTTCGGTTTCGGCAATTGCAATTTCCTTGCACCCCCAATCGGCCAGAGCGATGTCTTTGACTTTGAAATCTCGGGCGGAGGGGGACATGGAAAAACCTTTGTGAGGAGGAGGGGGAATAGGATGAAGAGAATCGTACTCGTATACCAGCCAAGGCATGCAAGGGCAATCATGGATGATGCGCGTATTAATTTGTCCGGTTTTTACCCGTTTATAACAGGCGGATGAAAATTATTCAGTTCATATCTCTTCCGAAAAAGTCCCCGCCGCTTCAACGTTTGACAGTCTTGATATTGGCCATCATGCGCGATGGAAAATCGCATGTTAAAGAAATTTTTGCCTTTGACTTTAAGGACAAACCAGACAGGCAATGCCGTTTCTTCAGGGGGGACGATGCAACGTGCACAGCGAGCATAACAATGTTCAAACGGGGCCTTGTCGTCGCGGGAATCTTTGTAATAAATTCCCTCGAATAAGCTTGGGGATGAAGAGATATTTTTTACGGTCAGCGATACGTAATATGAATAATAGGTTGGAATTGAAAGTATGCTTCCATCAAAGGAATCTATAACTAAATCCTCTCTGAACGGGATATAGGCAAAACGCCAACCACACTGAATCATTAAGTCATGATCTACTTTTACGCCTTGATAAACGACTTCGTGTTTAACGACTTGAAAGGGCGGATCGAGCGACGGTGAAATTTTCTTTTTCATAGCTGATATCATTGTCGTTGGCGGCTGAAGCGCGTCAGGTCGTTGAGCAAATCCAAGATTATTTAAAAGCACTAAGCGGTCAACAAAATGATATAGTTAACGGCTTATCGGTTTGGCTGTCGCAAGATAATTGACCCCAACCTTGCCGCGCCGCAAACTGAAGCTGTCGCTTAGAGGATTATAAACCATACCGGTAAGGTCGGTGAGTTTCATCCCTGCTTGCCGCAGGTGCGCCTCTAATTCCGAAGGCCGGATGAATTTATTCCAGTCGTGCATTCCTTCCGGAACCCATCCCAAAACATATTCCGCCGCGATAATTCCCAAAAGATAACTTTTCATCGTGCGGTTGAGCGTCGAGACAATAAGAATGCCATCGGGTTTGAGGAGGGCGGAGGCGCTGCGCAACAGAGAGCCGACATTGGAGACGTGTTCCAAAATTTCCATCGCAAGCACGACATCGAATTTCTCTTTGCTGCGCGCGAAATCTTCAACGCTGCCATCGATATAAGTTATTTTCAGTTTTTCCCGCGCGGCATGTTTCCGCGCCACCTCGATTGCTTTTGCCGACGCATCCAACCCCATCACCTTCGCGCCCAACCGCGCCAAAGGCTCGCACAACAATCCGCCGCCGCAGCCAATATCGAGAACCGATAATCCCTTAAAGGGAAACGCGCCTTCACAGGGCCGTTTGAAATGATCGCAAACCGTTTTGCGGATGTAATCGATCCGCGCGGGGTTAAGTTTATGCAAAGGTCGCCAAAGGCCCTCAGGATTCCACCAGTCTTGCGAGGCGCCTGAAAAACGGGCGATTTCATCCGTGTCGATACTTGAGGATGCAGGCATAAGAAGAGTTTCCAACCTAAACTTGTCTCTTGTGCAGTGCGAAGGATTGAATAATAATCTACCTTCTGGATTTTCCATAGCCAAAATCGGGTATTAGGTTTTTATGTCCCTTATCGTCATGAAATTCGGCGGAACGTCCGTCGGCGATATCGACCGCATTAAAAATGCCGCTGCCAAGGTCGCAGCAGAAATTCAGCGCGGCCACAAAGTCGCGGTCGTCGTTTCGGCCATGGCGGGCGTTACGGATAAGCTTATCGGCTATTGCCGCAGCATTTCGCCGCGCTATGACCAGCGCGAACACGACGCAGTCGTATCGGTCGGCGAGCAGGTGTCTTCGGGACTGATGGCTTTGGCCTTGCAGCAGCGCGGCATGAATGCACGGTCGTGGCAGGGATGGCAGGTAGGGCTTCACACTGATTCAACTCACGGCAAAGCGCGCATCCTGACTATCGACGCTGCCGCTTTGCGCAAAAGCATCGACGGCGGAGAAATTGGCGTCGTGGCGGGATTTCAGGGCGTTACCGAAGACAATCGCATCACGACGCTGGGCCGCGGAGGGTCCGATACGTCGGCGGTCGCGCTAGCCGTTGCGTTGAAAGCCGATCGTTGCGATATTTATACCGATGTCGATGGCGTTTACACAACCGATCCGCGTATCGTCGAAAAAGCGGCGAAGATGAAGCGCGTCAGTTACGAAGAAATGCTGGAACTGGCTTCTCTTGGGGCAAAAGTGCTTCAAGTACGCTCGGTCGAAATGGCGATGCGCTATCATATGCCGGTTCAGGTTCTCTCCACGTTCGCTAATGAAATCGGCAGCGATCTGCCGGGCACTTTGGTTGCGGAAGGAAATAAAAAAATGGAAGAAAACGCCGTTACAGGTATCGCCCATACGCGAGACGAAGCGCAAGTCACGCTGGTCGGAATAAATGACAAGCCGGGAGTCGCGGCAAGCATTTTCGTTCCGCTGGCGCGCGCGGGAATTAACGTCGATATGATCGTGCAAACGGCGTCGAGAGGCGATAAGACGACCGATCTTTCCTTTACGGTGGGCAAGGCCGATTTTGATCGCGCGCTTAAGGTGTTGGAGGGCGAAAAGGCGTCGATTGCTTACAAAAAACTTCTGTCGCTAAAAGAGGTTTCAAAAATTTCGCTGGTCGGCATGGGCATGCGCACTCATGCGGGCGTCGCCGCGACGATGTTCGAAACGCTGGCTGCGAAAGGCATTAATATTCTAGTCATCGAAACGTCCGAGATCAACACCTCGGTTCTTATCGAAGATCAATATACGGAACTTGCCCTCCGCGCCCTTCATTCGGCCTATGAACTCGATAAAACATAGTTCTTTGTAGGGTGTTTGGTTTCGTAAAAAGCAGAATTTTTTTTAATACCGTCCCCTTGAATCCCGCCCTAAAATGGTCACATTGAGGGGTACTCTATGATCATCCGATCACCCCTTCTTTTCGAGGTCGAAACATGAAGATTCCCGCGCGTTTTCTTGGCAAGTTCCTTGCCGGTTTTTTTGTGTTAACTCTCGCAATACCCGTTCCGGCGGTTGCGCGCAGCGGCCCTCCGGGCTTCGCCGATATGGCGGAAAAGCTTCTTCCTGCGGTCGTGAACATCTCGACGTCGCAGACGATCACGCAGAAGGACGGCATCGAAGGCCTGCCCGATTTTCAATTGCCCCCGGGTTCCCCCTTCGAAGATTTCTTCAAGCAATTTCTTCAAAACCAGCAGGGACATGAAACGCCGCATAAGCACAAAGCCACGGCGCTTGGCTCTGGCTTTATCGTCGATCCCTCGGGCTATATCGTCACCAATTATCACGTCATCGAAGGCGCGGACGAAATCAACGTCATCCTGCAAGACGACACGAATTTATCGGCGACGGTAGTCGGCAGCGACAAGAAAACCGATCTGGCGGTCTTAAAGGTCACGCCGAAAACACCGCTGACGGCGGTTTCGTTCGGCGACAGCGATAAAGTTCGCGTGGGCGACTGGATTCTCGCTATCGGCAATCCGTACGGCTTCGGAGGCACGGTTACGGCGGGCATTATTTCCGCGCGCGCCCGCAACATCAATTCGGGACCTTACGACGAATATCTACAAACCGACGCGCCGATTAATCGCGGCAATTCGGGAGGCCCGATGTTCGACATGGACGGCAACGTCGTTGGCGTTAACACCGCAATCATCTCGCCGTCGGGAGGCTCGATAGGGCTTGCGTTCGCCATCCCCTCGTCTTTGGCGAAAAACATCGTTGAGCAGTTGAAATCCAAAGGTCATATCCAGCGCGGATGGCTCGGCGTTCGCATCCAGACCGTCACGCAGGACATAGCGGACGGTCTGAATTTGGGACCGCCGCGCGGCGCGCTTGTCTCGAGCGTTTCGCCCGATGGCCCTGCGGCCAAAGCGGGAATTGAAGCCGGAGATGTCATCGTTAACTTCGATGGCAAGGACATTCCCGATATGCACCGTTTGCCTTTAATCGTTGCCGAAACGGATGTCGATAAAACCGTCGATGTCGGCGTCTTCCGCAAAGGCAAGAACCTGACGCTGAAGGTCAAGGTGGGAGAACTGACCACGAAAGAAAGCGCCGATGAAGAAGAAGACCAAAAGGAAAATGCCCCTGCGGGCATCGCGGGTGCCGAAAAAGTCGATGATCTTGGCATATCCGCTGCGTCGTTGACGGATGCTTTGCGCACGCGCTTCGACATTAAGAAGGGCGTGACGGGAGTTGTCGTGACCTCGATCGCGACGGACGGCGTTGCTGCGGATCAGGGACTTCAGGTCGGCGACGTCATCAGCGAAGCCGCGCAGCAGGAAGTCAAATCCCCAAAGGATTTAACCGACCGCGCTAAGCAAGCCGAAAAGGACGGCAAGCCCTTGCTGCTTTTGATCAACCGCAAGGACGACCTTCAATTCATCGCGATCACGTTCGAGAAAAAGAAGAAATAAACTTCCATCTCTCGCCGCCGCAAGAGCAGCCTTACCCTCTCCCGCAGTGCGGGAGAGGGTGGGTCCCAATTGCTTGCGATTGCTTATAGCGCGAAAATAGGTATGCGGATTCAGCTCATAAACCACTGGCGTTAAGAAAACGCCGATCTTAACTTTCAGCTTATAGGTTTACAAAAAGAAGGCTTTAAACCTTCTCGACCTGCGCGTATTCCAGTTCGACGGGCGTCGCGCGGCCGAAAATCGATTTAGCCAATTAACTCTGCCACGTTCGGGCGTAGTTCTTTTTCAAAAAATTCCTGGCGGGTTTTGGGCGTGTTGCCTCTCACGCATATCTCCGCAAGGACTTCGCGTCCTTCCTCGCCGATGTGTTCCCATGTCCTTTTTGTAAGAACAACCTTATAACCGTGATTCAAATCGCTGAAAGATTCCGCATCAAGATATCCCAGCCTGCGTTTGGTAACTCCGGGAGGATTATAGTCGACCTCGAAATGAAGGCTGACTTCAATATGAGAAGAGTCTTTGGGCGGCAAAACGCCCGAATAATCTCCGATAAAAATCTTACGAGATCTGAGTTCTTCAAACACTCTCTCCAAGACAGGAATAATTTCCTTCCCAAGTTCATTCGGACGCATTGAGGCTTGACTGCCCATGATTAAATCCCTTTGCGTGATAAGGTTTAAACCTTCTCGACCTGCGCGTATTCCAGTTCGACGGGCGTCGCGCGGCCGAAAATCGACACGGCGACTTTAAGGCGGGCCTTGCCTTCGTCAACTTCCTCGACCGTTCCGATGAATGTCGCAAACGGGCCGTCGGCGACGCGCACCTGCTCGCCGACTTCGAACGTGACGGAAGGCTTCGGATGTTCGACGCCTTCGATAACCTGATTCAAAATGCGCTGAGCTTCGCTGTCGCTGATGGGGGAAGGACGTCCGCCGCCTCCTAAAAATCCTGTGACCTTGGGCGTGTTTTTGACCAGATGCCAGCTCTCGTCCGTCAGGTCCATCTTGATAAGGACATAGCCAGGGAAAAACTTGCGTTCAGCGTTGACCTTGGCGCCGCGGCGAACTTCCACAACCTCTTCGGTCGGCACGAGGATTTCCGAAAAATACTCTTCCAACCCTTTTTTAAGCGCGGTTTCGCGCACGGTCTGGGCGACTTTCTTTTCAAAGCCGGAGTGAACGTGAATAACATACCAACGATGTGCCATAGCAGCCTCTTTCCTTATAATGATGATTAGCTCATTCCCAATATTCGGGAGACAACAAAACCCAATACCGAATCGACAAACAGAAAAAACATGCCTGTGATGAGGGCAAATATGACGATCAACAGGGTCGTCATAGATATTTCCTTCCTAACAGGCCAAGTGATCTTGGCAATCTCGCGCTGCGTTTCGCGTACGAAATTGCTAATCTTGCTTTTGGGCGTTTCATCGGCCGGAGTGATCTGTTCGTTCGTCATTTTCTTTTCTTTCCCGATGGCAGGAGTGGAGGGTCTCGAACCCCCAGCCCCCGGTTTTGGAGACCGGTGCTCTACCAATTGAGCTACACTCCTAAACTTCCTTTTTCTCATAGTTCCCCGTCCGGTGTTTTTGCACCGGACTAAGCAATTAACTATGTGGGGAACAACGCTTTTTAGCCCAACCGCATTTTATTTGCCAGCAAAAAATGCATGACTATTATACCTTGATCTGAAAGGAAATATAAGGGTTTCAAGGGTCGAAAAACCAGTTTTGCCGCCGAAAGTGTCCCCAATAATTCATTTTGATTATTCAAATGACCGAAGCTGAGAGACTGGGGGACCTGCGTTCGCGCAGTGAAGATTGGAAAGGAAAATTCGTGAGCGCAAATATACAGGACCTTGCACTATTTTCCCGCACACGGCTTATTCCTGCCGCAGCCGATAATTTACGCGCGGCATTTGCTGCTTATCAGCAACTAAGCCTGCAAGATCCGCCAAGTTACGTTTTCGATAAAAACTTGGGATTTCATGTTGAGAGAGCAGCGCCCTTCCCACTTATACAAAGATTCAAAAAGATGCTCGGCAAGGCCGGGTAAATATATTTTGTTTATTACTGGGGGCTCGACGCGGACGACGGCAGTTGTACCTTTTGGAAAGAGCCGATAAGCCGAAGAGTTATTTACAAAGACTGAATATAGTCTTGCTTTAAATAGCATATTTGTAATAAGTACTTATACTGGATAAGCAATCTTGCGGAAACGGCAAGTTGCGGACTGAAGGAGACTAACTTGAGCAAAATTGCCCTTATTACCGGCGTTACGGGTCAGGACGGTTCCTATCTATCGGAATTTCTGCTTGGCAGGGGATACATTGTTCACGGCGTCAAACGGCGCTCGTCTTCTTTCAATACGCAGAGAGTCGATCATTTGTATAAAGATCCGCATGGCTCCGGCGTGCGCTTCTTGATGCATTACGGCGATATGACGGATTCGACCAACATCATCCGTCTTGTTCAGGAAACGCAGCCGGATGAAATTTACAATCTTGCCGCGCAAAGCCATGTTCAAGTCAGCTTCGAAACGCCGGAGTATACCGCGAATGCCGATGGCATAGGGACGCTCCGGATACTGGAAGCCATCCGCATTTTAAAACGCGAGAAAGAAACGCGCTTCTATCAAGCCTCTACGTCCGAGCTTTACGGCAAGGTTCAGGAAATTCCGCAGAAGGAAACAACGCCTTTCTATCCGCGCAGCCCTTACGGCGCGGCCAAGCTTTATGCTTACTGGATTACCGTCAATTATCGAGAAGCTTATGGCATGCATGCGTCTAACGGCATTCTGTTCAATCATGAAAGCCCCGAACGCGGGGAAACTTTTGTAACGCGCAAAATTACCCGCGCCGTCGCTGCAATTAAGCTCGGATTGCAGGAACGCTTATATGTTGGCAACATCGACTCCAAGCGGGACTGGGGGCATGCCAGAGATTATGTCGAGGGTATGTGGCGTATTTTGCAGCAGGATACGCCTGACGATTATGTGCTGGCCACGGGAGAAACGCATAGTGTACGCGAATTTATCGAATTGGCGTTTGCGGAAATCGGCATCAAAATAGGGTGGAAAGACAAGGGCGTTGAAGAAAAAGGCCTTAATGTCGCAACGGGACAAACGCTGATTGAGATCGACCCGCGTTATTTCCGTCCGACCGAAGTCGAGCTTTTGATCGGCGATCCTTCCAAAGCGCACCGGAAGCTTGGTTGGCACCATAAAGTTTCTTTTCAGGAACTCGTGACCGAGATGGTTGCATCGGACCTCAAGAAAATCGAGCAGGAAAAAGAATATCGTCTTCATGGAAATGACTAAATTCGATTTGACCGAGAAAAGAGTTTGGGTCGCAGGCCATCGTGGCATGGCGGGCTCCGCCATTGCGCGTCGTTTGGTGCGCGAGAAATGCGAAATTGTTACTGTTACGCACGGCGAACTCGACCTTCTGCGCCAAGCGGACGTGGATGCTTGGATGGGAGACCAAAAAATCGATGCCGTTTTTCTTGCCGCGGCGACAGTAGGCGGAATTATGGCGAATGCTTCGCGTCCGGCGGAGTTTTTGTACGATAACCTCGTCATCGAAACCAACGTCATCAACGCAGCCTATCGTACGGGCGTGAAGAAGCTGTTGTTTCTCGGCTCGTCCTGTATTTATCCGCGTTTAGCGCAGCAGCCGATGAAGGAAGATGCGCTATTGACGGGGGCCTTGGAGCCGACAAACGAATGGTATGCGATTGCTAAAATTGCGGGCATCAAATTATGCGCCGCCTATCGCCGCCAATATGGATGCGATTTCGTTTCGGTGATGCCGACTAATCTATATGGCCCGGGCGACCGTTACGACGCCGAAGGCGGGCACGTCGTTGCCGCGCTGATTATGAAAATTCATGCCGCGAAAGCCGCGAACAACCCGACGGTAGAGATATGGGGCACTGGCACTCCAAAACGTGAATTCTTGTTTTCGGAAGATTTGGCAGACGCCTGCGTATTTGTGATGAAAAATTATTCGGATGAGCTTTTTTTGAATGTCGGCACGGGAACCGACATGACGATTTTAGACTTGGCTCAAACCATCGCCAAGGTTGCCGACTGGGAGGGAAAGTTTACGTTCAACACGTCGAAACCCGACGGCACGCCGCGCAAGATTATGGATGTTAGCCGTCTTCGCGCGCTGGGCTGGATCGCGCCGACGGACTTCGAAACAGGAATGAGAGTTGCCTATCGATGGTACGTTGATAACGTTGCCTAAAGAAAATCATTCAAGCTTACGGATTTTTGCGCCGTTAGATTGAGCTTTTTGGCACGGGCCTTGGTTTAACCGCACGCGCCGGATTTCCGGCGCAGATCGTCGCGGCGGGCATGTCATCCAAAACGACACTATGCGCGCCGATGATAGAACCCATGCCTATTATAACGCCGGGGGCTATGAAACAGCCGGCGGCAATCCACGCCTGATCCTCAACCCGAATAGGCTTGGCGACGAGCGGAAAGTCCAACTTTGTGTAATCGTGGGTTCCCGCGCAAAGGTAGGCATATTGCGAAATGACGACGTCGCTTCCTATCTCAATCGGGCCAAGGCTGTAAAGCTCTACGTTATCGCCGATCCACGAATAATCGCCAACTTTGATTTTCCATGGATATGTAACTTTTGCCGTTGGACGGATGATGACGTGATCCCCAATTTCCGCGCCGAAAACGCGCCACCAAAAGCGCCGCCAGCCATACATAAACTGCGGCGAGGTTCGAATGAGGCAATCCTGAATGATCCACCAAAGCTGTACGATGAAAGCCGATCGCCCGCGAAACTCCGGCGCGACTTTAAAAAGAGAAAGGTTGATAAAAGTGTTTTTGGGGGGCAGGGGATCCATGGGGTTCTCACGATTTTTTGATGTTAAGTTCAGAAGACCTTTGAATGATTTCCAAAAGCCGCGTCGCTGCCTGCTCGATGCGAAAACGCGACACAAAAGATCGGCGCGCGCGCGCGGCCATGAGCTTAGAATCCTCTGCGCTTAAGGCAAGCCAGCGTTTCAGATTGCGCAAGGTGCCGTCGATAGAATCCTCATCTATAAAGCCCGCAGAATCGGCATCTATCTCGCGCCAGATGTTGACTTTATTGCTGATAAGAACGGGTTTCCCGCAGGCCAAAGCCTCTGCGACGACGACGCCGAAATTTTCCTGATGCGAGGGCAGGCAAAATGCTTCCGCCGAATGGAAAGCGCCCCATTTCATATCGCCTTGCAGCATACCTGGCCATGTGATCCGGTCTAAGACACCCAGTTTTTCGGCCTGAGCTTGAAGGATTTTGTTCCACCCGGTTTGATCGGGCCCTGCCATGACGAGATGCAATCGTGCATCGGAAGCTGCGACGGAGGCAAAAGCCTCAATCAACAAGTCACAGCCCTTTTTTTCATGAATGCGGCTGAGGAACAGGATAATGCGTTTATTGTGCAAGTGGGGATAGGAGTTCAAAAACTTCTTGCGTAAGTCATCCGCGTTGTCGGGAGGATCGGCCGTACCGAAAGAAGTCACGACTTCGTTGACGCGATAAAGCCAAAAAGACTGGCGCGCCAGCAATCGTTCTTCTTCACAGGTAAAGATGACGGCACGCGCATCGCGCAAGACGCGATATTCCGCCCAAGGCCAATAAAGCCATTTTTTGATATGCTTCAATGGATAAGCGCGCTTGAACCATGGATCGAGCATTCCATGCGTAAAAACGAAATAAGGCGTTTTTGTTCCGGCCAAGGCGCGCCATGTGGCAAAACTTGGATATTGCCAAAGGCCATTGACGATGACGGCGTCGAACCGCGCCGCATTTTCCCGCAACCACGGCATCAGCTGCGGTGTGTATCCATATCCCAGCAGGGAAGGACCCAGCGCATGAATGATGGAAAATCCACATGACTGCAACCACGGAGCGTCTGGCGGATCTCCGCAGACAACTTCGACCCCGATGTCCCTCTCCGATAAAGGAGGACAAAGCTGCCTTATTCCCTCTATGGGGCCGCCGCCCTTTGGGTTAAGAGAAGGTATGACATGAAGAAGATTCAAACAGTATCCTTTAGGTCGATAAAGGCAAAATCTATCTTTTTATGCGCTAGAGGGCAAATAACTTGCAAATTATACCTATCGCAGGTTAAGAGTTGGCAGCTCTGCCCCGTAGATGCTTTAAGAACAAGCCGTTACGCTAAACAGCTTGCCAACTCTTGAGTTGCGATGACTATATAATTGTTTTGCCGATATTTTCGCTAAAGCGAGGTGTGTAATGATTAAAAAGACTAAACTTATCATTTTGTCCTTATGTGCGGTTCTTGTCGGCGTCGAAATCGCCGTGCGGATGTCAGGTCTTGTGGATTTCCCAATTTATAGTGTCGATAGCGAGATCGGCTATATCCCTAAAGAAAATCAAAGTGGGGCGTTCTTAAACAAGAACGACTGGTATTTTAACGATAAAAACATGCCGATAGAACAAAATTGGCAACCGAACCTTAGTCATAAGAATATTTTACTTATTGGAAATTCAATCATTATGGGAGGGAATCCCTTCCGGCAAAAAGACAAACTCACGCCCCAAATTCAGGCCCATATCGGAGACCAGGCTTTTGTGTGGCCCCTTGCGGCGGGCGGATGGACGCAGGTCAACGAAATGGTCTATCTCGAACGACATCCGGAAATTATTGCAAAAGCGGATTTTTTTGCGTGGGAGTACATGGCTGGCGGCTTAAGCCAGGCCACGCCGTGGCAAGGCGAATACGTCTTTCCAACTCATAGGCCTATTGTTGCGACGCTGTATGTCCTGCGCCGTTATATTTTGCCTCGGTTTTTTTCCTTTCTTCAGGCGAGCGAGCTTCCGTCAACAGGGAAAACAAACCAAGCAAACCTGGTCGAATTTGACGATGAACTTGAGAAATTAGCCCGCAGCATTAAAAAACCGCGTACAGGTATTATTTGGCTTTATCCCAAAGCGGCGGAATTGGAAGAAGCCCGACAGGGGAAGGAGTGGTTGCCGGAGCGTCAGGAAATCAAAAAGCTTGCCAATAAATATAGCTTGAAAATCGTTGATGTCGCGGCAAAGCCGGAATGGAACGAAAGTTTGTATCGCAAGGACGGCGTTCATCCGACGGTCGAAGGCAATAGAGTTCTGGCCGCTATTTTGAGCGACGCCATGCTTCGGGAGATAAAGTGATCGAAAAAAATCAGGATTTTCAAGGCTATAAATGGCGGATACGAAACTTGTAAATGAGCCAGGCAAATGGGAAAACGATAACAAACCATGCCCCGCCCATTCCAAGAAGGCTAAAGAAATTCATCGGCTGAACAAACCGGCGAAGAGCGGTGCAAACCAAAAGGGATGCAACAAATAAGGCAATACTTGGGAAACCGATCTGCGTAAGAAACCAGGACGGACGTAATCCAATTTCCGGAATAATCTTTCGAATAGAAACCACGCCGAGCGTTGTCATTTCAGCAAAAGCCAGAGCGGCGACCATTCCCGTCGCGCCGAAAAAATATGATCCTGGCGCGCCTAAAAAAGCGATCAGCACTATCTGAATAAAAGTCGGCAAAACCATCATATGCGCCCGATTATTGTATTGGGGCATCATCATCGCAATCTGAAGAGGGGCGACGGCAACGGTATCTAAACAGAAGAGAAGAATGACAAGTTGGTCATAAAGCCCCGGCTTTCCCGTCCAAAACGCAAGAACCTGATCTGCGACGGGAATAAGCCCTCCCATGCCCACGGCAACGAGACTTGAAATGGTGTAGGAACCGATAAGAAAAAGCCGTTCTCTCTTCTGTTTCTGTTCCGGGCCGACATAGCGCGAAATCTCTATTCCGTTCGACCGTCCCATTTGTTGGCCGAATTGGCGCACGACGCCGGTCAATGTCCGCGATACGGAGAAGACCGCAAGGCTTCCCGCAGGAACGCGCGGAATGACGCCAAGCAAGATGACGGGAAGATGCGAAATGGCAATGGTGGCCGCGGAATAGCTGAAGTTGGAGAGGCATCCCTTTAGCATCGAGGCTATCTCCGTTTCCGGGAGCAGGCGCGGGGTAAGCCGGATGTCCGGCGCGGAACGGCGCAAAGCGTACAAAAGAGGCAAAATTCCAAGTAAAAATTGGGTTAGAACCTGCGCCGCTGCCAAGGCCAGAACTTTCCCGCCACACGCGACCGTTCCTGCATAGACGATCGTTTGAAGAACGGTGAACCCGCTCGTGAAGGCAAGTTCCGTCTTCTGATCGAACCGTGCCGTGAACAGGTATGTCAACCATCCTTTGATTTGGGCAAACGGAACATTAAGAACGATCAACGCCCAAATTAACCCCTTTGCCGAAGGAATCAGAAAGAAAAGGACAAGAGCAGCAAAAACAAAAAAAACAAAAAGAGCCAAAAGAAAAAATATCCCATGACTGATAGCCGTTTGCGCGGCGGATTTATCGCCTTGTCCATATGCCATACGCGCCGCGTTGGAATTATAAGCGATCATCCCAAGGTCGGAAAAAGTTAGAATAAAGCCGACCGTGCTGATAAAAATCCAATGTTCAAATCCTGCAACATCGAGATAGTGAAGGAGAATGGGGACAATGACGACTTGCGCCAAAATAAGCGCGCCCAAATTTACGGCATTCAAGGCATAAATTACTTTGAGATAGTTCATGAATGATAACGCTTATTCAACGCCTCTATTTTCATCGCAAACACCAAGTTCAACATATTTAAGGCCAGAGAAATTAAGAACAAAGGGGAAAGTTTTTTATGCGGAGCGAAAGAGATTGCCTTTTTGCAACCTAATCTTATGCAAGATTTTCAAAAGGTTATCAATAATGAAGCACTAAGTACACCCTATAATCTGGTTAATGACGGACAAGGGGCATGCAATATAGGTGAATTCTTTCTGTCTTTTTGATAATAACACCATGAAAATATATTTTGTTGATCACTCCAAGGCTAGAATCCCATCTTCTTGAAATTTACTCAATTCTTCTTAGCGGGATGCGATGAAAATACTTATGGTCACTCCTGTTTTTTACCCTTCTCTTGGGGGAATGGAGAAATTTATTGAAAACCTTTCTCTTAATCTGAAAGAAAGAGGGCATGATGTTTCCATTGCAGTATTTAACAAAACTGCAAACTTGCCCAAACGAGCCCTTGTTTCGGGGATTCCTGTCGTGAATTATCCCTGTAAGGGATTGACTATATTTCCTTTGTGCTTGGCCTCTCTTTCCGAATGGAAAGATGTTGATATCATTCATCTTCATGATCATCGGTTTGGTTTCATTAGTCTCAACATCCTTTTGCGCCTTCCGGGAATCCCCATTGTTGCGACAACCCACGGCACTTTTTTTCATACGAAAAAAAACTTGTTTTTAAAGAAACTTTATATGCGATTTATTGCTTCTTTAGTTGGCAAACGCATGACAAGCATTATCGCTTGCAGCGCATCGGATAAGAAAATTGTCGATGGTTGGGGGATCGAGAGCCTTTTAATTGAAGATGGCGTCGATTCCGAAGCTTTCTCCGAAGCCAATATTCTTAGAAAAAAGGCACCTAATTTTTTATATTGGGGGCGGATTTCAAAAAATAAACGGGTAGACAGGCTGCTGGAAGCGTTTAATAAAATTTTTATTGTCTTGCCGGAGGCAAAACTAACGATCGTTGGCGCGGATATAGAAGAACTCAGGGATTCTTATGAGACTTCTCTCGTCAATAGGGGCCTTCAGGATAAAATTCGTTTTCTCGGGCCTTTACCTAAAGAAGATCTGATGCGGGAAATCCGAGCACATAACTATTATGTATCTGCAACAGAATACGAGGGATTTGGCATGTCGGTTGTTGAAGCGATGGCCTCTGGCCTAATCCCCATTGTCCAGTCCATTCCTCCGTTTCAAAATATTATTCAACACGGAATTAATGGGTTTTTGATCGACTACGACGAGCCAGCGCAAGTGGCAAAACAAATCGCAGAAATTATATCAATGGATGAGGATTCTTATCAAAGTCGTGTGAAAAACGCTACCGTGCGCGCACGAGATTATTCTTGGAATATTAAGGTTTGCGAATACGAAGCTGTATATAATAAAGCGCTTGTTCGTTCATAATAAAAACTCAACTTATCTCCTATAGTTATTCTTTTCGGAGCCTTGCCAGACATCGACTGACTTAATGTTCATCGGTTGATCGACGCCCGTTGAAAAGACAAGCAAGAAGTGATCCCAATCGGTAATGCCATTAAGCCACGGCTGTTTTTCCGGCGGCGGCGCGTCCGATTTTGTCAGTTGTTTCCATGTAATCCGGGGCGTAACCGCAGTGCGATCGAAATAGTACTGCGCGTATCCGGGCGATGTGGCCGTGGCCGGAACCCACAACAGGCCGTATTTGTGAAATTGAGTAAAGTCCGTATCTTTCGGAACGACAACAAGAGCATCGGCCTGTGTCCGTTTTGTGACGCAGTAATCAAACCCGTTCTTGGGGCATGTTTTATATCTGAGTCCATACCAATCGTGGAAATCCGCGCCATACTGATTTTGGGGATTCCAACCCCATGTTCTCCATGCGCGGTTGTACTCGAAAATATCGGGTTCGGAATAATGGATATAACCCGCTTCTTGTCCGGGCCATTGGTCTGCGTTCATCTGCGCTGCAAACTCAACCGGCAAAAGATAGAATGCCGGAAGAGGCAAAGCACCCTTTGGATTATGGGTCAAAACATCTTCGGGATTGAAAGCAATTTGCGCTTCAAAATACCCGCCACCGCCAAAAGCGACGCCAAAGAATCCATCTGAATTACAGCTTGGGCACGGAATGCCGGTTGTAATTGATCCGGATGTACTTCCATTAGCTCCGGTTGCCGAAAGTGTTACGCCATCGCTAGAACGCGTAAGTTTGGTTGGCGTTTCCGTCGTTCCGAAAAACTGGCCATAATACCAGTTGAAACCATGTGCGTCGTTTCCGGCGATATTTATGTCATCGCCCATTTTGCTGTGGAAAGAATGCAGGGTATATCCTGCCGAGAGGGCCGCAGCGGGAATCGCGTCGTCTGCCGTCGTTTCGGTTGCGGATGAAACACACGGTAGCCCACACGACAAAAGAAGAACTGCCAAAAACTTAGGCCACGGTATTTTACGTTCGTTCATCATTTTTTCCTGCCGGTTGCATCACCCAATTTCTTGGAGGAACTTTCTTTTGTTTAACATAGCATAGCCCCCGCATGATGACCATCATGATAAGGATGGAAGTCATATTCGTGTTGAATAGTCGCGGATAGGTCATTAGCAAAACAATGTAACTTAAAATATACCCCGCACCTTCTCCGTGGCCTGACTTCATGTATCGACGTATGCTTGTTGCAAAAAGATAAATCACGCTGAATAAAGCAAATATTCCGCCTTCGGCCAAAATAAGTAGAAAACCGTTGTGGACAAAACCAAACATGCCAATTCCATTTCCAAAAATGGGGTCGTTAAACAAAGAATTCAACGCTATGGCATAACCCTCGGTTCTTCCGGAAAGGCCTGACCCCGCGCCTCGATCAGGATCGTCGAGCAACAAAACGTCATGTGAGAAAAAATTCAGCAAGCTGTCTCCTGCCAGCGCGACAAGAACGATTCCGAAGAGGAAAATAAAAAAAAGCACAAAAGCGCGCTTGGGTTTAAACGGAAAGAAATATCCGCTGCAGCATATAAAAGCGACAACAAGGGCGACAAGCGCGCCGCGGGATTGAAGCAAAAACATAAAGTAGGCAGCGACAGCGAGCCCCGCAAAACGGAAAATGCTTTTTTCCCATGCCAGCGCGCACCACCCGAGCCCCAGAGCCATATTCCCCCACCAATTGGGATGTGCACCGTTGACATCCCCGGTAAAATAGGGTTGCCAACGGCCCATGAAATAAGCGTTTCTTTGGGTAAACAGGACGAAGAGGAATATGGGAATCAGAAAAAACAGCAATATTCTCATCACGTCTTTCCAAACATCCCGATCATGCCTGCTGCCCACGACGGAAAAAATAAAAAAACTGAGTGTAAGATTGCCCATAAGAACAAGGGCATAAGTACGTTCATGCGACTCGTTGATGTTCAATAAATAAGACATAGCAAGCGATGCGAGAAAAGGAACCACGACGAGAAAGGATTTTTTTACCAGCTTCCAATCGACATTTTTTTGCCTGATTTGGATTATCGCTGGCACGGACAGGGACAAGAAAGACAGTTCTTGCGCAACGGTTGAGGTGAAATAAAAGAAGGAAACCAAACAAGAAGCCAAAGAAGCGGCCATCAAGAAGGCAACCAAAAAGCTGCGGGTTTTGCCCTGTGTTTGGGGCAAAAGAGAGTTCGTCTTAAAAGACGTTTTCATCTTCCTGACGGCCATTACCAATAGCACCCTTCTTCAATTTTTTTGACGTCCTGCGGAGTTTCTTCTTTGCTAGGCCCGATCCAGTTCTGTTTTATGAATCCCTTATAGGCATCGTCTTTTTTCCAGCGTTCTCCTGAAATGCCGAACAGAATTTGAAGGCTGCCGCCCAAATGAATGCCGACTTTTCCATGCTCTTTAGCGAAAACAGCCAAAGGAATGGAAAAAGCGCCCGCGCCGATAAGGGCGACGTCGTAATCCAAAGCGCTCATCTCTTTTTTCATTCTCTCCAACGCCGCAAACCAATCGGCGTCTTGCGGCGCGACTAAACCGGCGCTGAGCGGGGCCTTTAAAGTTAAGAGCTCGAAGGCAGGCAAAATTTCCGGATTATTCCAGAGCGTTTCGCGCCGTGCGTATTGTTTCCTGATCGAATCCACAAACGGGGAAACAACCAGCACACGTTTTCCTTTGAGCGCCGATGTCCACGGATGAGGAGAAAAGAACGGCTCAAGGCTGCGGAAGCGAACGAGGGTTGTGTCTGGACAATAGAGACTCAAGATTTGCGCTTCGCCCGCGACATCCCATGCCACGAGCATGTCGCATTGCTTTACGGCGTCGCGGTAAGCCAAACAGAATTGATCGTACATTTCTGCATTTTGGGGAAAAACGCCGGAGTTAATAAAGAGCGTATGGAAAATATAAGGATTATATGCGGGGATTTTGCGGTTTTTTGCTCTGGCTTTTTCCCTTTTCAAAAAAATAGACAGACATAACGATTCGGTCGAACCCATTTTTCCAGCGGCGTAGGGACGCTTTTGCAAAATTGCGTGCTTTAAATAATCATCGGCCATGACCATAGGCCGCCTGACCAACAGAAGCCTTTTCGCGCGGTTATAAGCCTCCCTGATTTTCCAGACCGTTCTGTGAACAAGCGGAATGCTTCTCATAAAGCGAACAAGAAATAAATATATCCGAAGCATCATTAGTTTTTGCTCCCGAACATATATGTATGCAGCGTCGGCAGGCTTTCACTCGCAAACGCGTTCAGGCGGGTTTCGGCGTCTTTTTCCGTTTCTCCGCGCTCTATGGAGGTGATAAAGCGCAGCAGCGCGCCGTTGGTGTGGCCTTGGGTCAGGCTATTCATAAGAGTATGAAGCCTTGCGGAAGCGACATTGGCGGAAGAATAGTTGCTTTGCGCGTACCAATAATAGACAACCTCCCGCGCGGAATCTTTTGAAATCAGCAGCTCGTTGACGGTAAGGGGTTGCGCTTGCAGAGCGGAGGGATCGTTTACGGGAATCGTTTTTATCGCCTGAGTTTCGACCGTCCAGCCCCCGCCTGGAATGCAAACGGTCGGCGTATGCACGGCTTCGTTGCTGGTGCTGTCTTCTTGCGGGAAATAGAGGACGTATATATCCACGGGCGTCGCGGCGGGTTTTGCAAAGTCGGCCAGCAGGTAATCGTTCGTTCCCAGAAGATCGAGCGATTTTTTGTCGAGGCTTTTCCCGAATTGCCCGGCCCATCCGCCGATCCGGAGCGGAAAGGCGCTGAACGGTTGGCTTAAATAAACGGGGGTCAGATAACGCGGCAAAAAGGTCGGAAGAACTGCGCTTATGGCAACTGCTATCATAAGGAAAAAAGCGCAAGTCGTGCTTGGCCCGCCCGTTGCCGGATGGGGAAGACTTTTCGGGGAAGAAATCCGCAGGGCGTCAAATTGCAGCGCGCCTTTTGCTCCCACCGTTTGCAAAACCCTGATTTCCAGCAACAGAAGAAGAAAGCCGATGAGAAAAATAACAAAACCTTCGAAATCATGGATAAAACCTTCCGCCATTTTCTGGCCCCATCGATCGACCGTCACGCCGACCAGCGCGATTCTTGCGCCGTTCAGTAAGATAGCGAAGGGGATCGCCGAGACGAATAAAACGGCGCGTTTCCAGAAGGGCGCGCGATACATATAGGCTAAAAGAAAACTCAGACTGAGAAGCGGGAACAAATAACGCACGCCGCTGCATGCCTCGACGACGTTCAGCTTATATCCTCCAAGGTCGATGATGTTTCCGTCTTGTAAAACGGGAACGTCAAGCAGATTGAGGAAAAAGACCCCCAACGACGTGGAAACCATCTGCATATGCGACGACAAACCGTAGTAGAAAAACTTCGGAAGCGGCACGGCGAAAAACAATAAAATCAACGGCCCGGCCAAAGGGCCTATCGCTTTTTTGCCAAGGAATAAAGTTACAAGTCCGATTATGGAAATGACATAGAGAATGGGAAGAAGATGGGTGATGCCCGTAAACTGAAAGAAAAATGCTGCGGCAACGCTCGCAAAGATAATAAAAAATCCGAGCCAAGAGGTTTGTGGCTCAATTTTGGCATCGGCGATTTTATTAAGAAGCAAGAGCAGCGCAAGCGGGGGGATCAGATAGCCGTGGCTGTATTCCTCCTGCGACCAGCTTTGTATAATAGCCTTGCTTGCGTCTCGGAAGATAAACGTAACGGCGAAAACGAAAATCAAAAAAAGAAAGGTCGAGCTTTTTAAGGTAAAAGCGCGCGTCCGAATATGTTCCATATTTTTGCCTATCTTCCGGCCCGATTTTCCAGCCATTATGCCGCCTTAGAAGCCGTCAGATCAACCCTTAATTCTCATATAATTCTTGCGCAAGGCGTCATTGCCTGCCACATTAGCGGAAGTGTAGACAAGGGCTTTTCTCAAAATGAAAATTCTTCTCGTCTCTTTAAATTATGCTCCCGAACAAACGGGAATTGGCAAATTTCAGGGGGAGATGGCTGCTTGGTTGACGGCGCATGGGCATCAAGTCCGTGCCATCGCCGCACCTCCTTATTATCCCGAGTGGAAAATCGGCGAGGGGTATAGCGCGTGTCGTTATAAAATCGAAGAAATTGAGGGAATTCGCATCTATCGCGTGCCTCTTTACGTTCCCTCCGTTCCAAGCGGAACCTTGCGGCTTATCCATCTTCTTTCCTTCGCGGGGACGTCGCTGCCGGTTATTTTGTGGCAAGCTTTGACATGGCGTCCCGATGTTGTCGAGATTACGGCGCCCCCTTTAATGGCCGCGCCGACGGTTTTATTGGCGGGAAAGGCGATGGGTATTCCAACGCATCTTCACGTGCAGGATTTTGAAGTTGATGCGGCGTTTAATTTAGGGCTTTTGAAGAGAGATTGGTTGTTTCGAGCGGCTTTGAAGGTCGAGCGGATTTTACTGCGGAGTTTTTCGACGGTCAGCAGCATATCGCCGCGGATGCGCGACAGGCTCCTTGCTAAAGGAGTTCATCGAGATCGGGTTTTTCTTTTGCCTAACTGGGCAGGTGTCGGCGATTTTGATCCGGTTCAGGAGAGCGGCAAATGGCGCGATCGTCTTGGCGCCAATTCTGAAACGGTTCTGGCCGTTTATTCCGGCAATCTTGGCCGCAAACAGGGATTAGAAGTCATTGTCGAAGCCGCGCGACGGTTACAGGATGTTTCTCGTATCCGGTTTATAATTTCAGGCGATGGCGCGGGACGCGATGATCTTGTCGCCAAAGCCGAAGAATTGAAAAACATTATATTTCTGCCAGTGCAGCCTTTACAGGATTTTATTCATTTAATGCTTGCCGCCGATATACATTTATTGCCGCAAAAAGCTGAAGCGGCCGATTTGGTGATGCCATCTAAACTTGGCAATATATTAGCTAGTGGAAGACCTATCGTTGCAGGAGCCGAACCGAACACGCAAATATTCGACGCAATTCAAGGGTGTGGCTTGGCAGTCAAACCGGATGATGTCGATGCGTTTGTCGGCGCCATTTTGAGGCTGGCAAACGATAAAGAGCTAAGAATTCAAATGGGAATAGTTGGCCGCCGACGCGCTCAGGAAGAATGGAGCAAAGACGGGATTCTTTCAAAATTCGAAACGCTTTTGGAAAATGAACGTCACTAAATATTTCTATAGAGGCTAACCACGTGAAGCCAATGATCAATCCAAGGGCTTCCTAAACGAAGAGAAAACCCGAAAAGACAACCAATATATTACCCTTATATGGCTATAACTTACCATATATGGGTAGTTTAATTACTTTCATGCTCTTTTTTTTAAAATTATTGTCATGAAAGTTTTTCGGCTTTCGGGATTTGGGGGTAAGGTTCCCTTAAGAAAAGACCTCTAGAAGTCTAGGGGACAAGAATAAAAAGGAAATAAGAACTGTGTTAGTAGAACTTTCGCCAGCAACCTATATCGCCCTGTGTGGCCTCGTTAGCGACGCATTACAATATCCGAGCGACGCAACGCCCATTTTACGTCGCGCCGAGAAAGAGCTTGGCAATGCGACAGCCGGAGGTCTAATCCCCTCGGAATTGGTGGAACAGCCGGAATATATGGAAAACCTTCGCTATGCCGGGTTTGCGCGCCGCTAATAGCTTTTTGAAAAAGAGCGATGGCGAAATCACCAATTAAATGAACTCATCTCCAGACGCGATCACTTGCCAGCGCGCCGAGACTTTGGCGATGCGTAGGTTTCTGCGCTGTCTTTCCCGTATTCGGGCGCGGGCTCGTTGAAAGTCTCGGCTATGAGGGCGAGATTGTCCGCGTGTGGCTTGGAAGAGTGCTTGAAATAATCGATCGTTCTTATGAGCCCTTCGCGCAGACGTACGGTGGGTTTCCAATTTAACTTTTCGTGCGCCAAGGAAATATCCGGCTTTCTTTGGCGTGGATCGTCGGCGGGCAACGGGACAAATTGAATTTTACTTTTGGATTTAGTCAATTCCAAAATCTGTTCGGCGAGGGCGAGCATTGAGAATTCTCCAGGATTGCCGATATTGACCGGACCGGTAAAATCGTCAGCGGTGTTCATGGTGGAAATCAGGCCATCGATCAGGTCGTCGACATAGCAAAAACTCCGCGTCTGCTCGCCATCGCCATAGATGGTAAGGTCTTTGCCGCGTAAGGCCTGAATGATAAAATTACTGATAACCCGCCCGTCGTCGGGGCGCATGCGGGGACCGTAGGTGTTAAAAATACGCACAACTTTTATTTTAAGATTGTGCTGCCTTCTATAATCGAAGAAAAGAGTCTCGGCGCAACGTTTGCCTTCATCGTAACAACTTCGTATTCCGATGGGGTTAACGCGGCCCCAGTATGATTCAACTTGCGGATGAATTTCGGGATCGCCATAGACTTCGCTGGTCGAAGCCTGCAGAATTTTGGCTTTTGTGCGTTTGGCGAGTCCCAGCATATTGATAGCCCCCAGAACGCTGGTTTTCGTCGTTTGTACGGGATCGAATTGATAATGAACGGGACTAGCGGGGCAAGCCAGATTATAAATCTCATCGATTTCGATATAGAGGGGGAAAGTTATATCGTGACGCAAAAACTCAAAACGCTCATGCGTTAACAAAGGCGCAATATTACGCTTCTGTCCGGTAAAAAAATTATCGACGCAAAGAACCTCATCGCCTCTTTGCAGCAGCTTTTCGCAAAGATGCGATCCGAGAAAGCCCGCCCCGCCAGTAACTAAAACGCGTTTTACCATCTTCTTTTACCGCCTTTTTTCTATATCGGCGCGCAATTTTCTCCGTCCAGAATCTATCGTCGGGATAAAAAGGACGGACGGCGTCACGTTGCGAGAGGCGCGTCTGCCACCAAGATGTGTAATCCTGAATCGATAAAACTTCAACCTTATCGCAGTCGTTCTGGATGCCGATTTCAAGATAAACATCGAGATTTCTGAGATCTGGCTGAGGCAAACGCCCATTTTTGAAGTCTTTCCACATAGTCTCATAAAGTCTTTCGAGGCTTCTAACGAGCAGCGGCGTATCGAACAAAACGCAACTATCGCGCGTGGCGGCGAGTTTTGCGCGATAGTGACGCAAGGCTTCTCTGTCGCGCCCCAAAGCGACGGCGCGATCAACGTATTCCTCCGGCGTGGTGCAAACCAGATCGGGGAAGCCTGCCGCACGAACAAGGCTTCCGCAAACACGGGACGCGAAAGAACGTCCGCTAAGCGTTAGGATCGGCACGCCCATCCACAAAGCGTCGGACGCCGTCGTATGGGCGCCATAAGGATGCGTATCCAAGAACAAATCGGCCAGAGGAATACGGGCGAGATGATCCACATGATTAATTTGTTCGGCAAAAATAATCCGGTCTGGTAATATGCCACGCGCTTGGGCAATTGACCTCAAACGGTTTCTTGAGGTTTCGGTGGCGCCCAGTAGCCATAAAACACTGCCCTCGACGCGGCTGAGTATTGTCATCCATCGTTCAAAGGTGAACTGAGAAATTTTCTGTGCGCCGTTAAAACAGCAATAAACCAGCGCATTTTCAGGCAAATTAGCTTCCTTCCGCGTTGGCTTTTTTTCTGCAGCAGAGCGCTTGCGGTCATTGGGTTGATAGCAGGGCAAGCGCATGACTTTTTCGGAATAGTAAATATCGTACTCCGGAGGAATAATCCACTCGTCGGCAATGATATAATGATGATAAGGACTTCCCATAGTGCCGGGGAATCCCAGCCAGTTAACAATAATGGGCGCGGGACGCATTGCGAGAAGTTTCATGCGCATGCCCCCCGTATAGCCGTTCACATCGATTAAGATTTGGATGCCGTCATCATTGATCCGCCGCGCCGCCGTTTCGTCATCCATATCCTGAATGGGAATCCAATGATCGACGTTTTTCTTAATTCTTTCCATGATTGCATCGCTTTTGGAAATACCGCAGTAATAGGCAAAAATTTCAACCTTTTGACGATTATGCAATTCGAAAATTTCCGAGGTTAACATTCCGATTGCATGTGCGCGCAAATCGGAAGACAGATAGCCGATACGCAGGGGCGCGTCCGTCTTACAATTGTTACTTGATCCGTTATAAGACACAACCGTGTCCGATTGAGGCGTGCCAAGATCACGCATGTTGTAATAAAAGCTGGTGGCCAATTGAAGCATTGGGTCATCTGTATATGCGGCTACGGAAAGAGGGGAAATTCCCTTCATCAGTACATCGCGAGAGATATGTTCGCTTGGTTCAATTACAGGCCATTTGCATTCGCGCATCCGCACGGTGATGTAATGCTGGGCGACATCAAGTTGTGAAGGGCGAATTTCTAGACTTTGTTGGAGGCAAATTTCCGCTGCCTCGCACCTGTTGTTGGCTTCCAAAATGCGCGCAGTCTGATTTAGCGCGATTGTTTTGTAGAGAATATTGGTCCCTGTAATGGCACCCGGTCTATTAAACACGGCGGTCCACTCTGCGACCGCTAAATCCAATTGCCCTTTTTTCTCATATAAAGTTCCCAAGTTAATGTGGGACTGTGCAAAATCTGGATTAAGTGCGATTGATTTTTCAAAACTTTCTTGCGCGTCGTTGAAAAGCCCGGCGGAGGTATAGACCGTTCCGGCATTATACAAGACAGCAAAAAGCAAAGGATCGTTTGAATTGTTCTCAATCCATGACTTATACAAGGCGACGACAGAATCCTTGCCGTCCACTTTCATGATTTCATCAACGATTCCGAATAGGTCAATGACCTTGAAATCGCCTTTTCTAATCCGCTCCATCGCGGTCAAATATGTACTACTGGCCACATTATCCTCCGATCGAACTTACCTATCCACAACGAAAGATTGGAGAGGGCTCCCCAATCGCCATGTATCCCAAATACGCACAAAGGCGGATTCGAGTTCGCGCGTATAGCGCCTAATATCGAATAACGCTGCCGTTGGCAAATTCCTAGCCAACTTTTGCTTCAATTCCGAAAGCATTTCTGGATGTGTCGCAATTTCCAACGCGCGCGATTCATATTCATCAAGCGATGTTGTGATAAGCTCCGGTAAGCCGACAGCGAGCAACACACTGGTGCCGACTCTTCCCGCAAAAGTATCCCCGGTGCATGTCAAAAGAGGCAATCCAGCCCACAGCGCATCGCTTGCAGTTGTGTGGGCGCCATAGGGCAACGTATCAAGAAATAAATCCGCCAGCCGGTGGCGTGCCAAGTGGTAGGGTTGTTGCACGGCAGAAGCAAAAATCAACCGTTGAGGTTCAACGCCGCGCGCAGCTGCTTCGCGCCGCAGATTGGTTTCAACAGTTGGGTTTGTAGAGATCAGCCATAGAACGCTATGGGGCACCGCTTTGAGGAGGCGCATCCACAGATCAAAGAAAGAGACAGAAATCTTATAGGAATTATTAAAACAACAAAAAACAAAACCATGCTCGGGTAATCCGCATTCGCTTCGTGTTATTTTAAGATCGGAAATTGGGCGTTTGGTATCGTTTGGTTGATAACAATACGGAAGATGCACAATTTTTTCGGAATAATACGACTGATGTTTCATGGGAGCGACAATAGGATCCGCTATAATATAGTCGATAAAATCGGCCCCCATTGTGCCGGGAAAGCCGACATAATTAACCTGAACCGGCGCTGGCTTATCGACAAGAATCTCCGTTCGCGCGCCCTGAGTATATCCTTTTAGATCAATTAGAATATTGATCTTATCCTTATAAATTTGTTGGGCGGCCTCATGATCAGAAACCGAATAAAGATCGACAAAATGATCAAAACCCTTGATGATTCTTTGCCGTATATCGCTGTTATCGTCCAAATCGTAAGAGTAGCCGAAAATCTCGAAACGAGAGCGGTCGTGCTGTTCAAACAATTCCGCCATAAGATAGGCTGTCGCATGAAGATGAAAGTCGCAAGATAGATAGCCTATGCGTATGCGATCCGCCTGTTCGACGTGATTATGTGTGAAAGGCATGCCACGGGGAATTTTTGACGACCATCTTTGAGCGCATGACAACTGTTGCGCCATGCTTGTGGGCGAAGAGATTGCGAGAAAGGGCTGTACACCCTGAATCAAGGTAAACATCTGGCGCAGGTCGGCCTCGGCGGCGCTCCAATCGCAAACATGGCGGCGCAGGCCAATCAATTCTATCTGCGCTTCGGCATGGTTGGGCACCACAGAAAGTCCGGTGCGGCATGCGTCTATCGCCTCCGTCAACCTTCCGAGCTTACGCAGTATAATAGCCAGATTGATATAAGCGTGGATATATGTTGGGCGCAGAGCCACTGCTTGCCGGTATGCTGCAACAGCTTCCTCCTGTCTTCCCAACTCGCTAAGGGGTTGGCCGAGGTTGTTGAAAGCTTCGGGAAAATTGGGCTTAAAGACGATGGCTTGTTTGTATGCGGCAACCGCTTCTTCTCTCTTTCCTTGTGACATCAACGCAAGGCCGAGATTGCAGTAGGCTTCTGGAAATACCGGATGAAGAGAAATGGCTTGTTTAAAAGCGGCTAAGGCATCGTCGATCTTTTTCTGTTGCTGAAGCGAAACGCCAAGATTGTAGTGAGAGAGAAAATAATCCGGTTTGTAACAAATCGCCAAACGGCAGGCTTCGATGGCGCCGTCAGGATTTCCTTGCCTGAGCATCACATCAGCTAGGTTGTTATAGATATCTGGATTTTGCGGCTCAAGGGTTATCGCTTGACGATAGGAAACGACGGCTTGATCCAGTTCCCCCAGGGACGTAAGAGCAAGGCCAAGAAAATTATATGCCATAGGATTGTTGTCGTTAATGGCAAGTGATTTGCGGATGCAATCGAGGGCGGCCTTAAAATCCCCGCAATTAAAACGAATGATCCCTATGTAGAATAAAGCGGCGGCGTTCCTAGGCTTCTCTTTCAAAATATCCCAAAAGAGCTTTTCAGCCTTTTCGTTTTGTCCGTTTTTCTGCGCATCGATTGCCGCGCGCAATTTGTCGTCGATAAACATTTTGTTCGTATATATCTTGATCGTCTGGACAGGAAGGCCGGGGAGCCAGCAAAGCCTTATATCTTACATATCGCTCTTTCGACAATAGATATCTTGTGGAATTTATATAGCGGCAGTTATCCAATTTCATTTTGGAAAAGCCGATTGTTTTTTTGAAACCTACAAGACAATATTTGCCTATTCGCGCCATTTTCCGTATTTGATATCGCGCATGTGCGCGGTGATGGATTTCTTTCTCGTGGAAGGCAATTCCGTTCGTTATTGCGACTCAAAACCGAGTCTGATATCCGGACTTGGAATTTTGGTTATGCTTTCGGATGCACAGCCTCCATTAGTCGCGTTATCAACTGGCCGTGTGGATCGGAAGATTGAGGCGGGGGAAAAACACGCGAAGTTTCTTCAAGACAGCGCGCCAAATCACAACCGACGTAAAATGAATGGCGAAACACAGTGCTGGCGAAAGCAAACAGTAAACCCGTGCGTCCGCCTATCGTCGAGTCAAAGCAATTTCCAATCGGGACCGAAGTGATAAAGGGAAAAAGGCAACCAACCTTGATGCCGCCGCTGTTACAAAGATTGCTGATGAAATGATCTATCGCTACTCTCGCCCCGCGCTTTAATTCGTCTTCGTATAATGCTGCCAGTTTGCCGATGGATTGTGGATTTATGAGAAACGAACTGGTGGAAGTGAATTCTACGCCGCGCATATTGATCATGCTGAACGATATTGATTCTATCTCGCCCGTTTTATCGCGCTTTACGCTCGTATCGTAGAGCGACTTAAATTTCACACAATAAGCATCTGTCATCGGAATGATGACGTCGGTATATACAAGATCGAATGCTGTTAAAGCGCCGCCCTCTATCAGTTGATCGAGCATTCTTTCCACAACCGGCGACAAGACGATGTCATCTTCGATCACGTGTAAGGGTTGGGGACAGTCCTTGTTTTCTATCAACACGCGGGCGTGAGAGGTAAAACAACCAATTTCAGAGTCCTTCAAGTGCGGATTTGGATAATGCAGCGCATTGCCATCAATCGCTGAGAAACGAGAATAACGCCCACCCAAACCTATGTGTGCCAACTCCCCCTCGATCCTTTCGCGACGATCCGTGCTGCGATCGAGATTGATGTAAAAACCAGCATATTTCATTTGAAAAACAAGAAAAAAAGAAAAACTAACCTGATTTCCGAACGCTAGCAGCTTTTTTTATTGTGAGAAATCTATTTTTCTGCGCTTTTCCGAGACTATAATCATCTCCATGTTGCCGCTTGATGAAACACTGAGCCGACCAACTGCCTTACACGCGGTTTATAGGACGCCCACCATGTCTGGCAGGTTTGTCTAAGTCTTTCCCACTCCTCTGGATTGTGTCCGAGCAGGGCATCGCATTCGCTCCAATCCGATAGAGTCGGAAGGGGATGCTCGCCTAACAGGCATTTGAAGTAATCGAAAGACCCGCGTCGTTCGACGATGGGAACGCATCCTGCCTCCAACGCTTCCCAGACACGAAAGGAATCCAGATTGACCCAGCCGGTAGGGCAAGGAACGAAAATCGATTCGTCCATTAATCGGCGGTAATCCTCGCTGGGCAACGCATCCCCTAAATAATACCCGTTCGTGGTGAACCCTCTGGTGAGATGTTCAAAACCAGGGGCGAATCTTCGCATGGCTTCGAGCATAGCGCCTCGTGTGCTCTTTTTTACATCTCCGGCGAAGCTCCACACATGCTTGCGCGCGACGGGCGGTGCAGAGGACGAGTTTGCGAAGCCATTCCTATAGCCAATCGGAATAGTGATGACTTTTCTGTTGTTTTCATAACGGAAGGACCAATAACCTCGGACAACAAGATTGCAATATTTGTACGCCTCGCAATTTTCCGAATAAGATTCGTCGGAAAGATGGAATAACACGATACGGCATCCCATGCCATATGCCTGAGCATAATAGGGAAGTTTGTCCTTGTTGAGCGAACTATCGACAATAATCATGTTTTTCGAAATTGTGCTATATTTCTGATCAATGATCTCATTATGAGCAACGTCGCCAAGAATATATTCCAACCAATCCACTCCAAATAGTTCCGACTTGCTGGTCTGCCAGATAAGATTCCAATAGGTTGTGCCTGCAGCATCGCCGTTGTCGATTGCAGACTGCCGTTTTAAGTACAGTAAACCGGCAAGAGCTTCCGAGTTGCCCAAGTCTAACGCAGCCGCCTCTCTGTATATCTTGTCCGCTTCAATATATTTACCAAGCTGAAGGAGGCTATCTGCATTTCGCAGCTTCTCGTGCAGGATATTTTCTGCTCCCATATCCATGTTTATGCCCCCGCTTTTCTCGAGAAGAACGCCCGTTGATCCTGTAGAGCCGAAGTTAAAAGTCTTATAACACTCAACAACGATGTGGTTCCATATCAGATAGTTTGTTCAAGCCATTCGACCCATTCGGTTGCCCGCACATTCCAATTATAATGAGTCCGCGCATAGTCGACTTGTCGAGCAATAGTTGATTCCGCAGACTGCGGATTTGCTCTAAATTCGGTTGCAACATTAACGAGATGATTTGCAAAACGCGTAGGATTTTCTCCCAACACGTGCGCGGCGTTAAAGTCGATAAGGTGAGCGAAGCCCGCCGTTGTTTCCGGCAAGGCACCGAGGGTCGTGCTAACCAGCAGGTTTCCGGATGTCATTGCCTCCATAGCGGAGATGCACGAGGTTTCCTCAAATGTGCAAGGATAAGCCCATATATCCACGTTGGCCATTTCTTCAGCCAAGCGGGGTTGAGGCAAAGGCCCGACATATGTCACTCCCGGTAGGGCGTGCGCCAAGTCATACAAAGATGTGAATGCACTCTGAATATCGGAAGCATAGCTCCACATACCAGAAAATATACGTAATGTCGCACCTTCAAGGCGTTTTCGAATAGAGGGAAAAGACAACAATAAGATGTCAAGACCACGATAAGGTGTGCTGGAATAGCCTAGGATTGGAGCCGCGCCGGTTCTAAGCCATTTGGTGGCGGGCGTGCTGTTTATAAAAGGCGACGAGACAGCGTTTCTCAACACCTTTATTGCAGAGGGATTGAGACCGAAGGCTGCGATATAGCTTTCGGCTTGCCACTGAGACACCATAACGAATCCGGTATAGAGAGATCGTTCTGCCGGATCCCCTAACTTCTGAACAGCGGGTTGATTAGTTGCGTGATGAGCCCACAATACGATCGGACGAGTAAGGCCGATTCTTCTGAGCATTTGAGACATAGTCGCAGAGATAAGCACGATAACATCGAAGTCATTCAGAACTGGCGTAGGGCAGGGAAGAGTCATAAAACGAACGCCATCGGTTTCTGTCGGTTCTTTATTGCCATTAACGATAGCAACTTTGTGCCCTGCTTGAGCTAACGCTTTCGAAAGGCAGGAAACGGCAGATTGTGTGCCACCAAGGGGCTCTTTCAGATGCGTCGTGGTATCGTAAGAGCAAGAAGGATAGTCAATAAAAAGTATTTTCATATGTGTTCTGTCCTAGCGAATTAGACACGATTTTCATAACCTTCGAAACTATGGCTTATGACCGTTGAGTCGCAAAGATTCGGATCATGAGGAGATCAGCGGAGAAAAACTGATTGGAGAAGGGAGAAATTGGAACGCGGGCGAAGGATAACCGTTGGAGAACTTTAACAACAAGAGGGGTCGTGGGAAAGAAAATTCTTGATGAAATTCTATTGCCACCTTCTATGATTCGGACTTATAACAAAAAAACTTTCGATGAGGGGTTGGTATAAAACCAAAGCTTATCCAGCTATCCTTAGTTGTAGCATCCCGCCTTGCTTTGGCCACGAGTTCCGTGCCGCTTAGTTTGGTTAACGACTTGTTAAGATATACGAACTAGGCATTAATATGTATTTTTCTGGAATGTCGACATGGAGTCGGCCTTGCAGCGGATGTGGCGTCCTTGTGGATTAACCCTTTAGGTGAGAACTCATGAGTGGAATCGGCACAGGTTATATCGGCACAATCCCTCCTGGTTTGATCCCGTATATGTACACGTCGCAGGTTGCTGCGTTGACAACAACGAATGTTGAGTCACTTACCTCCACACAAATCAGTGCTTTAGCCGCTACTCAGATTCCTTATCTTTCTACGACCGATTTGGCGCTTCTAGCGACGACCCAGATGACGGGGTTGTCAACGACTTCGATTCGGACAATAGGATCAAGCAACTTTGTGTTTGATGCAACGCAGTTATCCATACTTAACACCAACCAGATAGAAGCGTTGTCGACTTCCGAAATGGCGGGTCTCGCGACGACGCAGGTTGAGGCGCTGACGACGACGCAGGTGAGCGCGCTGACGCCGACGCAGATAACGAACCTGACGACGACAGGGGTAGCGGGTCTCGCGACGACGCAAGTGGGCGTGCTGACGACGACGCAGATAGCGGCGTTGGGAGCGGCGAACGTCGGGCAGCTGGGAACGACGTTGAGCGAGAACCTGACGTCGACGCAGGTAGGGGTGCTGACGCCTGCGGAGATAAGCGGGCTGGGAACGACGGATCTGGCCGGGTTGTACACGACGCAGGTCATAGGCCTGACGACGACGCAGCTTAACGGGCTGAACGCGACGAATCTGGCGGCGTTGACGACGACGCAAGTGGGAGCGCTGACGCCGACGCAGGTGAAGGGCTTGTCGACGTCGCAGGTGCAGAATCTGGGAACGACGCAGGTTGAAGCGCTGACGACGACGCAGGTGGGCGCGCTGACGCCGACGCAGGTAACGAACCTGACGACGACGCAGGTGGGCGTGATGGCGACGACGCAAGTGGGCGTGCTGACGACGACGCAGATAGCGGCGTTGGGAGCGGCGAACGTCGGGCAGCTGGGAACGACGTTGAGCGAGAACCTGACGTCGACGCAGGTAGGGGTGCTGACGCCTGCGGAGATAAGCGGGCTGGGAACGACGGATCTGGC
>CAZPKC010000005.1:0-40043 GCA_964587125.1 uncultured Rhodospirillaceae bacterium | reverse complement strand
AGGTAGGGGTGCTGACGCCTGCGGAGATAAGCGGGCTGGGAACGACGGATCTGGCCGGGTTGTACACGACGCAGGTCATAGGCCTGACGACGACTGCGCTTAACGCGATTGACATGACAACTCTTCAGGCGTTGACGACAACGCAGGTTGAAGCGTTGACAACAACACAGATAAGCGGGCTTTCGACGTCGCAGATACCGAATCTGACGACGACACAAGCTGATTCTATAGTTTCAGGGACACAGCTAGGCGCAATATCAGGGACACAGGCTCCCTATTTCTTTAATCTCTGGAATCAATGATAGATGGTCGCTGTTTCCTTTGCTTAGCAAGTTGATTATTCTATCTCATTGGCGAAATTGTGATGAGATATGTTGAGTCGTGGCTATAATGAATCCGAAGTCATTTTGCCTATATAGTTCTTGATCTTGGTCGTGGAAATTCCTTCTGTGCGAGGCAAATAGACCACCTCACATAGCGATTTGTAGCAATCGAATTTACCCCGCCAGTCATCGCCCATAACAAGAACATCTGCTTTATAGAAGCGAATGTATTCGCCTTTAAGTTCAAGACTTTCTTCGGGAAAAACCTCGTCCACACAGGCGATTGCGCGAAGAATTTCCATTCGTTCGGCAAGAGAGAAAACAGGGTTGATGCCTTTTTTTGAAAAATTCAATTCATCTGTCGAAACGCCAACAACAAGTCTGTCGCCAAGTTCTTTGGCTCTGGCAAGAATCCGCAAATGCCCAATGTGAAATAAATCATAAGTTCCGAATGTAATAACGGTTTTCATCGTTCGGATTCCAAAAGATAAAAGATAACGTCATTTAAGCGTTGAGCCGCAAGATCGTCATGATAATCGAAAAGTTTTTTCCATAATGCTTGACGCTTGTTTTTGAAGGGGTCGTCTTTCCCGGTGGTAAGGAGAACAGCGGAATCCTCTAAGGCTTTAATAAGTCCGTCGATGGTGGATGATACCGTACCGCAAACATATTGGTCATGGTCTTTGATGAAATGTCGAGATCGCGCCACATAATCGGCATGATCAGGCCGGTAAAAAAGAATAGGACGCTCCAGGAGCAAGAAGTCAAATGCCAGAGACGAATAATCGGTAATCAAGACGCTGGTATACTTAACAATGGGATAAACATCCGTATGCGGCGCAATAAAACTTATTTTGGGATAACGCTGCATATATTGTTCGACTAAATCTTGTTCTTCCGGATGCAAATTTACATAAAAGAGATAGCCTTTATCCGAGCAATAATCGGCAAGCATAGAAATTTTTGCATTTTTAAACCAATCGCTTCCCTTGTAATCGCGAAAAGTCGGAGCATACAAAATGACGGTTTTTCCCGCCTTGAAAGAACTTTCCACGTGAGAAAGCGCCCTTGCGTCGACATTGATTTTATCAAATGCGGAGAGGTTGCGAAGAAGAACATCATTGCGCGGATATCCAATCGGGGAAAAAATTCGAAACGAAAACTTGCGCTTCCAATCTGTTCGGGATGCTGCGCTTGGGGCCACAAAAACGTCGAAGGGGCCGCAAGAGGCCATAAGTTCCGCAACATTTGGATCGTCGGGTTTCAAACTTGCAATGGTTTCCATTCCAATCTCTTTGATAGGTATGCCATGCCAAAGCTGAATAGTCCTTGCTCCCTTCAACAGCGAATGAGGAAGATAATGTTGCCAATTTGGCGGCACAAAATGATTGTCGAAAACCAATACTTTTGCGTCCAGACAAATACTTATGTCGCGAGGGGTATAAGCCGAAAGGACATGCGGAAGGCAAGGCAGCCCTGCCGCCTTTAGCTGTTCATATTGGAGGGCATTGGCGGGAAGAAAATAACAGGCGATGCCGTCTTTTTTCGCTTTGTCGAGAAACGATAAATAGGCATACTTAATATTATCTCCAAAAATGCTTCCTCCCGCGAAAATGACCGTTTTTGTTTTTGGATAGATTTCTGAAAGATGGGAAAAAAAACGGGCTGAACGATAAGAACCAAGCCGTTTATCAAGCGTCACGATGCCTTCCGTGAGCCGCTGAAGAGAAACAAGGATGTTTTGGGCTAATGCGGGATCAGAAATATTCTCGGAATAACCGGAATTTTTTTTGGAAATCCTGCCTATTTCATTTTCCACAGAAGCGAGTCTTTTTTGAATATCCTCAATTCCAAGCAAGCGCGCCAGACGCGTGCCCCAAGAACGCGTGATAAAGTTGAATAAGGACGAACTCATAAAGCGATCCTTGGAAAAGGAAGGCGAGTTGGGAAAGAACTGAACGCAAATCCAGCCCCTAAGCTGTCATCGCCAAAGATACAGGGCGTTGATATAGCGCAAGGTCGAGATAATCTTCAACATAGGTCGTCAGTTCCGCCAGATTTTCCGTAAAGAAGTGAGTTGCACCGGGAATGATGCGATAGTCGATTTTAACCCCGCGTTGGCTCGATAACTTATTGACCAGTTTGGCGACAAAAGGTTCGGGAACGATTTCGTCCGCATCGCCGTGAATGATCTGGCCCGAAGCCGGGCAAGGGGCGAGGAAGTTGAAATCAAGCATATTGGCGGGCGGGGCTACGGAAATAAAAGATTCAATTTCCGGACGGCGCATCAAAAGCTGCATCCCAATCCATGCTCCGAATGAAAATCCGCCAACCCAAACACTACGGGCGTTGGGGTTGATGCTTTGCAGCCAGTCAAGGGCGCTGGCGGCATCGCTCAATTCGCCTTCACCGCGGTCATAGGAGCCTTGGCTGCGGCCAACGCCGCGAAAGTTAAAGCGCATTGTGGCAAAATCGCGCTCGGCAAACGCGTTATAAAGGCTATAAACAACTTTATTGTTCATCGTTCCGCCGTGCTGCGGATGCGGGTGCAGGATTAAGGCAATGGGCGCCGTTGGAGATTTCCCCGGGCTATAACGGCCTTCTAAGCGTCCGGCAGGACCGGCAAAAAGAACTTCAGGCATTGTCTTTCACCTAACTTGCTGCAAAAAGTCGAAAAATCTGCTATACTCTTCTCTCTTTAGAATGTTCGGAGGAGATTAAGTAGTATTCTAGCACAAACCAAAAGGTTAATTTCAAGTAAGTAATACAACCCTTTGGAAACGAGTCTTCTTGTATCGCTATATAGTGTTTCCTTTGGAAAAACAATATATTAAACGGTTTTGTTAAACAAAACGAGGGGTTAATAGGTGATAACACGATGATTTATCTTGATGCCAATGCGACTACGCCAATGAAGCCAGCCGTTCGCGCTGCGATTGCGGAGGCTATGGAACGCCACGGGAATCCGTCCTCCGCCCACCGATATGGACGCATTGCTCGCCGTTATGTTGATGATGCGCGTGCGGCAGTTGCGGCTTTGGTTGGAGCAAAACCGGCCGAGGTCATTTTTACCGGAAGTGGTTCCGAAGCGAACAATCTTATCCTTGGAAATTTTGAGTCACCGATAACCTCCACGGTAGAACATGACTCCGTTATGGCTTTCTCAGCGCCAAAAAATCGATTGCCGGTAACGCGCGACGGCGTTGTGGATAGGGCTGCCGCTAAACAAATTTTTATGAGCGCGCCTAAGGGTTCGCTTGTTTCCGTCATGCTGGCCAATAATGAAACCGGAGTCATCAATCCGATTGCGGAACTTGCCTCGCTTGCCAAGGAATACGGTCTCATCTTTCATACAGACGCGGTTCAAGCCGCAGGACGCTTGCCAATTGATTTTGCCGCGATGGGCGTCGATGCGCTGACGATTTCCGCGCATAAAATTGGTGGCCCGCAAGGTATGGGAGCTTTGGTAGTCAAGAAATCTCTTTGCCTTAGATCGTTGATCAGGGGCGGAGGGCAAGAACGTAACCGCCGCGCAGGAACGGAAAACGTCGCGGGCATCGTAGGTTTTGGCATTGCGGCGCAGTTGGCGGCGGATGATTTGCGCGACAGCCTGCGTCTTGGTGCGCTGCGCGACAAGTTGCAGAAAACGCTGGAAAGGCTTGGCGGCAATGATGTCATAGTAATCGGCGCCAAAGCGCCGCGCATAGCCAATACTTTGTCGATTGCTCTATCCAACATCGATGGCGAGACGCAAGTCGCTGCAATGGATTTGTCCGGCATCGCGGTCAGCGCGGGTGCGGCATGCTCCAGCGGGAAAGTTAAAAAATCGCACGTTTTAAGCGCAATGGGATACGGCAACGACGTTGCGGGATGCGCTTTGCGCATTTCGCTTGGCTGGCACACGGAAAGCAAAGACATCGATCGCTGCATCGAGGCTTGGTATGACCTTTATCAGCGCACGCACGCGTTGCGCCAAACACAAGCAGCTTAGGAACGGGGAACGGTATGTCCAATGTTGTCGGTATGAATGAATTTGTCGGTATGGCAAACGGGGATTCGTATTGCTGGCTGTGTCAGAAGCCGGTTTCGACCCGCGCGTTGTTTTGTCATCTCTGCGGCACGATTCAGCCTGTGCGCGATATCGATCATTTCGCTCGTCTCGGTCTCGAACGACGCCTGGATGTCGATGCGGAAATGCTGGAACGCCAATATACGACGCTAAGCCGCACGCTAGCTCCCGAACGCTTTCTAATCCGCGGCATGGGCGAACGCGGCCATGCCGCCAAGCAGCTCGAGGCGTTGAATGAAGCCTATGAAACCCTACGCGAACCCTTGCGTCGAGGCCGCTACTGGCTGCAGTTAAACGAACAGGAATTTAAAAAAGAAGCCGCCGTTAATCCTATGGTATGCGAGTTGCGACGGGAATTGACCGATGCCGCCAGCCCGAGCCATTGCGACCGTGTCGCACAGAAAGCGGGGCAGGCGCTGGAGCAGGGTGTGGTGACATTGATGCAAGCCCTGCGCGGAGGAGATTGGCAACAAGCCAATCAGACTCTCATTCAAATCGACGGCGTCGAAACCATCCTCGATGAAGTTCGCTCGCGGCGTGAAGAACTCATGCCGCTAAAGGAATGACCGCAATTAATGGGGCCATGCTCAACTATACGTCGATAAACTACACGAAACGGGCTGGATGATTAAGCCACGAAAAGGTAGATCGCTTTGCTACAATTCTGTATCAGAGATACTTTCCATTGAGAACGCAATCATCCGACCAATAATATTTCCATGCCCCAAATCGTCCTGCAAGAACGATGCTGCCCATATCCGTTCGTATTTTCTGTTTATCCCAATCCGTCGTAGGCTCTAAATCGCGTTCGCCGTGGCGTTTCAAACCATAGCCAGCAAGCCAATCGTATATCAAGGACAGTCCGGGACGCGTTTGGTGATCGAATATAATGTTTGCCCAATCGAGGGACTTCAATGAATAACGCAAGAAACGCTTATCGAGGATATTATCTATAAGACCCATTTCGATTAGTTCATCGGTAACTTTTTCCGCAATCGCCTTCGGTGCTGCGTTAAAAAGCTTATGACGGCTGGCGTAAACCTCGACTTGAATGCCGCACTTTCCTTCTGGCGCATTTCCCGATGTCATTTTCTCCGTATAATGAATGCGCGTGGCGTATTTGTCTTCATCGTAGACGTAAAGCCAGTTTTCAGGACGGCGCGCCGGATGCGGAACTTCATAGCTGATGAGGAGCCCTTGGGAGCAAGAAAGAGCCTCTGCCGCTGCGATAACTTCTGGCGTCGCCTGACGGCACAGGCGGACGAAAATGGGCAATGGAATTGTAGAAATAAGGCGCTCATAAGAAAAAGCCCCTTCTCCTGCATAGTGAACTTTTTTCTCGATCAAATCGATCGAGGTCGCAGCGCAATTAAGACGAATATCTGCTCCTGCAGCAAGTTCGCGCGCAAACGATTGATAGCCGCCGTGTTTAGGATAACGAACTTTGGTAATGTAATATGTCGATTGGTTAAGCGGGCCTTCTGAGCCAGTAACGACATCGTCTACCGAAGGCAGGAAAACGCGCGATCCTATCCACGAAGTCGCCATTTTCTGCGGATCGACTGTCCAGTATTTGCGGGTATAGGCCGCAGGAAAGGTATTCGCAAAACAAGGACCAAAAGCTGTTTCAAGCCATTCAGCGTAGTCAGCAGGCTTAAAATCCGGCGGAAGATTTTTTCTTGTTTCAAGAAAAGACTGCAAACACTGACCGCGAAGCGGTTCGGGTATTTGGTAAAGATTCGATTGAGCCGGATGATCAATCCAATGACCTTTGAAATAATTTCCTGCCTTAATCTCGAATTCGTCATATGCGCCGGATACGCTCTTGGCAAACAATTCTTTAACGTAATTGCTTTTCGAAAAAGAAACATGAGGTCCCTTATCCCACGTAAAGGCGTTATGGGATTCTGAGTGAACAAGCCCGAAGGGATAAGGGTTTTTCTCGATAATGACACAGTGTTTATGCCCTATATGATAAGAAGCGGAAAGTCCGGTCAGTCCTGCGCCTAATATAAGATTCATCGATTTTCCTCGTTTAAAGAACTATCCTTCGATGCTCCATGGCTTCATCCAGAATTGCGAGATTTTGCCGGTTAGTTTTTCATTGCCAAACCTCACCTGATCGACCTCCGACCAATGAAAGGCCGGAACGAACGCATCCCCGGATACAATGCCGTTGAACCAAGCTCGTATCCATCCGATGGCGGGCACTATTTGCAACGCGAAAGTAATGGGTTGGTTAAAAGGAACTGCCAGCCATAAAGCGGTTAGAATTCCTCCCTTATCGTCAAAAACGTGGATAACCAAATGATAGATTTGATCATTATCCGCCTCAAACGACATCAAAAGCCGCAATTTCTCGCTATTGTGTCCTAAAAAGAGAATCTCGCTTCCCTTCTCTGAGGTATCGGGCGACAAATGAATCGTAAAGCCAAGGCTCATAGCTAAATCCTCGGCTTGGAACAAAGGAGTCTTACAGAATAACGCCGATCCCCCTGACCAGTCGGACGGCGCGCTCCATCTGTCCGGCATTTTTTGCCAGGAGGTCGGCGGAGCGGAAAGAAGAGACAGCGCCAATTTTTTCAATCTGGCTTCCACCTCCGTTCCTTCCTGATCCAGCAGGACAGTTCGTAGATAGATTGTGCCGTATTCCAGAAGAGGGGGGCGATCGATCCCGTATCTTCTGAGATACTCATGCATCTCGTCGAATGGCTCAATCTTAATTTGCTTCGCGTGATCGTACATGGCGCCGGAACCCACGGGCCTCGTATGCTGGACCGGAACGGCATCGATTATCGCAAGCTTATGCCGTGGATTTCCGAGAAGGTGCGCCCATACAAAATCAAGTCCCCATCCCGACATTGAATTCTCGAAAGTCGGAAGACACGTCTTCAACGCTTTTGCTGAGAACAGGGGAATCATCACTTCAACAAAATTTGTGAAGCGGAGAACGCTGTTTTTCTGTTGCAGACAAATCGGAAGGGAAAAGTATGAGTCCGTCGTTAATGCCGGTTGCGCAAGATCGAGTCCAAACTCACTAAACAATTCAAATAACTTCTGGATGTCGGACCATGATGTCATGATGTCGTCGTCGCAAAACCAAACAGACTTGTAAGTTGAAAGCCATGGAATGTCCTGAAACAAACGCCAACAGGAGCTGAATTTATAGGCGCCTTGACGTACGATAATATCTGCGTCGGGACAGTCGGGTTCGCTTTTTTCGTCAAAATGACTCAGCAGCAAATCCCAGCTTCGATCCGCGCTGCCGAGATCTTTTGGCCATTTCTTGTGAAGAGATGACGCCCCCGTCCGGACGACAACGAGATTGGGCCGACGCGGTCCTTCAGGCATTCGAAGGGCTGTCCAGTCTGTGTTGATTTGCAACATGGGGATTCTTTAAAAACAGGCGCTTCGCCACAGTAATGTCGATTGTTGCTGGAAGCAACGACAATGTTTTTTGCTGTTTTGTTCGTCAATCGAACAAAATTTCATTAAAGGCCGTATCGATATTATATTGGGGCGTAAATCCAACTTCTTTTTCCAATCTCGTTTTATCACCGACAGTCCTTCTTTGTTGGTTGCCGGGCTGATCCACAAAGTCGACTAAATATTCTTGCCCCATCTTTTTTGCAATGTGCATCACGTAATCGTGAATGGAAGTTTCTATGCCGGTGCAAATATTGATATTTCCCTGGACATTGCCGTCGAGAATCTTAACAAAGGCCGCAGCGACATCTTTGCTATATATATAATCGCGGATCAAACTTCCGCTTCTGATCGTAATAGTCTTCTTTGCTTTCAAAGAATTTATTACATCAACTGTAAGCCTGTTGGCCTTCCATTCTTTGCCAAAAGCGGAAAAAATGCGACCCCAAGCAAAACTGACGTTGTTATTCTCGCAATATAATCTTGAGATTTCGTTCAGAAAATTTTTGCATTTTGCATAAACATCCATGGGCCGAACTAAGCTTTCCGTGTCACTTAACGTCTCAATATTGTCTCCGTATTCTGCAAATGTCCCCGCCATCGCCACGCGCGAGCCGCCATTTTCGGCAAACTGCTTAAGTAGGTTTATGGACGCCTGTAAAAAATCAAAATTGGTAGTCGAGGTAATATATCCCTTAGAAAGCCCCCAAGCAAAATGCAGCAAATACTGCGGCTTAACATTGCGTAAAACCTCTTTCACAACAGTCCAGTCGAGCAAATCGGCAGTAATCCAGTGGACTTTTTCATCCGAGGGATGTGTCTGTGTCGTCAGCGCGTAAACGTCGAATCCCGACTGACACAAGAAAGGAATAGCTTCTTTACCGATAAGTCCCGTCCCACCGGTTAGAAGAACCTTTTTCCCATGCGTGAGATTATTCGTCATTCGTCGCCTTTAAATGCCTCTGAGTTTTTCAACTCCATGAAAGATCGGATCAAAAAGTGGCCATTTCGCGTCTTTCGGAGAAATCTCTCGCGGTTCTATCGGCCATTTAACGCCAAATTTTGGGTCATTATAGCGTACACCGCGTTCATTTTCAGGCGAATAGAAATTGCTGACGAGATATAATACCTCGGTATTATCCTGCAAGGTCATAAGAGCATGCGCGAATCCGCGCGGTACGTACAGCATAAATCTGTTGTCTTCATTTAGTTCGACGCCAAACCATTTGCAGTAACTGGGCGAGTCCGGCCTGAGATCGACAATGGCGTCGAAAAGCGCGCCGCGCAAACACCTCACGACCTTAACCTCGGCAGCAGGAGCCAACTGATAGTGCATGCCGCGCAGAGTCCCCTTTTTTGCCGAGAGAGAATTGTTGATCTGCACAAAGCGCGTTTCAAGACCCTTTTCGGCAAACTCATGTTCACAAAAAGACCGCGCAAAAAAACCGCGAGCATCTCCGCGCTTCTCCAATTCCATCTTGTAAGCGCCTTTAAGCGGCGTTGGATGAAAAATCATGAGTCTAAATCCTTTAAGTTTGCTTCATACGCCGAAATTTGTTCGGTGCAAATCGAACGCATATTATTTTTATCTGCATAGGCGTTCCACCAAGATAAAGTTTTTTCTAAAGCAATATCCAGATCCCATACGGGGTGCCAGCCCAAGTAAGCTTTGGCTTTAGTACAATCGAGTTTCAGACTTTGTGCTTCATGTGGATGATCGCATTGGTCTAAGACCCATGAGGCTCCTCTGCCCCATCCTCTCGATAACACATCGGCGATCCATTGGACGGGACGCGCATCCTCTTCCTTTGGACCGAAATTCCACGCCTCCGAAAAAGAGGGGCCATCGATAAAAAGTTTCTCGGCTAAAATTAAATAGCCGCTCAGGGGTTCTAACACATGCTGCCAAGGGCGAATAGCAAGCGGATGTCGGATGACGGGTTTTTCCCCACGGACAAAGGATTGCATCAAATCCGGAACGAGACGATTACGAGCCCAGTCTCCACCTCCAACGACGTTTCCCGATCGTGCGGAAGCGATACCGACGCCGTGTTTTGCATGATCGGCAGCATTAAAAAAGGATGAGCGATAGGCGGCGATGACTAATTCAGCGCAGCCTTTGCTGTTACTATAAGGATCATACCCGCCCATCGGTTCATTTTCTCGGTATCCCCAGACCCATTCTTTATTTTCGTAACACTTGTCGGTGGTTATGCAGACAACGGCGCGTGCGGAAGGGCAACAGCGAACGGCCTCCAAAAGATTAACTGTTCCCATGACATTAACAGCGTACGTTTCGACGGGCGTGTCATAAGATTGCTGAACGAGAGATTGTGCCGCCATATGAACGATGATCTGGGGTTGAAAATGCGCGATTACAGCTTTCAAATTATCCAAATCGCGAATATCGGCGATAATGGACTCCATTCCTTCACCGACTTTTGCAACTTTAAATAAAGAGGGATTCGTCGGAGGCTCCAAGGCATATCCAATTACCTTGGCTCCCAGCTTTTGTAGCCAGAGAGACAACCAGCTTCCCTTGAAGCCTGTATGTCCGGTTACAAAAACCGTTTTTTCTTTCCAGAAACAGGGATCGGTCACCAAGTCCTCCAAGGAGCCTTGTTCGTCGCATAAAGCTCTTCAAGATAACGTTTGTCGCGCAACGTATCCATAGGATGCCAAAAGCCCTTATGAAAATAGACCGAAAGCTGTCCTTCGGCGGCCAAACGCTCCATCGGCCCGCGCTCCCAAATTGTATCATCATTTTCGATATAATCGCCGACCTTTGGGGACAGCACAAAAAAACCTGCATTGACCCATCCGCCATCCCCCATAGGTTTTTCGTGGAATCCAGTGACCTTGCTTCCCTTATATTCAATAGCCCCAAAACGACCTGGAGGAAGCGCGGCGGTCACTGTCGCCAACCGGCCTTCTTTCCGGTGCAAGCCAATCGTCGCCTTGATATCGACGTCGCCGACGCCGTCACCATAGGTTAGAAGGAAAGTGTCGTCCTCGATGTACGGAAGAACACGCTTGATGCGTCCGCCCACTTGTGTGCTATCGCCCGTATCGATCAATGTAATACGCCACGGTTCGGCTTTGACCGAATGAAACTGGATGGAATTGTGGTTCGACAGGTCGATCGTAACGTCCGACATGTGTATATAATAATTGGCAAAATATTCCTTGATGATATAGCCCTTGTAGCCGAGACATATCACAAAGTCATTAATCCCATGAGCGCTGTAGGACTTCATAATATGCCAAAGAATAGGCTTGCCGCCGATCTCGACCATAGGCTTTGGTTTAGCGTCTGTTTCTTCGCTAAGCCTCGTCCCGTACCCGCCTGCGAGTATGACTGCTTTCATTTTATATGCTCGTGAAAAGCTTGATGGATTCTTGGCTGCCGAGATTTCCGCGCCTATCTGGATGCAAAGAATGACGCGCTGCACATAAGCGCCATCATATCTACAAGCTGTTTTGGCGCAAGGATAAAATGAAGGTGCCTCAGTCCAAATATTTGCTTTTGTCCGGCGCAAAATCTCTGGACAGAGATGTAATAAGAAGGCCCATCGGAAAGGAACCGAAACTTAACATTGTGCTTAATTTGCCCTAGTTTTTCTCAAGTCAACGAAGAATATCTCGCTCTGAACCGTTTGATGGAAAATGAAGTATGTATTTTTTCCTTGCAAAACACTGCTCCATTACACAAGATTCATTCCCTCGCATTCAAACCCTTACGACGGTGTGCCGATTATGACCAATTATTCGCTGGATCATTTAATCCAAGGCGACAAACAGGATGTTATCGGCCCCATTCAAGATGATGAGGCCCTATTTCTTTTTTCCATTATTAAAGGAATGAAAATTAAAACAGTTTTTGAAATTGGCGGGTTAAATGGATATTCAGCAACGAATTTTCTAAAAGCTGTCGGAAATGACGGGGCCGTTTTTACTTGCGATATTAACCCGGTTCAAAAGTTGGCGGAAAATCATTTTTTTATTCATAAAAATGCTTTGGATGTCGTGCCCTCCGATTTAAATAACCAAGCGATTGAGCTTATTTTCTTTGACTGTCATGAGTATGAAGCTCAGATGATGGCTTTCTGTCGTTTAAGGGATTTAGGGTTGATAGATTCTCACACCGTTTTAGCTCTCCACGATACAAATACGCATCCTTACAAAACGGTTCCTTGGGCCTATCCCGTCTCACAAGGATATGTCCATCAGGCTGTGGAGAGAAAGATGGTCAATGATTTTGTCCGGATGGGCTATCATGCTTTTTGTCTTCATACGCGTCCCTCTAAACATTCCCAAAGTTTTCCTTATAGGCACGGAATAACAGTCATGAGTTTATTTGCGCCGCTTGAAGTCTAAGAAAGAGATTTTACGGCAGGCTGCTTTTTATCTCTGTGCTTGGCTTTGCCAAATATAGCTTCTTTCATCCAGCGACTATTTAAAGAAGCAAATCAATTAATCTGCCAACCACTCCCCGAAATCTTTCTTCGCCCGTTGAGTATATAATAATTTGCGGTCGCGCCCGCGCCCGCCGGAAATAACGGGGAACAATCCAAAATTGACATTCATCGGTTGAAAAGTCTCGGCATTCGCCTCGCCCGTAATATGCGCGAGCAAAGCTCCCATCGCTGTCGTGCGGGGCGGAGGGGTGCGAGAGATTCCCCTGCGTTCGAAAGCGGCAAAAATTCCTGCCAATAATCCCATTGCGGCAGATTCGACATAACCCTCGACGCCTGTAACCTGTCCGGCAAAGCGGATGTGCGGCTTCGTTTTTAGGCGTAACTGCTTGTCGAGTAAAACAGGACTGTTGATGAATGTATTTCGATGCAACCCGCCCAAACGTGCAAATTCGGCGTTTTCGAGGCCGGGGATCATGCGGAACACGCGCTGCTGATCGGCATATTTCATCTTGGTCTGGAATCCGACCAGATTATAAAGCGTCGCCGTCGCATTATCCTGTCTTAATTGCACGACGGCATAAGGACGCTCGTTTGAATGAGGATTAGTCAATCCTACGGGCTTCATCGGGCCGAAGCGTAGCGTATCAATTCCGCGCTCGGCCATGATTTCGACGGGCAAGCAGCCGTCAAAATATGGAGTCTTCTTCTCCCATTCCCTGAATTCTACTTGCGGCGCGGCGATCAATTCGCGGACAAAACTTTCATATTGGGTCTTGTTCATCGCGCAGTTGATGTAGTCGGAGCCCGTACCTCCGGGGCCGACTTTGTCATAGCGCGATTGCATCCACGCTTGGCGCATATCGATGCTTTCGCGGGTGACAATGGGCGCAATCGCGTCGAAAAAAGACAAAGAATCTACGCCTGTTATGGCGCGGATGGATTCCGCCAGAGAAGCCGACGTTAAAGGCCCCGTGGAGATAATAACGGAATCCGTTTCTGGCGAATATTCGGGCAGCGCGGCAATTTCCCCGCGCTTGATCGTGATGAGGGGATGGTTTTGTAAAAGCTTCGATATGGTTTCTGAAAAACCGTTTCGATCGACGGCCAAGGCTCCTCCCGCCGGAACCTGATGTTTATCGGCCTCCGTCATAATCAATGAGCCGCAGCGCCGCATCTCGTCGTGCAGTAGGCCGACGGCGTTAGCGTCGCTGTCGTCGGAACGCAGCGAGTTTGAGCATACTAATTCCGCAAACAAGGCCGTTTGATGCGCTTCCGTATTTTTTGCCGGGCGCATTTCGTGCAAAACGACAGGCACGCCAACTTGCGCGATCTGCCAAGCCGCTTCGCTTCCCGCAAGGCCCCCGCCGACGATGTGGATGGGATTCATACGGGTTCTTTCTTCGAAAGTTTAATGTAAATAGCAACGATAACCGCGACAATCGCCGCATATCCAACTCCAAGCCATGGCGAAAACCCGATTGTAACGCAGGCTGCGGCACAGGCGAGACTTGTTGCAATTTCGATAATCAAATACCGCATACCGATTTTGGCGTGGCAATGGCGGCAACGTCCACGCATCGCAAGCCACGAAAAAACAGGCACAAGATCGCACACGCTCAAAACCGCGTTGCAGGAAGGGCAATGCGAGCGCGGCCTGACGATCGACATTTTGCGAGGCAAGCGATAGGCAAGCATCGTCGCGAAGCTTCCCAAAATCGCTCCGCTTAAAAAGCCTACCGCAAAACGAAACCAAACGGCATCGAAAAGAGGAGGAAAATCCGCGCTCATGTTTGAGGCCGTTCAAAGGTGCAGATGCCGCATTTCAGCATCCAGCCGAAGCAACGCCACAGCAGATCGTGGCTGTCTTGGGGAAAGGCCGAAAGTGCGTCCTTGATCCTTACGGCTCCGGCGCGACGGATAACGGCAATCAGTTCCAGCAATTGATCCTGAGGCAACAATAGTTGCGGCACGAAAAAATTCATGCCGTGGCTCAAAAGAATGTCGACTTCTTCCTCTTTCAAGGCGATGCGCAAAATATCGTTTGGCGCAAGATGCGTGGTGGAAAAGCTTTTGAACATTTGCCACGGATTGGGATACGCAGGATGCATGGCCTGCCAATGATCCGGAATGCTTTTTGCGGGCGGGGCGGCGAGGCGTTGCTCCGCGAGGCTTTTCCATAAATCGTCATAGGCTCGGATGATATGCCGCCAATCGAAAACGCCGCGCGCACGGATTTTTCCGTTCTCGCCGAAAGTCCGGCGCAAATCAGCGTTGCTGATAAGAACGGCATAAGATTTTGCGCACCAGTCGATATCGACGCTTGAGCTTTGCGCGGCCCCCATCAAAGCTACGCCGTAATTGCCCTCGTTATAGTACATTTGAGCGACAGCCATACCTGCGGAAGGCGGCGGAGTCATGACGGGGATCAAAAACCCTTCTTTTCCATTGCGCACGCCCTCGCGATAACCGTCCCAATCGGTCACGACCGAGGGCAGGCCGCAAGCCATCGCCTCGATGGGCGTCAGGCCGAAGCTTTCCTGAACATTGTCGGACAGCGAGGTAAAAATATCCGCGGCGGCCCATAAACCATCCGGAAAGCGCGGATCGTCATTCATGACGAATTCGGCCTTGACCGCATGGCATAACTCTGCGGCAAGATTGCGGAAATGCGGTTCCATGTCTTTCGGTTTGAAATAACCGAGCATGACAAGACGCACTTTGCGACCGGTTTGCTTTGCGGCGCGTTCGGCCGCCATAAACATCGGCAAAGGATGCGCTTTAGTGGCGAAGCTGAGCCGCCCAACGAAAAGAATGACGATTTCGTCGTCATCCACGCCCAAAACCGCGCGTTGGGCAATGCGCTTTTCTGGCGTCGCGAGTTTCGCGAATTTTTCGCTATCGACGCCAAGCGGAATGACGGGCGTCTGTATCGGACATGAAAATTTTCCGCCGAAACGATGATTAATATAATCGGAATGTATCTCCCAAAGAGTACGCACGGCGTCGCGAATGGCCGCCGAGGGACAAATCAAGGCATCTGTATTCTCGCTGGGAGCCAAGCATAAATCGCCGACGGCATGGATGATGCGTTCGCCGCTCATCGTATGGACAAGTCCGCACGTCGCATAACCGCGTCCGTGTATTTGTTGCCGCCGCCAAATAAGATCGGCAGTCAAAGGATCGGGACGAAACAGGCAGGAAAGATGCTGCAAATTCTTGTCGGGGTGGCGTGGATCGAGCCCGATGCAGCGTTTTTCGATATCGACGCCTTCATCTGCGGCTAACTCCTTAAAATGATCAAAACTGCGAAAATCGGTAGGCCGACAGATGAATTGCGGCGCCATGCTGTAGCGGAAATAGGCGGAAAGGAAACGGGTAACGGCAACATCAAAGCCGAAGACTTCATTATCGTTTTGGGCTGAATCGGGCTGACTATATTGGATGCAGACGGACATGGGAAAACCGCAGGAAAGGTTGTTTTTTTATGACACGCCTATCCATGAGGCACAATATGCAATCATTGCGGCCCAGCACCTTGCGCAGTCCGGCTATCCTTAAAGGGCGACAAAAATCTTGCGTTATGCGAGAGTTTCACAGATTCTAACCCCAAGACGATTCGGAAGGGGGCGTACTCATGAGTACTTTTGTGACAGATACCCTGTTCAACTATTGGACGCCGCAAGAAATTTCCGTCAATCTCAACGCGATTTTCAACATTATCGCCGCCTTGTTCTTAGGGCTTCTTGTCGGCTATGAGCGCTCCTACCGCGGGCGCGCCGCCGGCATGCGCACATACGGCCTTGTTTGCATGTCGTCTTGCGCCCTTATCGTCCTTGGAGCCCATCCGGAGACTTGGTATGGGGGCAGGGCCGTAGAAACCCTTAGATACGTCGATCCGAGCCGGATTATTCAGGGAATCACGACCGGAATCGGTTTTCTGGGCGCAGGCGTAATCATGCGCGACGGATTGAACATCAGCGGATTGACGACGGCTGCATCTATTTGGACGGTTTCGGCGGTGGGCGTTCTTGTCGGCGTCGGTTTCTACGGCGCGGCGATTACGGTATCTGTCATGTCGACCGTTTTCATGATGTGGGGAGCGAAAATCGAGAATTTTCTGCCCACGCGCCACGCCGTTTCGGTAACGCTCCTTTTTAACAAAGATGTCGATTTGACGGAAGCCGATATATCTCGCCTCATTCATTCGCAAGGATATATGGTCGCCGACGGATCATTTTCCGTCGATCAGCGGGATGGCCAACTCGAATGGCGTTTTGTCGCCATATCGCGGGGAAAAAACAAAAGCGCGTCGCTCGTTAAACTAAGCGAGGGGTTGAAACAAGCCGAAGGCATTCAAGATTTTAAAGTCGCCCATGCGCGGAATTGATTTTCGATCCTAAGCAAAAATTCTTAATGATTAACCGCGCTTCGGCTTTGCGACGGTTAAATCTCCCGCGTTGAAATGAGGATACCTCAAGCTCAATTCTATTTGTTTCCCATCCATTGTCTCAAAAATCTTTTTTGCTGTTTTGCTTGCGCGCAAATTGTCGACGCCGCAAAGATGAAGGATTCCCAACGTCACATGGGGCGTATACGGCTCCACGAACGCGTTTTTCTGTTGATCCCATAAGGGATTGGCATCGCCGCATACCCAATGGGCATAGACGGGAAGAAGCTCTGCCTTATAGCCGTCAAAATGAACTGTTTTTCCCAAAGCCAACTGTTCGGCGGGAAAAAGCTTGCCGTTTGCGGCGGCGATGACAAGGTTTTTTTGCCATACCTTCCAATGCGGCGCTTGCGCGGACAGGGCAAAGCAGCCTGCGGATATGCCCTGATTTGCACACAGTTTTTTTGCGACGGAGAACCCGAACGCTTTTTTTCCGTTAGAGAGAAAAAAACTGCCGATACGATAAGGCCAATGCCAGAGCCATTTGATCCTTATTTGTTTTGGATTGCTCCGATCCGCCCCGTTAGTGACGACGATGCGGTCTTTTTTGCGGTTCGCTGAGCCGAGAAACATTTCTACCGCAGACCAATCTTGCACCCATGTGTCGGCATCCATCCACATATAGATGTCGTAACCCGGAAACATATCGCGGATAAAAGGACGGCAAACGCAGGATTTAAGCCGTTCTTTACCCTTTGTCTTTTTCTTGGGGATTCCCTCCGGCCAATCGGGATTGATGAGGGATTTAACGAGCGGTTTCAGTTCATCGATTTGTCGGGGAGTAAGGCCGGAGTCGATGATGCATATATCCATCCCCGCGCTTTCTTTGAATTGGCGCACGGAGGCAATCCATTCGCGTAACAACGGATAGTAATTGCTATCCGCGCCGGAAACGAAAGCTATCGAAGGCATCTTTTCTCCAAGAGGAACGAATGAACGCTCCGGCTTTATGGCATTTTATAAATTCTGCTTCAACCATAACCCGATACGGTTCAATGTCGATCCTCCGCTGTTAAGAGTGCGCGTGCTGAAAGAGGTTGTGCTGCTCGAAGCCAATTCCGGCTGCATGGAGATCGCAAGCAATCCCGCCGTGGTAGCGAAGGCGGGGCCGGACGTGGATTCGGCAAGGCCCGTAAAGGACGCCCCGCCGCTTCTGCCGGAAAGCGTCGAAGGCCGCGCGACGCGCAAGGGCCGCCCTAAACGCACCTGCTTGTCGAGCATCCGTTGAGCCAGTTCTCGCGCGCCCGGCAGCTGGCTCGCGCCCCCCGTCAAAACGACGCGGCGTCCGGCAAGATCGTTAAAGCCGCTTTTTTCCATGCGTGCGCGGACAAGTTCGAAAATTTCTTCCATGCGCGGCTGAATGATGCGGATCAGTTGAGCCTTGGGCAGATGATTGGAATTTTCAGGCCCTTCTTCGCCGACAAGCGGAACGTCAATGCTTTCGCGCTCGTCCATCGGACTCTGAATCGCGTTGCCGTAGAGAGTCTTCAATCTTTCGGCCTGCGCGACCGAGGTCGTCAATCCACGCGCGATGTCGCTCGTTACGTGCGCGCCGCCCATGGGGATACCTCCCGCGAAAACGACATTGCCGTCGAAAAAGACGGCATAACTCGTCGTGCCCGCGCCCATGTCGATCACCAGGCTGCCCAAATCCATTTCATCCTCGACCAAACAGGCCAACCCGCTGGCGTAAGGAGCTGCGACGATTTGTTCGACGTCCAAATGGCATCGCGCAACGGCGGTCGCCAGCGTGCGAACGGGACCGAACCCGGCGGCTATAAGGTGGATCTGCGCATGAAGCAAGGAACCGGTCATGCCGACGGGATCGTGGATGCCTTTCTGGTCATCGAGCGAATAGCCCGTAGGGATGGTTTGAAGAAGTTCCAAAGATTGGTTCTGCGGATCGTCGGGAACCATCGTTTGTCCCTGCGCCAAAATGCGGGCGAGATCGTTCTCGGCGACTTCGCGTCCGCCCAAAGGTAATTCGATATCGACCGTCTGCGACGTCAGGTGCGCGCCCGAAATATTTATAGTCACGCGTTGCAATGTTTCCCCGGCCATTTGTTCCGCCGCCGAGACCGCTTGGCCGATGGCGTATTGCAGAGCCTCCATATTGGAAACGCCGCCTTGCTTCATGCCCTCGGACAATTGATGCCCGATGCCGACGACGCGCGGAGGTCCTTCATTTTCAGACCTTGCGATAAGGCAGGCGATTTTACTCGATCCGATATCGAGGGCGGCGAAAATTTCGCCCCGCGACACGTGCGGGTCCGCGAAAAGCCAATTTCCCAGAAGTTTCATGGGCGTTTTTCTCCCGTTTGCGGAGCAGAGACTGCCGGTTCGAGAACAAGACGATCCGGAACGCGTAAATCGACGGCGACGATAGTGCGGTCGAGGATTTTTTCTTCCGCGATCAGTACCGACAAACGATGCAAAGCATCAGCGACATTTTCTTCGGGCAAACGGACTGTAACTTTTGGCGATGCGCCGGAGTTAGCGTGTTCCTTCTGCGCTTCGCGCGGCCGCGGCTGCAAAATTAAATCCCAGCGCCGTTCGCCGACGCGCACGGCGGATTCCATTTTCTCCTGAATGTCGGGATAGGCCTTCAGTAAGGAGAGAAAAACTTGGGCTCCGCGTTCCGCGCCCAAACCGACAACAAGCGGCAAGGATGAAAAATCATCCGGTTTTGCCGATGGTAAAACGCGACCTTGAGTATCGATGACATAAAATTTTCCATCGTGTTGCCAGCGCGCCATCGAAACGCGTTCGGTTAAAAAAACGGCAATAGTATCGGGCAACTGGCGCTCAACCCGAACCGAATCCACCCACGGCAATTTACCGAGACGCGCCGCCGCCCCCTGAAGATCGACGGACAGGATAGGGGCCCCCTGCGCGATGCCCAAGGCGTCGAAAACGTCATCCTTGCTCGATTGGCGGCGGCCTTCGACGGCAATATCCTTAACTTCCAATTGCGCTTTTTGGGTCAGATTCAGGACATATTTGTCTATCTGCGATGCTTCGCGTCCAGCCCAGCCGGAATGCCAGCCTATGGCGGCCGCGATGAGAAAAATCAGCAATATTCCAGCCAAAATCCCCAACCGGGCCAAAAAACCGATGCCGTCCCTTTCGGACACGCGCACACGCGCCGACACATTGTTTTGTGTAACGCTGCCGCGTAGGGGGTATTTGCTTTGCCTCATAGAATCACGTCTAGGTTGGTATTAAGGCTTGATAACATAAATTTTGCGGTATTTGAAATGCAGACGAAGGAATTCAATGTGCTAGCCTTATTTTCATTATCGTTAACTATGGCGCAAAAAGGCCTTTTCTTCTTATTACTTCCACGATTTAATACGTACCATAAGGGTATATGGCGATCGGAGATTATAATCTTTGGAGAAAAATGATGACCAGAACGGAAAAAGCGAAAGAGTTTGTAGAAGCCGCAATATATTTTGCGAAACATGAGAAGGAAGTTGTAGCGTTAGGTTTGCTATCGCTAGTCATTCCTGCCGCAGTTGGCGAGCAGACCCATGGGCCAATGGGGGCGGTTGTAGCCGTTGGAGTTACGTTAGCGATAGGGACTGCTGCTGGGATTTACGCGTTAACAAGACCCGATGGACCGTGGGGCAATCGCGACAGCGACACAACCCTGAAGATGTAATCACATCAGGAAAACCGCTAGATTTATAAAAGCTTTCGGCCTTTTATTCCGCATCCAATCCGATATCGAGAATCGGCGCGCTGTGCGTGATCCAACCAACTGAAATAACGTCAACCCCTGTTGCGGCAATCGCGGCGACGTTTTGAAGCGTGACGCCGCCCGAAGCCTCCAAGGCAAATCTTCCCGCGACTTTCTCAACCGCCTGTTTCAACATCGGTACAGGCATATTATCCAGCAAAACGGAATTGATAGGAAAATCAGGAAATAAATCAATCGCCTCGTCCAATTGTTGAATCGTATCCACCTCAAGTTCGATTTTAACAAGATGTCCTGCGGCTTTGCTCGCGCGTTCAAGAGCAGGACGAATGCCCCCAGCCACGGCGATATGATTGTCTTTAATTAAAATGGCGTCATCGAGGCCGAAGCGATGATTGCTTCCGCCGCCTGCGCGAACGGCGTATTTTTCGACAACACGCAGCCCCGGATTCGTTTTCCGCGTACAGCAAATACGCGCTTTATGCGGCTTCGCGGCCTCGACCAATTTATGGGTTTCGCTCGCAATTCCGCTGAGATGGCATAAGAAATTGAGCGCTACGCGTTCGGCCGAAAGAAGGCTTCTTGCCAAGCCTTCTATTTTCGCCAAACAATCCCCCTTGTTTACGTTATCGCCGTCGTTTTTTAGAACCGTAAAAAAGACATTGGGATCGAGAGCCTGGAAGGCCAATCGCGCTAGACCCAATCCGGCGACGATGCCTGTCTGGCGCGCATTCAAAGCAGCGCAGATTTTCGAATCTGCGGGAATAATTGCGTCGGTCGTAATGTCTCCGGCGCGGCCCAAATCCTCGCGCAAGGCGGTTTCGACGAGAGGAAGTAGAAGAATGTCGGGCAGGGAAGCCAGCGTCATTTGAAATCCTCCAAATCGGAAATTTTGAAACGGGAGCGTTGCCCGACGGAAGCGGTCTGCGGAAAATCGCTGCGGAAATGTGCGCCCCGGCTTTCCTCGCGCCTCAAGGCGCAGGTTGCGATCATCAAACCGGCTAAAGCCATATCCGATTTTTTCGCCAAAGGCGACAACAGTCCAATCGCGCGTTCTAATCCGGCGCGGTCGCGGATAACTCCGGCATCGTCGGACAGAACGGCGCGGATTTTTTCCGCATCTTCTTTTGCTGCCCTCGCTTCTATTTTCGTCGTTTCTGCAAAAGAGGTTATTTGTTTTTGCCGGGTTTGCAGAAGCGGCGAATTTTTTACATCTTCTCCAGCCCTCCATCCAAAACTCGCCGCTTCAAGCAAGGAATTGCTCGCCAGCCTGTTCGCGCCGTGAAGCCCCGTGCAAGCGACTTCGCCGCAAGCCCACAATCCGGAAATATTTGTGCGCCCCTTTGCATCGGTCAGAACGCCGCCCATGTGGTAATGCGCGGCGGGACGTACGGGAATGGGCATTGTGACGGGATCGATGCGCGCCGAAATGCATAGTGCATAAATCGTCGGAAATCGTTCTTTGAAAGAATTTCCTAAAGCTTTCCGCGCGTCCAGATAAACGCTGTGCCCTTTTATGATTTGATCCCAAATCGCGCGGGCGACGACGTCGCGCCGTTGCAAAACATCGGTAAAAGTCTCTCCCGTTTCATTGATAAGAACAGCGCCTTCGCCCCGCAGAGCCTCGCTGGCCAAGGGCATAGGATCGCGGCCTATGTCGATGGCGGTCGGATGAAATTGCATGAATTCCAGATCGCCTAAAAGCGCGCCTGCGCGCGCCGCCAAAGCCAATCCGCTCCCCCAATTCTCATGCGGATTAGTGGTGTCGCGCCACAAAGCCGCTGCGCCGCCGGTAGCCAGAACGACGCAACGGGTTTGCCGTATTGTATCTTCTCTAAACTGGCGCAAAACGACCCCGGCTATTGCGCCATTTTCAACGATCAAATCCGTCACGCGCGCGTTTTCGATAATTTCTATCGAAGGCGCTTCGCGCGCGGCCTTGATAAGAGCCTGCATCACAGCCAGTCCGGTCGCGTCTTTTGCGTGAACGATGCGGCGTTTGCGATGTGCGGCTTCCAACCCAAGCAGCAAATTTCCCTGCGCGTCGCGGTCGAAGACAACGCCTTGCTTCGTCAATCGTTCGATAACGGAAGCGCCGTCATCCGTCGTTTGCCGAACGATGGCATCGTCATTCAATCCGTTTCCCGCAGCCAGAGTATCCTGCGCGTGAAAATCGGCTTTATCGTCGGCGCCAACGGCTGCCGCTATGCCGCCTTGCGCCCACGCGCTACTGCACCCGTCTCCCAAAGCGCACGGAGAAACGACGACAACGGGGATTGGAGCTAAAGCCAAAGCCGCAGACAATCCCGCAAGGCCGGCGCCGAGGATAACAGGCTTCATTATTTCACCGCGATCATGCGCTCAACGGCGCGGCGGGCGGGTATGGCTAGAACATCCGGAATGGTCACTTCATGTTCCATATTTTCCAGAGCGGCGCGTATGTTCGCCAAAGTGATGCGCTTCATATGCGGGCAAAGCTGGCAGGGGCGCACGAAACTCGTTTGCAAATTATTGACAGCGATATTGTCGCTCATCGAACATTCGGTCAGAAGCACCGCGTTCGTCGGCCTGTGTTTTCCGATCCAATCGATCATACCTGCGGTCGATCCCGAGTAATCTGAAGCGGCAACGACTTCAGGAGGACATTCGGGATGCGCCAGAACGGTAACCCCTGCGTTTTGCTCGCGGAACAGGACAACATCGGCGGCCGAAAAGCGCTCATGCACTTCGCAATGGCCTTTCCATGTGATGATTTTGACTTGCGTTTCCTTGGAGATGTTTTGCGCCAGATATTCGTCGGGCAGCATGATGACTTGAGGCGAGCCTAAAGACTCGACGATTTTCTTGGCATTTCCCGATGTGCAGCAAATGTCGGATTCTGCTTTGACTGCTGCCGACGTGTTGACATAAGAGACGACAGGGACGTTTGGATACCGCGCGCGCATCTTCCTTACGTCTTCCGCCGTGATGGATTCCGCTAAAGAACATCCGGCCTTTGGATCGGGAATCAAAACCATACGCGAGGGATTTAGTAATTTTGCCGTTTCGGCCATGAAATGCACGCCTGCCATAACAATGACATCGGCATCGGCGTTGGCCGCTTCTTTCGCTAAAGCCAGAGAATCTCCCTGAAAGTCCGCGACGCCGTGAAAAATTTCCGGGCGCATGTAATTATGGGCAAGAATGACGGCATTGCGCTCTCTTTTCAGGCGCATGATCGCGTCAATATCGTCGACGAACGCCGCCCATTCCATCGCGGGAATGACGGACTTTACGCGCTCATAAAGAGAAGCGGTTCGCCGCAGAGCTTCGGCAGTTTTTAGGGGAAGAACTCCCATTTCCGTTCCCAGAGTTGTTTCCGATTATGCTCACTTTGAGCATTAATAGGCTCCAAAAAACGGGGCTGAAAACCCCGAGTCGATAACGTATGCATTCTATGCTTTTCAATCCGCAAAATCCATAAAGAAAAGGGAAAAGAATCGTTTTATTGTCGAGGAGCAAATAATATGCGAAAAATTCGAATATGAAACGATCCATTCGCATCGCGCGCCATAGCACCAGCATATCGTTGGAACCCGAATTTTGGGATGAACTGAAAACGATATCCTTGAAGGATCGTATCTCATTGAATCAACTGGTGGCGCAAGTCGATGCGAAGCGGAACGGAAATCTGTCGAGCGCCTTGCGCCTTTTTGTGTTGAAACGTCTGAAGGAGGCAGAATGAGCGCTTCTTTAGGCCTTGATATAGGGGGCACAAAAATCGCTGGCGCGGCCTTCGATGAAAAAGGGGCGGAAATCGCGCAAATCGTTCTGCCAACGCCAAGTACATACGAAACATTGCTTGAATCCTGTCGCGGGATTGTCAAACAGCTTGAGAACAAAAGCGGCAAAGCGGATTCCATAGGCGTAGGCGCATGCGGTTTTTCCGATCGCGCGACGGGGTTTATGAAGGGAGTCCCTAATCTTCCCGCTCTTTTGGATAAGCCATTTTGCATCGATCTCCGAAGAATCTTGAATCGCGAAATTCGGCTTGAAAATGACGCCAATTGCGCGGCATTGGCGGAAAGCTTGGAAGGCGCAGGTAAAAATTATCGCGCCGTTTTCGGCCTGATTATGGGAACGGGAATTGGCGGCGGTTTTATTTTCGATGGCCGTGTGGTGGCGGGAGCCAACGGCATGTGCGGCGAAATCGGCCATATACCATTGCCTTTTTATGAAAAATCGGATGGCGAACAAATTTTATGCGCCTGTGGGCAAAAGAGCTGTATCGAACAATTTATTGCAGGCGCAGGATTGGCGCGGCTTTATCAGACAAAAACAGGAAAGTCCGCCGATGCCAAACAAATCGGCATATTAGCTAAACAAGGAAACGCCGACGCTTTAAATGTTCTCGATCATTATTATACGCTTGTCGCCAAAGCGATGGTTGTCGTCTTGCACAGCTTCGATCCCGATATCATCACTGTCAGCGGCGGGCTGAACGCTTTGCCCGCTCTTTACGACGAAGTGCCAAAACGCTGGGGCAAATATGCGCTTTGCAAAAAAGTTACGACAAAATTCGTTCCTGCTTCTTTCGGGGCTATGGCGGGTTTGCGCGGCGCGGCATTGCTAGGAAAGAATCTCTAAAGAGGCAAAAGAGAATTGATATCTATATTGTTAATATCAAAAGGAATTTTTTCCATTCTATTGAACGAAACATCGATTTTATCCGGTTTTCCCTTGTAAATGTCGACTCGCATCGTCCAATGCGGCGAATCGAGCATGGATTGGCTCAAAAGAGGGCCGGATTCGACCAAAACATCCTGAATTTTGCATTTTGAAAAGTCTGAAAAGCACGAATCGATATCCTTATAAACGATCGCGTCAAGCCCGCGCAGCGTAGCCTGGTCGATATACTTGCGCGAAACGCGCCCCCGCCGGTCGAGTATAGCTAAAATCCTGCGTTTATCTTCGTGATCTTGCACATGCCGTACGGTAAAGAGAGGATTATCAGCCAAAATCGTTCCGCTTCCCGTAACAATCGCGTCAGCTTTTTTCCTGAGGCGATGCGCGAGAATAAGCGATTCTTGCGACGTGAAAGTTTTTTCTCCGGCGGAAGGAATCATCGAACCGCGCTCGTCGAAAGCGCGTTTGACGGTTACGAAAGGTTTTTTGGTCATAACAAAAAAGGCAAAAGCATGAATGAGGCGCCGACAAGCCTCATTTTCAATGTCCTCGATCACCTCGATACCGGCTTGGCGCAGCCGTTCGCAGCCCCCCCCTTTAACGTCGGGATTTGGATCTCGTGTGCCCACGACCACGCGGCGAATCCCGGCTTCAATAAGCGCCTCGCAGCAAGGCGGCGTGCGCCCGGCATGGTTGCAAGGCTCCAGCGTGACAACGATCGTATGCACGCGCGGCATCAAATTTTGATCGTGGCACAGTTTCAGCAAAGCCGCTTCGGCATGGTCTTCTCCGACGCGGTGGTGCGATGCCGCAGCCAGAATATTGCCTTGTTCGTCTAACGCAACGGCGCCGACAGGAGGATTCGGCGAAGTAGCCCCCATCCAAAGACGCGCTTCATGGCAAGCGCGTTGCATTGCAGCAGAGAAAGAGCACTCGGGGGTCAGCATACGGCATTCAGGGAAGAAGAAGTCGGTATTCGCGCAATAGTATTTGAAAAATTACACAGGGGTAAGAAAAATCGTTGAACTTTCTTCTTCCCCCCCCAAAGCCGAATGCTTCTTTTCTCTTGACCCCCGCCGCGATATCCGCCAAAAAAAGCGCGCGGTCATAAGTGCGTTGGCCGGACATTCGTCCAGACCGCGCAAAGCAGTTGCGTCAAGAATAGTAAATCATGCCAAGCCTTAAGGATCTCAAAAACCGTATCTCCAGCGTCAAGTCAACGCGCAAGATAACCTCGGCTATGAAAATGGTCGCGGGCAGCAAATTGCGGCGCGCGCAGGAGAACGCGGAATCCGCGCGGCCATATGCTGCGCGCATGGCGCGGATGCTTTCTTCCCTTTCGATGAGCATATCCGATTCCGACTCTCCGCCGCGTCTTTTGGCCGGAACGGGAAAGGAAGAAAATATCCTTTTGATCGTCATGACGTCGGATCGCGGCTTGTGCGGAGCCTTCAACGGTTCAGTTGTCCGCGAAGCCCGCCGCAGCATTCGCCAGTTCGAATCCGAAGGTAAAAGAGTCAGCCTTTTGTGCATCGGGCGCAAGGGGCGCGATCTTCTGCGCCGCGACCATGCTAAAAAGATCGTTCATTCGATCGAAGACATCAGCCGCGCGCGGCTCACTTTCGAAGATGCAGCCAAACTTAACGCCAAAATTTTGTCGATGTTCGATCAGGATCAATTCGACGTCTGCTACCTTATTTACAACCGCTTCAAGTCGGTGATTTCCCAAATCGTGACCGTTAAGCAACTGATACCTTTCGCGATCGAAAAAGAAGCGGATGGGAGCAGAATGGAGCCCCTCGTCGGGCTGGAATTCGAACCCGACGAAAAGAGCATCCTTGAAGCCTTATTGCCCCGCGCTTTGGCGATCGCCATTTACGGCGCGATGCTCGAAAGCGCGGCGGGCGAGCAGGGCGCGCGCATGACCGCGATGGATAACGCTACGCGTAACGCAGGCGAGATGATCGATAAGCTGACGTTGAACTACAACCGCAGCCGTCAAGCTTATATCACCAAAGAGCTGATAGAAATCATTTCTGGCGCAGAAGCCATCTAGAAAGAGGGAAAAGCGAATGTCATCCAATGTTAAAGGCCATATCACCCAAGTTACCGGCGCCGTCGTCGACGTAAAATTCGAAGGCGCGTTGCCGTCGATCCTGAACGCCCTTACGACCGAAAACGACGGTAAAAAGCTGGTTTTGGAAGTCGCGCAGCATTTGGGCGAAAACACGGTTCGTACGGTCGCGATGGATTCGACAGATGGCTTGGTCAGAGGCGCTCCCGTCGTCGATACAGGCGCCCCGATTATGGTTCCCGTCGGCCCCGAAACGCTCGGGCGCATCCTCAACGTCATCGGCGAGCCCGTCGACGAGCGCGGCCCCGTCACGACAAAGATGAAGCTTCCCATTCATCGTCCGGCACCGGAATTTATCGAACAATCGACGGAGCAGCAAATTCTCGTCACGGGCATTAAAGTTGTCGATCTGCTCGCGCCTTATTCGCGCGGCGGCAAGACAGGATTGTTCGGCGGCGCGGGCGTCGGCAAGACGGTTCTGATTATGGAACTCATCAACAACATCGCCAAAGCGCACGGCGGATATTCCGTGTTTGCGGGCGTAGGGGAGCGCACCCGCGAAGGCAACGATTTGTATCATGAAATGATCGAATCGGGCGTCATCAAGACCGACGGCCCTGGCTCCAAGGTCGCTTTAATCTATGGGCAAATGAACGAGCCTCCCGGTGCGCGCGCGCGCGTCGGATTGACGGGGCTTACGGTTGCGGAATATTTCCGCGATGAGGAAGGGCAGGACGTTCTGTTTTTCGTCGATAACATTTTCCGTTTCACGCAGGCAGGTTCGGAAGTGTCGGCCCTTTTGGGACGCATTCCGTCGGCGGTCGGCTATCAACCGACGCTCGCCACCGACATGGGCACGCTGCAGGAACGCATCACAACGACCAATAAAGGCTCGATCACCTCGGTGCAGGCAATTTACGTTCCGGCCGACGATCTGACCGACCCCGCGCCCGCGACATCGTTCGCGCACTTGGACGCGACCACCGTTCTATCGCGCCAGATCGCCGAACTGGGCATATATCCGGCTGTCGATCCTCTCGACTCGACGAGCCGCATTCTCGATCCCCGCATCGTGGGGCAGGAGCATTATGAAACGGCCCGAGCCGTCCAGAAAGTTCTGCAAACCTATAAATCCCTGCAAGACATCATCGCCATTTTGGGCATGGACGAGTTGTCGGAGGAAGACAAGCTTATCGTCGCGCGCGCGCGAAAAATTCAGCGCTTCCTGTCGCAGCCGTTCCACGTCGCCGAAGTATTCACCGGGAGCCCGGGCGTGTTTGTGAAGATCGAGGATACCATCCGCGGATTCAAAGGCATTGTGAGCGGCGAATACGATCATCTGCCCGAAGCGGCCTTCTATATGGTCGGTACGATCGAAGAAGCTGTCGCCAAAGGCCAGAAACTTGTCAAGGAAGCGGCCTAATGCCCGAAACGTTTACCTTTGAGCTCGTTTCTCCCGAAAAGCTTTTATTCAGCAAAGCGGTGAGGATGGTTACCGTTCCTGGTGGTCAGGGCGAATACGGCGTTCTGGCCGGACATGCGCCGATGATCACGGAAATCAAGCCCGGCATTATCCAAATTTATGCCGATGAAGATGCCTCCGTGACTTCGCGCCTTTTCGTAGCGGGAGGTTTTGCCGAAGTCACTCAAACGCGGTTTACCGTTCTGGCGGTCGAGGCGATGCCCATTTCCGATTTGAATAAAGCCGAATTGCAGGGACAATCCAAAGAACTTACTGCAAAAATAACTGCTGCGTCTTCGGAAGCTGAACGCAACGCGCTTCAAGCCAAGCAAGATATCGTCATGGCGAAGATTCAAGCCGCAGCTTAAAGATGCCGTGCATTAACCATATTTCGTCGAAAAATGAATAAAAACAGCACAGCAAGTGCGGTATGAAAGTATTTATGCGCTGAAAATTTCCCCGATAGTGTGATAGAATAGCAAACATTGGACGAGGCCAATCATGAATATAAAAGGCAGAGATATTAAGAGCAAGCTTACCGAAGTAGTGGGCGAGGTTTGCGGTTTTGTGAAACGTCAGGAAATCCTGACTGTAACGGGGGTTGGGCTTTATTTTGGCGTCGTTGGACTCGTTTTGAAGCAGCCTGACGTGGCAGCCTTGGGATTTCTTTCAGCCGCGACAACTTTTATAGTTGCGATAGTAATGGATTCTGTTGGGTATCAAGGCCCCAAAATTCTTTTCAGTAAAAGACCAGATGATTTAAACAATACAGATACAGCCGTATCTACGCTTGAAAGCTAGCTCTTCCCGCGTGAGAATCCTTAGCTTTTCAGCACGCAATATGTTTATGCTTAACAACATATTAATGTATTAACCATAACTTGCGGCGCATGCTATACAATCCGCGCCGCGTCATAGGATAGCGGTCGGCTCGTATCTTTCGAGCATGTCCGGTCTTCAAATCTTCCTGATTTGAGGTTTTTTCAGCACAGGCAGCGGATGTCAAATAAATCCGAAGAGATAAGCGGCATCTCGCCCGCGAAGAAGGAAAACGCGGCGAATATTCCGTTTTTGCCTTTTTCCGCTTTAGACCCGTCCTCTTTGTGCCAGCAAGCGCTTGATTACTGGATCGATGCAGTTCAACGCAGCATTCTTTTCCTTGATGTTTTGAGGCAACACGGCAACTGGAGCTTGGAGCCAAAAAAGGATGAGATGCTTCCTGCTCTGGATTTTAAGTTTGAAATGGTTTTGGACGGCCGCAATTTGATCCATCCGGTAAATTACTACTTGTTGCGTATTTTGCCTCCCGAGGGAATTGTCACAGACCCTAAGAAGCGTCCTTTCATCGTGTTCGATCCGCGCGCGGGCCATGGCCCTGGAATCGGCGGCATGAAAGAGAACAGCGAGATAGGCAGCTCGCTTAGGGCAGGGCATCCCTGTTATTTTGTTGGCTTCTTCGCAGATCCTGTTCCCGGGCAGACGGTCGAACACGTATGCGAAGCCGAAGCCATTTTTATTTCGCACGTCGTTAAAGTTTATCCGCAAGCCGAAAAACCCTGCCTGATCGGCAATTGCCAAGCCGGTTGGCAAATTGCAATGGTCGGATCTGTTTATACCGAATTGGTCGGTGTCCTGATATTGACGGGCGCGCCTATGTCTTTCTGGGCGGGCGTTCGCGGAAAAAATCCCACGCGTTACGTGGGAGGGATCGTCGGAGGGACATGGACGGTGGCTTTGGCGAGCGATCTTGGCAATGGCCGGTTTGACGGCGCGGCTATTGTCGATGATTTCGAAAAACTTAACCCCTCCAATACCCATTGGAAAAAAGCATATAATCTTTATGCCAGAATCGACACCGAAGCTCCGCGCTTTCTGGAATTCGAGCGTTGGTGGAGCAGCCCCATTCTGCTCGATAAAAACGAAATCCAGTTCATCGTCGATGCCTTGTTTATGGGCAACCGCTTCAGCACGGCGCGTCTCAGAACGTCGGATGGCCTGCGGATCGACATGCGCAACATCAAATCGCCCATTCTCGTTTTTTGCTCTCAGGGCGACGATATTACATCGCCCCAACAAGCTTTAGGTTGGATTACCGATCTTTATCGCAGCGATAACGAAATCATCGCCGCTGGCCAAACGATCATCTATTGTCTACACGAAACGATCGGCCATTTGGGTATTTTTGTCTCCGGTTCGGTTGCGAGCAAAGAACACGACAAATTTATCCAAAATATCGATATGATCGAAACATTGCCGCCGGGCCTTTATGAGGCCGTGTTTTATGACAAAACCGAAGATACGGAACATGCCTCCTTGGCGACAGGCGACCATGTGCTGAAATTCGAAACCCGGACGCTTCAAGACATTAAAAAAATAGTCAATCAAAGCTCCGAAGACAACCGGTGTTTCCTTGCCGCCAAAAGGATTTCGGAAAACATACTGGGGCTATACGAAAGTTATGTTTCACCGTGGGTATGCGCTTTTTCAAGCGAACAAAGCGCCGAATTTATCCGCAAGCTTCATCCCGTCCGCAGTCGCTATGAAATGTTTTCCGATCGCAATTTTCTTTTGGCGTCCGTCGGAAACTTGACTGAGACCGTTAAAACGAACAGGCGGCCTGTATCGCAGGATAATTTCTTCTGGAAGCTTCAAGAGAGTGCATCAAGCAATATTATTGCCGTATTTGATGCCTACAAAGATATGCGCAACTTCTTTACGGAAAAAATATTTTTTGGAATCTATGATTCTGAATTTCTTCAGGCCGCGGTCGGATTGCGGAAATCGGAACGATATACGAAGGTCGTCGAACGCGATGTTGATCGTGAACGCGATATTCTTCGGCGCATCCAAGGCTTGCTTGAGCTCGCCTCGGTTGGAGGGCTGCGGGAAGCGTTGATCCGGGGAATGCTTTACGTGGTTCGCGGCGGCGGCGGATTTGATGAACGCGAGTTCAATATGCTGAAGCAACTCTGTAACGCCAGCATAACGCTTCCCAAGATGTCTCAGGCTGAATTAAGGACGCTTATCAGGCAACAGCAAGAAATACTCGTGCTTGATGAAAAGAATGCTATGGAAGCCATTCCGGAACTGCTCGACTTTGCGACAGAATCGGCCGCGCAAGAATCTCTGTCTGCAATTCATGCGACCATTCAGGCCCACGGTAAATTTACGGCGGAGGAAAGGCGGCGATTGCAACAATTAGAGCCCTATTTCATTGCTTCGCATAAAACTCCCCGCCGCCGCGCCACGGATGCCGCAGGTTTCAATAACCGCATGTGAGGATAATAGAGGATTAATCTTGCCTTCTTTCGTAGAGAGTTCGATAAAACAGAACTTGACCCCTGCGTTAACCATAATATGATATGGAATCACAATGTTTTTTTGACGTTAGGTTGTTCGTGCGTCCATCTTAACCATAATTTTTTGGAGTTTCTCAATGCAAAACTTAAAGCCTGACGATGTCTTTGAGATCATAGACACGCTCTATCAATCCCAGCAGGCGAGAATGACGTACGGTATGAGTCCGGCCGTGTTGCAGGATGATTTGTTTTCATGGGGAAATCACTTGTTGTCGTCCCCGGGGAAGATGCTGAAATTAGCTTTTTATCCTGTCGTGAACGGGGCAAAATTTTTTAAAAGAATGATGAGCGAAGCGGGACCGGGAGAAGGCAAGGATCAACGCTTTAAATCCGAAGATTGGAAAATGTTGCCGTGGAGGCTTTACGCGGAGAATTTTCTTTTTCTCGAAGATTGGTGCCACGAAGCGACGAGCGGCATTCCGGGGTTAGATGATAAAGTTGAGCGGGCTGTCGCTTTCCAAGCAAGGCAGGTGCTGGATGCCGCCGCGCCGATGAATTTCCCTGCGACGAATCCCGATATCGTCAAAGAAACGATAAATACGGGAGGGATGAATTGGGTTAAAGGGTTTCAAAACGCGCTTGAAGACATGCAAAGAAAAGCGTCGGGAAAGCAGCCGGTTGGAACCGAAGGATTCGAAGTAGGAAAGGCTTTGGCGGCTACTCCCGGTAAGGTTGTCCTGAGGACTCGCCTTATGGAGCTTATACAATACTCGCCCAGGACGGATGTTGTCTGCAAAGAGCCGGTTTTGATTATTCCGGCGTGGATCATGAAATACTACATCCTCGATTTGTCCCCCAAAAATTCTCTCGTCAAATGGCTCTTGGAGCAAGGGCATACGGTTTTCATGATATCGTGGAAAAATCCCGATGCCGAGGATCGCGATATGGGATTGGATGATTATTTTCGTCTTGGGGCTATGGCCGCGATTGATGCCGTTTCGTCCATCGTGCCGAACACGAAAATACACCTGACGGGATATTGCCTTGGCGGAACGCTTGCCCTTATTACCGCAGCGGCTATGGCCGGAAACGGAGACGACCGTTTGAAAACGCTTACGCTTCTTGCGGCTCAGGGAGATTTCACGGAAGCCGGTGAAATTACACTGTTTTTAAGAGAAGGCCAAATCAAGTATCTTGAAAAGATGATGTGGGCGCAGGGGTATCTGGATTCCGGTCAAATGGCAGGCGCCTTCAAAATGTTGCGTTCTTATGAACTTCTATGGTCGAAGATGGTCAATGATTATTTGCTTGGCCAGCGCAGCAAGATGATTGATCTTATGGTCTGGAACGCAGATGCCACGCGCATGCCCTACAAAATGCATAGTGAGTATCTGGAAAAGTTGTTCTTGCACAACGATTTTGCCGAAGGACGCCTGACGATAGAAGGCAAACCAGTGGCTCCAGGAAACATAAAAGTTCCTGTATTTGCCGTCGGTACCGAAAAAGATCATGTCGTTCCGTGGCCGTCCGCATACAAAATTCATCTTATGGTTAATGGTTCTGTAACCTTTGTACTGACTAATAGCGGCCACAACGCTGGTATCGTCAGTGAGCCGGGGCACAGAGGACGTTATTACAGGATTCATGAGAGAAAACCTGGGGACGCCTATCTTAATCCGGCACATTGGCTTGCTTCTTCTGAGTTAAATCAGAGCAAGTCATGGTGGAGCGCGTGGGAGAACTGGGTCGCGGGATATTCATCCCCCGGTCGTGTTCAACCGCCATCTATTATGGGTACGGCGGATGGGTCGTATCAGCCGGTTTGCGATGCGCCCGGAACGTATGTGTTCCAAAAATAGGGTCAATGTTGTTCAATTTTTTCTAGGAGGATGAAATGGCGAAGTTAGCTTTAGTCACGGGCGGCACCAGAGGAATCGGTGCGGCTATATGTAAGGCTCTTAAGGCATCTGGATATAATGTCGCGGCAAACTATGTTGTTTATGACGAGGCCGCGCAGAAATTTGAGAAAGAAACGGGCATAGGAATTTACAAATGGGATGTGTCCGATCCCGACCAATGCATCAAGGGCGTTGAAGATGTCATGAAGAGTTTTGGCGGCGCGACCATCGATATTCTTGTTAATAACGCCGGCATAACTAAGGACTCCATGATGCATAAAATGCCGATTGAGAGCTGGAAAGCGGTCATAGACGTTGATCTTTCCTCGATGTTCTATATGTCTCGAGCCGTCATCTCTCAAATGAGGGAAAAAGGATTTGGCCGCATCGTCAACATCAGTTCCATCAACGGTAAAGCGGGACAGATGGGCCAAACCAACTATGCGTCAGCCAAGGCGGGCATTCTTGGCTTCACTAAGGCGCTAGCTCAGGAGAGCGCGTTTAAAGGTATAACGGTCAACTGCGTTGCTCCTGGATATACCGAAACGGACATGGTCAAAGCCGTTCCGGCAGAAATATTGAAGACAATCGTCGCAAAAATCCCCGTGGGTCGCCTTGGCCAACCAAGTGAGATCGCGCGGGCCGTGATGTTCTTCGTATCTGATGACGCAGGGTTTATAACCGGCGAAACCATGAACGTGAACGGCGGTCAGTTGATGGATTGATCGCTCTGTCTCTCATAACCCTCTCCCGCGTCGCGGGAGAGGGTTTCTTTTTGCGCCCTCGTTTTCCGCCTACGCAAGGGGTCACAAAGAAAAACTCTATATGATCGGCGTTCCTACTTCGCTAACGAGCCAACGGCTGCGCAGATCCGTATGGTGCGTTGCAAACCATTGCAGAGCGAGCATGGTTTGTGCGTCGCAAATCTCGTTGGCATAAAGAAGGCTTATCGCGTGCGCCGCATCAAGCACGTGGACGCGAATATCTTCGTTTTCGCTTCTTAAGCCGAAAATGCCGCCTTCTTCGGGCGCGTTGATGCGTCCTGCAAATAAATGGATAAATTCCGACGTGCCTCCGGGGCTCGAGAAGTAACCGGCGATAGGCAAAAGATCGCGAACTTCGCAGCCTGCTTCCTCAAGCGCCTCGCGTCTCGCCGCTTGTTCGGGAGTCTCATTGGAATCGACCATGCCCGAAACGATTTCAATCAGCCACGGATTCATCCCTGCGGCGGCGGGAGCCACGCGGAATTGTTCCGTCAAAACGACCTTATCATGTTGAGGATCGAACAGCAAAACACCGGAAACGTTAGCGCTTCTTTGAAAAACCTCGCGCGTGTAAACGGGGCTAAGCGTACCGTCGAAGCGCTCGTGCTGAACATGAAACCGGTCGACGCGGAAATAGCCTTGAAAAAGGATTTCACGCAAAAGGATATCGTATTTCTTCTGGGGCATAAACTTCCGAAAATAACCGTGGAATTTTAAAACTATCATTCCCTGCCATAAAAGGGAAACAGAAGATGCGGGTGTTTTAAAGGGGTTCGGAAGATTATCTTCTCCGGAATCTTAGCCTTATTAACCCTTATTATTTTCCTCTTTTCGATTGCGATTCGGGATCAGAATCGGCATAGTGTCCATCCGTTTGGGCAACGGTTTCCTAAAAACACGAGGACTATGACGAATCCTTCTTCCCAGGGGTGCGCTTCTTTGTGCGCAAGCAAAAAACCCGTAAGCGCCACGGGCGTTCTCGTTCTTTCCGACGGATCGGTCTTTTGGGGCAGGGGGATGGGATCCGATGGTTCCGCTATCGGCGAGCTGTGCTTCAATACGTCGATGACCGGCTATCAGGAAATATGCACCGATCCCAGCTATGCGGGGCAGATCATTACATTCACATTCCCGCATATCGGCAATACCGGCATCAATATGCAGGATATCGAAACGCAAAAGCCGTCCGTCCGCGGCATTGTTTTGCGTGAACAGATCACGACGCCCTCAAGCTGGCGCGCGGCGGGGCATTTGGAAGATTGGTTAGAGCGCACTAATCTCATCGGTATTTCGGGTCTCGATACCCGCGCCTTGACGATCCGAATCCGCGATCTTGGCGTGCCGAATGCCGTCATCGCGCATGACCGTAAGGGAGCTTTCGATCTCGAAGCACTGAAAGCAAAGGCCCGTGAATGGCCGGGATTGGAAGGCATGGACCTGGCCTTGGATGTCACCTGTCCCAACGTCTATGAGTGGAAGGAGGGCGCGTGGAAGTGGTATCCGCAAAAGCACGCGGCCTACGCCAAAGCCAATGGAATCAAGCATCATGTCGTCGCGATCGATTACGGAGCCAAGCGCAATATTCTTCGTTGTCTCGTCAATGCCGGTTGCCGCGTGACGGTCGTTCCGGCCACGACATCTGCGGAAGAAATTTTTGCCCTTGATCCCGACGGCGTATTTTTGTCGAACGGGCCGGGCGATCCTGCAGCGACGGGCGTTTACGCCGTTCCGGTTATCAAAGCTGTTTTGGATCGCGGCATTCCCTTATTCGGAATATGTCTGGGACATCAAATGCTGGGATTGGCTTTAGGCGCAAAAACGGCCAAAATGCCGCGCGGCCACCGCGGAGCCAATCATCCTGTCAAAGATTTGATAACGGGCAAGGTCGATATCACCAGCCAGAATCACGGTTTTCACGTTTTGCCCGCAACATTGCCGCCCTCTGCGGAAGTCACGCACGTCAGCCTGTTCGACGGCACGAATGAAGGCATCCGCTTAAAAGATAAACCCGCCTTTTCGGTGCAGTATCATCCTGAAGCCTCTCCAGGGCCGCACGATAGCCATGCATTGTTTAAAAGATTCGTTGAAATGATCGAAGCCCATAAAACCTCGCGGAGAGTGGCGTAATGCCCAAACGCACCGACATTAAATCCATCTGCATCATCGGCGCCGGCCCCATCATCATCGGACAGGCTTGCGAGTTCGATTATTCGGGGGTACAGGCCTGCAAAGCGCTTCGCGAGGAAGGCTTCCGCGTCGTTCTGGTCAATTCCAATCCCGCGACGATCATGACCGATCCTGAAATGGCCGACGCGACCTACCTTGAGCCGATAACCCCGGAATTTCTCGCTAAGATATTGGAACGCGAAAAACCCGACGCTCTTTTGCCGACGATGGGAGGGCAGACGGCTTTGAACACGGCGATGGAATTGGCCAGGGACGGAACGCTGTCGCGCCTCGGTATCGGGTTAATCGGCGCAAGCCGCGCGGCGATCGAAAAAGCCGAAGACCGCCTCCTCTTCCGCGACGCTATGCAACGCATCGGCTTGTCGTGTCCCAAAAGCTGCCTTGTGAAAAACGCGAAACAAGCGGACGCGGCATTGGCCGAAGTCGGCCTGCCCGCGATCATCCGGCCCAGCTTCACGCTCGGCGGCACGGGAGGCGGCATCGCCTATAACCGCGAGGAATATGCGGATATCGTCGCTGGAGGCCTTGCCGTAAGCCCCGTTCACGAAGTTCTGGTCGAAGAATCCGTCCTCGGCTGGAAAGAATATGAAATGGAAGTCGTCCGCGACAGAAACGACAACTGCATCATCGTCTGTTCGATCGAAAACGTCGATCCGATGGGCATTCATACGGGCGACAGCATTACAGTCGCCCCCGCGCTGACGCTGACGGATAAGGAATATCAAATCATGCGCGATGCGTCGATCGCCGTCTTGCGCGAAATCGGCGTCGATACGGGCGGATCGAACGTGCAATTTGCGATCAATCCCGAAGATGGGCGCATGGTCGTGATCGAAATGAATCCGCGCGTCAGCCGGTCGTCGGCGTTGGCGAGCAAAGCGACGGGATTTCCCATCGCTAAAATCGCGGCAAAACTTGCGGTCGGTTATACGCTCGACGAGTTGAAAAACGACATCACGGGAGACACGCCCGCTTCGTTCGAGCCGACCATCGACTATATCGTCACAAAAATTCCGAGATTCGCGTTTGAAAAATTCCCGGGCGCGGAGGCTTTGCTGAGCACGGCTATGAAATCGGTCGGCGAGGTGATGGCGATAGGCCGCAGTTGGGAAGAGTCGCTGCAAAAAGCGCTGCGCGGGCTCGAGATCGGATTGACAGGCCTTAATGAAATGCGCCAATTTTACCACGCCGATGTCAAAGACATTCACGCGGCTTTGGCGCGCCCGACGCACGACCGTATCCTTGTCATCGCCGAAGCCCTGCGGCGCGGCATGACGATCGATCAGGTGGCGGCGATCAGCAAATTCGATATTTGGTTCATCGACCGCATCGCGGGAATCCTCGCTGTTGAGAAAGAAGTTCGCGCCAAGGGCTTGCCTAAAGACGCCGAAGGCTGGCAGAATCTCAAGAAAATGGGTTTCAGCGATGCGCGCCTCGCGCAGATAACGGAAAGCAAAGAAGCAACGGTCGCTGCGGCGCGCCGCGCTTTGGGCGTCGTGCCGATTTTTAAGCGCATCGATACGTGCGCGGCGGAATTTGCCTCGCATACGCCCTATCTTTATTCGACATACGAAGGCAACGGGCTTACCGCCGCGCAATGCGAAGCCGATCCTTCCGACAGAAAGAAGGTCGTCATTTTGGGCGGCGGTCCGAACCGCATAGGGCAGGGCATCGAATTCGATTATTGCTGCGTTCATGCGGTCATGGCCCTGCGCGAAGCGGGATTTGAGACGATCATGATCAACTGCAATCCGGAAACCGTTTCGACGGACTACGATACGTCCGACCGCCTTTATTTTGAGCCCTTGACCGCCGAAGACGTGATCGAAATCATCCATAAGGAACAATCGAAGGGACAGGTGCTCGGCGCTATTGTCCAGTTCGGAGGACAAACGCCGCTCAAGCTCGCGCATGCGCTGCAAGAAGCCAAAATCCCTATTTTGGGCACATCGCCGGACGCCATCGATCTTGCAGAAGACCGCGAACGCTTTCAGATTCTTTTGAAAAAGCTTAAACTCAAACAACCCATGAATGGCCTTGCCCGTACGGTTAAAGAAGCGGAACGCGTGGCGGAGAAAATCGGATATCCCGTCGTTGTGCGGCCTTCTTATGTGCTTGGCGGCAGGGCGATGGAAATCACGCACGATGTCGAAGCCTTGCGCCGGTATATGCAGAAGGCGATCTATATATCCAACGGCAATCCCATCCTCATCGATAATTATTTGCAGGACGCCATCGAAATCGACGTCGATGTCGTCGCGGACCCGACGGATGTTTTCGTCGCGGGCATTATGGAGCATATCGAGGAAGCGGGCGTCCATTCCGGCGACAGTTCTTGCGCTTTGCCCCCGCATTCCCTGCCGCCGGATATCGTGCATGAACTTTCGTGCCAGGCGGAACTTCTTGCGCGGGAAATCGGAGTCGTCGGCCTGATGAACGTTCAATTCGCGGTCAAAGACGGCGAAATCTATATTCTCGAGGTTAATCCCCGCGCCAGCCGCACGGTTCCTTTTGTCGCCAAAGCCATAGGAACGCCCATCGCCAAAATCGCCGCGCGCGTGATGGCGGGCGAGAAGCTTAAGGACATCAAAATCATCCAAAACGTTTTGCCGCATATGTCCGTCAAAACGCCGGTATTTCCTTTTGCCCGTTTCCCGGGGGTCGATGTGGTTCTGGGGCCGGAAATGAAATCGACCGGCGAAGTCATGGGAATCGACCACAACTTTGCCCGCGCCTACGCCAAGGCGCAAATCGGCGCGGGGATACGTTTGCCGCTTAAAGGCACATGCTTTATCTCGGTTAAAGACCGCGATAAGGCGGCGGCCATCCTTTTGGCGTGGCAGCTCATCAATTTGGGTTTCGATCTGGTCGCGACGGCGGGAACGGCGGCGGCATTGCAGGCTGCGGGCGTTCCGGTACGCCGCGTCAATAAAGTCTATGAAGGCCAGCCGCACGTTCTCGACGCCCTTATCAACGGCGAAGTTCAGATGATGATTAATACGACGGCCACGGGCGCGCAGATGCTTTCCGATAGCCTGAACATACGGCGCACGGCCCTTATGCGTGGAATCCCCAATTATACGACTATGCCGGGTGCCAGAGCGGCCATTGAGGCCATTTCCGCGTTGCAAACGGGCAGTCTTGAAGTATCGCCGATTCAGGCATACGCTAAAGCATCCTGAAATTAACTCCCTTGGCTCCTTAATGAGCCAGAGGTGTTTTTTGCTATTTTTTTGCCGAAAGGTTCCCTACCGAGACACTACTGTCCGGTTAACTGCTGAATAGATTCAGTTGGTTAGCAGGAGGCTGGG